>JBBRQH010000031.1:0-58225 GCA_038226705.1 Chthoniobacterales bacterium | reverse complement strand
TCCGAGAACAAGCAGGCGTTGGCCGAGGGCGAGACTGGCTTGGTGGGCACCCGCTGGTGGTGGGGCTATAAGCAGGAGACCATGGACGTGAAGTTTACCGACGAAGGCAAGGAAGCCTTCCGTCTGCTCAGCCGCCAGTTCGCCGTGGTGGCGCGAGCTTGGCAGCGCAAACAGATGTTCGGGGAGCTTTTCTTGCAGCCCACCCGCGAGCTGGCCCAACGCTTCTTTAAACGCTGGTGTCGTTCGGCCTTGCTCAGCCGCCTGGAGCCGCTGCGCAAACTCGTGCGCACGCTGCGCGAGCACGAAGAGGGCATTCTCGCTTTCTTCACCCACCGCATTACAACGGCCGTCTGTGAGGGCTTCAATGCCGTGATCGAAACCATCAAGAAAAATGCCCGCGGGTTCCGCCGCTTCGATCACTTCCGTGACCGCATCCTTTTCCACCTCGGCCGCCTCGATCTCCGAACTCCCGCCACCGCCCCAGCCTGAATCCCAGCTACAAAACTAACCGAATAGCCGCTTATTCAGCGAGGGTTCCTTTTTTTCGGGCTGAACTTTGCCGCGGCTTCGCACGGACGCCTCCATCCCGCCGCAGCATCCGCCGCCTTGGCGCATGAATGAGCGCGAGAATGGCGAAAGCCGCGTAGCCCAACGCCCGCCGGTGAGGCATGAATCCGCCGCCGGGCAGCAGGAAGCGAATTAAGACCGGCAAAAGCATTCAGAGAATCAGGAGGAGCTGCATCCCCGGATCGCGTTTGGCGGGCGTCTCCGTAGGTTCAAATTGCGGTTTCATGAGGCAGCGCGGATTCTTGAGTGATGTTTAAAGGTTCAAGGGATTTTTGGAATCTCCGATGCTGCTGACTCGTTTCGGACCGGGCGGGGAAGCCGGTCAACGGCCCGGAAGGGCAAGTTCTCGTTCACGGTCTTTTCCTGCTTCATTTCCATCGAGAGGAAAAAATTTAGTCCTGTGCGAATCACGGCCACCGCTCCCAGCTTGCCGATCTGATCCCAACTCGGCGAAATGGCCGTGCCCAGAATGTCTGCGCCCAGCTCAAACTCCAGCGCCAGGGCAAGGTAACGGGCCAGGGTCAAGCGAATATCCGTAAATTCCGCGGGCCGGCGTGCCGCCAGCGTGCCGACGAGTTGCCGCACTGCCGCGCCAACCCCAATCGCCACAAGCGCGACCCCGACGGTTTCGATGCTGAGTTTCAGCCACTGCACTAGCACGATGATGGTGCCTTCGATTGAGGTTGCGGGAGAGTCCATAGTTGGTTGTTCTAGGTTGTCCACTACTGATGGCTGTCACGCTGTAAGAGTTGCCCCGTTTCTGGCGGTCCCCATGTTCCAGGTACGTAATTGGGAAGGCCTTCAGGCGGATTATCTTCCCCCACGTTCAGAATTGGGTCGGCAACTTTCCACGCCGCTTCCATCATGTCCGTGCGATGGAAGAGCGTCGAATCGCCCACCATGCAATCGTAAAGAAGTTTCTCATAGCCCGTGGTCGGCGCGACCGCCCCAAACTGTGAATAACCAAAATCGAGCGTCACGGCTTGCGTGTGAATCGTCGGGCCGGGCGTCTTAGCCCGCATTTGCATGGTGATTCCTTCCGCAATGGGGTCTTTAGTCATAAATGCGTCCTAATTGGCAGATTAGTTTCAAACCGGTGTCCGCACCTTCATAGCCAACCCCCGCTAAATCCCGCTCGCTTCAAGCCCTGAACGATGTATGGACAGCTTCGCATCCACCGCCACAGTAGGCCCGTGCGATAGTTTTCGATCATCAGCACAATCGGCCCTTGATTAAGCCCGAAATGCCACGGCGACACCCACCAGCCATAGGGATTTCCGGGCGCACCGGGGTGGGTCGGGTTAAAAGACGCTTTGAATCCGTAGGAATTGAACTGGGTCAACTTGGCCTGATGAATACAATGGTGAAGGGCGAACAGCACGATCTCCGGCGCGAACGGGAGCGATGCCACCATCGCCCACGGCGCGAGAGTGCCGTCGTCGGGCCCGTAGGGCACGCCGCGGCCTACGTAATCGAAAAACCGCCGCTCGACGCCATCTACTTTGATGTTGGCTGGACCGGGTCCCTCGCTTGCGGTGATTCCCCAGCAGCATGAGGCGTAGCCCGCAAATTTGAGCGGGTTTGCGATTGCGTACTGTTGTTGCACGTAGGTGGCACGGCGGCTGTTTTCGAAATAGTCGATGCCCTTGGCGCGCATAAAGGCGTCCTGAATGCCGCGAAAATCGATCCAGACATGCGAGAGCTGGTGGGTGAACAGGGGCCCTGCGTAAAGATATTCCTGTCCGTAACATTGTTCCCAACGGTAGGTGGAAGTCCACGCCGCGTAGCTACTCTCGGGTAGCGGATGAGTCGGCGAGCCCAGTCCGAGCGTGTACAGGAGCAGCGCCTCGTCGTAACCCTCCCAACGGTAGTCGAGAAACCCGCTCTCCGGCTTCCAGCCGTGCGTAACGGTCGCGCCTCCGTTCTGTGCCCAGATCCAATCGGCGCGTCGATAGAGTGCGTCGGCGAGAGCGCGGATTTCACGCTCGCCTGCGGTCTGAGCGTTGAAATAGATCCCCGCCGTCAACGCACCGGCCAGCAGAAACGCACTGTCGATCGTGGACAGTTCGCATTGCCGGTGGCGTCGGCCGCTCTGCATGTCAAGAAAATGATAATAGAAGCCCCGGTAGCCGGTGGCGTCGGGTTCCGGGCCTTGCGGACTGTTCCAGAAAAACCGCAGCGTGTTCAGCGTTCGTTCTACTGCGGCTGTGCGCGGCATGAATCCTCGCTCGACGCCCACCGGGTAAGCAGCGAGCGCGAGACCGGTGGCGGCGATACTGGAGGGCCAGTTCGGCTCGGTCTTATCGATCACCAGCCCGTTGACTGGATTCGTCTCGTGCAAAAAGTAGTCGAAGGTTTCGCGCTGAAGTTTTTCCAGCTCGGCATCGACGATTGGTTGCTCGCTGCTCATGGTGGGTCGGTTCCGAGCGCGCCAAAAGCGATGGCCATTTGGTTCATCGACATGACGTTAGTGATGCTTGTAAAAGCCGACCCCGCGGATGTCGTTCCACGCGGTCGTTTGATGGCAGAGGAAGCACTGGTTCACCTTCGCATTCGGCTGACCGCAAATCTTTTGATCGATCATTTGGAAGTGCATCATGTAGTGGCTCGGCGGGGCTTGGTGGCATTGCGCGCAGGATTGGGAGACGGGTGACGGATGTCGAAACTTCGGGATCGTCCACTTCGTCGTACCGTGACATTGCGCGCAGTTGGTACCGAGGAGCCCCATGTGACGGTCCTTTGTTTTGTGGCAGGTCGCGCATTCCAAGAGCGCTTCCTCGCGGCGGAGAACCGTAGCGGTGGAAACGGTCACTCCGCTGTTTTGGATAAGCGGCGCGCCGCTTTCTTTCCTGAGCCAGCGTTTGATAGGCGCCAACTCTTGCGCGGCTTGGGGAGACTCGCTTTCGAGCTGCTTCAGCCCGATGCGCGCCAGCGCGACGTGATCCATGACGGTGGTGCGGGGGATCCGACCTTGGTGCTCGAGATGGCACGCAGCGCACTGGGCGACATCAGCGTGAAAGGCGCTCGGCTGGCGCTGCAGGATCGCCTGGTTGTCGGCATGGCAGACGATGCAGTTCTTCGCCTCGACACCCTTGAGCGGCGTGTGGCAAGCGGCGCAGTTCCTTTCCAGGAACGCATGGGGAATCGACAATTCGCCCGGACTCACTGCCCTCTCCGCCCAAGCTTGGGCCCGCGGATAGTGGAGCAAGCCGAGTGTCGCCGCTGCCACCGCAACAACGACGAGCAGAATTGAGAGGACGAGCTTGGTCATGTGAGCCACCTCAGTCCGAAGTAGATGCCGGCGGTGATATGCGCGGCGAGCAGCACATACAGTCCCACGGAGAGAATGATGTGGGCTATGAGGGTGCGAGAAAACCAGCGCTTCAGCAGCTCGTCTGTCCGAATCGAATACTCAAGATCCGCCACACTTTCGGCGAATGTGGTGACTTGTCCGGCCGGGCTATCGGAAGCAAACGACAACCCTAATGAAGCAAGGCCGGCAGTGAGGAGTGGTGCTTTGGGAAGCCCCTTCCGCGCTGCGGCGGATTTTTCCAACACGCCCCAAGCGCTGTCGAGATCGCCGCGCGCGGTCTGCAAGAGGAGCAGTTTGTCCTTCATGTCGAGGCTCACGAAGGGCGTCAGATAGCGCAGGACATAGCCAGTCACGACGACGAGCAGCATCGCCGCGGTGAGCGCGATGCCGAGCGGGCTGACATACTTATGTCCCGTGTGAATGAGCGAGAGCAGCGCGCCGACGATGCCGGTGTAGATGTGGATCGAAAGCCACGTTTGCAACGGGACATACTTGGTGAGGCGGGTCTTGAAAAAGGGGATGCGTTTCACGAAGACGTAAGCGAGCGGGACGAGCATCAGCACGGCCCCGGAAATGCCAAACACCGCGCCGAGACCGCTGCCCGCGAAGTCCGGCGAGACGTGCAGGAGGAAGCCCAGCCAGCCAAACACGAGCACGGCCAAGATGCTGCTGACTATGAAGCGTTCGCGGTTTTTCATGGCTAGGCCTCCACCGTGACTTCCGTCTTTGGCTTCGCCTGGCAGGCCAGGATGATTCCGTTTTTCTTGTCGTCGTCGTCGAGCGCATCCTGCACCTCCTGATCCACTTCGCCGGAAGTCATCTTCACTTTGCAGACTCCGCAGGTGCCCACGCGGCAGGAGAAGTCGATGCCGATGCCAAGTTCTTCCGAGAGCTCCAGGATGGATTGCTTCGGCGGGCTGTCTCCAGTTTGGAGATCTTCACGGATCTTGGCCGACTTGTTGTTTGTCGAAAACGTGACCAGCGGGCCGGTCGCAGCCGCCTTCGGTTTCGCCGTCGTTCCAGGAGCGGCCGGAGCGGGCTTCACGGCGCCGAACTGCTCGCTCTTCAAGTTCTCAGCGGTGACGCCCAGTTCGAGGAGCAGCGCCTTGGCCGCGTCCATCATCGTCACTGGTCCGCAGACGTGAACTCGCCGCGAAGCAAGATCGGGCACGGCCTCGGTGAGCAGCTCCTTGGTGATGCGTCCACGCGGCCCCTTCCAGTCTGGCCCCGGCTGCGAAATCGTAATCACGACGTGCAGTTTCGGGTTGCGCGGCTCCAGTTCGGCGATGGCTTTTTGAAAGATAAAGTCTGCCTCAGTGTGACAGGAATAGATGAAATAGATGTCGCCCGGCCAGGACTGCTCGGTGAGATAGCGTGCGGTGCTCATCATCGGCGTGATGCCGACGCCAGCCGAGAGGAGGACCACGCTGTCTGCCTCGGTGCCGGTGAAAGTGAACTTGCCGACCGGACCGCCTGCTGCGATTTCATCACCCACCTTGAGGAGATCGACGATGTGCCGGGACACCGCACCGCGCGGCTCGCGCTTCACCGTCAACTCAACGTAGTCACGCTGGTGCGGCGACGACGAGATGGAATACGAGCGATACATTCGCGCGCCGCCGATCCCAAACTCGACATTGAGGAACTGACCGGGCGTATAGATGAATGGCAGTGGCCCGCCGTCGGGCGCGCGGAAGCGGAAAGTTCTGACCCCTGGTGTTTCATCGGTGATTCTCTCGACGCGGAGCTGGCCCACCCACTTCGCCGTCAGAGGCGCTGCTTTGGTTACGCTCATGATGCATTCGGGGGTGGAGCCGTTGCCGGTGCCGGTTTTTCGCCTACTGCGGGCGATGGTGCTTTGTCGTCCTTGGCCGCATCGGCTCCGGGCTTGGCTGGCGGTGGCGGTGCTGCTCCTTCTGGAGGAGTCTCTTCTTTCGGCGGCGCGGTTGGCTTTTCGGCTGGCGGCTCTGAAGGCTTTGGTGACTTGTCCGGAGACGGAGGCGATGCCGGTTTTTCAGTCGGCGCGGATGCCGTTGCCTTGTTGTCTGCGGGAGGTGCTGCTTTGTCGGCTCCAGGCTTTGCTGTCGGTGGAGTTTTCCCATCCGGCGCAGACTTTCCTCCCGGCGATCCGCCTCCACCATCAAGCGGCGGGGATGATCCAGGTGGAGGGGATTTTTTGTCTGGCTCGATCCGCCCAAAGAGCGCGGCGGCACGGCGCATTTTGAAGAAGTAAAGAGCGAGCATCGCGAACGCGAAGGCGACGAGCAGCGCCATCGTAAAGAGGTGTAAAAACGAGACCCCGCGGTCGCTATTTTGGTCTTCGGCCAAGAGGGGAGACACAAGGCTCATTTCGCGTTTGAACCAGGCGAGCGCGACTTCACGCGGCGCGCGCCCCTCGGCGAGGGCGCGGCGCGCAGCGATGCCGCTCTCGAGTTGCGCGATGCCTTCGCGCAAGCGAGTGGTCGCCTCGTGCATCGAGGCGTAATCGCCGGACTGCGCCCCGGCGTCGAGCGTGACGAGCGCTTGCTCCAGGAGCGAAGCGCCCGCTTGCATCCGGAGGGAGGACTGCTGTTCGACTTCCGCCCGCTTTTCCGGCGTGAGTTCCGGCAAGGCCATCAGCGAAGGATAAATCTCCTTCGGGGGCGGCTTGCCCATTCCTTTCATCATTTCCCCCATCTGTTCCATCATCCCGCCACCGGCGGGCATGCCACCGGCGCCCATGCCACCGGCAGGCGCGGGCGCACCAGCAGGCATGCCACCGGCAGGCGCCGGGGCCGCGGCGGGGTGATGTCTCGCGTGTTCATCCGGCGATTGGGCCTGTGCACCGGTGGGGAGCGCGCAGACGGCGAGCGCAAACCACGCTGTGAGCAGGCCACAAGGGAGTCGGTTGGCGGCGGTCATTCTCAAATTTTTAGCAGCGGTTCATCGAGCCGAGCCCGGTTGGGCTGCATCCAATGCGATCGGCGAGCAGATACCACGTTTTCTAGTGACCCATCTTCATGTCGCCCGTCATCATCTTTCCGTCCATGGTCATCATCTCGCCGTCCTTTAGCATGGACTTCATTCCATCCTTCATTGTCACGGCGCCGTCCGGCATTACCTTCGTGCCGTCTGTCATCGTTATCACTTCCGTCGCAGCGGTAGACTTGCCGTCTTTCACCACCATCACTTTTCCGTCCTTCTTCATGATGTGATCCTTCAGCATTTCTTTGTCTTCGGCGGTGAAGCCAGCGCTCACGAGTGAGAAGCTAAGAATTGCTACGGTGAGAATGCGGGTGAGTGTTTTCATGGTTTTAGTTGTTTGGTTTGGTTGGTTTTGGAAACGGGGCTTGGCGAAGGCGGGCGAGCCTTGAATCAGCTGGCTCGATTGAAGTTTGCGGTCCGGTCTAGGTCACATGTCCTTCATCGGCGCAGGCGTGGCGGGGAGCGGCCGGGCCAGCTGAGTTCGCCGGAGCGGGAGGCGCGAAACCCGTCAGCGTTTTGCGCTGGGCGTCGGTCAGCAGCGCGGCCGCGCCACCCACCGCTTTGATAAACGCGATCCGGGAATCCCCGTTCAGCTTCTCGATTTCGCGCACCTTTGCCTCGATCTTCGCCAGGTCGGGTTTGTCTGACGCCGTGAGGGTCCAAAGATCCTGCTCTGCTTGCTCCACCTGTCGGGTCACGCTGGCCTTCGCCAGCAGAGACTGCTCCTTGATCTTGTTGAGCGCCGCCATCTGCTCGGTCGTGAGCGTGATGTGCGTCGAATGATCGAGAAAGAGCTCGGTCGCTCCGAGGTGATAAAGGTGAGAAGCGCCGGGAAACCCCGGCAGGGCGGACTTCTCCATTCCCCGCATCGGGGCGGCGTCCTTCATCCCCATCATGTCCATCATGCCCATTTTATCCATCGCCATCATGTTCATCCCCATGCCCATTCCCATCTTCATCCCGCCCGCTGGCATCGCGGCGGGATCAGGCATGGCCATCTCTTTCTCCATCATGCTCATCATGCGGTTCATCATGCCCATCATGCCCATCATGCCAGCCATCGGCGCGCCGGGAGCTGGCATCGGCATCGGCATCGGCATCGCTCCGCCGGGAGCGGGTGCTGGGGACGCTGCCGGCATGGGCATTGGCATTGCTCCGCCAGCCGCGGGCGCCGGGGAGGGTGCTGCTACCGCCGCTCCGGCCGCGGGTGCGGCGGGCGCTCTTGGCATGTTCGGCATCGCATCCGCCGGCGTGGCCGCGGGCGTGGCCGGCTTGTTCTGCGCAAGGGTCGCCTGGAATTTTACAGCCTGGTCGTGCAGTGCGGAAAATCTCGCCGTCAGCTTTTTATCGAAACCCGCGTCAGGCAGCGCCGCTCCCAGCACCTTCGCGGGGAGGGGAAGGAGAACGCAAAGCGCCGTGGCGAAGGCCACGCAGGGGATGCGGTTGCCGGGCTTCGCAATCACGGAAGCCCGCAAAGAGGCGGGGGCGAAGGGGAGGTCTGAGAATTTCATGATCTGTTGCGTTGGTGGTGGAAAGGCGGTGCTAGAACCAAACTTGCAGGCCCAAGACGAAAGCGACGGCGTCCGCCGGTTCTCCGTCCGCCCGGGAAATCGCGGCGGTGCGTCCGTACTTTCGTTGCCAGGTCACGCCGATGTAGGGGGCAAACTCCCGCCGAATCTCGTAGCGGAAACGGACGCCCAAATCGGTCTGATTCAGTCCCGGCCCGGTTTGAAATTGCCGGTCGCCTTGCACGGACGCCTGCACCTCCAGGCGCGGTTGCATGACCCAGCGTTGCGTGAGGTAGAGATCCGCGCTGGCCGTTAACTCCGCCGAGACCTCGCCGCGGTTGCTGACGTAGAGCGCCGGCTCGAGAGAAAAGCGTCCGGGGGCCATCCCTTGCAGTCCGAGGACGAAGTATCCGCGCGAATGGGGGCCGCCCTGCGGACCCGTAATGCCGTTGAATCGCACGCCCGTCTGCAGGTCCCAAAAGGGCGCGATCAGCCGCCCGTAGAGCAACTGAAGGTCCCCTTGCACCCCGTTCCCGCGCCGCAGATTTAGGTCTCCCTCGGTCTTGACCCAAAGCCGGTTGTAGTCCCCTCCAATCCAGCCGACGACGTCCCAACTAAAGGTCGGCGAACCGCGATTGTAAGCCCGATACTCGAGCAGATCGAAAAGGACGAAGGTGTGGGTCTTCTTATCCTCGACCGGTGGCGGCAAATCTTTCATGTGCTGATCGAGCATGGGTTGAGAGAGGAGCTCCGCCGCGCGATTGTCACCCTTGGGTGGATTCCACTTGCGGTGCGGACCCAGGATGGTCACGCCCGGGGCGCTCATCCGGGCATTTTCCGGTGCGCCATTCGCCGGCATGCCGGGCATCCCGCTCATACTTCCCTTCTTCTTCGATCCGTTCCCCCCCATGCCGGGCATTCCGCTCATACTGTCCTTCTTCTTCGATTCGCTTCCTGCCATCCCGGGCATGTTGCTCATGGGGTCTTTCTTGCCTGCTGTCTTCTTGGGGCCCATCCCCGGCATGTCCTCCATTTTGGTTCCTTGAGCCGCTTTCGCCGTTTTGGCGGGTGCTTCCATACCCGGCATAGCCTCCATCGCCGTTTGACCAGGCGGCCCGGGCTTGCCCTTCGGAGGACGGGGAGACGGGGTTGGCGTGCCCATTCCAGGCATGTCTTTCATGTCGGTAGAGGCGCCATCTCCCTGGGCTTTGGCTGCGGGAGTCGGGGGCTGGCTTGGCTGGGCGGGCGTCGCCATTCCCGGCATGGCGTCCATTTCCTTTTTGCCCTGAGGCGTAGGTTGGCCTATCACGGGATTCGGCGACGGCTTTGGAGCCACTGTCGGCTGCGTGGGCGCGGACATTCCCGGCATGTCTTTCATGTCGGAGGAAGCTTCACCTGGAGACTTCGTGGGCGAGGCCGCAGCTTTCTTTGGCGTCGGCGTCGGCGTCGGGGCCATGCCGGGCATTCCGTCCATCGCCTGCTGCGCCGACGCCGACCCCCCCCACCCAAGCAGCGAGGCGACGATCGAAGCCGCGAGCAGGTTACGGCTGGCGTTCGTAAAATAGAGTTTCATGGCGGATTCCGGTTGGCGCTTTCAGCGGGTTCCAATTCATTGCGTCGTACGGCCTCACGTTCTGGGCACGACGGAAACCACGCGAAACATCCCCACCTCCATGTGGTAGAGAACGTGGCAGTGGAATGGCCAAAGGCCGGGCGCGTCCGCCGTGATTTCCACGGAGAGTTTTTCGCCCGGCTTCAGAATGACGGTATGCTTGCGCGGCTTGTGGGCCCCGTGCCCGTTGTCGAGTTCCATCCACATGCCGTGCAGGTGGAGCGGATGCTCCATCATGGTGTCATTCACCATCGTGAAGCGAAGTCGCTCGCCGTAGTAGAAGCGGATTGGTTCTTTGGCCTCCGAGTACTTCTTGCCGTCAAAGGACCACATGTAGCGCTCCATGTTGCCGGTCGCGTGAATCTCGATCTCGCGCTCGGGCGGCCGGCGATCATAGCCAGGGGTCAGGCTTTGGAGATCGTTGTAGACGAGAACGCGCCACGGCATGCCCTCGAGTCCGGTGCCGGGTTCGCCCAGTCGGTTTTGCGGCGACATCGCCACGACCGAGTTCCCTGGCCCATGCTTGTCCGGTCCGTGCATGGCCGGCGCAGCTCCGGTCGCCGCAGGTTTTGGCCCCATGCCTGGCATCCCGGCCATTGCATCTGGGGCGGGGGCGCTGGCGGGTTTGTTTCCCATCCCTGGCATCGCGGCCATCGCATCCCCTTTTGGAGCAGCACTGATCGGCTTGCTGCCCATTCCAGGCATCGCGGCCATCGCGTCGCCCGCGGGTGCGCCACCAGGGGGCTTGTCTCCCATGCCGCGCATTGCGCCCATCGCCATGCCCATGTCGGCCATGGTGCGCAGCGGACGCTTCCGCCTTTCCGGCAGAGGCGCCGTCATGCCCGCTTGCGGCGCCAGCGTGCCGCGGGCGAAGCCGCTCCGATCCATCGTTTCGGCGAAGATGGTAAAGGCCCGGCTTTCCTTGGGCTCCACGATCACATCGTAGGTTTCCGCGATTCCAATCCGGAATTCATCGACGGTGACCGGCTTCACGTACTGCCCATCCGCAGCAACGACCGTCATCCGCAGCCCGGGGATGCGAACATCGAAGAACGTCACCGCCGCCGAGTTGATGAATCGCAAACGGACGCGCTCGCCGGGGCGAAAGAGCCCCGTCCAGTTCGAGCCCGGAGCAAGTCCGTTCAGCAAAAACGTAAAGTGCTCGCCGGTGATGTCGGCGATATCGGTGGGATCCATGCGCATCTTCCCCCACTCCAACCGATCCGCCCAAGCCGCCTTCAAGCCGTCCCGGCGGGCATCGCGCACAAAATCCCCGACCGTGCGCCGCTGAAAATTCGAGTAGCCGCTGTCTTTCTTGAGCTTCGAAAGCATCGTTTCCGGATTGCCCGAAAGCCAGTCACCGAGCATCACCACGTATTCGCGATCGGAGCGAAAGGGTTCGGAGCCGGCGGGGTCGATGATGATCGGCCCGTAGACGCCGAGCTGCTCCTGCGCGGCGGTGTGGCTGTGATACCAGTAGGTCCCGTTTTGCCGAACGGGGAAACGATATTCGAAAGTTGTTCCCGCGGCGATCCCGCCGTAGCTCACACCGGGCACGCCATCCATGCGGAAGGGCAGAAGGAGCCCGTGCCAATGGATGGAAGTCGACTCCCCTGCCAGTCGATTGGTGACGCGAATGATCGCCTCCTGCCCTTCGCGCAGGCGAACGAGAGGACCAGGGACCGTCCCATTGATCGCAAGCGCGGAGACTTGGCGCCCGCCGATGGCGATCGTCTGCTTGGCGATGGCCAGATCGATGGCGCCTCCGGCTTGCCCGCGCGCGAGCGCAGTCCGCGCATAGGCGGGGGCGAGACGCTCGAGGCCGGCGAAAATTCCGGCGGCGGCGGAGAGGCGAAGGAAACGGCGGCGGTTCATGGCGAGATTTCATTTGGGGCGCACGGACTTAACGAGCCATTTCGTTCATCTCCCAGGAGCTTTCTGCGCATGCGACCAGCTCCGCGTCACTGGATGGAGGCAACGTGCAAACAGAGTGTTTCGGAGATGTGGCCGTGGGATCCCGGGTTAAGGTTCCAATTGCTTCGAAGCAGCTTGGTGGGCCGACTGGTCAAATCTACGGAATCTCTGTGCGTTTGTTACGCTCGCGAGTTGAAGCCGGTGTCGGACTTTCAAGGTACCGGGATGGTTGCCTCGCCCGCCGCTTTCCACGCCAGAAAGCCTCCCGCGACATCGGTCAGATTTGTATACCCCAACTCAACGAGGGTAAGAGTCGCCTTGCGGCTCATTTGCCCGCTTCGACAGTAGATGACGATGGGTGAGTCTTTGCTTGGAAGCTTCGCCAGATTCTCGGCGATATGGTCGAACCGGATGTTCAGATCGGTTTGCGGGATGTTCACTTCGTCTGGCGTATGAACGTTCACCAGCGTGAAGGTTTTCGCCGGGAGCATCTCGGCGAGCTGAGACGCCGTGATCGTGCGGAATTTGGCTGCGCCTTTCTCAGGCGCCGGTGAGGGCGTCAGAGGCGCGGCGTTCGAGGAGGCGGTGCCGGATTTTCCGCATGCAGCGAAAATGATCGCGAGCGCGATCGAGCCGCACCAAATGGCCGTCCATCGAAAGGATTTCATCTCCGTGAGCGATTCGTTCGTCACGATAGGACCGGTGAACCGCCCTTGGCACCGCATCCTTCCGGTAAATCTGCCCACGTTTTCTGACGGCCGCCCATCTTAGAGCGAGCCCTTGGGATACTGCGCTTCGATCAACTTGAGCGCGCCCGTCAGCTTCTTTCGCTCGGTGTCAGCCTTGGCGAAATCGCCGGCGTCGGCCGCATCGTGCGCGCCGTCGGCAGCCTTTAGCGCTCCCTTGATGGCGCCAGCGAGCCGGGGGGCTTGGTCGCCCGTCACGATGGGGCTGTTGGCGCCCATCCAGTTCAGCGCGGCCGAAACTCGCTCCTCCCCGGCGTGAGCTTTTTTGCTGTCCTTGGCCGTGATGCCTTTTTCGAGATCGTCGGCGCCAGCCTTGGCTTCCGCCCAGGCGGCTCCGAGCGAGGGGAAACTTTTCTTCTCTGCGGCGGCTCCGGAGTTGGGCGTCGGCTCGTGGGCCAAGACGACTTGGGCCGATGGAACTGCGAGGCTAAGCGCAAAGGAGAGCAAGAAGGGGCGAAAGGTTCTCATGGTTTCCGTACAACGTTTCGCAAGGGCCCCGACCCCCCAAATAACTTTGCCCTCCGGCAGCGCGGGTTGCTTTCCTGCGAAGTCCCTCTGCCGCGGTTTCAGCGCAAGAGGTGTTCCAATTGTTTCCGCAGAAGAGCCCGCGCCCGCGCCACCTTCTTCTCCACAGCCTTCGCCGAGATGCCCAGAAGCTCCGCACATTCCTGCTGGGATCGCTCCTCCAGCGCGAAAAGTACCAACGGCTCGCGTAGCGACGGTGCAAGGGCCGCGATCGAGGCGTGAAGTTCTGCGACGTCTGCGGCGGTCGCCGCTGCTAAATCCGGGGCTGGATCTCCCGCCGGCAAACGGTCCAAGAGGGGAGCGCCAGGATGAGTCTCGCTCACCGCGTCGAGTGAAATCGCTTCGTTCCGGCGGAGTTGCCGCGCATGGTCGACGCAGAGGTTGGACGCGATGCGATAAAGCCAGGCACGAAAGGAGCCGTGGGGCTTGAATTTCGAGCGATGGAGGTAGACGCGCACAAACGTTTCCTCCGTCACATCTGCGGCCGCGCTTTCATTCGCGAGCTGCCGGAACGCGAAACCGAAGATTGGTTCGCGATAACGGACCATGATTTGATCCAAGGCGGAGTCATCCCCGGATTGGAGCGCTGCCATGACACTGTGGTCATCCGACTCCATGAAAATAGGGGAAGACCCGCGCAGCTTAACCAAGCTTTGCCGGTAAGAGTGCGGGCCGGAAGCCGGGGTGCGGCACCGAGCGAAGAATTGTCATTCGGGAGGATCGCTCAAGGCTGACGCCATCATATCGAGTAATCCCTTCGCTTGTTCGGGCGTAAGATGCTCCTTCATTTCGAGGCAATGACGGATCGTCGCTTTTTGCAGTTCGGCTTGCGCCCGACTGATTCGCTCGATCGCCGCCTCGACGGCGGTGGAATATTTCCCGTCAGCCTTGATGGCCGAGGCCAAATCGCGATTGGCCGCCCGGATTTCGGCCACTGCCTTGGCTTGCGCCTCGGCGAAACGGCGTTCCGTCGGCTCCAGGAGGCGGTCTTGCTCGGCGGTCAGATGGAAATGCCTATGAAACCAACGGTGAGCCTCATCATCGCTGCGTTGCACTGGGTGACTTCGCACCCACCACGCTGCACAGAGCGCACAGAAAATCGCGACGAAAGCGATGGACCCAAAAAAGAGCGCCAGGCTGCGCGTGCGGTTCGCGCTCATCGGCGGGTAATCCGGGCCGCGGGCAATCCCGGCGCATTTTGCGAAAAAACTTCCAGATGTAGCGCCTGGCTGGCGAATTGGCGGTCGGCCGCTGAGCGCATCGTCGCGACCGCGCCGAATCCGAGGCCGATTCCGATCGCCATCAGAAACGCCGAGGCCGCCAAAAGCGGACGACGCAAAAGGCGAATGAACAGGCCGAGCCAGTCTGACGATTCTGGGCGTGCCCGCTGTCTAATCTGTCGCCAAACGTTTGCCTCAAGGGACGTTGGGGGAATGGGGAGCGGATGGCGGGCGAGGGCGCGCAAGATCTCGCTCAGCCGAGCATCGGGGTCGCGGGGTGCATTCATGGTGGTCAGACTGATAACGTTCGGGTGAGTTCCCTTCCCCCAATATTTGTCTTAATCCGCTAAGGCAGGGATGTTCGGAATGATATTTTGCGGGGTCACGTGCCGCCCGAGCGTTCACATATGCCGAGCGTGCGCCAGCGCGGCTCCGGCTCACCATGGTTTATCGCGAATTCCGTTTCCTCTCATTGGGCTGCGCCCTTCTCGTGGCCGCGTTGCCCGGGCCGCGTGTGGCCCGGGCTTTGACGCTGGACGCCGCGGCAGCGCTCGCCTTGCGGAACAATTTGGACCTCAAAGCGGCTTACTTTGAGGTGGAAAAGGCCCGCGGACGACTTCTGCAAGCAGGTCTTTGGCCCAACCCCGCACTCGAGATTGCCGGCGAGACGGACCGCACCTTCCAGAATGAGGGAGAACGCAAGTTCAGTATCGGCATTAGCCAAGCGTTCCCGCTAACGTCGCGTCTAGCGAGCGCCCGCGCCGTTGGTCGGGTCGAGGTCGCTCAGGCGATTGCGGAGATCCGCAACCGCGAGCGCCTCCTGCTCGGAGAAATGCAGCGCCTTTTCGTCCAGGTTCTGGCCGGCGCGGAACAAATTGCCGCTCGTCGCGACCTGCTGAGAACGACGGATGAGCTTGTCACACTTTCGCGCCAGCGTTTTGCGGCCGCGCAGGTTTCGGAAGTGGATGTAAATCTCGCGACGATCGAGCGGCAAAGGCTCCAGCAGGAAATTGGTCTCCTCGAGGCCGATAGGCAGGCCAATCTTCTCCTCTTGCGCCAAAAACTCGGCCTGGCTCCGCGGGCGCCGCTCATGCTTGAGGGATCCTTGCAAAGTGTGGCCTACTCTTTGAGCGCCTCGGCCGATGTGAGCCGTGCGCTACTCTTGCGACCGGATATACGCGTCGCTGAACTCGGGGCGGAGCGGGCCCGGGCGGAAGCACGTCTGGCGCGCGTGGAGGCGTGGGGCGATCCGACGATCGGCGTGAGCGTCGATCACTCGCGACGCACCGATGAGCCGATCGGCCTGAAAACCGATCAGACGCTCGGGCTCAAGCTGGCATTCCCGCTCCCCCTCTTCAATCGCAATCAAGGCAAGATTTACGAACAGCGGGCCGCGGAGCAACTCGCCCTCGGACAGGTCGCCGCGCAACGCCTGGCCGTTCGAACCGAAAGCGCGATTGCGACAGAGCGGGCCGGCCGCCTCGGCGCAGCCCTCGCTTCGTATGAGCGCAGCGTCCTGCCGCTGATCTCGCAGAACACCGCTCTGCTCCAGCAAGGTTACGGTGAAGGGAAAGTGGACTTTACCCAAATCCTCCAATCCCAGAATCAGCGTGCGACGCTCCGCGTCGCCTCGGTCGATTTGGCGCGAGATCGGGCTCTGGCCCTGGTGGATCTCCAAACTGCAGCCGCTTCGCATCGGCTCCTGGCGCGCGAACTCCTGCGACAACGCGAGCCCGCCCCCCGGAGAAATGCCCCCAAATGAAGCTCCTCCCTTGCCACGCCAACTCCGTCTGTATGAAATCCCCGTCCACTCGCTTCGCGCTGCGCGTCTCCGTTCTGACGTTCGCCTTGCTTTGGTTTGACGCCCGCGTGTCGGCCCACGCCGGACACGACGAAGCTCCGGGAGGCGAAGCCGCGCTTGGGCCAATTTCGATCACGACGGAAGCGAGACAAAACCTCGGGCTAAAGTCAGTCGAGGCTGATCTGCGCGCTTTGGAAAAGACGCTGCTTGTCATCGGTCAGTTCGAGGCGATCCCGGACCGCACGGCCATCGTGACGGGACGGATCGCGGGGCGAGTGTCGAAACTGCCGGTCAACGAGGGACAGATGGTGAAAAAAGGCGAGCTCGTTGCGGAAGTGGAGAGTCTGCAGGTCGGCAACCCCCCCCCGCGCGCTGAATACTTGTCGCCGATCGAAGGTGTGGTGCTCGCGCGCGAAGTCTTCGTCGGTCAAGGCGCGGATCCCAACACGAAACTTCTGACGCTCGCCGACTTGAGCGAAATCTATGTGCAGGCACGCGTCTTCGAAGGACAGGTCAATGCGGTTCGTGTCGGCCAGAAGGTTCGCGTGCGCGCCGAGGCGAATCCAAACGAGATTTTCGACGGAGTCATCGAGCGACTCGCCGGCACCTTGGATCCCGAAACGCGCAGCCTCAAGGTTTGGGCGCGGGTGGCCAACCCCGATCTGAAACTGCGCCCGAATATGCAGGCCACTATCACGATCGTGACTGCCGCGGGTGATGCCGTGAGCGCCGTCCCACGCTCGGCCGTGCTTGGTGATGCCGGCAATCTGTTTGTCTTTGTCGAGGCGGACGACAAGGGTCTCACCTTCGAGCGCCGTTCCGTGGTTACCGGGATTTCGGACGATCGCTTTATCGAGATCATTTTCGGTGTGGTCCCCGGCGAGAAGGTGGTGGTGACGGGAAATTACCAGCTGCAATACGTTGCGAGTGCCAAGCCCGTGCCGAAGGCAGGCCCGGCGAAACCGGACGAGCCCGGATCGGCCGCCGAACCCAAACCAGCGCTCGCACCCGGCGTCGCGCCGTGGGCCTGGGCCGCCGCTCTCGCGGCCTCGTTGCTGCTCAATGTGATCTTGCTCGTCCGCCGCCGTCGGCGAATTGCGTCGCACGAGGGCAACCCTTCGGCCGAACGCGCTTCGGGCCGCCCGGTCCTCTCCCGTCCATGAGCGCCCCGCCGCCTCTGCGAAAGACCGAGCCATGCTGAACCGGCTGATCGAATTCTCCCTGCGCAACCGGCTATTTGTGCTGGCGGGGTCGGTGCTGCTCCTCATCTACGGAGTCTTCACGCTCGTGAAACTGCCGGTCGATGTGTTTCCCGACCTGAACCGACCGACGGTGACGATTCTTTCCGAGGCCGAAGGCCTTGCTCCAGAGGAGGTGGAGACGTTGGTGACGCTCCCCCTCGAGACGGCCATGAACGGTGCGCCGGGAGTTTTGCGCGTGCGCTCGAATTCCGGGATCGGGCTTTCCATCGTATTTATCGAATTCGACTGGGGAACCGACATTTACCGCGCGCGCCAACTCGTGCAGGAACGCTTGCAGCTTGCCGGCGCCAAGCTGCCCAAAGGCGTGACCCCGGTGATGGGGCCAATCAGTTCGATCATGGGAGAAATCATGCTCATTGGATTGAGCAGCGAGGGCGAAAAAACCGCGCCCATGGATCTGCGAACCATCGCCGATTGGACCATTCGCCAGCGGCTCCTGACAATCCCGGGAGTCAGCCAGGTCATCCCCATCGGGGGAGGAGTGAAGCAATACCAGATCATCGCCAGCCCCGAAAAGCTGGCCGCCTACGGGCTCACCCTCAAACAGGTGCAGGATGCCGCGGCTCGTTCCCAGACCAACACCTCCGGTGGTTACATCGAGGGGGCCAACCAGGAATCGTTGGTTCGAAACATCGGCCGTACTACTTCGCTCGAGGCGATCGGCGATTCCGTGGTCGCGGAGCGCAAAGGCGTCCCCATTCTGCTGCGCCAGGTCGCGGAGGTGACCCTTGGACGCCAGGTCATGCGAGGCGATGCGGGGGTCAACGGGCGCGCCGCGGTCATCGTCTCGGTGCAAAAACAACCGAGCGTCGACACGATCACGCTTACCTCGGCAGTCGAAGCGGCGCTGGCGGATATCCAGAAAGGTTTGCCGGACGACGTGAAGCTGCGGCCGCTTTTCAAGCAGGCGAACTTCATTCGTTCGGCGATCACCAACGTCGAGGAAGCCATCCGCGATGGCGGGATCATGGTCGTGATCGTGCTCTTTCTCTTTCTGCTCAATTTCCGCACCACGCTGATCACGCTCACCGCCATCCCGCTCTCGTTCGTCGTGGCGGCGCTCTACTTCAAATTTGCCGGCATCTCCATCAACACGATGACCTTGGGCGGCCTCGCCGTGGCCATCGGCATGGTGGTGGACGACGCCATTGTGGATGTGGAAAATGTCTTCCGACGCCTGCGCGAAAATCGGCATGAGCCGCGGCCGCGACCGGTTTTGCGGGTGATCGCCGATGCCTCGACCGAGGTGCGAAACTCTATCCTCTTCGCCACCCTGCTCATCATCCTGGTCTTCATCCCACTCTTCGGATTGAGCGGGATCGAGGGCCGCCTCTTCGCACCCATCGGCATCGCGACGATCGTCGCGATGATCGCGTCCTTCGTGGTCTCCCTCACGGTCATCCCCGTGCTCTGCTCCTATCTCCTGCCGCGGATGAAACGCATGAGCAGTGAGGAAGACGGCTGGCTCGTGCGACAGATCAAGACTTTCGATCGCCGTTTCATCCTCCGCCCTTCGCTGCGCCACCCGTGGATTGTCATGGGGGCGGCGCTTCTCCTCGTGGCGGGGTCCTTCACGCTATATCCGCGGATGGGGAAAGAGTTTCTGCCGCCTTTCAACGAAGGCACTTCAACGGTGAACCTGCTGAGTGCGCCCGGCACTTCGCTTTCGCAATCGAATCGCATCGGAACGATTGCGGAAAAATTGATTTTGAGCGTGCCCGAAGTCGCTTCCGTGGGCCGCCGCACGGGACGCGCGGAGCTCGACGAACACGCCGAGGGTGTGCATTCGACGGAAATCGACGTCGATTTCAAGGAGGGTTCCTCCCGGCGGAGTCATGCCGAAGTGCTCGACGAAATCCGCACAAAGCTCGGGCAGATCCCCGGGATTGTCGTGAATGTCGGCCAGCCCATCAGCCATCGCCTCGATCACATCCTCTCAGGCGTGAACTCGCAAATCGCGGTAAAGATCTTCGGCGCCGATCTTGATACGCTGCGCGAGGCCGCCAGCGAGGTGGAGCGAGTCATGCAGAGCGTGACGGGCCTCGTGGATCTGGCCGTCGAAAAGCAGGTACTCATCCCGCAGGTGCGCATCCAGGTGAACCGCGAAAAGGCCAAACTTTATGGCATTCAGGTGGGCGAGCTGAATGAAATTCTCGAAGTCGCCTTCAATGGGAAAGTCGCCGGCCAAGTGCTCGACGGACAGAAGACGTACGACATTTTTGTGCGCTATCAGGAAGACGCGCGAAACAGCGTGGAAGCGTTTCGCAACACGCTCATCGATGCGGAGGGAGGTCGAAAGGTGCCTCTCTCGCTGATCGCCGACGTGCTGGAGGGCAAGGGTCCGAACATCATCAACCGCGAAAATGTGCAACGACGCATCGTGGTCGCGGCCAACGTCAGCGGACGCGACCTCGGCTCGGTCGTGCGGGAGGCGCAAGCGTTGATCAACAAAAAGGTGCACCTTCCCAGCGGGTATTTCGTCTCGTTCGAGGGCCAATTCCAAAGCCAGCAGGAAGCCAGCCGCCTCATTGGGATCCTCTCGATCTTCACGCTCGCCGCCATGTTCCTGCTCCTCTACGCGCATTTCCGGAGCGCGATGATCGTCGCGCAGATTCTCCTGAATATTCCGCTCGCCTTCATCGGAGGCCTGGCGCTGACCTATCTCCTGGTCGGCAAGATCAGTATCGCCTCGCTCGTCGGTTTCATCACCCTCGCGGGGATTGCCTCGCGCAATACGATCATGATGATCTCCCACTATCTCCACCTGATGGAGCACGAAGGCGAAGCCTTCCGTGAGCAGATGATCGAGCGCGGCTCCCTTGAGCGACTTGTCCCCGTGACCATGACGGCCTTGACCGCTGGGTTGGCGCTGATCCCGCTGGTGCTTTCTTCGGGTCAGCCCGGCAAGGAGATTCTGTTTCCTGTCGCCGTGGTGATCTTGGGGGGCTTGGTCAGTTCCACGATTCTGGATATGGCGGTGACACCCGCGATCTTTTTCAAGTTCGGTCGCCGGGCGAGCGAACATTATCTAAAGCGCGCGCACGCCGATCCCTTCGCCGATGCGGATGTTCCCGCCAAAGCCGGGGAAGTGCGTGAACTAGCGACGGCCGCCAATTCTGCTCATCCTCCGGTCCTCTCGCGCTTGTGAAGGAACAAAGACATTCGTCCTCAGTGCTAGGTGGCGTCGCACTCGCCCGCGCACTGCTCCGCCACCAAGCGGTAGTGGGCGCCATTTTCGGGGTCGCGTTATTGTGGATGTTGCAGGAGATCCTCGACGAGCACCTCAACGCGGCGCAGCAGGGTTTCGGTTCGGGCTTTCTGCACGGGATGCAGAAAATCGATCATTTCCTGGCGATGATTGGCTTGGGGCTCTGGGGCGCTCGACTCCCCGGTGGCTGGCCCTGGCTCGTCCCGGCCTTCGCCCTCAGTCTCGTAACGATCGGAGCTGAGTCGGCGATCGGCGGATTCGCCCTGCCTTGCACGCCCACCTCCCTCGCACCAGTCCTCGCGCTTGCGGCCTGCCTGCTGGTGTTCGACCAGCCGTGGGCTCGGGGCTTCGCGCTCGGAGCGTTTGCCTGGCTCGTCTTATGCCACGGGCACGAGCACGGCGAGATTGTGGCTGGCTCCTCGTGGGCGCATGAATTCGCCGGCGGCTTTGCTTTCGTGGCCATGCTGACGGGCTGGCTCGGCGTGGATCTCGGCAAGCGCCTGGCGCGCCGCTTTCCCCGCTTGGGGTACCCGCTGGCAGCGAGCGCCCTCGCACTGTGCGCGGCAGGCACCTTTTTCCTTCCCACGTCACCACACATCCCCTCCGCTCCGCTCCCATGATCTTCCGTCTCTTTGTCGCCATCGTCCTCGTTTTCCCGGTAGTTTCCGTCGGCGCGCACGAGCCCGCCTCACCTGCCGTGAACCCATCGCGCGAGAAGAGTTCGTCGCGGGAAGCGGAAGCCGTTAAGAGAGTCTTGAACTCTTATAAAGTCGCGGTCGAGAAACTCGATTTGGCCGGCACGGCGGGCCTGTTCTCCTCCGATTCAAGCGTCTTCGAGAGTGGCGGAGTTGAGGGCAACTACGCCCACTACCTGGAGCATCACATGACGCCGGAACTCGCCGAATTCAGCGAGTTCAAATACAACGACTACTTGGTCGCCGTGCGGGTCGAGCCACCGTTTGCCTTCGCGACCGAGACCTACGTGTACCGCCTCGTCGTCAAAGCCGATGGCAAGGTGGTCGAGCGGCAAGGCGTGACTACCAGCGTTCTCCGCAAGGAGCGTGGCCAATGGCGGATCTTTGTTTCCCACAATTCCTCGCGCGCCCCGAAAAAGACGTAACTCTGCGCCCCGCACAGACCGGAACGACGCGTGCGGATGCCCTTCGGACACGATGCCAGCATTATGAAAACGGACCCCATCTGCGGAATGGAAGTAGACGAGCGGACGGCGCTGAGCGCTGAGCGTGACGACAAAACCGAGTTCTTTTGCAGCGAGCATTGCCGGCTGAAGTTCCTTTCTGGAAAGGCCAGCGGCGGGGGCGATTGCTGCGGCGGGAGTGCCGGGCACGACCACGCTTCCGAGCACCATCACGCGGACCCGAGTGTGAAGCCGTCCGCCGCCGCGAAATACTACTGTCCGATGTGCGCGGGGGTGGAATCCGATCAGCCGGGCGACTGTCCGAAATGCGGCATGGCTCTCGAGCGGGATCCCGCTTGGAAGGCCCCGACGCAACAGCAGATCTACACCTGCCCGATGCACCCCCAGATCCAGCAGGATCATCCCGGCGAATGCCCGATCTGCGGCATGGCATTGGAATTGAAAACGCTCACCCCGGACGCACCGGAGGATGAGACCGAACTGCGAGACATGACGCGGCGGATGTGGATCGGCGGCGCGCTCGCGCTGCCCGTGTTTTTGGTCGCCATGTTACACATCATCCCGGCGATTGGGCATCAGCTCTGGGTCGATAGTGAGATTTCCCGCTGGGGACAATTCCTGCTCGCCACCCCCGTCGTGCTCTGGGCCGGCGCGCCCTTTTTTCGCCGGGGCTGGCGTTCGCTCGTCACGCGCAATTTCAATATGTTCACGCTTATCGCGATCGGCGTGGGTGCGGCTTACGTCTACAGCGTGATCGCGATGCTGGCGCCGGGGCTCTTTCCGCCGGCCGCGGGTATGGCTGGAATGCCCGGCAAGGTGGGAATCTATTTCGAGGCGGCGGCAGTCATCATCGTGCTCGTCCTACTCGGGCAGGTGCTGGAACTCCGGGCGCGGAGCCGCACCGGCAGCGCCATCAAGGCCTTGCTCAATCTGGCGCCGCCCACCGCCCGTCGTATCACCGAGCACGGCGATGAAGACGTCGCTCTGGAGCAGGTGAAGGTGGGCGATCAACTCCGCGTTCTGCCCGGCGGCAAGGTGCCCGTCGATGGCAGCGTGGTCGAAGGCCACAGCAGCGTGGATGAATCCATGATCACCGGAGAACCTGTCCCGGTGGAGAAGGCGGCCGGGGACAAGGTCACCGGCGGAACCGTGAATGCGACCGGTGGGTTCGTCATGCGCGCCGAGCGCATTGGGAGCGATACCTTGCTCGGACAAATCGTGGCCATGGTCGCGGAAGCGCAGCGCAGCCGAGCGCCAATCCAAGGGCTCGCGGATCGGGTGGGCGGCATTTTTGTGCCCTTCGTGCTCGGAGCCTCGGTCCTCACATTCATCCTCTGGATGTGGCTCGGTCCGGAACCGCGCCTGGCCTATGCCATCATGAACGCCGTCGCGGTTCTCATTATCGCGTGCCCGTGCGCCTTGGGTCTCGCAACGCCGATGTCGATCATGGTTGGCGTAGGACGCGGCGCTCAGGAAGGTCTGCTGATCCGAAACGCCGAAGCCCTCGAGCGCCTGGAGAAGGTCAACACGCTCGTCGTCGACAAAACCGGCACTCTTACGGAGGGAAAGCCAAAGTTGATCGATACGCTGCCCGTGGCGGGCTTCGACCTCGACGAACTGCTGCTCCTGACGGCCTCGCTGGAGCAAAGCAGCGAGCATCCGCTCGCGGCCGCGATCGTGCGCGGCGCGCAGGAGAAAGGCCTCAAACTTCAAGCCACGACCGATTTTCGATCCGTTACCGGCGGCGGAGTCGCCGGCAAGGTGGGCGCGCGCGTCGTCTTGGTGGGCAAGCCGGGCTTTTTGCGAGATGAACGCGTGGCTGGGGTGGAAGCTCTCGAAGCGACCGCGGCAAAGCTGCAGGAAGACGGCAAGACGGCGATGTTTGTCGCGGTGGACGGCAAGCCCGCCGGAATCGTCGCAGTGGCCGATCCGATTAAAGGCACGACGGCAGATGCCATCCGCGAACTCCAGGCCTTGGCGATCCAAATTGCGATGCTCACTGGCGACAACCGGCGAACCGCGGCGGCGGTGGCCAAAACGCTGGGGCTCGACGCGGTGGAGGCCGAGGTCACCCCCGATGGGAAGGTGGCGTACGTCAAAAAGCTCCGCGCGGCCGGCAAGCACGTGGCCATGGCCGGCGACGGGATCAACGATGCGCCGGCCCTGAGCGAAGCGGAGGTTGGGATTGCGATGGGCACAGGCACTGATGTCGCCATGCAAAGCGCGGGCATCACCCTCGTGAAAGGCGATCTGCGGGGCATCGCCAAGGCGATCCGCCTCAGCCGGGCCACACTACGCAACATTCGCCAAAACCTTTTCTTCGCCTTCGTCTACAATTTCCTCGGCATTCCGCTCGCCGCGGGAGCGCTTTATCCGTTCACTGGCACGCTGCTTAGCCCGATGATTGCGGGAGCGGCCATGAGCCTGTCCTCCGTCTCGGTGATCGGCAACGCCCTGCGCCTGCGTCGGGCCTCGCTGCAAGCCAAACCCTCGCCGCGATGAGGGCAACTCGGCTCCGATCGAGTTCCAATCCATGTTCGCGCCACTAGCCAAATTCGCCGTAGCGCTCCTTGCGCTGACGACTCTCGCACATATTGCACGAGCAGGTCCGGCTCAGCGGCAGATGCCGGGCACCGAAGCGTTATCGTATGGTCCTGTCGAAATCCTTAGCGTTCAGGTGCAGCCCTATCTGGGAGGACTGTTAGTTTCCGGCTGGGTCGAGCGGCGCTTTGGCTACAATTATCCTGAAGACTTCAGCACGCACATCCACGTCTTGATCCTCGACCGTGTCGGCCAACCTTTGGAACAAATCGCGAGCAACTATTTGCCGAGACCGATCCCACTTGCCTACCATGGCTCGCAGCATCACGCGATGTTCGCGGTCCGTCTACGCACCTTTCCGAGAGCAGCTTTTCGGATTCGAGTGATCTGTCATGGAGGCCATCTGATGGCGGCGGAACTCGCCCGGCATTTCTCAAGAACTACCACTCCAGCTCTCGCCCGACATTGATGGGCAACAAATTCCTGGGCGATCACGCTGAACAGCCAAGCTCGGGCGTGACAGCTGCCGGTTCGCTGCAGCGAATCCAGTCGGGATGGTCACTCTCCGCCTCAATGGCGCCCAACACCGCCGCCGGCAAGGTGCAGAAAAACGAAGAGCAGGAAGAGTGCGATGGCGTGAACCCCGATGATCCGCGACCAGCGTGCTTTGCGGGTGGGAAATACTGTAATTCGGGTGGGTTCGGCTTCTTCGCTGCTGCGACGGGGCACAGCGGACTTCGATAAATGACGCCGGCCGTAGGCCGTCAGGCCCCACGGTTTAAAGACCGAGATCGCCGTGACCGCAAGCAACACAAATAAGCCGCCCGCTGCGTGTACAAAAAGCTGAATCCGCTCCGCTCGAAAGTCACCGGCCGTGAAAGTTGCGTCGGTCGCAAGTCGTGACATGCGGCTCACCGCCTGCATGTGCCCCAACAGGACGAAGACCGCGCCTGTCGTCAGTCCAAGCTTCGCAATGATCCACCAATGCCGGACCAAGCCCCAGGAGGTGCCGAGCGACTGGATCAGCCCGCTGAGCAGAGCGGCCAGGCTCAGCGGGACGATGACATACCAGCCAATCAGTTCCATCGAAACGTAGGCGCCCCGCGCGAAGCGCGCATCGTTGCTGGTCAGTCCCGCGATCGCGAGGGCAAGATAGGGCACTATCGCGCCCAGCCATCCCACGGATGAAATAATATGCGCCGCGAGCGCAAATTTGCGCAGAAAGGGTGACATCGACATGACGGTGTGAATTCCGCCCAACGGCTCGAGTTCGGTGACCGTGAAGCGATTGGCAGGTACATGGATCGCAGAGTAAGCAGTGGCGCAATGAGAAGACTAACGCGGGTTGCGCTGGGTGCGGGAATCCTCGCGGGATTGATGGCGGCGGCCGCCGGTATCTGGCGCAGCCGTTTGCAGGCGGTGGAGCGGAGTCGTCAGGCCGTCGATCCGGCGGTGGGAATAGCAACCCTGGAAGCTGTCGAGATCGGTGGCGTGAGGCAGTGGATCCGGATGCGCGGACGGCAGCGCGACAGCCCCGTCTTGTTCTTCGTCCATGGCGGACCGGGCTTTCCCCAGATGCCTTTCGCGGCCGTGATGCGCGAGTTGGAGAATGACTTTGTCGTCGTGCACTGGGATCAACGCGGCGCAGGAAAATCGTACGCGTTTGGGATGTCCGCGGAGACGATGCACCTCGAGCAATTTGCCGCGGACTTACACGAAGCGGTCTCGAAAGTTCTGGCGCGCCTCCAGCGGCCGAAGTGTTACCTCGTGGCGCACTCCTGGGGATCGATCTTTTCGGCGCTGGAGGTGTCGCGCCATCCCGAACTCTATTTCGCCTACTTTGGGGTCGGGCAGATCGCCCACTACCAGGAGAATGAACTCGAACGCTACAACTTCGCGCTCAGCGAGGCGCTTAAGGATCAGAATGAAACGGCGCTCGCCGAGCTTCGGCGCATCGGCCCGCCACCTCACGCGGACATGAGTCTTTGCGACGTGATGGATCGCTGGGTCTCCTTCTTCTCGAAACGGGAATTCTCCGGGGTTCCACCCTCAACTTTTGTGAAGCTGGCGCTGGCTTCGCCCGATTACACGTGGACGGACTTGGGGAAGATTCCGCTCGGATTCCGTTTTTCCTACGCCGCGCTGTGGCGGGAGATCTACTACGAGACCGACCTCGCCCGGCAGGCCGCGCACTTCGCCATACCGGTGACGTTCATTTGCGGTCGATTTGATCGCATCGCGCCGGCCGGTGCGGTGCGACGCTATTTCGAGTCGGTGGACGCGCCCGCTGGAAAAGATCTCGTCATTTTTGAGCACTCGGCGCACTGGCCATTCTTCGAGGAACGCGCGGAATTCGCGAAGGTGCTTCGGCGGATTGCAGAGAAGTCTCACTGAAGCGGCTAGGCTTCGCTGAACACTTGATCGCGGCAGATGGACTGGAAGCCTTTGTAATGGGTCGGATACTCGTCAAGCATTCCAGCGGCGACATTTGGATTCGACCGTATTGTCCGCGGGATGCAATCGCGGCTGCCGAGTTGGAGTTTGACCAATTCGTTAAGCATTTCCTGGATGGGCCACCACAGCAGGACCGGGAGGTTTGGATCCAGCGGTTCAACGCGGACCAGCTGAATGCTGACGGTTTTCTGGCCGTCGGGATGGGGATCGATGATCGGCTTGTGGGACGGGTGGGAATGGTGCGATTGGATGAATTCCCGAACTGCCGCGAACTGTCGATCGTGCTCGCGCGCTCGCTGGTCGGGCGCGGGCTGGGGCGACTGTTGGCGGCGGGATTGATATCGCATGCCTTCCAAGATCCGACTGTTGAAGCTGTTCGAGCCGCGATCGATCCAGACCATGATGCAAGCCGAGCCCTACTTGCCGCGTTGGGGTTCCAGTCAGCCTTGCCGGGCAATGTCGATTTCGTGTATGAAAGGGAGGCTTTCACCTTGGCGCGGTCCGATTGGGGTGCTGGCCCCGATCAATAGATTCCTGACGGGGTGCCGTTGCACCCGTGCAACTGCCCGTGCAAATTTCGATGCATCTCCCGCTATTTCGGTGCATTCCAAGCGCACGAAGCATCTTCAGAGTCCTACCCTACCAACCTCCTCATTGCCCTGCCTATCTGGATGTAGGTTGGTTGCTGGGCGAGGATTGGAACCTCTGACCTTCAGGTTATGAGCGTGACGGAAACCAGGAAACATTCCGTGAGAGTCGCGCCGGTCTCGAAGAGATTTTCGTCTTGGGAAACACGCGTGGTTACAAGAGCTTCGTCGAAGCGACCTCCGCTGGGGTTAGTTTCCAGAACCGCGCCGCATCCGCCGCGGAGGCGAGGGCCCGATAGTTTGTGTACAGCAGCGCGCTGGATCGATGGCCCATGTTGGCCTGCAACTTCCTTTCGTCGCGGAAGTGCGCGTAATGGAACGTCGCATACGTGTGTCGCATCGCATCGTGTGGCCACTCGCGGCCAAGCGCGAAATCCACCCGCAGCGCGGCAAGCCGAACCTCGATGCGCGGCCCGCAGATTTTCCCGTCCGCGCGGCGCTCGCAGGTCGCCAGCCATTTCACCGCCGCGGGCTCCAGTTCGACGACCCGGCGCTGCCTCGTCTTCGAAGTCTCGCCGCTGACGATGGCGGAGGACTCTTCCGGCCGAACGTCGTCCCACTTCATGCGCGCTAGCTCCTGCGGACGAATGCCGGCGAAAATGCCGAGGATGTGAAAGCCGAGCAATTCGGGTTCCTTTTCTTGAACCATCGAGAGCACGCGTGCGACCTCATCAACGCGCAGGAAATCAATCTCGCCGTCGGTCTTGCTCGGCCGCTCGATGCCTTGCGTGGGGTCAACGCTGGCGTGTCCCTTTTGCATGGCCCACGCCCAGACCGTATGCAGGTCCGCGAGCCAATTGATTGCCGTCTTCGGGGCGAGCGAACGAGAGGCCATGAAATCACCCACCATGCCCGCCGTGACGTCGTGGGCCATCGTGCCGGAAGGAAGCCAGTCAGCGAGCGCACGCCCCGCCACGCCCAGCATACGCACGTATTGAGGCCGCCGACCGTTCGCCGCCTTCGCGTCCTGGCACCGCTTTACGACATCAGCGACAAGGGCAGGGGAGACGACCTTCGCACGGTGCGCGATGTAGTAGCTGATTGCTTCCTCGATGGTCGCGCCGACCGCGGCAAGCTGAGTCTCCGCGGTGGCATAACGCAGGCGCTGCTCGTGCGTCATCGCCAGCGCGGTGAACCCATGGCGCTTCTCTTCATGCTTCGCGGCCTCAAGTGCGGCAATCGCATCATCGCGCTTATCGTGGAACGTCTGAAGTCGTTTCCCCGCGACTGTCCCGAAGTCTGAGCACCATTTCACCCGCCCCGTTGGGTAGCGGACTTTTCGAACTTTCATGCCCGTAGGCTGAATCGTTTGCGTGTCGTTTGCAAGACCGTTTGCGTCCGTTTGCGTGTTTCCAGCCATTTCCTGTCATTCCGTGTCCGCTGCTGTCATGCGGTTTACTCTGTTGGAGCTTCCCATCAAGGCAAAAAAAACTGCGCGGTGCAGGGTTCGAACCTGCGACTTCTTGCGTGTGAAGCAAGCGCTCTACCACTGAGCTAACCGCGCGAAAACGAAGGGGAAAT
The DNA here is from genome assembly GCA_038226705.1 of Chthoniobacterales bacterium. GTDB lineage: Bacteria > Verrucomicrobiota > Verrucomicrobiia > Chthoniobacterales > SZAS-18 > SZAS-18. The sequence goes on along the minus strand of JBBRQH010000031.1, from coordinate 29,263 downwards.
AAAGCGCACGGCTGCTTTCTGTCCAGCGCCAATGCAGCGGGCCGATCGCTACGCGACGGCGCGAGATGAATCAGGCGGAGGCAAATCAGCCAGGCGCTTGCGCACGATATCGGACCGCAGCGTATCGCGGTCTTCGGGCCCGAGTTTTTGCGAAGTCGAACGCTGCAAGTGCGCGGGCTGGGTCACGGTGAACAATTCATCCACCGGCTGGCGCTGGGTCGCGGCGAAGAATCCGAGATCGGTGCCCAGGCGGATGAAGGAGAGCAGGTTGAGCGCTTCCTTCGACGTGATCGAGCGCGCGTGCAGCAGCACGCCGTAGGCTCGGCCGATTTGATCGAGCAGCGTGGTCGTCTTTTTCTGCAGCAGCGTGGCGCGCGCGTTCTGCTCGTGCTCAATGATCTGCTCGATCACCTTGTTGAGCCGGCCGAGGATTTCTTCCTCGCTCTCGCCCAGCGTCACCTGGTTCGAGACTTGGAAGAGATTACCCATCGCCTCGCTGCCTTCGCCGTAGAGGCCGCGCACGGCGAGGCCAATCTTGTTCACAGCCTGAATCACCTTGTTGATCTGGTCATCGAGCACGAGCGCCGGCAGGTGCAGCATGGCGGAGGCGCGCATGCCGGTGCCGACATTCGTCAGGCAGGCGGTGAGATAACCGAGTTTCGGGGTGAAGGCGTAGTCGAGGGTTTTCTCGAGCTGCGTGTCGATCTCGTCGATCCCCCGGAAGACGCTCTTGAGCGTGAAGCCGGGCTGGATGGACTGCATCCGCAAATGATCCTCCTCATTGATCATGATGCTGAGCGTCTGCGCCCGATTCATGACCACCGCGCTGCCGGTGCTCTTGGCCGCGTGCTCGCGGCTGATGAGGTGGCGCTCGACGAGAATCTGTTTTTCGGTCGCGGCGAGGTCCTGCAGGTACTCGGAGAAGGCGTCCTCCATTTCCGGCAGTCCATCGACGGCGGGCTTCACCGCCTCGAGGAGCGAGAGGCGGTCGGCTTTCTTGGCCCAGCCGGGGAAGGGATGGCCTTTAACATTCCGGGCGAGGCGCACGCGCGAACTGATCACGATATCGTGATGGGCGCCCTCTGGCCGGGTCGCGAGCGGGGCGGCAATGAAGGCGGAGAACTTCATGGCGCGGGCGTGAGCTTGCCTTCGAGCTTGCGAATGGCGTCGCGGATTTGGGCCGCGCCCTCGTAGTCCTCCTCTTTCACCGCCCGGGTCAGGTCGGTTTGCAGGGATTTCATTTTCTTCGCCAGCTCCGATTTGCGGAACTGCCGCGCGGGCACCTTGCCGGTGTGCTGCAGGCTCTTGTGGTTGCTCTTGAGCGGCGCCGCGATGCTCTCGGAAAAGGTGGTGTAGCACTCGCTGCAGCCCATCCGCTGCGTCTTCTTGAAGTCGGCCTGGGAAAAGCCACAGACCGGACACTTGAGCTGCGGCGTATCTGACGTGACCACGGTGGTGGACGAAGGCTTCTCGAGCTCGGTTTGCGTGCCGAGGCCGAGCAGCAGGTCCGCCAGGGCGAAGCCGGTGGGATCCGTGACGCCTTTCTCTTTCGAGCAGGCTTCGCACAGATTCACCTTCTGCATCTTCCCCTCGACAATTTGCGTGAGGTAGACCTTGGCTGGATTCGCCTGACAGACGTCGCAAAGCATGGGCGGAGGACTCAGTGTGCCGCGCCCGCCAATTGCATTTGGGGCGCGGCTTTCTTGAAAGAGGTGCCGGTGGAACGCACGATTTCGTGGAAGCGCTTCATGACGCGCTGAGTCACGGGTCCGACGGCGCCTTCACCGATCACGCGAGTGTCACATTTCGTGACGGGAACCACTTCCGCCCCTGTCCCGGTGAGGAAGCATTCGTCCGCAGTGAAGACGTCATAGCGCGTGAGTTCGGGTTCGGAGATCGGGATATCGAGCTCGGCCGCGATCTCGAAGACCAATCCGCGCGTGATCCCCCGAAGAGAGCCGGCGCTGACGGGCGGCGTGAAGATGCGGCCTTTCTTTACGACGAAAATGTTATCCGCCGTGCACTCCGCGATGCAGCCGGCATCGTTGAGCATCAGCGCCTCCGCCGCGCCGCACTGGTTGGCCTCGATCTTGGCCAGGATGTTGTTGAGATAATTCAGCGACTTGATCGCCGGCGGCAGGGCGGCAGAGGACATCCGGCGTGTCGCGCAGGTGATGATCATGAGTCCTTTCGTATAGGACTCTTCGGGATAAAGGGCGAGCTTGGAGGCAATGATGATCACGCTCGCGCGCGCGCATCGATTGGGGTCGAGCCCGAGATTCCCCACGCCGCGGGTGACGACGAGGCGCACGTAGCCGTCGTCGAGCCCATTCGCGCGCAAGGTTTCGAGAAGCGCTTCGACCATCTCCGCCTTGGTCATCGGAATCGTCAGGCAGAGCGCCTTGGCGGAATCCCAGAGTCGATCCATGTGGTCTTCGAGCTTGCGGACGCGGCCGTTGTAAAAGCGAATCCCCTCGAAGATCCCGTCGCCGTAGAGCAGACCGTGATCGAAGACCGAAATCTTCGCATGGGCCTCGTCATGGAATTCGCCGTCGATGTATATTTTCATAAGCGGATGGGCTGGCACTAAAATGCTTGTCCCGCGAGTACCCCGTCGCGAATCTCGAGCTTGCGGTCACCGCGCTCGGCGAGGGCGTGGTCGTGGGTCACCACGAGCAACGTCTTCCTCCGCTCGCGCACCAGCGCAAGGAGCAAGTCGATCATGACCGCGCCTGTTTTCGAGTCGAGGTTGCCGGTGGGTTCGTCGGCGAAGAGAATGGCTGGGTCATTCATCAGCGAGCGCGCCATGGCCACGCGCTGCTGCTCCCCGCCGGAAAGCTCCGCGGGTAGGTGATGCAACCGGTCGCCGAGTTGCACGGCGTTCAGGAGTTCGGCCGCCCGGGCTTCCATCTCTGCCGCGGACTCGCGCCCCCCGCGCATCATGGCGGGCAACTTCACGTTTTCGAGCGCGGTCAGCTCGGGCAGCAGATGGTAGCCTTGAAAAATGAACCCCATCCGCTCGTTCCGCACCCGGGCCTGCTCGCGGCCGTTCTGGGTGTAAAGCGACGCGCCTTCAAAACGAACTTCCCCCGATTCCGGGCGTTCCAAACCCGCCAGGGTGTAAAGCAAAGTGGTTTTCCCGGCGCCGCTGGCCCCGACCAGGAAGGCGACGTCGCCCACGGGAACCTCGAGCGAGACTCCGCGCAGCACCTCGATGTGGCGTTCGCCAATCCGGAAGGACTGGTGCAGATCGTGGGCGGTAAGAAGCGGTTCGGGCATCGTCCGGACAGGCTAGCGGTGATCCGCCTGCCCTGCAAAAGGTGGGACGCGGCAGCGCGGTGCATTCAGTTTCAGCGCCCCATGGCTTCGAGAATCGCGCTGCGCTCCGCGGCCACGGCCACGATTTCGGGCAGGCCCGCCTGCGCGATTTCCGGATCCTTCAAGCCGTGACCCGTCAGGGTGCAGACGATGGTGGCGCCCTCCGGCAGGCCTCGGAGCGGACAATCGGCGCACGCGTCCCCGGCGCGTTCGACGCAGCGCATGAGTCCGGCGACCGAAGCGGCACTGGCGGGCTCGGCGAAGATCCCTTCCTTTTGGGCGAGCCAGGATTGCGCCCGCAGGATGGCATCGTCGGTGGCGATATCGATCGCGCCTCTGCTTTCGCGCAGAGCGGTCCGGGCGCCTTCCCAATTCGCGGGATTTCCGATCCGGATCGCGGTCGCGGCGGTTTCCGGGTGCGGAACGATGCGGTCGTGAAAAATCGGGGCAGCTCCCGCCGCCTGAATCCCGGCGAAACGCGGCAACCGCGAAGCGCGCCCGAGCGCGTGGAACTCACGGTAACCGCGCCAATACGCGGTGATGTTGCCGGCGTTGCCGACCGGCAGGAAATGCACATCCGGCGCGTCGCCCAGCTCTTCCACGATTTCAAAGGCCGCGGTCTTCTGGCCCTCGATGCGGTGGGGATTGATTGAATTCACCACCGCGATTCCGCCCCCGCGTTCCTCCCCCAATTCGCGCACGAGTCGCAGGGCGTCGTCGAAGTTTCCCGCGATGCTGATGACCCGGGCGCCGTACGCGAAGGCTTGGACGAGCTTACCGAGCGCGATCTTGCCGGCGGGGAGAAGTACCACGCACGCGAGACCGGCCCGGGCGGCATAGGCGGCGGCGGCGGCGGAAGTGTTGCCAGTCGAAGCGCACACGACGGTCCGCGCGCCATCCTCCACGGCTTTCGAGACCGCGACGGTCATGCCGCGATCCTTGAAGGAGCAGGTGGGGTTGAGCGCCTCGTATTTCAGGAAGACGCGGGCACCGCGGCCGACGAGCGCAGAGAGGCGCGGCGAGGGGATGAGCGGGGTATCGCCCTCATGGAGGGTAATGACCGGCGTCGACGCGGTTACGCCGTGGAGGAATTCGCGCCAGCGCGGGATCACCCCGCGAGGTTTCGTGCTTGCTTCGCCCATACTCGATCCAAAACCAGGGGTCCTTCTTAAGGCGCAGGCGGCGGATTCGGAGACGGGTTGAAATTCAGGGACTGAGTCGCGCGGGGCAGATCCTTGAGCGTGAAAGTGAGGACGAATCCGATGTCCTTGACGTTGCGATTGTTGTTCACGACTGCGCTCACGCTGGCCACAAAGGAGGTGAGGTCGCGATAGACGGTGTAGGTCTGATTCTCGAAGATGCGGTCATCGTACTCGTAGCGTCCGGCCACGGCGACCGCCCAGTTTTCATCGAGCCGGTAATAGCCGCGATAGGTCAGGAGGGAGCTATCCGGGAAAAACGGGTTGTGGCTGAGATACCGATGGCCCAGTTCGATTTCAGCATTCGAACTCGGCATGAATCGAATGGCCGTATTGATTTCGGTGAAGCCCCGGCGATCGAGCGGGAATTGACTGTCGAGCGTGAGGGCGACCCAGGGGAGCGGGCGAAAGCGGGCCGCCTGGAAAAAGTTCGAGGTCGTCGTGCGGTCGTAGGGGTTCTTGATGTTCCGTTGGAAGTAGGAATCGAGCTCGAGCCAGTTGAAGGTGAGAGCGTCCCGTTTGGTCTGGAAGCGCTGCCGCACCCCCATCCGCACCGCCGTGGAAGGACGGATCGAATCGATGGCCGTGAACTGCGGAAAATCGATGGGATCGAGCGCGGTCGTGGGCTGCCGGCGATCGGCGGGCAGGGGCACACGGGTCTGTTTGTTGAGGTCCTCGACGTACGCGAAATTCACGTAAGGCTGGATGATGTGCTGCAGGCGGTCGAGCCCGAGAAACCGCGACTGGAAATTATAGACGCGCGAGAGCTTGAAGGAGGACTCGACTCCCGTGTTGAAGATTGGGCGCCAGAGTGGGCCGGCCAGCTGGAAGGGCGCAATCGGCGCGGGCGTTTGCGCGGCATTGAAGGTCGATTGCGTGAGCTCATCCGCCACGGCCTGCGACGGCGCCGTCTTCGAGTAGTACGTAAGTCGGAATCCGATCCGCGGTACGACGCTCAACCAACCGAAATAAGTCCGCGGGGCGGTGAATTGATGGAAAGTATCGAAGCGGAAAAACTGGTAGTCGGGGCGATTGATCCCGTCCGAGGCAAAATTCCGGCGCAGTTCTCCCGCGCTCGTTTCCCCCTCGTAAAAGATGCCAGTGCGCGCGATTTCCTGACGTTTGAACTCGATCGCAAGTTCCGGCAGACGCTCCGTCACGTCGAAGAAATTATTGAGCTGGACCCGCGTGACGAGGCTGACCGTGAAGCGCTCGTTCCAGAAGGTGAGCGAGGCCTGGCTGTCGGGCTGCGGATTGCTCACGACCTGCTGCCGGAAAAAATCCTCCAGCAAATAGCGATCGCTCAGCTTGGTGGCGCTGAGCTTGAGGAAGAAGTCGTCCGTGAAGAACTGCACGTCCTGCACGGAAATCCGGTAGCGACCGCTGGGTGTCGGCTGCCGGATCAGGCCCGTGCGATTGATGTCGGGGTTCTGGTCGTTGGCGAAGTACGTGTAGAGCACCGCTCCCTCGGTTGCGCGCAGGTTGTTCCTCGGAGTCTGGGCCTCGGTCTTCGGTCCGCTCGGCTCGTCGTCGTTCAGTCCGAAACCGCTGAGGAACGAGTTGGATTTCCGCGTTTTGCCGCCGGTGCTGGGCCGATAAAAAAAGTTCAAGCCCCCGGCAAATCCACGGCGGGTGCGATAGTCGAGAACCGACTGGCTCGTGAGCGTGTCGGTCACCGGGATGCCGTACTTGGTCAGCAGGTAAAAACCGTTGGTGCTACTTTGGCCGGGCGAGACTTCGAGCCCATCGTTTTCCCGGTTCTCCAGCGACGTGATGAAATATGGCAGGTAGAAAATGGGGGTTTTCCCGACATAGAGGCGCATGCCTTTGTAGACGACGCGGTCATCCGGATAGATCGTGACCGTGCTGGCCTTGATGTGGAGGTCAGGTTTATCGGAATCGTGCGTCGTGATCAGGGCGTCCTTGATCGTGACCGGTTCGTCCTTCCCCACGGAGTTGGCGGTCGCCCCGCTGCCGAAAAACGGCATTTGCGAGCCGCTGAATTCCTCCGCATCGATGGCGCCGGAATCGAGGTTGTAGGTCGCGCGCTTGGCAATCACGAGCCGGCCGTCGCGGTAAATCCGGACGTTCCCGATCAGGATCACGACCCGGCCATCCATGCGATACTCGGCGTAGTCCGCATAGGCACTGGTCCCGTCGCGTTGAATGCTGACGTCGCCCTCGGCGATGGCGATCCGATTCGCGTAGCGCGCCCCACGGGAGGAACTGATTTCAATCGGTCCCGGCACGGGAGCCGCGGCGTCCTCCGCGCGCGCGGACGGGAGACCGGCAAAAAGCAGGGCGCCGAGGAAAAAGAGACCGATCCGCATGGGGAGGGGAAGCAAGGCGCAAGCGAAGCACACGCTCCGCCCTTCGCACAGGAGAATTGCGCGGGGCGGTTGCATCAATGCGCGGAGGGACAAGACCTAGTCGCCATAGCCGGCCGGATGGCGCTGATGCCAGGCCCAGGCGCTGGCGACGATGGCATCGAGGGATTGGAAGCGCGGTCGCCAACCCAACTCGGCTTCGATCTTGCCCGAGCTGGCCACGAGGCGCGGAGGATCGCCCGGACGGCGGGGCTTTACCTTGGCGGGGATGGCATGACCAGTGATCCGGCGGCAGCATTCCACGACTTCGAAGACAGAGTTTCCGCCCCCGGTACCGAGATTGTAAAAGGCGCTCTCCTCGCGCCCGAGGGCGCGCAAATGGGCATCGGCGAGGTCGAGAATGTGGATGTAGTCCCGCACGCAGCTTCCATCCGGGGTCTCGTAGTCATCCCCGTAGATTTCCACCTCCGCGCGGGTGCCGAGGGCGACGGCCAGCACATTCGGAATCAGATGCGTCTCGATGCGGTGATCCTCGCCATAGGTCTCGCTAGCCCCCGCCGCATTGAAGTACCGCAGGGAGACGAACCTCAGGCCGTGAATACGGTCATACCAGCGCAGCATCTGCTCGAACATGAGCTTCGATTCGCCGTACGGGTTGATCGGCCGCTGCGGGACGGTCTCGTCGATCGGCACCCGTTCCGGCATGCCAAAAGTCGCGCACGTCGAGGAGAAGACGAACTTGCGCGTGCCGGCCGCGACGGTCGCATCGAGGAGGTTGAGGCCGCCCACCACGTTGTTCTGAAAGTACTTCGACGGATTCTGCATCGATTCGCCCACCAGCGCATTCGCGGCGAAGTGCATCACGGCTTCCGGTTTCTCCGCCAGCAGCGCGGGACCGATCGACTGCGGGTCCCGCAAGTCGCCTTCGATCAACCGGGCGCGTGGATGCACCGCCTTGCGATGACCCTCGGTAAGATTGTCGAAGACGACGACGTCATCGCCCCGCAGGATGAGCTGCTCGACACAATTGCTGCCGATATAGCCGGCGCCGCCCGTGACGAAGATCTTCATAAGCGCGGATGGTCGCGAGGGGCGGATGGGAGCGCAAATCGGAAAGGGGCGCCCCTTTGCGGCGGCGCCCCGATTTGACGCTCAATCCCGGTTTGGAATGCCCCTCAAGCCGTCGCCAGTTCGGCGAGGAGCGCGCGGTTCAACCGGATGCCTGCGTGGAGATTCGCGACGGGAAAATTCTCGTTGGGCGAATGCGCGCGGCAATCGGGCAGCGCGAGGCCAAGCAGCATCGTCTCCACGCCGAGAACGTCGCGGAAGGTCTGCACGATCGGAATGCTGCCGCCTTCGCGAATGAGCGCGGGCTCGCTCCCGAAGGCGTTCTTCAGGGCGCGCTGGGCGGCCGAGCCGAAGCGCGAATGCGGATCCATCAGATAGGGCGGTCCATCGTGTCCGCGCACGATTTCCAGCTCGACCCCCGCCGGACAATGCGCGCGCAAGTGCGCTTCCACGCGTGCGAGGATTTGGGCGGGTTTCTGGTTCGGAACGAGGCGGAAGGTGAGTTTGGCGAAGGCCTTGCTCGGCAGGACGGTTTTCGTGCCTGCTCCCTGGTAGCCGCCCCCGATGCCGTTCACCTCGGCCGTGGGCCGGCCCGTCGTGCGCTCGGTGCTGCTGTAGCCCGCTTCGCCGAAGAGATCCTTCACTCCGGTGAGCTCGCGCAAACCGGCATCGGTCATGGGGAGTTTCTTCCACGCCTCCCGCTCCCAATCCTCGAGGGGAGCGACTTCATCGTAGAATCCTTCGACCCGCACGTGGCCTTTCTCATCGTGCAACGTCGCGACCAGTTGGGCGATGGCCGTGGCGGGATTGGCGACTGCTCCGCCAAAAATGCCGGAGTGGAGATCCATGGCCGGTCCTTTCAAGCGCACTTCCAGCGCCGCGATTCCGCGCAGGCCGTAGCTGAAGGTCGGAACTCCCGGCGCGACCATGCCCGTATCGCTGACCGCGACGAGGTCGCAGCGAAGCGCCTCGCGATGCTGGCGCAGGAACGGTTCGAGATGCTCGCTCCCGATTTCCTCTTCGCCCTCGATCAGGAAGATCAGGTTCACCGGCACGTCGCCCTGCTCCTTGATCGTCTGCTCCACGCCAAGGATGTGCGAGAGGATCTGGCCTTTGTTGTCCGTCGAACCGCGCGCGAAGACGATGCCGTTCTTCACCACCGGCTCGAAGGGCGGGGAGTCCCAAAGCTCGAGCGGGTCGCATGGCTGCACGTCGTAGTGGCCATAGATCATTACCGTGCGGCGGCCGGGCTTGTGCTCGTTTCGGGCCACCACGACCGGATGGCCGGCGGTGGGATGCAGTTCGGCTTTGAGTCCGATCGCCGTCAGTTTTGCCACCAGCCACTCGGCGCAGGATTTCGTGGCGCCCGCGCTGGCTGGGTCGGTCGAAATGCTCGCAAAGCGCAAAAACTCGAGCAGCTGGTCAAGGGCGGGGTCGGCAGAGGGAGATGACATGCGCGGGATGCTAGCGATGCGCGAAGCGGCGGCAAGCTGCGCCGGTTGGAACCGCCTTGCACGGCTCCAAAGCTCGGGCAGCATCGACTCCATTGGAACCTGCCCTTCCGCCCGCGCCGACGAACTCCTGGCTGACGCATCGGGTCGCGCGTCTGCTCACACTGCTCGGGATTCTGGCCGGGTTTTGTGCCCTCGAAGTGCGCGACCCGTACTTCTTTCGCACGGATGACAACTGCGACCATTTTCTACCGTGGTACGTGTTGAATTACCGCACGCTGGTCGACGACGGGACGCTCGCGCTCATCAATTGGCACCAGTATTGCGGGCAGCCGCACCTCGGCCATGGAATGCAGGGCACGCTCTATCCGCCTAATTACGTTGCCTGTTTCATTGCGCTCGATCTGCTGGAGGATCCGCTTGCGATCATCGAGATCCTGGTGCTGTTTCATGGGCTCATCGGCGCCCTGTTTTTCTATGCGCTGTTTCGGAGCCAGGGCTGCTCGCCCGCAATCTGTCTGCTGGGATCGCTGGCTGCCCTGACCACCCCCTTCGTGGTGCTGGTTTCGAAGATTTGGGTCTCGATCTCGGTGCTCGCGGCCTGGTTTCCGGCGTTGCTGATTTTAATCCTGCGCTTTGGGCGGCAGGCGAGTGGCCGCGACCTCGCATTCTACGGTCTGGCCAAGGCCATGCTGCTCCTGCATGGCAACGAACAATGGGTCGTTTTCTCCGGGATTTTCGAGCTCTTGCTGCTGCTGGGGGCGCGGTTGGCCGACCCGCAGTTCTCCCCTTGGAAGGCTCTCGGACGGGCCGCGGCGGGGAATACGCTCGCCCTCGCGCTCGCGCTCCCGGTGGTCTTCGAAATGTTCTGGGCGTCGGCCGCATCTCCCCGCGCGGAATCGTTCGTGGGGGGAAAATCCGTCGAAATGAGCCTCAACGCCGGACAATTCTGGCGCGCCCAATTCGGCTGGTTCGCGCCGGAGGTGATGTCATTTCATTCCACGATTTCGTTTGTCGGAGTCTGGCTGGCTCTCGGCGTCGCCGCCTGGACCTCCCGCCGGAGTTTCGCCCGGGACGCAGCCGTATTTCTGGGCCTTGCGCTGATTGCTCTGCTCTTCGCGCTCTCGTGGGTACCGGTACTTTCCCTTCCGGGTCTGAACTTCTTCCGCTGGCCGATGAAATGGACCGTCTTTTTCGGCCTCTTTGCGGTCATTGGCACGACCCTCCTGGTTGCGCGTGCGATCGAGCGGGGCATGCTGCGCGCGGGCTGGGGAGCGGCCCTGCTTGGTCTCGCCGTCGCGGGCAACGTGGCCGTGCTTTCGCATTCCACGACTTTCTCCGCCTTCGCGGAGCGTCGGATCACGGAGTTCACTCCGCTGCCGCCGGGATTACGAACGGAAATGATGAATGCCGGGCGCGTGGGCGCGCTCGGCCCCTCCGGCTTGCTGCTGCATCATCCCTTCACCTTCAATTATCCCACGCTTTGGGGCTGCTACGGTTTTGCCGGGTACGACCAGCTTATTTCGAACTCCCAATTGGAAGTCGCCATTGGGGCAAACTCCTCGGGGTTTCTCAACAAGCCACTGACCCGGGAGTTGTTGAATCATCTGACGTTTTGGTCGGTGCGCTATCTCCTCGTGGCGGACAATGGCGCCTTTGCGGAAGCCGCGGGGGCGTTCCCGCAGTTGCGGGTCATTGCCACGCAGGGCCGGACCAAAACTTACGAGAACCTCGCCGCCGCCCCTTTTGCCTACTTCACGGGGAGGCCGGAACCGCTGGCGGTGCAGTTTCGGGGTAACTCCGTGTTGGTGGAGACCAAAGGGGAGCGCGGCCGGTTGCATGTCTCCATCTCCGCCCTGCCGGGAATGCGCTGGCGCAGTGCGGGTGGGGACTGGCACGAAGTCCCGACTCCGCTGCCCCGCCAGCCGGTGATGGAAATCGCCGATGCCACTGGTGAGGTGGAGGTCAACTACCGGGTGATTTCGTTCGCGTGGACCGTTCCGATCTGCCTCCTGGCGCTCGTCTCTTGCGGCGTGCTGCTTTGGCGGAGTCGCCTCATCAAGTCACCAGCAGAACGCACGTGATTGATGCCTCAAGGCACCCGGTAAATCGCGACGTTTTCCTGGTCGTAGATTTTTTCGAGTCCCATGTGCGCGAATTTCTCGATCCCTTCCGGGGTGCCGAAAAGCCGTTCTAGCTCCCCCACGACCACGAGGCGCACGCCATAGCGGTTCATGAGCGCGCGGGCGAGCTGCGGATCGGGGGTGCGATAAATTGCCTGCACTTCGGCGATGCGTGCGTCGACGCGGTTGTCCACGATGCCGGCCTGTTGCTGGCGTTGGTGCCAGCTCCAGCCCACGACGCTGGGTAATCCAGTGTGAATTGAAATGCGGTTGCCCCACGTATACAAGAGGGTGCCGGTATTCATCTCCAGCAGGACGGGCGAGCCCGTGATGTTGTCCTGCAGCCAGCGGATGGCGTGGAGATCCGGCGCGAGCGGGAACTGGCGCCCTGGCATCCCCGTTCCCGCAGGTTGCAAGTAGACGGCCTTCTCGGCGAAGGCGAGTCCGTCCAGAGTCGGGGCCGTCTGGACGAATCGATCCTCGACTTTCTTGGGCGTTCCGGTGACGGGATAGAGGAACGACGCCGCCAGCAACGAAGCAAATAAGAGCATCCAGACCGAGCGGATGCGCCGGGGCCACGCGTGCCAAACGCTCGCGACCGCCGGCAGGGCGAGCGCACTGGCCAGCGCGAACATGACCCAGACCTGGTAGTAGAATTTGAACACCGTGTTCATGCGGCCGATGTCGCCGACGAGCACGACAAACTCGACGAAGAGCGAAAGGCCGAAGGCGAGGCAGCCCATGACTGCATGCAGGGCGCGCATCGGCTCCCGCCGCCAGCTCCAGGCGAAAGCACCGGAAGTCACCAGGCCAAAGATCAACACCGGCGGGAGGGTGCGCCAGACGCAGGCGGCAACGAGAGAGCCGCCCAGGACAAGGCCGAGGGCAAGTGTGCTCAACGCGGAGACCGGATGACTGGCGAGGAAACGACGCAGACGCCGACGCCGCTTCGGAGTGAGCAGACGGCGGAGCCATTTCAGCCACGCCCGCAGCATGCGCACAAACTCCGGTTTTCTCCCGCGCAGGCGCGCCACAAAAGCGCTCCCCAGCACAAAGAGGAACAGCCCATAAATGAAGAGGTAGTCCCGGAGCGTCGTGCGTTCCCCGATCCACTTGGCGAAGGCGCCATAACCGGCGACGTAGTTCCTTTGGAAAGGAAGAAAGGCAACGTAGCCAATGCCGAGCATGACGCCGAAGACGATCAAGGACGTGAGCACCGTGCGCACGAAGGTCCCCAGGGTCTGCGTCTCGCTGCGCGACCAGCGCACGAGAAAAATTGTCAGCCCGGTGAGCGCGCCATACGTCGGCCAGTCCCACGTGTTCGTCGGCCAGAAAAATCCGAGAAGGAAGCCGATCAGCACCACGAGCCCGGCCTTCGCCAGGAACCCGGTCGTGCGAATCCACGCGCCTAAGAGCGCGACCAGGCAAAGGGTGAAGGGCAGCGCAATGACGTGCGGGTGCAGATCCGCGTAAAGAAAGCTCCAATAGGGAAACTCCGTGATCGGGTGGACGTCGCCTTCCGGGACGTTGATCGCGCGCGCCGAGACCCAGTAAAGGTCCGCGAGGTAGCCCGAGAGGGGCTCGCCCGACACCGCGCGCTTCAGCCCCCAAAAGGCGCGGATGAGATCGGACGCGATCGGGAACTTCAATTGATGATCCGCCTGTCCCAGGGTGACGAGATGATTCCAGATGAAACGAATCTGGAAGAGGTTTCCGATGAAAGCGACGAAGGCGGTCGCGGCCCAGGCGGGCCACGTCGGATCGCCCACCGGAGCGGACTGCTCTGCGCATCTCGCCTGTTTCCGCCGCTCCCGCTCTTCGTAAGTGGGGAGCGCTTCGTCCAGCCAATCACCCGCCGGCCGGGTGTCCCGGGAACGAATGCAAAGGGCGCGCCCCGCGCAAAACGCCGCGCTGGCCGTAAGCGCGAAGAAGGTGGCCAGGCAAAGATTGAACCCCACTTCCGGCAGCACGCCGAGCGCCTTGATGAGGCCGCCGCAAAGCACGAACCCGAAATAATAGTAATTCACGAAGCCGCCGGCGAACCACGGATTGTAAGGCGGAAATTCCTCCGAGCGCATCACGCCATAGAGGAAGGTCATCTCCATCGGTTTCTCGCCCCCCCAGGCGGGATGCCAGAGATCGGGATTGCCCATGCGAACCGCGACGAAAAAGAAAAACGCGCCCCAAAAGATCGCCTCGTTGCGGATCGCTTCGCGTTTGTTTGCCGTCCACCACGCCCGCCAGTCCGCCTGGAAACGCCGGGCGCAGAAAACCCCGACGAGCGCGAATCCTCCCAAAATTCCCCAATACTCCGGACGCCGGAAGAGCACGAGTCCGCCACTGGCCAGCAACCAGTGCAACCAGAGCGGAATGAGGATGGCCAGGGGCCGCGCGAGCGCCGCGCCACGGTCGGGCAGGCCGCGCAAAAACGGGAACAGGAAAGCCCAGCCGATTCCCTGCAAAAGGAAGAGGTGGAGCACCCAGATCAAGACGGGGTGTCGGGCTGCAAACGAATTCCGATTGAACGATTCGCTCCAGGTCCCGCGGGCCTGGTCCCGCGCCCAACGTTCGGGCGGCAGGAGGATGGCCGATTCCTCGGCAAGCGGCTTGGTCTTGTTGTCCGTGCGCGCGGCGCGCGGCTGCGGTTTGACCGGCGTGCGCGTGTCCGTCACCCCGTCGAGCGGGATGGCATTGAATCGCACCACCAACTTCTCCGGGTCGAAGCGCGCCGCTTTTTTGTAGATGACGACGGGAGGGTGGTCGTAGACGCTAAAGGCTTCCTCGGCGCTGCGCGTGGAAATGCGATAGCCCAGAAAATTCATGGGCCGGGTGAACTCCGCCACCTTGTCGAAGCCCAGCGTGCCGTCCTCCAGGCCGCTGTAGTAACTGATCGTGAAAGGATACCGGTGCGGCATCCGTGGGATCGAATCGCGCAGCTTCTGACTGGCCAAAATGATGTAGCTGGCGGCATTCAACTTCGCCAAAAGCTGACCGCGCTTCTCGACGTCGTCGGCCACATAGTGCGGCAACTCGATCTGCTGGTACTCCTGGGGTCCGCGAATTCCATCGAGCGGAAGCGGCAGGTAGTCGTCCCAATGCTCGCAGCCGAGCACGGTGCCCTTGGGGATGTGATCGTAGATCCAGCGGGATGCCTCCACGCGCGTGTGCGGCTGGCGGTAGATCGAGACGAACGCGAGGGCCCAGGCCGCCGTGAAGAGAAGCACAGCTGCAACCGCCGCCTGCCGGAGCAGGCGCGAGGAGCGCGCGCGCTGTGGAGCGAGATCCACCATCCGAACGAGCAGCCAGGCCGCGAGGATCGCCAGGCACCCGTAGATCGGCAGGAAATAACGCAGCGTGCATTGATAGACGAATCCCTGGTGGAAAAAGACCGTGGCGATCCACGCCACGGGAATCAGGTGCATCCACGCGCGCCGCCAGACCATCCGCCAGCCGGCAGCCAGCCAGCCGAGCCACGCGGTGAGGCCGAGCGCGGCGCCGAGACCCCAGACCACCATGTTCCACCACGGCCAGAGCAAGGGCGTGCGGCCGTAGAACTGGCGGGTGAACGGCACGTCGAACTCGCCCGTGCTCATCGAAATCACCTCGCTCATGTTCTTGAGCCAGCGCGGCGCCAGCGGCCACAATCCCGGCCCGGCAAAGGCATCCGGCAGCGCAAAACGAATCGTGATGGCCGCGGCGACGAGGAAGCAGAGCATGCGACCCGCGGCAATGAGAAGCGCGCTCCACCAGCGGCGTCGGGCTGCTCCCGCCGCGGGCAAAAGGGCCACCAGCCCGACCGGCAGGCCGAGGGTCACGACCGCGATCTTGCAGCTCACCGCCAGCCCAAACGCGATGCCGGCGGCCGCGTAGAACGCGCCGCTGCCTCTGCGCCAGGCCTGCGCCAGCAAGACGAGCGTCAGCATGACAAACGCGTTGGCGAAGGGATCGACGACGAAGAAATGCGCGTGCTGAATCGGCAGCACGGCGAGCGCGTAAAAGGCCGCCGCCAGCAGCGCGATCCGGCGGTCACGGTACAACGTTTTCGCCAGGGCGAAGACCAGGGCGATCGAGGCGAGATCGGCGAGCGCAGCAAGGGCCCGGCCAAAGCGGGAGTCATTCCCGGAATTGGTCGCACTGCCGAGTTCCAGCACCGCCCGCAGGATCGTGGTGGGCAGCGTGCCGTACGCGTAAAAATGCGCGTCGCGGTTCCGCGGATTCAGGGGCGAGCGGCTCTCATCGAGATACTCGGCCAGCGAGGACGGCCAGCCGAGCCGGTGCTCACACATCAGGATGTGCCGCTCATCCGGATGCTGCCCCGCGCCCTGGTCCCAGTTTTGCCCGAAAAAACGGAGGGCCGCGCCGACCGCAAGGATGAGCAATAACCAGCGGCGCGGGGTTTGAAACGGGCGGGACATCGAAAGGCGGTCGAACGCGAACGGCGCGCACGCTACCGCAAGTTGGGGTCCTGTCGAAAACGCACCGAAGTAGGACGATGGCTTACGGTGGGATAGGCCTCAGCCATCGCACGCGCGCGGGTCGCCAGCGACCGTCTTCCCGCGCTGCAGGCCTACGGGTCGCTGACGGCCCCAAATGATCCTCGTCGCGGAGCAAAACGTGGCTTGAGAGCCAGGGCATCCTCCGCGGTGGGCACGGCGAGCCTCGAAATAGGCGCGTGAGTTAGGGAAAAGGCGCCGACTGCCTGAAAAATGGCGCGAACTGGCCCAAAAAGGCGCCGAGGGTACCGAAAAAAGCGCCGAAGGTACCGAAAAAGGCGCCGTAGGTACCGAAAAAGGCGCCGAGGGTACCGAAAAAGGCGCCGCCTATTCCCTTTTCGGCGTGGCCTGTTCCCAAATTCTCCATCCTCTTGCCTTTTCGGCACGACTCCACTGCTCTCACGGTACACTCGGCACCTTTTTGGCGCCATGAGTTGCCTTTTTCGGTACCTTCGACGCCTTTTTGGCGTGGACCAAACCCTGCGCGGGAACACTCGGCGCCTTTTTGGCGTGCCCTGAAGCGGAAAAGGGTGCCCCCGGCGCCTTCATCGCACCGGGCAACCGGCCACTTGGTACCTGCGACGCCCATTTGGCGTGCCACGGCGCCTGGTCGGGAACACGGGACGCCTTTTTGGGTTCTTCGTGCCCAACGCGCCTTCCCTTCCGCGAAAATTTCGCATGACTCGGTGCCGATGGAAAACGCTTCGGCGCTTTTTCGCAGTGGTTCGGCGCCTGTTTGGGTACACCCGGCGCCTTTTTAGGTAGTTCGGACCCGGCAAGGTTCCACCTCGCTCCATTTTCTCGCGCCCTGGCTGCGATTCGGAACCAGCTTGAGCCGGTGCGGAAAAGCCGGTGCGTTGGTCAGCAGCTCACAACCAACGTGGGTTGCGACCTCCATGAAAGCGCACGGTTGTTTCCTTTCTTCTGTCGAAGTCAGCGCCCGTTACGACTTTGCTGCCATTTGGGAATGCACCTCGTCCGGATCGCCACGAGCGCAGCGTATTTTCGGGCGGCGTAGAGTCACGGGGAATCGGGGTGTTCAGACTGGAATCCGACCGCAGATATTTCCGCAATGCGGGCTCCGTGGGCCAGCCCCACGATGGCGAGTGGCGCGCGGCCTATCTGCTCTATGACCGCAACGCAAGGACGGTGGAACTGCGAGGCATTTCCTAATAGGACATAGGAGGTGCACAGGCGCACATTCGCGGCACGGACAAAGGACTCTGAACAAGCTCAAATCATTCGCGTCGCGGAGCGACGCCTGAATCCCGCGCTCTCCGCCCGCTCACTTCGGCAAAATGAGCCGCGCGACACAGCCCTGCCGGTCGGTGCGATTCTCCAGCGTCAACGAACCGCCATGCGCCTCGGCGATCTGCCGGCAAAGGACCAGGCCGATGCCGGAGCCCTTCGGTTTCGTGGTGAAAAACGGCACGAAAAGATTCTTGGTTCCGCCCACGCCGGGGCCTTCGTCGAGCACGAGCACCTCGAGCGCCGGGCCAAGATCGCTCCAGCGCATCGAAACGGCTCCGCCGGTTTCGCTCGCGGCCTCGACCGCGTTCTTGACGAGATTCACCAACACCTGCTCGATCTGGTCGGGGTCGAACTCCGCCATGATATCGGGTCCGCGCGTGACGCCGACCTTCGCGCGCTGCTCGAAACTGGCGACGCGCTCGACCAGGGGGCCGATGGCTTGCGAGGAGCGCGTGGGTTTGGGCAGGCGCGCGAGACTCGCATACGCCGCCATGAAGCGGTTGAGCGACTCGGCGCGTGACGCGATGACTTCCAGTCCGCCCGTGACGTCCTCGCGCCAATCCTCCGGCGGCGGCTCGCGAAGCAGGATTGTTTTGAGCGAGCCGGCGAGCGAGCGAATGGGCGCGAGCGAATTGTTCAACTCATGGCCGAGCACGCGCACCAGGCGCTGCCAGGCCTGCCGCTCCTCTTCGCGGAGCGGCGCGGAAACATCCGCGAGCACCAGCATCTCGTGCGGCCGGCCACCTTCGCGGAAAGTATCGCGATGCAGATTGAAGCGGCCTTTGGCCCCAGGAAGATCGAGCTCGATGATTTGATCTGGAGTCCCGATAAGGCAGGGTTCGAGACCGAGCTCCATGGCGGAAAGCTTGAGCAGCTCCTCCGGTTTTCGCGCCAGCATCCCCGCGCCGGCCCGATTCACGAGGGCGAGACGGCGCTCCGCGTCGAAGGCATAGATGCCGACGGGAATCTCCTCCATCACCTTGCGGAGCAGCGCCTCCGCCTCCTGCACCCCGAGGCGCTGGATGCGCAGGGTGTCGCCCAACGTATTCACCTCCCGCACCACCGCCCCGAGGGAGTCGTCATCGGCCGCTCCGCGCACGCGCAGCGAATAATCGCCTTCCCGCACCGCCGCGAGAACGTTGGCCAGCGTCTGGAGAGGGCGCACCACCGCCGCGCGCACCGCCGCGATGCCGCCCGCGGCAAACCCGACGGCCACAAGTCCAAACGTCCAAATCACTTTGGCGGAGAAGTCCCCCGTCCACATCAATCCGAGGCAAACCAAGACGGCCGGACCGCAGGCAATGAGGGTCATCCAGACCACGCGCCGGTGCAGCGAAGACTTGGCGCGGCGCTTGGCCTGATCGAGCGAAAGCATGGATGGCCGGTATCAAGACACCGACCTGCTCCCTTTGCACTGCCGAAAATTGCGAAGTGGCGAGGGAGGTCGTCTCCGCGCCCCGTCTCCACTAGGTCCACCCGGTGCATCCGGTCTGCACTCACCGCTCGCCCGCCCTCCGCGACCGTTCAGGGGAAATTGCCGACCGCCTGCCCAGATCCCACCGCCGGAGTGCGCCGCCTGCCGCGATTATGGACCGTGCGCCAACAACCCGGCGCGCAAAAACCCAATGAAAATGCCACTCTTCAAATCCACCCTCCTCGCCGCCCTCGTGTTCGGTGCGGTCGCCGCGTCCAGCGCGCCCAGCCCGGCTCGCGCGGAGTCGAAGCCCGAGTCGAAAATGTTTCGCGTCCAGGTCACGGGTGCCGGCCGTCCGGTCCTCTTCATTCCCGGTCTCACCTGCGACGGCACGGTCTGGGATGCCACCATCGCGAAGTTTAAGGATCGCGCCCAGTGCCACGTGCTCAGCCTCGCCGGTTTCGGCGGAGTCCCCGCGGTCAAGAACGATGCGTTCCTCGTCGCCGTGCGGGACGAAGTGATTCGCTATATCAAGGATAACCACCTCGAGAAACCCGTCATCGTCGGCCACAGCCTGGGCGGTGCGCTCGCCGTCATGATCGCCAGCACCGAGCCCGACCTGATCGGGCGCATTGTGATTATGGACAGCATTCCCTTCCTCGCCGCCACCATGAATCCCGCCGCCACCCCCGCCTCGATCGAGCCCATGGCCGCGGGACAACGCGATGTGATCGCCAAGTCCACGCCGGAAGGATTCATGGCGTACCAAAAGCAAGCTCTGCCCACGATGGTCACTTCGCCGGTCGAGGCGGAGAAGCTCGCTGCGGTGACCGGGTTGTCGGATCCGGCGACGACCGCGCAGGCAATCTATGAACTCTTCACGACCGACCTGCGCCCCGCCGTGGCGAAGATCAAGTGCCCGGCGCTCGTGATTGCCGCGCTCAAGGACAAACTCAAGTACGGCCCGCGCGCGCAGATCGAGGGGAACTACAAGACGCAATACGAGGCCCTCAAAGGCGTGCGTTACCTCGTCCTGCCGGAATCCATGCACTTCGTGATGTACGATGCGCCCGAGGCTTGGTATGCTGCCCTCGGCAGTGAATTGAGCGCCAAGTAAAGCTGTCCTACCCGTTCCAGCCCCCGATGACATCTCTTTCCGGGCCCAGTGATTCCGGTGCTGCGGCGGCTCGCCGCTGGCACCGGCTTTACTGGATTTGTCAGGTCGGGGGCTGGTCGTTTTACGCCGCAGTAAATCTCTTGTGGCCGCTGAAGGCACCCTCGCTGGTTGCGGTGGGCACCAGCTTCGCGTACTCCGCCTGCGGGCTGGCCCTTTCGCATGCCCTCCGCGCGATCGTGCGGCGGCACGCCTGGCTGGAATTGCCGATGGGCGCGCTGATTCGCCGGGTGCTCGCCGCCGTCTTCCTTCTCGCGGCCGCGATGATGGTCCTTGCACACGTGAACTGGTGGGTGCGATTTGGCCTGTTGGGCGAATCCCTGCCGGCGGGCGACTACGCCTGGTCGCCCGCCATTCCCGTTATCCTCATGTTCAACATGAGCGTGATCTTTATGCTCTGGTCGGGCCTTTATTTCGGCATCGCCTGGTGGCGTCGCCAGCAACGCACCGAGCGCGAGCGGCTGGAGCTGCAGGTCGCCCTGGCCGATGCCCGCTTCGAGACGCTGCTCGCCCAGGTGAATCCGCATTTCCTCTTCAATTGCCTCAACTCGCTGCGGGCGCTGGTCACGGAGGATGCGGCGCGCGCCCAGGAATCCATCACCCAACTCTCGGCCCTGCTGCGCTACACACTGCGCACGAGTGCCAGCGGCGCGGTCACATTGGCGGAGGAAATTCGCATCGTGGAGGCCTATCTCGCCCTCGAACGCCTGCGGTTGGAAGACCGTCTCGTCGTGCGGATCGTCGTGCCGCCAGAGACGCGCCCGCTGGCGCTGCCGGCGATGGCTGTTCTAACGCTGGTCGAGAACGCCATTAAACATGGCGTCGCCCGCCAACCCGGTCGCGGCGAGGTCGAGGTGCACGCGACGTGCAGCAACGATCGGCTGACCATCACGGTGCGAAATACCGGCCGATTCACGAATGCCCCGGGTTCTGCCGACTCCCTCGGGGTCGGACTCCGCAGTGTGCGCGAACGTGTGGAGAAAATGTTCGGCTCCAACGCGAGCTTTGCGATCGGCGCAAGCGGGGAGGGGTGGGTGGCGGCGCGCCTCGAGTTCGCGGCCCGACGGATCCGTCCGGTGGAGGCCGCGCCTGCGACGGGCCCAGAGGTCCCGGCGGTTGCGGAGGCGGCGAGGCCATGAGGCGCGCTCTGCTCGTCGACGACGAGCGCCTGGCGCGACTCGATCTCCGCCGCCTGCTCCGCGCCCATGCCGAGATCGAGATCGTGGGCGAGGCGCGGGACGCCGACGAAGCCGAACGCGAGATCGCACGGCTGCGGCCCGACGTGGTGTTTCTCGACGTGCAGATGCCGGGCCGAAACGGGTTCGAGTTACTCGGCGATCTCCACTCGCCGCCGCCCGTCATCTTCACGACGGCGCACGACGAGCATGCGTTGCGCGCCTTTTCCTTTGGCGCGCTCGATTACCTGTTGAAGCCGGTCGAACCGGAGCGCCTGGCGCAAAGTCTCGCCCGTCTGGGCTCCAAGGACCAGGCGAGTTCCCGGCCGGAAGAGTCGGAGCCGCCTGCCACCGCTCGTCTGGAAGCTTCGGATCAAGTCTTCATCAAGGACGGCGAGCGCTGCTGGTTTGCGCGGGTCGAAGAGATCCAGCTCGCGGAGTCCGACGGCGAGTACAGTCGCTTGTATTTCCGTGGGAAGGAGAACGCGCTTCTGGCCCGCTCGCTCAATTACCTCGAGGAACGCTTGAGCGAATCTCTCTTCTTCCGCGCCAGTCGTCAGCACCTGGTGAACTTGCGCACTGTGGCCAGGATCGAAGCCGGTTTTGGCACGAGTCTCGTGCTGAAACTCGCGGACGGGCGCGCCGTCGACGTGTCCCGCCGGCGGAGCCAGTTGTTGCGGGAGCGGATGAGCTTGTAGCAAGCCGAGGCGGCGAGTTTCGTCGCCTGAAATCGATGTATCGAGGTGTGCGGTTGCTGCGTTGACTCATTCTGTCGGACTTCCCATGCTGGCCCGAGATGACGGCCGGATTTCTTCCCTTCGATCTTGCGCATGGTGCACTCGCCGCCATCGGACCGACGGAGTTTGCCAGTGAACTCGCCTCTTGGAACGGCGCGAGGCTGGAGCTGGGAGCGCTTGGGACGCACTTCGGGTACGTCTGGCGGGGAACAGCGAGGCTCGCATGCGTGTCCGGGACTTTTGAGCTGACTTCCGGAATGTATTTTGCCGTGCCTGGGGCTGGGGCGGTCGAAGGCGATGGGGCGGGGGTGATCGTGACCCGGATCGGGTATTTCGGGCTCTTTTGCCTCGGCGGGCCAGTCGAGAACTCGGGACGATTGCGCTACATCGATGGCTGCACCGACAGCCTGCTCGTTCCGCCGGTCCTGCGCGGCGACGCCTGTCTCAACGCGCTCTTTTTCCCGCCGGGGGTCGACCAAACCGAGCACACCCATCCCACGGCGCGCATCGGGCTGGTCGCGAGCGGTCACGGCACCTGCCTGACGCCAGCGCGCAACTTTGCGCTCGCGCCTGGCCTGCCCTTCGTCATCCCGGCGGGGGCCCGGCATCGATTCCGCACCGAAAATTCAGCGATGATGGTCATCGCCTACCACCCGGACAGCGACTTCGGGCCCACGCATGAAGCGCATCCGATGATCAACCGGACCATCGTCAACGGAATCCCGGCTGCGGCGATCGCGGCCTTACACACTAAACCGGCATGACCTGTCCGCATTGCCAGGCGACGATCAACCGCAAGGAACGGACAAACCGGACGTGCTCGAAGTGCAATCGGGAATTCGCGTTCGACCCGAAGCAGAATTCGCTGGGACTGCACGATCTGCGCTTTCGCAAGACAGTGGATCGGTTGGGAGCGGGCGGATTTAAGTTCACGGCTGGCCAGCTCCTGCTCGCGCTGAGCCGAAAGCCCGCGATCGCGGCTGGCGGTTACGGTCCAGCCATCGGACTGGGTATCGCGGGATTGCTCATTGCGATTTTTGGGGGTGCGGTGGCCGGCGAAGAGGGCGCGCTCTACGGCCTCGTCTTGATGGGATTGGGATTGCTGGCTGCCTTCTTCAAACAGTTCGAAGTTTTTAACGCGATCACAGACGCGAACTTTCGGGGCTTTGTACTGGAGCGCTGGCGGGCGATCTACGGCGAAATGCCCCGCGGCCTGGTTGGCGAAGACTCCTTGGCCGGACTTACGGAAGAAGACCGGCCGCTCCAAAATCTCTTCGGGGTCGTGGTTTGTCCCGATCGCGAGGTTTTGACGTGTCTCCTCGCCAATGGGGTGCCGCGGGATTTGCAGTTGGGGTTGCTTCCGACCGCCCCACCGGAAAACGCCTGGGAAAGACGCCAGCTCGAATTGCTGCAACAGAATCCGAGGCTCCCCATCTTGCTCCTGCACGATGCGAGTGCGGAGTGCGCCTTTTTGGCCCAAGACCTTCCCAAACTCCTGGGGCTGGACGCGCGCCACCGCATCTTCGATCTGGGATTGAATCCGAAAAAGTCGATCGCGAAGGGGCGCACGATTCTTGATCGGACGATTCCCGCGGAAATCTGCGCCAGGTTGGATCGCGAAGCAATCGGCGCCGACGTGGCCGGGTCCAGACCGATTCGTCGCGGTCGCGCGCAGGTGACGCCGGAAGAGTTGGTGTGGCTGAAGGGCGGGAAATGCAGTCCCGTCCGCGCCGTTCCGCCTGCGAGTATCATCAAGCGGCTGAAGTTGGCGCTCGGCAAACTGAGCCCGAGGCAACCTCCGGCGCGCGTGGAAGCCGAATCGCTCCAATCGGTAGGATTCTTGACAGGGCCCGTATGATGCTTTCCGCCCGTAGTTATGAACGGGCGGCTCTCCCGACCTGCAAACGAAGAACCTATGACCTGTCCGCATTGCCAGGCGAGCCTCACGGGTAAGGAGCGTCCGAATCTCACCTGTTCGAAGTGCGGTAAGTACTTCGCCTTTGAGCCGAAGCAGAATGCGCTTCGGCTTCACGATCTGAAGTTTCGCGCGTCTGTCGATCGCCTGGGCTCAGGCGGGTTCAAATACACCGCCCGCCAGCTCCGTTTGGCCCTGAGCCGCAAGCCACCGACCCCCCCGGGTGGATACGGCGCAGCGATTGGGCTCACGTCACTCGGTTTGCTTCTCACGATCGTTCTTGCGTTTGCCGGAGGGGGCAAGGCTATCGCAGCCGGCCTCGGCCTGACCCTGGCTGGAATTATCGTCGGGCTCTCGAAAGCCTTTGGCGGCCAGGCGGAAGTCACGGATGCGACTTTTCAAGGCGAATTCATAAACCGCTGGCACGCTGTCTATGGCGAAATGCCCAGCGGTTTGATCGACGAGTCAGCGCTCGCCGGGCTCACGGTAGAAGACCGACCCTCCCAGAATCTTCTAGGCGTTGTCGTCTGCCCTGATCAGGACTTGCTGAAATGTCTCCTGGCCAACGGAGTGCCGCGGGATTTGCAGTTGGGATTGCTCTCGACCGCAGCCCCGGCCGATGCCTGGGAGAACGGCTTGCTCGAACTGCTGAAGAAAAATCCTCAACTGCCCATCCTGTTGCTGCACGACGCGAGCGCCGAGCACGCCTTTTTGGCGCGCGATCTTCCTCAAATCCTCGGGCTGAGTGCCGGGCACCGCATCTTCGACCTCGGGTTGAATCCAAAGAAATCGATTTCGAAGCAACGCCAGGTCATCAAGCGCCTGGTGCCCTCGGAAGTCGCAGCCCGATTGGACCAAGAAGCCATGGGCTCCGATGTCGGGGGATCAAGGCCGATTCGACGCGGCCGCGCGCAAGTTTCGGCCGAGGAAGTATGGTGGCTAAAGGAGGGAAATTGTAGTCCGATCCTCGCCGTGCCTCCCGCGAGCCTGATCAAGCGGCTGAAGTTCACCTTGGATAAAATCGCGCCGAAGCACGATCCCCAGCGCGCCGAAGCGAGGGCGCTGGCGGCAGCCGGATTCTTCACCTCTCCGGCATGACCGCTTCCGTCCTTCAAGCTGCGTTTCCGGCCGCCGCCGCCCGTGCGTCCAGTCCGGGTCGGGTCGTCTACACCGAGCGTCAACTCTTCTATGAAGTCTGCCGCGGGCTGCTTCCGGTGCCGGGACCAGAAACGCCACCACGGAGCTTCGAGCCCGGAATTGAATACTCCGCGTTCCGCGAGGCGCTGGCGGCATTCTGCGCCGAAGCCGGTTGGCCCGCGGGCTTGCTCCGCAAGTCGACGCCAATTCCCTTGACGCTGGAGGGACGGGAACCGGACGTCACGCATTATGGAGTGGCCCGGGTGCTCGTTTGCCAGGGCGAAGAAATCGCCCAGATGCTCTTGGCCAACGGATTTCATTTGGAGCTTGCCTGCGCGGTGCTTCCCCTGCCGCACCCAGGCCGGCTGCTGGAACCGCTCCGCGGCATGGTGAAGCGCGCGCGGCGGGCGTCGGTTTTTGCGCTGCACGATGCGAGTTTGGAAGGCCTGCGCTGGGCCAGTGAAGGTGCGGAACGGTGCCGGTTGCCCCGTGGCGCCCAGTTCCGTCCCGTGGGCCTGAGGCCCGCGCAGGCGTTGCGGCTCCAATTGGCGGCGAATCGGGCGGCCGCGCCGGATGCGGCTGGGTTACCGACCGAGTTGGCACCCGCGGAGCGCGCGTGGTTCGCGGAAGGCTGGGCGGCCGAATTGGCCGCTGTCCATCCCGCCCGCTTGCTGCGAGCCTTGCGGCGCATCGTGTTGGGTTCGATTCCCGTGCCCACGCCGGAACTCGCGCAGTCCAACGCTGGATTTATGACGTGGCCATGAAAGAAATCGGATACCAGGATGAAAAAATGGCGGATGGCACAATCTGCCGGCGCTTCGAGGACGGACACACCGAATGGCGCACGCGCTTGCCCGACGACCGGGTGAGCTGGCGCGATGGCACTGGTGGCCAGGGCGTGGATGAGTTGCTCGGAGACGGTGTCATCAAACGCGTCCATGCTGCCGGCAAGGTAGAGTACGCGCGCGACCAAGGCTACGGGCGCACGGCCTGGGGCAACGACACGCTCACGATCAATCGCACCGCGCTGGTGGGGCGGCTCGGCGGGGGCCTGGCGGCGGTGGGTCTGGGCGCCGCCGCGGCGGCCATTGTCGCGCCACCCCTGTCGCTCAGCGCGGCGGAGGAAGAGGAGCTTCGCCGGCGGAAGGCCGGCTCGAGCGGCGGCTTCGATCTGGAGGCAGACGGGTGGGGGGACGACGAAGAGGAAAAGGACGAAGAGGGCGACTTCGGCTAAGCCCGCATGCCCAGATTCTCCGCCATGCTCGATGCGGCTACGATCCC
The DNA here is from genome assembly GCA_038226705.1 of Chthoniobacterales bacterium. Taxonomy (GTDB): domain Bacteria; phylum Verrucomicrobiota; class Verrucomicrobiia; order Chthoniobacterales; family SZAS-18; genus SZAS-18. The sequence continues at coordinate 3,200 of JBBRQH010000031.1, read as the reverse complement.
GCGTTGCCAACTGACACTCGTCCCAGAAGAACCCGGGAAGGCGGCCGGGCCTTGGTGCGCCCGCAATGCAGTCGGCCGGACGCTGGAAGCCATCGGCGAGGTGACGTTGTACAATCGCGCCGAGCTCGACCCCGCGGGGGACGCGAGTCTGACAGACGGCGAGTTTTTGTTGGGACTCTACGTCGGACACGGGCCCGAAGTTTTGGCGCGGGTGCGCGGCATGTTCGCACTGGCGATCTGGGATGGGGAGGCACTCACGCTGGCGCGCGACGCTCTCGGAGCCCGTACCCTTTTCTACGCGCGGGCCGGGGACGCCTGGGGAGCCGCCTCGTCACTCCGGGTGCTGCGCCGCTGGCCGTCTCTGCCGATTCGAATCAATATCGCCGGGGTCGCGGCCTTCCTGACCTTTGCCTATTTGCCAGGCGAGCAGACGCTGCTCGAAGGCGTGCGCGAAGTTCTGCCGGGCACGACTGTGCGATTGGGTGCGGATGGTTCGCGGGAGATCTACTCGTATTGGGAGCCCTCGGAAAAGCTGGCCGGGGGAATCGATCACGCCTGCCACCTTCGGAATTTGCTGGAGGACGCCGTCGCATCGCGGCTGCCGCCCGGAGAAGACGTGGGTGTCTTCCTTTCGGGCGGACTCGACAGCAGCGCCATCACCGCGCTTGCCCGCCGTCTGCATGATCGGACGGTGTGCAGCTATGCGATTAATTTCGGAGCGGAGCTGCCGAACGAACTCGCGTACTCGGGACTCGTGGCCGCGCATTGCGGCACCCGCCATCGCGTCCTCACTTTTTCGGGTGAGGAGATCGCCCGGACCCTTCCCGAGGCGATTGCGCAATTGGACTGCCTCGTCGGCGATCCGCTAACGGCGCCGAACCTTCTGCTGGCTCGTGCGGCCGCGGCCGACGGACTGCGCGTGATCCTCAATGGCGAGGGCGGCGACCCGGTCTTTGGCGGCCCGAAGAATTTGCCGATGATTCTCTTTGAGCTCGACCGCGAAGACCCGGCCCCGCGAGCGCGCGCCCAAGCGTACCTTCGTTCCTATCGAAAATGTTATGAAGACCTGCCGACGTTGCTCACCCCCGAGGCGCAGCGCGTGCTCGCGCAGGCTCCACCCTTGGAGGAAACCGTCTCTCCCTTCCTCGAGAGCCCGCGCATGCAGTCGTACTTGAATCGGCTCCTCTACACGAACATCCGGACCAAGGGCGCCCACCATATCCTAACCAAGGTCGAGCGGCTTACCGCCTCCTGCGGCATCGAGGGAAGAGCGCCGCTCTTCGACCGGGCCTTGGTGGATTTTGCTTTCGCGATTCCGCCGGAACTGAAGCTGGCCGGAACTTCCGAGAAATGGATCCTCAAGCGCGCGACGGAAGATCTGCTCCCCGCCACGATCGTGCACCGGCCGAAAAGCGGCATGCGCGTGCCGGTGCAGCATTGGTTGGAAGGGCCGCTGCGACGCATGGCGGATGACCTGCTCCTCGGTGCGCGCGCGCAGTCGCGCGGACTCTTTCGGCCCGAACCGATCCGAGCCTGGATGGCCGGCGAGAATTCCCTCTGGCCGCGTCATGGCGCCAAGCTTTGGCTGCTGCTGAGTCTGGAGTTGTGGTTCCGGTCGTTTGTGGATGACGATTGAAGGAGCGCCGCCGATGGCGGCGCTGATTCTCCGCCCCTGGGGTGAGCGCCGCTGCGCCTACCGTTTCGAGGCCAGCGCGCGAATCGCTCCTTTCGGCGGCAATGTTATCGCAGGGTCCGGCTCAATCTCCTGGCCTGGAAGCACGTTTATTTCCCAGCGCTGGGCGATGGTGGCGAGCACCAGAACGGCCTCCGTCCAGGCGAAGCCTTCGCCGATGCATTGGCGCGGACCACCGCCGAAAGGGAAATAGTCCCTCGCCGAGGAGGCGCTTGCCCCGCTCCAGCCCGCGGCCTTTGGTGAAATTCTTCGAATCGGTCACGAGCACCTGCTTGATCAACTCGGGATCGCTGACGACAAAGAGACGATCGGCCAGCAAACGCACGTAAGCGACGTCACCGTAAGTGCGCTTCAGTTCAATGCGCGCAGTCAATGGATCTCGGCCAAGGCGCAGGAGGTTCAAGGGCGACCACTTCGGCCCAGGTGGCTGGCGTCGGGGAGAAGACTGCTAGGGCGGGCGCGACAATAGGATCATGCCAAGCCAGACGGATTGAGTGGCTTGGAGGTGACGGTGGTTGATGTTTATCGGTTGGTGGCGAGGAAGAACGTCCGTGGAGCGAAAGACCAAGGAGCGGCGACTTCCAAGTCGCTGACAAACGACGGCGAAGCCGCATGCCTGATCGACGTCCACAGCGCCTGTCACGTCCAGCACCCCGCCAGCGTATGCGCACTAGTCACGCCGCGGCAATCGAATCGCGGCTTCGCCGTTGTTCGTCTGCGACTCCGAAGTCGCCGCTCCTTGGTCTTTCGCCGGATCCGCATCGTTCGCCGCTGCAGGCACGAAGGCCGCAGTGGAACTTGAAGCCAACATAACGAATCCGATTCAAATCTTGCCCAGACTCTCACGGGAACGTTGTCATTTTCCGCGACAGCTGAAATGATTTTCCGTTCTGCCCGAGCAACCGATTCTTTTTTCGCTTCCCCCAAAAGATGTGGCTGGCGCCCTTGCGCGGCGCGCTCAAACGTTGCGCTTGTCACGGAATTGCCCAGACGTGGCATCATGGGATGCGGCCGAGCGGGCCGCCGGAACGATTTTTCCGGAATCGTTCAAGCGAACGCTCAGCCTTTTTCATAAAGGCGAGTTGGGCCAAACCATCGCAGGGACTGAGCCTTGCGCGCTGGCCCGTCTCAGAGCGATGCTCCGGTTTTTCTCGTCGACATCCCCCAACAGATTTCGCACAAGCCTCGGCCCTGCATGTCCGTCTCCGTCTCGATCCCCATAACGCCTGATCGGAGCCTGCTGGCCTGTCACGATTGCGACGCGCTGTTCCGGGCGCGCGAGCTGCTGCCGGGCGAGCGCATGATTTGCCCGCATTGCGCTGCGACGCTCTATACGCATCGCCCCAACGCGGTGCATCGGGCGGCAGCGTTTGGCGTCAGTGCGGCGTCGTTTTTCTTCGTGGCGAATATCTTTCCTTTTATCGAGCTGAAAGCCGGCGGGCAGGTGAGCCGCATTGTGCTGGTGGAAAGCATCTCCGCGCTGAATGCCCACGGCAGTCCCTGGCTG
>JBBRQH010000030.1:0-59293 GCA_038226705.1 Chthoniobacterales bacterium | reverse complement strand
GCGGTTTTTCGACAACGCGACGCCTGGAACCATTGTTCGAACGGTGGCCAAAACCGGCGTCGCCAGCGGTGAAGCCCGCTCGGAGTGCTGGTTGAGGCCGACAAAGTTCCGTCACGCCTCCTCGCATTCTTCCGTTTCAGGCCGCACCGGTCGATCCGACCTGCGGGGCCTCTCGTTTGTGGCTGGCAGCCTGCGGCCTACTCTTCCCTTTGAATGGAGTCGATGGTGCCCTGCGCACCGGTCTCCAATCCCGCTGCGTTGCCTTCGTCCGTATCGATGTGCATGGCGAGACGATAGTTGGGGTCCACCCGGATGCGGACGTCGCCGAAAACCAGTTCGCGGTTGCCGGGGACACGCACGCGGACCGTCGACTTGTCCTTCACCCCGTAGCGGAGGGCATCGGCCGGCGTCATGTGAATGTGCCGGAGCGCGCAAATGACGCCCTGCTCGATTGCGACCCGCCCGGCCGGCCCTTCCAAAATGCAGCCAGGGGTGCCCTGAATATCGCCGGATTCGCGCACGGGCGGATGAATGCCGAGCTTGAATTGCTCGGTCATGGCGATCTCCAACTGGGTGGCTTTGCGCGCGGGTCCGAGCACTCGCACGCGCTCGATCCGGCCCTTCGGGCCGATGACCGTCACCTGCTCCTGGCAGGCGAACTGGCCCGGCTGCGAAAGGTCGCTTTGTCGCGTGAGGGTATGCCCGGGACCGTAGAGCGCCTCAACATGCGCCTGGGCCAGATGGATGTGATGCGCGGAGATCTCGATCGGAAACGGCTGATGCAACTGGGCGTCGAGCACCCGCTTGATATAGGAACGGCTGAGCGCGCGCAGGGTTTCGCGCGCAATCATCTTTTCCTCGTCGGTGGGAACGACCAGCACCGCGACGCGTGAGGCAGAGGTGGAAATCCGGCAGATTTCGGTGAACCCGCGGGCGTCGCGGTTGCGTTGCTCGTCGAGCTCGATGCCCATGCAGCGGAGACCCTGGAGAGCCAGCGAACGAACCCCGGCACTCCCCTGCCCGATGCCGCCAGTGAAAACCAGCACATCGAGTCCGCCCATCGCGGCGACGTAGGCACCGATATACTTCCGCACCCGGTAACCAAACGCCTTGAGCGCGAGCAAGGCCCGGCGATCGCCCGTCTCGGCGGCGCGCTCGATTTCGCGCATGTCGGCTGAGAGGCCGGAAAGCCCGAGCAGGCCGCTGCGCCGATTGAGCATTTCATCGATTTGCGCGCCGGAAAGACCCTCCTCGCGCTCGAGGTAGGCAAGTACCCCGGCGTCGATATCGCCACACCGTGATCCCATAATCAGACCTTCGCCGGGGGTGAAGCCCATCGAAGTGTCCACCGAGCGCCCATGGTCCACTGCACAGACCGACGCGCCGTTGCCGAGATGGCAGCTCACCAACGCCAGTTCGTAATGACGCCGCTCGAGATACTGGGCCGCGGCGAGGGCAACGTAGGAATGCGAACTGCCATGGAAACCGTAGCGCCGGACCGCCTTCCTTTCGTAATACTCGTAGGGCAGGCCATAGAGGTAGGCGAAGGACGGCAGGGTCTGATGAAAGGCCGTGTCGAAGACCGCGACATGCGGCACGGAGGAAAAGAGACGTCGGGCTTCACGCAGGCCCGCGACATTCACGGGATTGTGCAATGGGGCGAGCGGGTTCAGCGCCTCGATCTCGGCGAGCACCGCGTCATCGACCACCACTGCTTCGGCGAAGCGCTCGCCGCCGTGGACCACTCGATGCCCCACAACGCTGATTTCCGAATGTTCGCGGATGACGCCAGTCGCGGGCGCACAAAGCGCCGCAATCATGGCGGCAAAAGCTTCGGCATAGCCGCCCTTGGAGAGGTCCTGCTTCACCTCGCCGTTGGGGCCGCGCTGCAGGATCGACGTGCCTTCCGACCCAATGCGCTCGATGACGCCGTGCGCCACGTTCTTTTCGTTCTCCGAGTCGAAGAAACTGTATTTGAGCGAAGACGAGCCGCTGTTGATGATCAGAATTTTTTCGGCCCGCTCGCTCTTCAAGCGCAGGCCGTAAGGATCCTTGCTTTTGTAAAAGGCGGCCGTGGCCTTGGCCGGATCCGCCATCACTTCCTGGTAGCGTTCCACGATGACTTTCGAAATGTGCTGGACCGCCCGCTGATCCCCCATGATGACGGACTGGAAGACCGGGACTGGAATCCGCAGCAACTGGCACGGCGTTTTGGCGATGACGTCCGCCATGGTTTTGTCCCCGGTCATGAGCGCCATTTCCCCAAACATTCCACCCGCCTGAAGGACAGCGAGTTCCTGCCGGCCTCCGCTTTCGGCCGCGACCGAGACCGTAACTTCGCCGGCGAGAATGACGCCGAGATAGCTGGCATCGGCGCCGCGGTAGATAAGTGCTTCGTTCGCCTCATAGGACGCGACTCGGGAACCCGCAACGATCGCGGCGATGCGCTCGTCCGAGAGGTGCTGGCACAGCGCGACACGAGTTTTCAGGAAATCGACCAACGCGGGAGCATTCATGGCGTGCGCGGTTTTCGACGGAATTGCGGCCGCGCGCGAGGGAAATTCCTGCGGAGACAAAGCCCGGAAGAGCCCGTCGCCTTTCGAAACCAAGCGGTCAGACGCGCCGACAGCTCGAAGCAAGGGGTTTGCGCACCGGTCCAGGTCTGCGCCGCGCTGACCCAAAGTGACGGATTTGTTTCCATCCGGCCTGGCCACACCCGGCTCAGGGCCCGAAAACTGAGGCGATATCGTCCCAGTGTCTTCAACTGGAGCTGTTTTCCTTTGGCAGCGATTTCGACCAGACCCCCGCGGGCGGGCGCATCCTGACCCGATCCCCGGAAACATTGTTCCGGCAGGGCCTCCGTTTGCAGACGAGTCCCAACGCGCCGCTCTACGACAGCCGGTATTCCACCTTCTTTTCGACGATCGCGACGTGGCTGTCGGCCTTGAGCATTTCCAGCACGTGAGAGGCGTTCTGCACCGATCTCTGCCCCTCGGGAAGATGCGATTCGATGGTGCTCATGAGCGTCTTTTCCGTGCGGGGCCGCCCCGATTTCAAACCGCGGAGCAGCGTGAGAATTCTTGCTCCTTGCGCCCGGATCTGCACCTGCAGATGCGGGCGGGATGCGCCGCCCTTTTCCGGCTCCGCTGTTGCCTTGCTGATCGCCTGCGCCAGGGGCCGCTTCGTCACCGGCTTGATGGGCTCAACGAACAATTCGCCAGCCTTTTGGATATCCGCGACTCGCTGCGCGGCCACTCCGCGTTCGTTGAGATGTTCGATCAACGGGTCGAAGCCCTTGTCATTCGAGATGATGAGAAAATGGGCGTCCGGCTCCACCGAAACGAATCTCCCCACGTAGTAGGCGATGTGGAAATCCACCGCATTTGGGCCGCTCCGCGTCAGGGCGACGTATTCGGCGCGGTCACCCAGAGCCTGAATCGCTTGCGCGACCAGGGCGGGAATCTTTTGTTTCGCGCCCGTGAAGACGATCAACTTGAAATCTCCTCCGCCCAGGTGCGGCACGTATTCCGGCTGCACGTTCTCGTAGTCGATCAGAAAATAGGAGCGCGGCATGCGGAGAAAAGGTCTGCGAGCTTGGACGACCCGCGGCAAGCGCTCGAAAACTCTGGCGGGTACTGCAGGAAGGCCGAAGGTACCGGATGACCGCCCGCTATCAAATGCCGGAGAACACCGGCTTCGGAGAATATCTCGCGGAAACAAACGTGGCCGACTTCGATCCGCACGGCTTCGTCGCTGATCCGGACGTGGGAGATTCGATCGTGGAAGCGGTCCTCCGGCGAAAGAGTTTCGTGCCCGCAGGCGCCTGGGAGCCACTTGGCGCCGAGGGCAGTTGGCGTCTGCGGTACTGGGATTCCGAGCACGCCGAGGAACAAGGCGAGGAGAACCTCGGGGAAATTAAAAAGACTCTTGTGCCGGAAACAGACACGCAGCCCACTTGAGCCGGCTCAGCGCCGGGCGAGGAGCGCCTCGAAGGCGGGATGGCCGCGGAGGGTCGTCCAGTCGGGATAGTTGCGCAGCATTCCGAGGGTGAGCGGCATCTCCTTCGCGAGGAGCTCCGTGAGGATGTCGCAGGCACGCACCGGCTCGCCAATCTCGGCGTAAAGCTGGGCCAGCTCCGCCCGCAGGTCCCGATTCATCACCGCGTCTGCTCCCTCGGGAACCTCCCGGAGGGCGCGTTCCGCCTCCACTTGCGCCTCTTTCCAGGCGAGCGATCCAGCCAGCGCGCAGGCGAATTTCATTCGCAGGGCGGCATCGCTCGGCGAATTCGTCACGCGTTCGCGGAGCAAAATTGCCGCACCCTGGAAGGCCAACTCCGCTTCCGCGCGGTTTCCGAGCGCGCGCTGGATCATGCCTTCGGCGTAGCTCTTCGGCAGGCGCTGAAAGATGATCGGGACTTCCGTTCCCGGCAGGGCCCGCAACGTCGCCAGCGCTTCGCGCAGGTCTCCCACGCTGCGCTGGATGCGCCAGCGCTGATCGGGCGGAATGAGCGGGATCAAAACCTTTGCCTCCCGCACAAAGCTCTCCCAATCGTCATTTTGCTCCAACACCGCGAGACAGACATTCAGGGCGCGAAACGGATTCTCCGAAAGCGCCGCACCGCGCCGGTGGGCGCCTTCCGCCTCGGCGTAACGCCGCATCGAAAACAGACAGGTGCCGAGCGAATTCACCTTGTCCGGATCGTCCGGCTCGAGCCCCGCCGCCTGGCGATGCGCGCGCAGTGCCTCCTCCCAGCGTCCGAGGCGGCGCAGCACGTGGCCCGACTCCAGCAACGCTTCCGCATTTCCGGGCTCGATGGCCAGCGCCACCTGGTATTGCCGCAGGGCCGCGTCGTGCTGCCGATCCGCGTAGGAGAGCACGCGCCCCAGGGCGACGTGCGCCTCCGGTAACCCGGGTTGGAGAGCCAGGGCGCGTTCTGCGGACTGCCGCATCAAGGCGACGCGCTCCGCGGATTGATCGAGGGCAAAAAGATAACTGAGGCTGTGCGCCCGCGACAGATAAGCGTGCGCGAGGGCGAACTCCGGATCGATCTTGAGCGCGCGCTCGAAGAGCGTCCGCACTTCGGCCTGGGCCAGTTCCGTGCGCGCGGCCCGGCGCTGCAGGCTCCGCGCGCGCAGGAAGAGCTCATACGCTTCCTGGCTGCGGGTCGGCGGCCGCCCGATGTTCTCGCTCTCGTTCGAGGAAAGCGTCATCTCCAGCGAACGCGAAATCTCGCGCGCCACCGCCGACTGGATCTCGAAGACATCGGTGAGCTCGCAATCGAAAGTGTTCGCCCAAAGTTGGCGCCCGCTCCGGGCATCGCTCAACTGGGTGGTCACGCGGATCATCGAGCCCTGCCGGCGCACGCTCCCTTCCAGCACCGAGCCAACCCCGAGTTCCTCCACGAAATCGCGCCGCTCCTCGCGCCCGTTCCGCGTCTTGGTGCTGCTTTTCACCGCCACGACGCGCAGGGCCCGGACTTTCGACAGGCTGGTGAGAATGTCCTCATGGACGCCTTCGGCGAAATGCTCCGTGTCGCCTTCCATACTGCGATTCTGAAAGGGGACGATCGCGATCACACGCCGTCGCGCGACCTCCATCCCGGCGCCGGAGCCCGTGGAACGGCGCAGCAACCAAAAGGCGCCGCCGGCCCCCAGCACCAGGAAAAGCGCCGAGGCCACGGCGGTCTTCCACCACCTTGAGGTAAAAGCCATGCTGCTGAGCGTGCTTCCGCGTGTGGCGGGCACCAGTCCCACCCCCACCTCGGCAGGAGCAAACGCGACGGTATCCACGCCCACTTCCCCCGCCGCCGCGTGCAACGCCTCCGCGGCAAGCGAAGCATCGGGGAAGCGTTCTTCCCGGCGCTTGGAGAGGAGCCGGCGCAACACCTGGAGGACAGGCTCAGGCAAACCCTTCAGCCGCTTCCAGGGCGGCTGCGCGGAAACTTGTTGATTGACGATCTCCCGGTGGCTCTTGCCCGTGAAGGGCGGCTGCCCCACGAGCATTTGCCAGAGAATGCAGCCCAGCGCGTATTGGTCCGAGCGCACGTCGAGATTCGCGGCTTCATCACACTGCTCCGGACTCGAATACGCGGCGGTGCCCCGAAATCCCACGGTCGGCTCCGGGACGTCGTGGCCGCCGACGATCGGGTCGTTCTGCGCGATTCCGCGGGCGAGGCCAAAATCGATGATCTTGAGCTGGCAACCCCCGGCCTGCGCATGCAGACGGTAGCGGGGATGCTCCGGCGGATGCGGAATCACCATCACATTCGAAGGCTTGAGATCGCGATGCACGATCCCCTGCTGGTGGATCGCGGCGAGTCCGTGCGCGATCTGCTCCGCACAGGCCAGCGCGACTCGCGTGGGCGCGGGGCCATGGTTCGTCAGCCACGTCTGGAGCGAAATCCCGGGGACGAACTCCATCACGTAGAAGGGCCGCGCCGAGGCATCATCGAGGAAAACCACGGAGGCGACATGGGGGTCGTTCACCCGGGCCGCCGCGCGCGCTTCCCGTACGAAAAGGCGATACGCCTCCGCGTCGCCCAAGCGGGTCGGATGGATGACCTTGAGCGCGACCTCGACCTTCAACCGCGTGTCCCGCGCCTTATAGGTCATGCCCATTCCGCCGATGCCCAGCACCCACGGATTTCCATCCGTCCGCACAAGCACCCGAAAATGGGCGAAGTCGAGAGAGGGGTCGTCGCGGGGGCCGGCCATGCGAATTGCATACAATCGCACACGCCTGGCGCAAACACACGAAAACCCGCCTTCAATGACAATCGGATTTTGGGGCTTGGCGTTCGGGCCGGGATGATTCCAGAATCCCCCATGAAAGCGTGGCTTGCCCTCTCCCTTCTCCTTGGTTGCGTCACCTGTGCAGGCGCGGCCGATACCATCGTCGAAACCTATAGCGCGCGACTTTCCGTCCAGGACCACTTCAGCAGCAGCGGCGTGCGCCTGACCACTGCGGCCGCCATCATCCGGCAGGATCGCGCCAACTTTCACAAGTTCAGCCGGGGCGATGCCGAAGACGAAGGCGACGCGTATTTCGCCGATGCGCGCAACCGGGAGACTCTCGAGAAAATGCTCGAGCGCGGCCGGAGCACCCGCGCCGTGATCAACGCCATCGTCAACGGGACGCCCCTGGTCGTAGTGACTGTCTGGCGCAGTGGAGGCGGACGCGACTTCGTGACGGTAGTGCTCCGCGATTGAGATGGCACAAATCTTCATCTTCATCGTCTTCGCCGCCTGCCTCGCCGGCCTCCCGCTTGCCGCGGCTCCGCCCGGGCCAGTCATCGTCATCGATCCCGGCCACGGGGGCTCGGCGGATGCGGGTTCGATGTCCGCGCGCACGCTCAGCGCGGCGAACAACGCCACCTCCCCCAGCGGTCTCCGCGAAAAGGATCTGACCCTCGAGCTTTCCCAGCTGGTCGCCGAGCGCATCGCCGCGATCGCGGCCCAACGCGGCCGGCCCGGGCTCCGGGTGATACTCACGCGGACCACGGATACGAATCCCGACTTCGCGCGGCGCGCGCAAACGTGTGCCGACGCGAAAGCGAGTTGCATTGTCAGCATTCACTTCAATGCCACCGGTGGACCGCAAAAGGTGCTGGGCAGCCTGGCCATGATCTCAGCGGACAGCCGAAATCCCAATCAATTGGAGGACCGCCGCCTGGCGGCCGCATTGACCCAGGCGTGCAGCGGCGCGGTGCAGAGATTTTTGCCGGAGTCGGTCCCCCGCCCCACCATTTCAGATAGCCATCTTCACGGGGGCAAAGGGTCGAACTTTTACTTTCAGCTCGCCCGATTTCCGGCGCTGGCCCGGACCCCGAAGTGCTTCCTGGAGGTCGAGTTCATCGACCACCCGCGCGTGCAAAAAGATTTCCTGGACCGCCGTCCCGATTCTTTTCGTGCGGTGGCCGACGCCCTCGCGCAGTGCCTCGTCGCACAAGTTTTGGAGGGCGAGAAGGCTGCGACCCGCTGAGCGTCCGGCGAAGCGCAAAGGTGCTGGGATTCTGGCGCGATTTGTGCATTAGATTTACGGGTGAGCCAGCCGCACCCCAACGTTCCGAAAGCGAACCTCCGAATCTTGCTTCGCGCTGCGGCGATTGGAGCCTGCTTCTTGGCGCTGGGCGGGCGCGGGGTGGGCCAGACGATTACGCCCACCGCAACGTTCAACAACGTCGGCATTTTTGTCGACCTCCCCACCCCCACCACGCAGACCGTGATGCGCCTGTACCAGAAGGTGACGAGCGCTCCCGCCAGCGATTTCCGCGAAATCCATCCGCTGGCCCGGCTGACGACGACCCGTTTCGCCGGGAGCGCCTTTGGCCTCAAAGCGGGCACAAGCTACGACTTCAAGCTGACTTCCGCGGCGTTTGCGGCCGACCAATTTGTGACGGTCCCAACCCGTTCGGACGTTTTCCCGGACGCGACCCTCGCGACCTATCACGTCTCACCCAGCAGCGGAAACGACAGCAACAACGGCTCCTCCTTTGCCCAAGCCTTCAAGACCTTGGGCAAAGGATTGTCCGTCGCGAACGCCGGTGCGAAAATTCTCCTCTACGCCGGGATTTATTACGAAGGCGATCTTACTGCTCCGCGCTCGGGTACGGCGTCGGCACCCATCGTGATCGAAAATGCGCCCGGTGCCACGCCTATGCTCAATGGTCTTGACCCCGCCTTCGTGCCGGTTTGGACGCTGTTCAACGCGGCCAGTCAGGTGTACCGCACGCCCTGCCTGAGCACGCCCGCAAACGCCTACCTGAATGGCGGGCAATTCTACCACTACCAGGCGCTCGCCGACCTTTTGAATCCGCCGTGGAATCAACCGGGGGGCTATTTCGTCGATGGCTCATTTCTCTACGCGCGCTTCCCCGGCGACACACCGCCGGGAACGAATGTCGTCACGATTCCGCTGCGCACGACGGGACTGACTATTGCGCAGAAATCGTATCTTCAGATTCGCGGCGTCGAATTTTGCTATTACGGACTCGACGCTTTTCATCGCGCCTTGTACCTCGACGGCTCCACCTTTGTGGTGATCGATCGCTGCGCCTTCCACCACAACGGCGTGGGCATCGCCCTCAAGCGCGCGGCAAACTTCAATACCATCCAGCGCTGCACGTTCACGGAAACTCCGTTCCACACCTGGTCGTGGCACGCGGTGAAGGACGGCGGGACCGACTATGAAGCAGGCGGCGTCTTTATCTACGGCAGCACGCAGGCGAACCGCGGCAACGTCATCCGCTACTGCACCTTCACCGACATGTTTGACGGAGCGCATCTTTTCTCCGACGACGCGACGGGTCCGACCGAAAATCTGGATTTCCATAACAACATCCTCCAGGGCTGTGTCGATGATGGCATCGAAACCGACGGAGCAGGATCGAACTGCCGGATCTACTTCAATCGATTCAGCGATTTCCTGACTGGAGTCTCCGTCGCGCCCGCGTCCACGGGGCCGACGTACATCTTCCGCAACGTGCTCTCCGACTGGCGCAACTCCGAGGAGTTTGAGGGCTATCCATTCAAATTCAACGTCAGCTCGACGCTGGCGACGCAGTGGGTGTACCTCTATCACAACACTTGCGCGACCTCGGTTCCGGCGCAGCACGGCTTCTGGTTCAAGCAGTACAGCAATTGGAACCACGTGATCTCGCGGAATAACATCTATGCGGGCACCGGCTACGCGCTGGAGTCGCAGGACGATGTGGCCAGCACGGTGGATTTCGACTACGACTGCCTTTTCACGACGCAGCCCCCGCCCGTGCTCAAATGGGCCGGCGTGCGCTACAACACGCTCGCGCAGTTTGTGGCGGCCGTCGGCGAGGAGCCGCATGGAATTTTCAGCCAGCCGGTTTTCGCCAATCCGCTCGCGCATGACTACTACCTCCCGTCGAACAGCCCGCTGATCGACAAGGGTGTGCCGATCCCCGGAATCAATGACGACTACCTGGGCTCGGCGCCCGATCTGGGAGCGCTGGAGTTTGGCGTCCTCGCACGCAACATCTCCGTGGGACCCGGAGGGGTGGTGATCGATTGGCGCGTGGGCGCCTTCGGAAACTTCCAATTCCAGTTCAGCACCGATCTCACGCAAACCATCTGGCAGGATATCGGCCAGCCCGTCGCAGCGGACGGCACCTCCCTGCAACTGACCGATGCTTCGCCTGCAGGCACGCAGCGCTTCTATCGCCTGAAACAAGTGGCGCCATAGTGGCCCTAATCAGGTGAGGCCAACAGGATCCATCCCGCTCAAGCCGCGGGAGTTATTTAGCGCGCCTGCGGGCAAGTAGCTTGACACAAAAGCATCGGCGCGACTCTATCGACCGATGCTCAAGAAACTTGGATCGATCGTCGTAATCCTGGCGGCTGTGGTTTCCCTGCTCGCTTACTTCGGCCGCAGCGCCATGCTGGGAACGCGCTACAAAGTGAGCGAGAAGGAGGCGGTGAACTATTCGGGCAAGGCCACCGAAGACGATGCGCGCAAGCTGGGCGAAGTCCTCAAGAAGGAGGGTTACTTCACGGGTACTTCGAGCAAGGATGTGCTCCTGAAAAAGGACCCGAAAGACGGCACGATTATCTCTTTCGTAATCGTGAAAGGATGGGACGACGAATCGCTCCTCACCGCCTTTCGTGATTTCGGGAAGACGCTCGCCGACAGCGGCTTCGGGCGGCCGATGACAGTTCGCCTTGTGGATACGAACTTGAGCGAAAAGAAGGAACTGAAGATTCCATAACTTCAGGCCGCGGCCACAACCAGCAACGGAAGCGTGACCCAAAACGTCGCGCCTTTTCCGGGTTCGCTCTCGCAGCGGACTTCGCCTCCCATCGCATCGAGCAAGAGTTTCACAATCGCCAGTCCAAGCCCCGTCGAAGACTCGCCCCCCGTCGGTTGGGCGCTAAGTCGCGAGTATTTTTGGAAGAGCGCCTTTTGATCTTCGGCGGTGAGTCCGGGGCCGGAGTCACTCACGCCGATCGAAGCCTTCCCGCGGGAGAGATCGCTCGAGAGGCGGAGGGCAATGGCCGAGCCCGGCGGCGAAAACTTGCTGGCGTTACCGAGGAGATTGTCCAGGACCTGACCGACCAATCCGCGGTCCCCGCGCACGATGGGGTCGAGCGCGGCCTCAGCGATCTCGACGGCCTGCCCCTTGGCGGAAGTCAGGGGCTGCACGCGCCGCACGGCGGCGGCGGCGGCCTCGCGCAATCGCACCGGCTCATCGCGTCGCGCGAGGGAGCCGTCCAGAGTCGCCTGGGTTTGGAGGTAGAGGGTCAGAACCGCGTTCATGCCGGTCACCGAATCGCTGATGCCCGCGAGCGATTTCTCCAACTCGGCGTCGCTGGGGCGGCGACCCACGCGCCCTTCCCGGAGAAGATCGGCGCTCAGACGGACGATGGTCAGCGGCGTCCGCAACTCATGCACCGCCATGGCCAGGAAGTCGTTCTTTTGCTCATTCACAAGGGCCAAGGCCCGGTTGGAGGCGGCCAGTTCCGCATTGAGCTGGGCGAGCCGTTCCCGCTGCATAAAAACCTCGCGCGCTGCGCTCTCCTGGCTCGCGATTCCCACGCTCACGGCGATGCCCAGCGCGATGAGCACAAAGGCGGCCCCGAGGAGCAGATAAGGAGTGGGGGTCGGTCGCGAGCCGAACGCCATTACCACCATCACTCCCACGCTTGCCACGACCACGCTGACCAGCGCGCTTTCGACGCGCATCGGAAGGGCAACCAGCCCGGCCAGCATAAGGGGGAGAACGGTTCCGGACACCCGACCAATCGGCGACGACAAGACGGGATTCAACGCCTGCGCTGCCGCCGCCAGGATGATGCAGGAGATCGCCAGGCCGAGCGGGAGGAGAAAGTCGAGATGGGCTTTCACCCGGGAGATCCAGGCAAGCGCCATCAAGACGCACCAGAAAGGGACCAGCACGCCAAAGCGGAGCCAGAGAAACAACGAAAGGGCTGAGTCGGGCCAGGCGTGCCGCATGGCGGGAAGTTCGAGCACGGGCGAGAGCAGTCCGATGAGGACCAACGCCATTACCGCGCGCGTCCGCCATAGCCCGGCCGCCACCCGCTCCGCGCGGAACCTCGCCTCGTGCCCACCGGTCCAACCGGCTGGCGGAGTGAGGCTGGAGCGGAGAGTGAACACTCGCTGCATCTTACGCGGAATAGCCCCCCATGGCATCGAAGACAAGCGCGCTCGCGCTGCCTAACTCCGATTCCCGCAAACACATACTTCGTCGCAACCTGTTGGCCCTGCCGCGCGCGCCCCTTCCGCACCAGCCGAAGAATGGAGAAACGCGGAAAGAAATCCGCACTCCTCCGCGTCGTGGATTTCGAACATCAGGGAATGATCGACCGCCCGAGTCTCCCTCGCCCCGCCAGAAATCCTCGGTCCGGGCACGGAACTTGCGGCGACCAGAAGGCGATTCTCCGAACTGAACCGCCCATCCCATGAAACGCCTGACGTCTGCCTTTCTCGCCATTGCTGCGCTATCCCAGCCCACCGTCCAGGGCGGCGTCAATTCCACTCCGGCTGCAGTCGCGTCCGAACTGCAAGTCGGTCAGCGTTGTGTGGTCGAGGCCACCGTGATCGGAGTTTCCGATCACGACGGTTCGATCGTGATGATTTGCCGCGATAACTTCTTTGTCGTCATCCCGCCGCCCTCGCGGCCGGACTTCGAGCAGTCGGGGATCGGTGACCTCCGGACGCGTTTCAAGGGAAACGTCATTCAAGTCTCCGGCAAAATGGCGACCTTTCCGCTGAAAAACCGGTCGACCGGCGTAGTCAATCAATTGCCCTGCATCGAGGTCGCGCTGCTGGATCAGATGAAACTCATCGCAAGCCGGTGAGACCGGAGCTAGCGCGCGAATTCGCGCGCGATCCATTCGACCCAGCGCCGATTCAAGTCGCGCTGGCGCAGCGGATCCCCGGGCGCATGTCCACCCACCGGGTAGGCGATGAATTGAACTGGGACGCCAAGATCCTTGAGGGCGTGGTAGAATTTGAACGAACTCGTCACCGGAACGCGCACGTCGCCCGTCAGCCCGAGGATCAGCACGGGAGCGCGAATTCCAGCGGCCGCGGTGAGGGGTGAATTCGCCCGGTAGCGAACGCCATTGTCGCCTGTCCAGGGGGAGCCACCGAGCGCATCCCGCCGGGAAACATTCAGATCGCTGAGACAATACTGATCCACCAGATCGAACGGCGCGGCTGCCGCCACGACGGCTTTCCAGCCGCGTTCGGCATGTTGGGCGGCCAGCCAGGCGGCCAGAAATCCCCCGTAGGAATAGCCGGTGACGGCCAGGCGGGTTCGATCCACGATTCCGCGGCGCTCCAACTCCTCCAGGCCGGAGAGAATATCGGAACTCGGCCCGCGCACCGGATCCCCGATAATGCCCCGGAGAAGCACCTCTCCACCCGAGTCACTCCCGCGATAATTCGGTTCGAAAACAAGCCACCCTTGGGCGGCCAGCCATTGGGCACGAGGACGAAAGGTGGCTTGAGAGGAGGACTGCGGACCCCCGTGCAAGTCGAGCACCAGCGGGCACGGCGTTCCCGGCAGGAAGCCGGGCGGATACGTGAGCACGCCATTCAACTCCGTTCCGTCGGGGCCGCGCCATTCCATACTCTCCACCGCGCCGAGGGAAAGGGAGGCGAGCGCGCTGTGGAAGTTCGTCAGCCGCCGCGGTTTGTCGGTGGCGGACGCCAGGTAGTAAAGCTCCGCCGGGCGCTGCGGTGTAGTGCCCACCACGGCGATTCCTCCGTCGCGATGGCCGGAAATCTCCACCCAATACACGCCAGCCGGGCTGATCTCACCAAGTTCGACCTGACTCTCCCCGCCAGCAGGCGGCACCTGCCAGAGGGTCGCATGCGCGCCGTCGATGCCTCCGAGCAGTAGTCCGCCGCTTTCGCCATACCAGAGCGCGCGGTAAATCGAACGGTCCAGGAGGGGAGCGGCCGCGCGTCTCTCGCCGGTCGGGAGGTGAATGACTTGTACGCCGTTGCGGCTCAAGCCATCCGCGCGCCGCCAAAAGGCGAGGCTGGTTCCATCCCGTGAGAACATCGGGTGATTGACGATTTCACCGCCCCCCGCGGTCCAATCCCGGATCGAACCACCGGCCACCTCCAGGCTCACCACCTTCCCGGCCAGGTCGTTCACCCGCGGACTCTCGCGCCGGATAAACGCGAGCGATCGCCCGTCGGGGGACCACGACAGCCCGCCGGCAGGCGGTCCCAACGACGAAGGCGCCGGCAGACTCCACGCGCCGGAGGTCAGCCTTCTCGCTTCCCCGCCTGCAGCCGGGACCAACCAGATATGCACCGGTGTCGCCGGCCCGCTTGCGAGATAATCCTCGTCAGCCACTTCGAAGGCGAGTTCCCGTCCTGAGACCTTGGGGGTGGGCGAGACATCCGCGGTTGCGAAAGCCAGGCTCTGTCCATCCGGCCGCCAGGCAAAATGTTGCACATTGCGCGGCGCACTCGTCAGCGCGCGCGCGGAGCCACCGCTTGACGGGGCCACGAAGATTTGGGTGATGGGTCCGGATTCTTTTCCCGGGACGTTCGCGAGAAAGGCGACCCGATCGCCAGAGGGCGACCAGCGCGGATGCCTTACCCCGGCATGCGTGCGGGTGAGGACCGTCTGATCGCCGGTGCGCACCTCCACTCGGAGGAGGGCGTTGTCCCAGACATTTTGCGTCGTGTTCTGCCGCGCGATCACGATCAGGATGGAGCGGCCGTCCGGCGACAACTGCGGCTCGACCACCCGCACCAACTGGCCAAAAGTGGTGGCATCGAACCGGCGCGCCGACGGTTCTGCGCGAAGCCCGCTCTCCATCGCGCCGAGCAGGCAGAGGCCTGCGAACCAGCGCATCGTCGTCCTCATTCTTGCCGCTGCGTACCGTCTTCCCGCCTGGGGCGCAATCATGGTTTTGGCTGCAACCCCCGTGCGAACGCCTCCGGGTGCGCGAGAATTCCTGCACCAGCGGAGGTTTGGCGGTTGTCTTCCGGGTCGGTAAACTCGAAGACTCCCCCGACTCCTTCTATGGCAAAAACCCGCGTCGAGATCGTCCAGGAAAACCTGGAGGCCTATCTGGCAACCGCTACCGCATCCACCACGAGCGTGCCGGCGCGCGCCCTGTTTGGCTCCAGCGCTTCCCTGACCGCGGAAAGGGCCCTTGCGCTCTTTGAAGATCAAGTCGCCAGCCGGCTGCTGGATGTCGCCGCGCGCGAGCTGCGCAAGACCCAACAGTCCTACTATACCATCTCGAGTGCCGGCCACGAGCAGAACGCCATCGTCGGCGCGCAGCTCCGTCTCGATGATCCCTGCTTCCTGCACTATCGCTCGGGCGGTTTGATGATGGCGCGCTCGCGCCTCGTGCCGGAGATCAATCCCATCCTGGACACCGTGCGGTCGTTTTGTGCCTCCGCCGATGATCCGATCTCGCACGGACGGCACAAGGTTTGGGGAAGTCGTCCGCTCTGGGTTCCCCCGCAGACCAGTACGATCGCCTCGCACCTGCCCAAGGCATCGGGCATGGCCTTCGCCTTGCGGCGGGCCCAGCGCCTCGGGGTTCCCAATGGCTTGAAAGAGGATTCGATCGTGCTCTGCTCGTTCGGCGATGCGTCGGCGAATCACGCCACCGCTTTGACCGGCATCAATTCCGCCCGGTACGCGGTGCGCCGGGGTGGCGCGGCTCCCATCATTTTTCTCTGCGAAGACAACGGCATCGGCATCTCGGTCGAGACTCCCCGCAACTGGATTCGCGACACGTTTGGCCGGCAGCAGCATCTCAAGTACTTCGAAGTCTCCGGGGCGTTGGACGAAATTTGGGACCCCACCGCGGAGGCGATTGCGTATTGCCGGCGCGAACGCACGCCCGTCTTTTTACATCTGCACACCGTGCGCTTGTGGGGCCACGCCGGGACCGATGTGGAGGCGTCTTATCGCAGCCTCGAGGAAATCGAGGCGATCGAGTTGCAGGATCCGCTGCTCTTGAATGCGCGGCGCCTAATCGAAACCGGGGCGGCCGCCCCGGCCGAACTGCAGCGCATCATGCGGGAGGTGAAGACCCGTGTCGACGCCGCCTGCGCCGAGGTCGCGCGTGCTCCCAAGATGAAAAGCGTGGAGGAGATCATCCGCCCGCTGGCGCCTTACGAGGAGGAGACGATCCGCGCCGCGACGCGCCTCCAGGCCGACGCCAAAGCGCGGACGGAATTTTTCGGGGAGACGTTACCGGAGAAATTCACCGCGCCGACGAAGCGCACGATGGCCGCCCACATCAATTCTGCCCTGGCGGACGAGATGCTGCGGTTCCCCGAGATCATCCTCTTCGGCGAGGACGTGGGCCGGAAGGGCGGCGTCTACAACGTCACCACGGGCTTGCAGAAGAAGTTCGGGCCGCACCGCTGCTTCGACACTTTGCTCGATGAGACCACGATCCTGGGCCTCGCACAGGGCGCCGGGATGACCGGATTGTTGCCGATCCCGGAGATCCAATACCTCGCCTACGTGCATAACGCGCTCGACCAGTTGCGCGGCGAAGCCTGCTCCCTGCAGTTTTTCTCCACGGGCCAGTTCTCGAATCCGATGGTCGTACGCGTGCCGGGACTCGCCTACCAAAAAGGATTTGGCGGCCATTTTCACAATGACAATTCGATTGGCGCCCTGCGGGATATTCCCGGCTTGCTGCTCGCCGTGCCTTCGCGGGGCGATGAAGCGGCGATGATGTTGCGCGGGCTCGTGGCCACGGCCGGAGCTTGCGGGCGCGTCGCGATCTTTCTCGAGCCCATCGCGCTTTATCACGAGCGGGACCTTTACGACGACGGCGACAGCCAATGGCTTTTCGACTACCCGATTCCCAGCCGGTTGCTGCTGCCCGGGGAAGTCGGCATCTACCACGCCGACGCCAAGGACATCCTGATCATCAGCTATGCGAACGGTCTGCGCCTGTCTCTGCGCGCCGCGCGCAAATTGCGCGAGCAGAGCATCCGCGCGCGCGTGCTCGATCTCCGCTGGCTCAACCCCTTGCCGATGGAGGCAATCCGGCGGCACGCCGTCGAATGCAGCCGCGTGCTCGTGGCGGATGAGTGCCGCGCCACCGGTGGAGGCATCGCGGATGCCGTGGTGGCGGCATTGGTCGAGTGGGGCTTCCGCGGACCCATCGGTTCCGTGCGCGCCGTCGACACGTACGTCCCCCTCGCGGCCGCCGCGAATCTCGTCCTGATTTCAGAACCGCAAATCGTCGAAGCGGCGCGGAGGCTGTGCAGCTGATGAAGGAGCGAGCGGAAGGGATGGAACCACAAATTTCACACGAATTAACACGAATTACCCTGCAGCTAGGAAGCTTGTCATGATCGTGAATGGTCAGAGAAGCGGAGGCTCGACGGGAGCCGGGACATGAACCCTTTGCGTATCCAGAACGTAACGACGGTACCCGAGTGACTTGGCGCCAAAATTGATCAGCACGCCGCGCCGATGCTTCGTGATTCGCAGATAGTTTAAAAGCTGAGCCTCTTCGACGGCGCCGATCTCGCGCAGCGATTTGAGTTCAACAACAATGTTCCCGAAGCAGAGAAAGTCGGGACGATATGTGCTCCGAAGCGCACGGCCTTTGTAGAATATCGTTATCAGTTCCTCGCGAACGAATGGGATCCCACGAAGCGTGAGTTCGATCTCCAACGCGTCCTGATAGGGTGGTTCCAGCAAGCCGTGACGCAACTCGCGGTGAACTTCCATTACCGCTCCGACTATTTGATAAATTTCATCGTGCGCGTCCACGTCAGCGGACCTCGCCCGAGGTTCCGCAACCCGGTTCGAAATAATTCGTGTTAATTCGCGTGAAATCCGTGGTTCCAATTCCCCCTGGCCTGCCTGCCGCGCTAGTACTTCAAATCACCGTCGATGAGCGCGTTCGAGATGATCAGGCGTTGAATCTGGCTGGTGCCTTCCACGATCGTGAGCTGGCGCGCGTCGCGGTAATAACGCTCCATCGGATACTCGGTGCTGTACCCGTAGCTGCCCATCACCTGCATGCAGTCGTAGGCGGCTTTGTTCGCGAGCTCCGTGGCGAAGGCTTTCGCCATCGAAAAATAGGGCGCCGCCTGTTTCCCGTACTGGCCGGCGTCCACCATGAGCGCCGCCTTGTAGGTCAGCAGGCGCGCGGCCTCGATGCTCATCGCCAGTTCCGCCAGCATGAACTGGAGGGCCTGGTGCTGGATGATTTTTTTCCCAAAGGTCTCGCGCTCGTTCGCGTACTGCAGCGCATAAGCCAGGCAGCCTTCGGCCGTCCCCAGGCCTCGCGCCGCCACGACCGGACGCAGACTGTTGAGGTTCTTCATGATGAGCTTGAAGCCATCGTTCTCCTTCCCCAGGAGGTTCTCGGCGGGCACCCGCGCATCCTCGAAGACGAGCTCCGCCGTCGGCACGCCCTTGACTCCCATCTTCTTGTTCATGCTCCCCACCCGGAAGCCGGGGGAATTCTTGTCGACGATGAAAACACTCATGCCCTTGTTGCCGATGTCGGGTGTCGTCTTGGCCGCCACGATGAAGAAGTCCGCCACCGTGGCGCCGCTGATCCACTGCTTGCTCCCGTTGAGAATGTAGTGATTCCCCTCGCGGCGGGCCATGGTGCGGATGTTTCCGCTGTCGCTGCCCGCTCCGGGCTCAGTGAGGGCAAATGCGCTGCGCATCTTCCCGGTCGCCACCGCGGGCAGATAATGGCGCTTTTGCTCGTCGTTGCCGGCAAAGAAAATCGCGGAGGTTCCCAGACGCGTGAGCAGGAGCATGAGCGCGCACGAATTACAGTACTTGGCGGTCTCCTCGACGGCGATCGCCAAACCCGTGATGCCCAGTCCGCTGCCTTCGTATTCCTCCGGGAACGCCGTGCCGAGCAGGCCGGTCTCACGGAAGACTTCGAAGATATCCTCCGGGTAGATTCCGGTTTCATCCATCTCCGCCGCGCGCGGCGCGACTTTTTCCTTGGCGACCCGGCGGGCCAGTTGCTGGAGGGCTTGCTGTTCGGCGTTAAATTCGAAATTCATGCGTCGGGAGAGGGTAAAGGCGGAGCGTAGCACTCCCCCGGCGCGGCGGCCATTTCCTTCGCGCGCGCCCGTTCTGCGCTAACGTGCATTCCATGGATCTGGCCGATTTCCTGCGGACCTCCCGGAAGACCTTCGTCTTTACCGGTGCGGGCATCTCGACGGCGAGCGGCATTCCGGATTTTCGCGGACCGCAGGGGGTGTGGAAGCGACGGCAGCCGGTGTATTACAAACAGTTCATGTCGTCGGAGGCCGCGCGGATTGAGCATTGGGATTACAAGCTCGAAGGCTGGGACGGGTTCCGGTCGGCGCGTCCAAATGCCGTGCACGATGCGATCATGCGCTGGGAGCGAGCCGGACGGTTGCGGCTGCTCGTCACGCAGAATATCGATGGGTTGCACGCCCTTGCTGGGACGAGCCCGGAACGCCTTGGCGAAATTCACGGCACGAACACGAAAGTGGAATGCCAGACCTGCCATCGGCGGGATGATCCGCAGCCGCATTTCGAGTTTTTCCGCGAGCATCGACAGCCACCTCTTTGCCCCTGCGGTGGTTTCCTCAAGCCGGCCACGATCAGCTTCGGACAGAACCTTGATCCGCGCGAGCTGGAGCGCGCGCACCGCGCGACCTTGGAGGCGGATCTGGTGGTCGCCCTCGGCTCCACGCTTTCCGTCCATCCCGCCGCCTCTTTCCCGCTCCAGGCTGCCCGTCGCGGCGTGCCTTACATCATCATCAACCAAGGCGAAACGGATCAGGACAATGAACCGGCAGTCTCGCTCCGACTGGAAGGGGAAGTCACCGGGATTTTCCCGAAGGCGGTCGATGAAGCACTGGCTTAGGCGCGAAGGAATCTGCGCCCCCGCCTAACCTTGGCTCTTGATCGTCTCGAGTACCTTTCGTGCCGCATTGTGACCCGGGATGCCGCTGACGGCTCCTCCACGTTGCGCGCTGGAACCGCAAAGGAACACATTCTCGAATTCCGTCTCGACGCCCCACATGCCGGCGCTTTCCGGGGTCTCCGCAAACGGAAAAGTCAACGCGGTCTGGAAGATGTTTCCGTGATAAAGGCCCAAGGCATCCTCGATATCGACCGGGCTTTTGCTTTCGAGGCACAAGCTCCCGTCGCGAGCGACGGCCAGACAATCCTCCAGCGGCTCCGCCAGCCAGTGATTCATGCCGGCCAGGAACCGGGTCTCCGCCTGCTGGCGCATCCCCGCATTGTCCCGCGCAAACAGGTCCCAGGGCGTGTCGATGCCGAAGAGCGTCAGCGTGTGGTAGCCCTGCGCGACCAAATCCGGCGCAAGAATGCTCCCGTCCGTCAGCGTGTGGCAGTAGACCTCGCAGGGAATTTTGTCCGGCAGTTGTCCATGGGCTGCCTGCCGCTGGCTGAGCTTCATCTCCTCGTAGCCTTCGTCACAATGGAAAGTGCCGCAGAAGGCTTCGGTCGACGCGCGTGAGGCCGTCTTCAGCTTCGGCAAACGGCGCAGGAGCATGTTGATCTTGAAAACGGATCCCTCATCCGCGGGGTCGGGCCGATACGTCCGACCCAGCAGCTTCGCCAACACGTTTTCGCCGAAGTTCACCAGGAGAAAACGCGCTTCAACGGTTTGCTTTCTTCCGTCGTGCTCGAATTCGACCGCCTTCTTGATCCCGGCGGCGTCGAACGTCCGGATGTCCACGCTCGTAAGCATTTCCGCTCCGCCTTCCCGCGCGGCCCGTTCCAGCTCGCGCGCCACCCGGCCCATGCCGCCGGCGGGCACTTTCCATTCGCCCGTTTTGTTGCCGATGAGGTGGTAAAGGAAACAGCGATTCTGCAACAAGCTTTCGTCGTCCGGATGCGTGAAGACCCCGATCTTGGCGTCGGTGAAAACCACCCCGCGTAAAAGGTCATCCTGCAGATAGCGTTCGACCGCGTGCCCAAGCGGCTCCTCGACCAGACTGCGCCAGGCTTCGCGGTGTTCCTCGTCCGCTTCGAACCGGCGCTGGAAATCCCCCTTCGCGACGAGTGGCTCGAGCATGGTGTCCCAGACTTGCTCCGCGAAAAGCCGCGCCAGGCGATAAAAGCGCTGGAGCTGATCGAACTCGGTCGTACTTCCGGTCAAAGCCGCGATCGACTGGCGGCTCACGGCGTCGGACACATTGCTAATGAGCAGGCCGCCGTGGCGACCGTCTTTTTCGTAGGGCGTGAACGAACCGGTGGCACGCCGGCGCAGGTCGAGGTGCAAACCCAGATCCCGTATGATCCGCTCCGGGAACAGGCTGACGAGATAGGAATAGCGCGAGAGATGCGCGTCGTAGTCTGGAAACACTTTTTGCGAAGTGGTGGCCCCGCCGATGTAGTCGTTCTTTTCGAGCAGGAGCACGCTGAGACCGGCACGGGACAGGTAAGCCGCCGCGACGAGGCCGTTGTGGCCGGCGCCGAGAATGACTACGTCGTAATGGGATTTCATAAGAGAAAGAAGGCCGGAAGGGTGGGCAAAGCGCCCATCCAAGCCGAGATCGAAGATCGAAAGGCCCGACCGCGCGCCGGGAAGCGCCCCGGCAGGCCATTGAACTAGCGCGCCGCCCGCAGAAAAATCGAGGCGGCGAACAAAAGCAGGACGAGGACGACCAACACCAGAACCGCCGGCTTCAGTCCAAAATAGGTTTTGCCCTCCTCGGGTGCGTCTTTGCCATCGGTTCGACTAGCCCGGGCGGAGGGCAGCCGTTGGATCGGCGCGATCGCCACCGCAGCAGCTCCGGAAGGCGCCAGTTTCACCGGAACGGGAAGGGCCGCGATGCCGGGGATACCAGGGGCTCCCGCGGGCAGCGCCGGTGCCGCCTGTGGCCGCATAGGCGCAGGCGCGGTCGCCCGGGCCACCAACTGAAGTTGGTTCAAAAGATCCGCTTCCTCCGCCGCGGAACGTGGATCCGGCATCCCGACAGGCGGCGACATGGGCGGAGCCGCCACCGGCACCGTGGGGATCACGAACGGAACCGCAGGCCGTGGCGGAGCCGAATCCAGCGTCGGTTCAGGCAAGGGTGTTGGCGTCACGGGCGGCCGCATGTCCGGCGAAGGTCCCGAAGACAACCGCGGATCCGCCGGCACCGTCGAAGTCTGCTTCACCACGCGCAGGACCGTGGGCGGCCGCTGCACCAATTCGACCGGCGCGGGAGCCTCCGGTGGAGGCGCTGGAGCCTGCGGCGGAGCCGCGCTGAGACGGATGACGCGCGGCGGTGGAGAGGGCAGAGGCCGGGTGGCCAGCGGAGGCGCGACACCTCCGATGCGGGAATTTTCCATCGGCGGCCGACGCGGTGTTGCCCACGGCGGAACGGAGGAGGACGGCGCCGGGGCGTGCGACAATCGAATCGGCGGCCGGCTGACTTCCGGGGTCCGCGGCGTCATCGGCGCCTGCGTGGACGGCGGTCGGGGCGGCGGCTGCGGCCCCTGCGAAAGCCGGATGGGAGGCGGCGGAATGTTCAGCGTCTTGCGGCGCGGTTCGAAAAACGTCTGGGCGGACGGTTCCGGGGCACGGGAGGGCGCGGGCCGGGCCGGCGCAGGCGCAGGCGCTGCGGGCGGCCTCGCTTGCCCGGCAGCGGTGGGAAACGGCGCCGGCGGGCGGTGCGGATTCCCGTGCGCCGAAGTGCGCCATTCCTCGAAAGGCATCCAACTCGGGCATCCGGGCGACCAGACCAGGGTCTCCGCCGTGATGGTCCCAATGCGCGCCGCCGTGTGCATGTGCTGCACGGATAGCGGGCCGATCGAGAGGCCGTTTGATTGGTAGTAGCACTCACTCATCGCCAAGGAATATCATGTACGCGACTCCTGCCCCGTGGCAAGATTTGGACGATTCCACAGGCTGCTACGGCCTCGCCAGCACGAGCGCGACGCCCTGCCCCACCCCCACGCACAGCGTGCAAAGCGCATGGCTGCCCTGCTGAATTTGCAGTTGCCGCGCTGCTGTCAAGACCAGCCGGGCCCCAGTCATTCCCAGCGGGTGTCCCAAGGCGACGGAGCCGCCATTTGGATTGACCCAGCCGGCGTCGTCGGGCAGCCCGAGTTCGCGCGTCACGGCCAGCACTTGCGCGGCAAATGCCTCATTGATCTCGATTACCGCCATTTGCGCGAGCGTGAGATCGAGCCGCGCGAGGAGCTTGTGGGTCGCAGGCACCGGACCCACGCCCATGCTGCGCGGCGGGACGCCGGCGCTCGCCATTCCGAGAATCCGCGCGAGGGGAGTGAGGTCGTATTTTTCCACCGCGGCCCGCGAGGCCAGCAACAATGCGGCCGACCCGTCATTGATTCCGGAAGAATTTCCCGCGGTGATCGTCCCATTTTCCCGGAAAGGCGTTTTTAATCGCGCCAAACCTTCCATGGTGGTGTCGGCGCGCGGGTGCTCGTCTCCTTCAACCCACGTCTCGCCTGCCGGCGTCTGCACCCGAATCGGCGCGATCTCGCCTCTCAGAAATTCCCGGGCGGCCGCCACGCGTTGCTGCGAGCGATAGGCAAACGCATCCTGATCCGCGCGCGCAATCCCCCGTTCCGCTGCGAGGATCTCCGCCGTTTCCGGCATGGGATCGATGCCGCAGCGTTCCTCGATCCGGGGGTTGACGAAACGCCAGCCGATTGTGGTGTCGTAGTGCTTTGCGTTGCGGTCGAATTTCATTGCGACCTTGGGCAGGACAAAGGGCGCGCGCGTCATGCTTTCGACTCCCCCCGCGATGACCAAATGCGCCTCGCCGCACGCAATGGCGCGCGCGGCCTGACCCACCGCTTCCAGACCCGAGGCGCAGAGTCGATTAACCGTCACCGCGGGCACCGTGACCGGCAGATCCGCGAGGAGCACGGCCATCCGCGCCACGTTCCGGTTGTCCTCCCCGGCCTGGTTGGCGCAGCCGAGAATGACTTCGTCCAGCGCCGCCCAATCGAGGCCGGGGTGACGGGCCAACAATGTCTTGATCGGCCACGCCGCGAGATCGTCGGTGCGGATCGAAGCCAGCGCGCCTCCATATCTTCCGATCGGCGTGCGCACTCCGCCGCAGAGGAATGCATCATTCATGGAATTTTCCCCCGGTGTTTGCCATCCGACGGAGCAATGGACACACCCGATAACGTTCGGATCCATAAGTCTCGGCGAGTCGGTCAATGACCTGCAAGAGATAACCCGCGCCGAGGCGGTCGCCCCAGTCCAGCGGACCGCCGGGATAGTTGAGGCCCTTTTGCATGGCGGTATCGACATCAGCCCCCGAGGCAACCCCGCGCCAGACAATATCGGCCGCCTCATTCACGAGCATCGCAAGGGTCCGAGCCACGAGCAGACCCGGGAGATCCCGCACGAGCGAGACCTTTCTCCCGCCGGCTTGAAAGAGCCCGATCACCGCCGCGAGGCCCGGCACCGCCTCGCCCGAAGCGGCGAGCGCAATCTGTCCGCACGCGGCGTAGTCGAGCGAAAGGTCAAACAGCACCCACGGTTCCCCATCGACTTCCGCCCGCTCGGCCGCTGTCCTGCCGTCAGTCAACGCGAGACGGATTCCTTCCACGAAGACAACCCCTTCTGCTCCATCGCGCTGGTCGATCTCGAGGCCGAGTTCACTCCATACGCCAGGCAAGGCGCGCGCCGGGCCAAGGTCGCCGCGAATTTCCACTCTCGTCGGAGCGGCTGCCGGCGCCTGCACTGTCGGAGCGGGGTTTGCCTTGGACCCGTAGGAATAAAATCCGCGGCCGGATTTGCGGCCCAGGCGGCCCGCTGCGGCGTGCTCTTCGACCAGCCGCGAGGGACGATAGCGTGGCTCATTTTGGCAGGCGTGATAGATCGAGCGGCTGACCGCGAGATTGATGTCGAGCCCCACGAGATCGATCAACTCCAGCGGGCCCATGCGAAATCCCGTCGCGCGCATGAGGCTGTCGATCGTGGCTGCGTCGGCCCCGCCGTCTTCCAGGAAGCGGAGCGTCTCGCAGTAGAAGGGGCGCGCGCCGCGATTGACGATAAAGCCGGGGGACGATCGGCAGGAGACCGGACTCTTGCCCCAGGCGCGCGCCAATCCCAGCAACTCCGCGAGCACGTCCGGGGCAGTCGCCTCGCCCGCGATCACCTCCACCAGTGGAAGCACCGGCGCCGGATTGAAAAAGTGCAGGCCGGCGAAACGGGCGGGTCGCCACAAGCCATCGGCGATTTCCGCCACCGAAAGCGACGAAGTATTCGTGGTGAGGAGCGCCTCGGGGGCGACGATCGCTTCAAGCTCACGGAACAAGGCTCGTTTGGCCGGGAGATCCTCGATGATCGCTTCCACGACCACGCCCGCGGGAGCGAGGGCGGAGAGTTCCGCGCACGCCTGGATGCGCCCAAGCAACGCCGCGCGCTCGTCCGCTTGCATCCGCCCCTTCGAGACCAGTTTCTCCAGCGACGCGGCCATCCGCTCCAGCGCCTTCGCGGCCAAACCGGGTTGCGCGTCGAAGAGCAAGACGGGATGCCCCGCGGCCGCGGCGACTTGCGCAATGCCGGCGCCCATCGTGCCCGCGCCCACGATGCCGACCGGCCGCACGTCCGCCGCCATTAGCGTCCTTGGAAATTGGGCGTGCGCTTCGCGAGAAAAGCCGCCACGCCTTCGCGCCGATCCTCGCTCGCGAAGAGAATGGTGAAGGCCTTCCGCTCCAGCGCCAGCCCGGCGACCAAAGCCGATTCCGCCGCCTGGAGCACCGCCTCCTTCGCGAGCCGCAACGCGAGCGGGGAACGGGCCGCAAGCAGCGCCGCCAGCTCCAGCGCACGCGCTTCCACCCGATCCGCCGGCACCACTTCGGAGACCAGGCCCGAGGCCAGCGCTTCCGCTGCGCCGAACATCTCGCCGGTCAGCACGTACTTCATCGCCCGAGCCTTGCCCAGCGCGGCCGTAAAGCGCTGCGTCCCGCCTGCTCCGGGGATCAATCCGAGCCGGATTTCCGGCTGGCCAAATTGCGCGTCCTCGCCCGCGACGATCAAATCGCACAGCATCGCCAGCTCGTTCCCCCCGCCGAGACAGTATCCGTTCACGGCGGCAATCAACGGCTTGGAAAAATCGCGGATCGCCCGCCACGAGGCGGGCCTTGCGTCGAGCACGATGTCGATGGCGGATTTTTCTGCCATCTCCCGGATGTCCGCGCCCGCGGCAAAGACCCTGGGACCACCCGTGAGGATGACGCAACGCACCGACTCATCGCCCTCCGCCAGCCGCAGCGCCTCGGCCAACTCCGCCAGCGTTTGCGTGCGCAAGGCATTGCGGGCCGCTGGGCGATTCAAGGTCAGGCGCCGCACAAACGGCGCGGGCGTGTCGATCAGGAGGTCTTGCGGGGTGAATGTCATCGTCACGGGAACTGGCTCAGGCGCGACTTTTCCACTCGCGATCATGTCGTGCGGCATGCAGGACGGCGAGGACGACGATTGTTTCACCGCTCACGCGATCCACAATGCGATAAGGAAAGCGTCGCGGAAACACCCAGCGGATTTGCCGGGCACGATCGCGGATGCTTGGCAGCAAGGGATCGAGCAAAATGGTCTCGATTCCGTCGCGAATGGCGCGGAAAAAATCGTCGCCAAGGCCAGACTCGCGGTCGTCATACCAAGCGGCAGCCTTAGCGAGATCAACCGTCACCTGGGGCCGAACGGCCAGTTGGTAGCTCACTTTCGGAGCTTTTCCTCGAGGCTCGACTTGAATTCCGCCCAGGGGATGGCGGATTGCGCATTGTCCTGGTGCTCGGCCAGACGCGAATCGATCAACGCTATTTCCTCTTCCGTGAGCGGGCTATCGTAGCCGTCGAGTTCAGCCAACTTCCGGCGAATCTCGTCCCGCTCGGCGGTCGTCAGCTTCGGGATTTCGGCCAGAATTTCAGGCGCACTCATGTAGGAATCTGGCTCGGGCGCGCCGGATTGTCAGCGTGAATTGCATTCGCCAACGGCGACTTCCTCACGAATGCACCATTGCGGTCTACTGGCCAGCAAACCAGCTGTGAGCGTAAACTAGCAGAATGTCCGTCCCCGTGTATGGGCGTGCCGCGTCCCGTTCAGTCCCTGCTCCGCCTTTCCTCCCTTCCCCTCCTCCCGCCCAAACCCCATGAAAGTCGTCTGCGTTGGCGCCGGCCCGGCTGGGCTCTACTTCGCGATCTCGATGAAGCTGCGGAATCCGGCGCACGAGATCACGGTGGTGGAGCGCAACCGGGCCGACGACACCTATGGCTGGGGCGTGGTGTTCTCCGACCAAACGCTGGAAAACCTGCGCCGGAACGATCTCCCGAGCGCGGAGCGAATCCTCGCAAGCTTCGCGCATTGGGACGACATCGCGGTGCACTTCAAGGGGCACACCGTCACTTCCAGCGGGCACGGCTTTTGTGGCATCGCCCGGCAGCGTTTGTTGCACCTCCTGCAACAGCGGGCGCTCGCCCTTGGGGTCACGCTCGAGTTTGAAAAAGAGACGCCGCATCTCGACGCCTTTCGCGCTGCCGACCTGATCGTCGCGGCGGACGGACTCAATAGCACCATCCGGAAGACCTACGCGGCTGTCTTCAAGCCCAGCATCGAGGTGCGGGCCAACAAGTATATCTGGTTCGGCACGCACCAGGTCTTCGATGCCTTCACCTTCGCCTTCGAGGAAACTCCGCAGGGCTGGATTTGGGCGCACGCCTACCGGTTCGATGCACAGACTTCGACGTTCATCGTGGAATGCCAGGAGTCGACCTGGCACGGACTGGGTCTCGACACCCCGAGTCAGGAACAAAGCATTGCCCTCTGCGAAAAACTCTTCGCAAAGTATCTGGGTGGCCACGCGCTCATGACCAACGCGAAGCATTTGCGCGGCTCCGCCTGGCTCAGCTTCCCGCGGGTGAATTGCGAGCAGTGGCACCACGGGAAAATCGTCCTGATGGGCGACGCCGCGCACACCGCGCATTTCTCCATCGGCTCGGGCACCAAGCTCGCGCTCGAGGATGCGATCTTCCTCGCCGAGGCGTTGCATTCCCCGGCCTATGCGAACCTCGAGGCCGTGCTCGAAGCCTATCAGGAGACGCGCCGCGTCGAAGTGCTCAAGCTGCAGAGCGCCGCGCGCAATTCGACGGAGTGGTTCGAAAACGTGCCGCGCTACGTCGGATTCGAACCGATCCAGTTCGCCTATTCGCTTTTGACGCGCAGCCAGCGTGTCAGCCACGAAAACCTCCGGCTTCGCGACAAACCGTGGCTCGAAGGCGTGGAGCGCTGGCTGGCGGCCCGCGCAACTGCGCCCGAATCGAAACGGGCGATTCCGCCGATGTTCACGCCTTTTCGCGTCCGCGGGCTGGAACTTCTGAACCGCGTGGCTGTCTCGCCGATGGATACCTACCTCGCCCGCGACGGCACGCCGGGCGATTTCCACCTCGTCCACTACGGCGCCCGCGCGCAGGGTGGCGCTGCTCTTCTCTTCACCGAAATGACCTGCGTGACCCCGGAAGGCCGGATCACCCCCGGCTGCACCGGGATGTATGCCCCGGAGCATTTGACCGCTTGGCGGCGCATTTGCGATTTCGTGCACGCGCACACGCCCGCGAAGATCGCGCTGCAGCTCGGCCATTCCGGAAGCAAGGGTTCCACCCGGATCGGCTGGGAAGGCATGGATACGCCGCTCGAAGCCGGAAACTGGCCGCTGCTCGCGCCCTCCGCCGTCCCGTGGTCCCCGCAGAACCAAACGCCGCAGGCCATGACTGTTGCAGATCTGGAGCGCGTGCGCCGAGCGTTCGTCGGTTCCGCGCGGCAGGCAGGGGAGGCTGGCTTCGACATGCTGGAGCTGCATTGCGCCCACGGTTACCTGCTCTCGTCGTTCATCACGCCGCTCACCAACCGTCGCACCGACGAATACGGCGGCACGCTCGAGAACCGTCTGCGCTACCCGCTTTCGGTCTTCACCGCGGTCCGCGCGGTCTGGCCAGCCGATAAGCCCATCTCGGTCCGCATCTCCGCCAGCGACTGGGTGGCGAACGGGCAGGGCGTCGATGCCGCCGAAGCGGTCGCAATCGCCCGCGCTTTCAAAGAGGCCGGCGCGGACCTCATCCACGTTTCTTCCGGCCAGACGAGCCGGGAGGCGCAGCCCGTTTACGGCCGGATGTATCAGACGCCCTTCTCCGACCGGATTCGCAACGAGGCCGGCGTGCCGACCATCGCCGTCGGCAACATCTACGAGTTCGACCACGTGAACAGCATCATTGCAGCCGGCCGGGCCGATCTCTGCTGCATCGCGCGGCCGCATCTCGCCGATCCGTACTGGACCCTGCACGCGGCGGCGGAGCAGGATTATCGCGGCATCGACTGGCCGTTGCCCTACCTGGCCGGTCGCGACCAGCTCTATCGCAATCTCAAACGCGCCACCGAAGCCGCCATCCATGTCTGACCAACTCTCCGGCCTCCACGCCATCGTGACCGGCGCCAGTCGCGGGGTGGGCGCGGCCATCGCCAAAGCCCTCGCCACCCAAGGCGCCCGCATTACCGCCATGGGACGTGTTCTGGATACACTCGAGCAAATGATTGGCGGACTCACCGCCGCGCAGGCGATCGTCGTGGACATCACCGATGCGGAGAGCGTCGCGCAGGCGTTCGCCCAAGCCGGGCCCGCCGAGATCCTAATCAACAACGCGGGCGCGGCCGAGAGCGCGCCCTTCGAGCGAACTGATGCGGCGCTGTGGCAACGCATGCTGGCGGTGAACCTGACGGGAGCGTTTCACTGCACGCAAGCGGTGCTGCCAGCCATGCGCGCCAAGGGTTGGGGACGGATCATCAACATCGCCAGCACGGCGTCGCACAAAGGCTATCCCTACGTCACCGCGTACTGCGCGGCCAAGCACGGCCTGCTCGGCCTCACCCGCGCGCTCGCGGTCGAGACGGCACGGGCCGGCATCACGGTCAACGCGATCAGCCCGGGCTTCGTGGAAACGGACCTGCTGGCGGATTCCGTACAGAACATCATGAAATCGACCGGCCGTTCGGAGGACGACGCCCGCCGCCAGCTCCTGCGCTCCAATCCGCAGGGTCGGTTCGTCTCGCCGGAGGAAGTTGCCGCCGTGGCCGTGTGGCTTTGCCTCCGCGAGTCGGGCAGCATCACCGGTCAGTCGATCGGCGTGTCCGGGGGCGAGGTGATGGCGTGAGCAACGGGCAAGGTTCAACGTCTCAACCGCCGTCAACTGCACTCCTTTCCCCGCCGCCGAATCGCACGCGCTCGTAGATCTCCTTGAGGGGAAGCGAGACCTCGACGCATCCGATCGTGACTTCCGAGTCGAGCCCTTTCGCTTGGTAAAGTCGCCAGACACCATCGTCCCCGCGTTCGAAGAGTTCCACGTGTGGCTCCTCCTGCGCGATGAGGAGATACCCGCGAAGCGATTCGAGTTGCCGATAGTTCTCGAATTTCTTGCCCCGGTCGCAAGCTTCGGTCGACGGCGAAAGCACCTCCACGATCAACGTCGGATTGAGCAGCGCGTCGCGGTGCAAGTCGTGAAATCGCGGCGGATCGCACACCACGCTTAGGTCAGGGTAGGTGAAGAGCCCGCTTGGGCTGACCAGAACTTTTGTGTCATTACTGAACGCTTCACACCGGCGACCCCGGAGACGCGACCTGAATTCGCCCGCCAAGTTCAGGGTGATCCGGCTGTGGTCCGGGCTGGCACCCGCCATCGCAAACATTTCGCCCGCGAAGTATTCGCTCTTGAACTCAGCAGCGCGTTCGAGCGCGAGGTATTCGTCCGGCGAAAGGTTGCCGGCAACTCGGGGAACGGCGGCCATGATGTGAGAGAATATCAGCCACCATGACCACGCGCCAGAACGGATGAGGCAGACGAACTACTCCTGCGGTTGGAACGCGCGGGCATTTCAAGCCCTCATCCCCAGTTGACCCGCCCCGCCAAATACCGCAAACCTGACGCGTGACGTTCGCCTCCTTCCAACCCCTGCACTTTCGCTGGAAACTCTGCGAAGGGGTGGCGCACATCACCCTCAACCGGCCCGAAAAGAAGAATCCCCTCACTTTCGAATCCTACGCGGAACTGCGCGATACGTTTCGGAATCTGGTCGCAGCGGAGGACGTCCACGCCGTGGTGATCAGCGGGGAAGGCGGCAACTTCTGCTCCGGGGGCGATGTGCATGAGATCATCGGTCCGCTCACGAAAATGAGCATGAAGGAACTGCTCGCCTTCACGCGCCTGACCGGCGATCTGATCAAGGCCATCCGCGGCTGTCCGCAGCCCGTGATTGCCGCCGTCGATGGCGTCTGCGTCGGGGCAGGCGCCGCCATCGCCATGGCGGCGGATCTGCGTCTCGCCAGCCCGGCGGCGAAGGTCGCGTTTCTCTTTGTGCGCGTCGGACTCGCCGGCTGCGACATGGGAGCCTGTGCAATGCTCCCGCGCCTGATCGGCCAGGGACGCGCGGCCGATCTGCTCTTCAGTGGGCGTGCGCTGGAGGCAGAAGAGGGTTTGCGCTGGGGGTTCTTCAACAGCGTGCACGATTCCCCCGCCCTGCTCGAGCAGGCGGAAAGCACGGCGCAGCGGCTGGCCGCGGGTCCGACCTTCGCCCACGGGATGACCAAGACGATGCTGAACCAGGAATGGAACATGGGCCTCGAGCAGGCAATCGAGGCGGAGGCGCAGGCGCAGGCGATCTGCATGCAGACCCAGGATTTCGAGCGGGCGTACCGGGCTTTTGTGGCCAGGGAGAAGCCGCGCTTCGAAGGCAACTGATGTTCGATCGCAGCTTCCTCACCTGGCCATTTTTCGCCGAGCGCCATCGCACCCTGGCGGCGGAATTGGAGGCCTGGTGCACCTGGGAACTGGCCGACCCACACGGCTCCGACGTCGATGCCGCCTGCCTGGAACTCGTGCGCAAGCTCGCGCGCGGCGGCTGGCTGAATTACGCCGCGCCCGATCCCGCACAGGAGAACAGCCGGCACGATGTGCGCGCGCTCTGCCTCATTCGGGAAACGCTCGCGCGCCACTCCGGGCTGGCGGATTTTTCCTTCGCCATGCAGGGACTCGGGAGCGGCGCGATTGCGCTCTTCGGCTCCGCACCCATGCAGGAGGAATACCTGGGCGCGGTGCGCAGGGGCGAGAAGATCGCGGCCTTTGCGCTCTCCGAACCGGAGGCTGGCTCCGATGTCGCCGCCCTGGCCACCACTGCCCGCCTGGAAGGCGACACCTACCTTCTCGAAGGCACCAAAACCTGGATCTCGAATGGCGGGATCGCGAGCTTCTATGTCGTCTTCGCCCGCACCGGGGAAGCGCCCGGCGCCAGGGGGCTTAGCGCCTTTGTCGTCGATGCCGACACGCCCGGGCTGCGCATTGCCGCGCGCATCCAGACGATGGCGCCGCATCCGCTGGCCACGCTGGAGTTGGCCGATTGCCGCGTCGGTGCGGACCGCCTGCTGGGACGGCCCGGCGAGGGCTTCAAGGTTGCCATGGCCACGCTCGATATATTCCGCTCCACCGTGGGCGCGGCCGCGCTGGGGTTCTCCCGCCGCGCGCTGGCGGAAGCGCTGCGGCACAGCACCAGCCGCCAAATGTTTGGCGCGCCTTTGAGCGACATGCAGATCACGCAGGCGAAACTGGCCGACATGGCGGTCGCCATCGATGCCAGTGCGCTGCTGGTCTACCGCGCGGCCTGGGCCAAGGACGAAGGCGCGGCGCGCGTGACGCGCGAGGCGGCGATGGCCAAGCTCTTCGCGACCGAATCCGCGCAGCACGTCATCGACATGGCGGTGCAACTCTTCGGCGCCCTCGGGGTGGTTTCGGGCGAGCCCGTCGAGCAGCTCTACCGCGAGATCCGGGCGCTGCGGATTTACGAGGGCGCGTCCGAGGTGCAGCAGCAGGTGATCGCGCGGCAACTCCTCGCCGAGCGACCGGCGGCTGGTTGGTGAAGCTCGCCTGTCCCTGGCCGCGCTCCTCCCCATGAAACCCGAGACCGCGTATCAGGACACGTTCGCGGCCGAGCACCTGCCGCCGCGCGAACTCTGGCCGCACTTCATCAATCTCGAGCCGTTGGGCTACCCGGCTCGACTCAACTGCGCGGAGGAATTGCTCGATCGGGCCGTCGCGGAAGGGGACGGCGAGCGGATCGTCTTACGCGCGCCGGATGGCGATTGGACTTATCGCGATCTGGCGGAGCGGGCCAATCGCATCGCACACACGCTCGTCGCCGAGATGGGGATGAGGACGGGTGAGCGTGTCCTGCTCCACGGACCGAATCATCCGATGTTGGTGGCGTGCTGGTTCGGGATCGTCAAGGCGGGCGGGATCGTCGTCGCGACGATGCCGCTCCTCCGCGCCGGTGAGCTGGCGATCATTGTCGAGAAGGCGCGCATCCGGCACGCGCTTTACGATTATGCGTTGCGCGGGGCGATCACCGAGACGCGCAAACGGACGCCGCTGCTCGAGCAGGCTCTGGCGTACGCCAATGGCGACCTGGAAGCGCGCATGGCGGGTAAAGCCACGGACTTCGCGGCGGTAAAGACCAGCGCCGAGGATGTCTGCCTGATTGCCTTCACGTCCGGCACGACTGGCGTGCCGAAAGGCACCCTGCACTTCCATCGCGATGTGCTCGCGATCTGCGACACTTTTGGAAAGCAGGTGCTGCAGCCGAAGCGCGACGATCTCTCCATCGGCAGCCCGCCGCTCGCCTTTACGTTTGGCCTCGGCGGCCTGGTCCTGTTTCCCATGCGGGTGCGCGCCGCGGCAGTCCTGCTGGAAAAGGCGCCGCCCGCGGATCTCGCGCGCGCCATCCAGGAATTTCGCGCGACCATCTGCTTCACCTCGCCGACGGGCTATCGCTTCATGCTGGAGCAGATCGGGGAATACGACTTAAGCAGCTTGCGCCAATGCGTCTCGGCCGGCGAGACGCTGCCGCGGGCGACCTCGGACGCGTGGTTCGAGAAGACGGGGCTACGCATCATCGATGGCATCGGCGCGACGGAGATGCTGCACGTTTTCATCTCGGCGAGCGGAACCGACATTCGCCCCGGCTCCACCGGCAAACCCGTGCCCGGTTACGAAGCGCGCATCCTCGACGCCGAAGGTAACGTCCTGCCGCCGGGTGCCATCGGGCGTCTCGCCGTGCGCGGGCCCACCGGCTGCCGCTACCTCGCCGATGAGCGGCAAAGAAGCTACGTCGTGGCGGGCTGGAACGTGACGGGCGATGCCTACCTGATGGATGCGGAGGGCTACTTCTGGTTCCAAGCGCGGAATGACGACATGATTATTTCGAGCGGCTACAATATCTCAGGTCCCGAAGTCGAGGCGGCGCTGCTGGAGCATCCGGAAGTGAAGGAGTGCGCGGTGGTGGCGTCGCCCGATGCTGCGCGCGGCAGCATCGTGAAGGCGTTTGTGGTGCTCCGCGCCGATGCGCCGGCCGCGAGTCCAGAGCTGGCGCAGGAGTTGCAGATCTTTGTAAAAGAGAACATCGCGCCCTACAAATATCCGCGCGCGATTGAGTTTGTGCCTTCGCTGCCGCGCACCGCGACGGGAAAGATCCAGCGGTTCGTGCTGCGCCAGGCGGAACGGGAGAAGACGCCGCAGTGACGCTGGCGCGGAACGGGGTCGCTTGTGTGCTTCGGCAACTGCCGGTAGAAAAGGGGTTATATGGAGATTCTCCTCCCGCCCGGCTGGCCGCGCCCAAGCGGCTACTCCAACGGCATCGCCGCGAGCGGGCGCATGGTCTTCGTGGCCGGACAGATCGGCTGGCAGCCGGATGGGACCTTCGCGAGCGACGATTTGGCCGAACAATTTCGCCAGACGCTCGTGAATACGCTCGAGGTGTTGCAGGCGGGCGGAGCGCGACCGGAGCATATCGTGCGCATGACGTGGTATCTCACGGACAAAAAAGAATATCTGCAGAAAAGCCGACTGATCGGAGAGATCTATCGCGACGTGATCGGCCGGCATTATCCCGCAATGGCGGTGGTGGTGGTGAAGGAGCTGATCGAGGATCGCGCGAAGGTGGAGGTCGAGACGACGGCAGTGGTGCCGAAGTGAGGGGTTGGAGAAGTAAGCTGAATCGATTCGAATTACTGACTTGCCCCCATGGGGGCGCAACAAGCGAGGGAATTGTGGCGCGGAATCCGACACACAATGATGTGCCCGTTGTTCCGCCCCGATGGAGCTTTTCTCATATGCCCATCGCGACTCAGGGCGTTGCCTATGGGCTGGCGCGGGCCAGACCTTCCGCCTGCAAGACCGACGTCGAGAAGGCTCTCCAACAGGGAAGTCTTTGGCAGCAGGGAAGTCGAAACTCGATTAGAGAGGTCGAGTTTCGACTTCGCTGCTAAAAAACTTCTCTGTTGGCAGGTTCAGCCGTCGCTCCGCGACTCAGGCAATTCGCGTGAGATCCGTGGCATGAAAGCCAAGGCTACCCTCATTGGTCGCTCCGCGACGCCGACCCAGTTCTTGTCCCGCCTTCAAATTGATGGCTTCCATTCCTGGATCGTCGAACCCGGAGGGTTCAAGGAGATTATACGGGGGTCGAGCGAGCTTGCGAGCGACCACCCCCGGAAAATCAAGGAACGACCCCGCGTCCTGGAGGGGCGCTGGAAAGGCGCGGCCCGCGTTCGCTGGAAGGTTCCTTTTATCAGCGCCAAAGCACTGAGCTATTTTCGGGAAGTTCCTTCGACTCGTTCGCTTCGTTCGTCCACGTTTGGCACGTCAAAGAGCGTATTCCGAGACAAGACTACCGCGCAATCGAAGTCGTTTCCACGGTAACTGTCGTCACCTCCACCACAGTTTCGCCTTTATCGAGGGCGATCAGATGATTGAAAAGCTGGGCGGTCGCGACGCAGTCCGCCAGGGCGGAATGCCGCTCGCCGGCGGCGAAGGCGATGCCGAAATGATTGAATCCGAAATCGGTCGTCGGCGATTCGCTCGGAAGCTTTCCGGTGAGCATCAGGAAGGCCATGACGCCCGAGGTATCCATCACGCGACTCGCAAAACGCTTGCCAAATTTTCCCCCACCCATCTCGTAAAGGCGCTTGATGAAACCGAGGTCGAAATTGAGATTGTGCCCGGCCAGCGTGACGCGCGTCAGCTTGTCGCCCACAGGCGGAAAATGGTGATTGAGGAAAGCTTCGAATTCCGCCAGCGCCACGGCCGGTGCTTTGCCGTTGGCCTCGAGCCACGCCAGATCGATCTTATTTACGGCGAGTGCCTCGGGCGCAGCCTGGATGGTCGGCTCGCGTACATACACTTCGAACTTCCCGAGGAATTTGCCGTCCTGCCACACCACTGCGCCCAGCGAGAGAATGCTGTCATTCTTCGGGTCAAATCCGCCGGTTTCGGTGTCGATAAAGAGAAGCTGAGCCATGGGTAGTTCGCGGGGATAAAGGTGGGGAAGCATTACACTCCCTGCGCGGGATGCGCAGGAGTTGGAGCTCGCCGGGGGCGAAGAAGATCGCTCTCGTCTTTAGCTCCGGCCGGGTGCGCGAGCGACTGGTTTCGCAAAGAATGTTCAACTTGCAGAAACGCCATCGTCAAAGGTTCGCGAGACCACCACCGTCCATGCCCCGGCGGGAGGACGCGCTCTCCGCGGATCCGCGCCGACAGCCATCGGACGCATTCCGACCTCGATCAGGCCACAACCAGAGTAAACTGAGCGTCTTTGGCGTTCAAAGCGTCACCAGGAGGATGCGAGTTAACACCCTGCGGGTGTTAACGAACGCTGGCGCGATGTCCCTTAGACAGGTGGAGATCTTCTCAAATAGCCGCAACCTGTTGGCCAAGGCGCACTCCACGTTCGCAATGACGCAGTAGCTGGCCGGGAACATCCCGCGCTTGCTCAGGAGCTTTTGTCGGGTCGTGCGGAAGGAGGACGCCTTGTTACAGAACACCGTCGGCGCCCTCCCAAGCAACCGCGACGCGTTCGTCAGTATTCTCAACCTCTTCGCGAAGAACTCGCCCCGTGGCCGAAACACGCCACGCGTGCCCATCAACGCCCGGAAGGTCTACTCGGACGCTGGCGTAGTGTTGGCGAACGCCGCGTGCATGTTCCCCAGCAACCGTCCCGCGCCTTCCAGCATGTTTCTGCTTCTCGGGAATAAGCGTGCGGGACTTTCTCGAATGGTCGGTGCGCGTGTTTGCTGCACTGAACGCCCCGGCGAACGGCCGCGCATACGCCGGTCCCCAGGCAACGCACGTGTGGTTGAAGACGTGAGTGAATTGTCACGCCCTGCCCCAGCGCGAGCCGTCCTGGCGCCGCTTTTGTTTCGACCCGCCGCGTCGCGCTTACATCCGCACTGGAACCGTCACCTTCGTCTTGTCCCAGACGAGGAGCATATCCGCGCCGTTCTCGGCCGGCACAAAGCTGATGGTGAACATTTCGGTCACGTTGGACTGCGCCTCGGTCTTCGCCGGCTCCTGTGCGACATTCTTGGCGGCATCGTATGTATACTGACCCCACTGGCCCAGTTTCCCGTTGAGGATCGCGGTCCACGGGCCTTGCGCGGGAATCGTGAAGAGCGTGTAGGTGCCCGCCTTCACGAGCGTGTCGCCCCATTTGATGTCTTTGCTGAAAGTGATCTCGGTCGCTTCGTTCGCACCGGTGCGCCAGACTTGACCGTAGGGCACCAACTTCCCGAAAATCTCCCGGCCCTTCACGCTCGGCTGGCAATACTTCACCGAAATCTTCAGGCCATTTTGATCGAAGGACGCCACCGCTTCCGGGCTGTGCGTCTTGGTGTATTTGCGAAGGGCGAAAAGCCCGCCCGCCGCGACAACGATCAAAACGAGAAGGATCTTTAGCGCTTTTTTCATGACGAGCTCTCGTCGGGCCGGACGCGGCGGAACGCAAAGCGAAAGGGAAAGCAACTCCTGCGAAAATGCGCGCGCGGGCGACCGCCGAGAGTGACGCACTATCAAAGAACTTTCCCCCGGAATTGCGTCCCGGTCTTCGTCCCGAAGGGACTGCGGCGAATAGCCGGTTGGCGCCAGCCACCGGTCTCGCCCGCGAATTCCCGGAGTGCCGGAGGCATGGAGGACACCGTCTGCATAACCTTCACGGCTAGCTTCGGCACTTGGTGGGGGCCGGGTTATCCGGCGTCTCGCGCCCAACGGCCGCCGAGAACGAGAAAGTTCCGCAGCAAGCCAAACGCGCCACAGTCGACCGAGCCGTGTCGGTCTCAATTCGCCGCCGCCAGCAGCGTCCGCAGCATCATCTCTGCACGGAGCACGGCGAGAGAGAAATGGCCGTCCCCCGGCATCACGGTCAACTCCGCCTTCGGCAAAGCCGCGGCCAGCATCTTCCCGTGCTCCAGCGGAACCGTGGCATCGAGATCGCCATGCCAGATTCGCACCGGCACCTGAATGGCGCCGAGGTCGAAGCCCCACGGGTGCGCGTAAATCTGAAACTCGTGCAGGATGCCGCGCGTCCCCTCGCGCAAAGCCCCCAACGCCGCGCGGCGAAGCGCCCGGCGCACGACGGGTTGCTTCAGGACCTCGCGATCGATCGGCGGACAGGCCACCAAGAGCAAAGCGAGGATGAGCTCGGGCCGATGCCGCATCAGCCAGCCGAGCGGTCCGCCATACAACGCGCGCAAAACCCCCGGCGCGGAGAGCGCCAGCCCAAAGCTCACCCGCCCGGGCCAGCGCATGGTCTGCCGTGCCTTGAGATCATAGACCGGGCCGAGCCCGCAAACGATGCCGTAAGAGCGAATCCGTTCGGGAATCGCGTGGGCGCACGCGAGCGAGTAAGGCGTTCCGCCGGAAACGCCGAGAAGAACGAAGCGATCGATCGCCAATTTGTCCATCAGCGCGGCGGCATCCGCCGGCCAGTCGAGCAGCTTTCGACCCTCCACGAAGGAAGACTCGCCGAGGCCCGGACGATCCGGCGCGATGACGCGGAACCCCAGCGACTTCCCGACCTCATCGATGATCAGGGCCTCGGACTGAGAGGACGGAAACCCGTGACAAAACAGCAGCGGCACCCCGTCGGGTGTTCCGTATTCCCCGTAGGCGAGACGGTGCCCGTTCGGCAGGTCAATCACCGAGGGCGGAGTCGCGGGATTCATGGAGGCGCAATGAGCACCAATCTGTCGGAGCCGTCGCGATTTTTCGGATTTCTTCGCACCCCAAACGCGTTCACCCCAACGCAACTACAGTTTCAGTGTGACTCGCGCCCAGTCCAAACGCGAGCAGTTGTTTCCCATGCTTTCGTCAAAACCGAATGGAACTGCTCTTCGCTCGATCTGCCGTAGTCAACCGCGACGACGCCTCCCATCTCAAGGCTCACCCATGATCAAGCCAACGCTGGCAATAAATGAAAAATCAATCCGCCTACCAACAGCATCACGAGAGTAATCGCCAGGGGGAGAACGACCGCAATGATCGAGCTTTGGATCGTCATTTTCTTCATCGGTCACCAAGAGACTTTACCCCATATTCCGCCGCGCGTGCTGCACTGAAACGGCGCGCAGGAATGCACGCTCGGCAGTTCTTCCCAAGGAACAAAACTCGGGCGCGAGGATTTCCTCGCGCCCGGATTTATAGGGATTACTTCCCGAAGACTTGCTTCACTTCTCCGACCTTCTTTTGAATCTGGCCTTCGGTCTTCTCGACCGTGCCACGGTCGCGCAGATCGGGATTGCCAATGATTTCGCCGGTGACTTCCTTGGCTTTTCCGGCAACCTCTTTAGCGGTGCCTTTGATTTTATCGGTGGTGCTTGAGTTCATACCCATCCTTCGCGGCCGAACGCCCGAATGAGCGTGGATGGGTAGGTCGGGATTTGTCATATCGCCGCCTGGGCGGGAAAAGCACGCATGCCAATGACCCAGGAAGGACGATACCTCCGGCACTTCGCTCATCTTGGGCGAGCCCGGTTGCTCGCGCCACCGGCTCTTCGCCGCGGTCCCTGCGGGACGAAAGTTGCCTCATGCGCGCGCACCAGTGACGCGGTGCGGCAGTCCTGTCGCCCGATAGCGCCCCGGCCAGAAATCTTGTGTATTACGGCCGTGTGGATGGCGGGTCGCTGCGTGCATCGGCATGTTCATCTGCAAGCGCTGTGGTCTCGAAAATCGGGAACCCACTCCAAATCTGTCACCCACGATTCGCAGCGCGCTGGCTCCTTCATAACGCATCCAATGGGTCAACCGCGCGAGTCGCCAAAAAGCACGCCCTCCTTTTTGAGGGGCCTGCTGGTCTCCGTGGAAAAGGACAAAAAATTGATTTTCGTTCAGCTTTTCCGACGCGCGCGGTAACCGCCCAACGCGAATGCCGCGCCGAGAACCATGAACGAGACCGTTGCCGGCTCGGGCACTGCAATGGTGATCGTGTAAACGGCCGAAGCAATGTCGAAGGCGTTAAACGAACCATCAATGACCCTAGATTGCTTGCCGGGTGGCTGCCCCGTGAGAGCACTGGTATTCATGAGCGTATAGACCCCCGGAGTGATCGCGCCACTGATCGTGAAGGTAATCGTCTCAAGGAAGTAGGTGCCGGGCGTCACTTGATTCGCTCCCGAGGAGGCCCCCAAGTCCGTGGCACCAATGTTCTGGGCGAACCCCGCATGCGT
This sequence comes from Chthoniobacterales bacterium, assembly GCA_038226705.1. Classification (GTDB taxonomy): domain Bacteria; phylum Verrucomicrobiota; class Verrucomicrobiia; order Chthoniobacterales; family SZAS-18; genus SZAS-18. The sequence continues at coordinate 18,766 of JBBRQH010000030.1, read as the reverse complement.
GGAATTTGCGGTCGTGAGCGGGGCTGGGAAGTCGGTTGGAAACGCCGTCACCTGGTCGAAGGGGCTTCCGGTATGATTGGGGATCGCCGAGATGGCAAACAAGCCCGAGTTGGCGGCCGCGGTTTCAAACCACAACGAGAAACCCGCCACATTGAGCGGCGGCTGCGAACTGATCGACAACATGATGTCGAAGCTCACCGTTGCCCCGGGCAGGTAGGTCCCCGCATTCGGCACCCCGTTGTTGTCGTTAAACGTCAACGTAACGGCTCCCTGCGCGCAAACGACGCTGAACAACAGCGCAGCGGCCAGAATCAAGATGTTCTTTTTCATAGGATCTTTAAGCAGCGATTCTCAGAGGTTTTCTCGCCAAACTCACGGCCTACGGGAGCGCGGTACCGGTTTGTCGGCGAACCAGAGTAATATCCGCAATGTCGATCACTCCGTCGCCCGTGAGGTCTTGCCGATAATTCGTCGGTCCAGCCACCTGACCTGTCTGCCGACGAGTCTGCGTGATATCGGCGATGTCAACCACACCATCACCCGTCGTATCTCCCAGGAGGAACGCCATCGGAACGGAAACACTCGAGGTGCTGACCCCGTCGCTCACACCGGAAAGCGTAATCATAATCCGCTGAGCATTGGCTACACCGGTCAGATTGACCGTCACCACCGAGCCGACGACCGTGAAGCTGGCAACGCTGCCGACACCGGAAGTGACGGTGGCGGCGCCCACGGTGACGGGGTTGGCAAATTGCACGACGACTTGGTGATCGTTGTTGTTGGCACCCGAGCCTCGGCGGCATTCGATGCCCATATTGCCGGCGAGCGGCAGACTGGTATCGAAGGGCGTTCCACCCTGCATCTTCCGGGACGAAGCAGTCACGAGCGTGCCGCAAACCGGCGTGGTGTTCGTGACCGAAAGCTGCCAGCCACCGGCGAACGCGCCAGTATCGGTGCCGGCATCATCCACCACATACAGGCTCCAGACGCCGTTGGGATTCCCGCCGGCCACACCCGTGAAGGCGGAAGTCAACGTGTCGGTCCCACCGGGAGCAGGCGTCAAGTAGGGTCCAGCAGGCGCCGGAGCCGGGAACGGATCCTGAACATCCAGATAGTTCGCCGGCTTAAACGTGCCCGAAGCCAGAGGCCCGGCATCTGAGATCGCCGTGGCGGCGGCATCGGAAATCGTCAGGTTCAACCCAACTGCGTCGGTCGAGCCACCTGCATCCGAGACAATGATCATTTTCTGTCCCGTGGGCGAGACGAGGAGGATATCGACGTCGTCCGGGAACGTGTGACTGAAACCGAGCAGCGAAACAGTCACCGCGGTAATGGTCGAGGGTGCCCCACTGACGGTGATCGTCGACGGATAAGGCGCCGACGGTGCGCCGGTCGGGTCGCCGGTCCCAGCCGCAGGAATCGTAATAGTGGCCGCGTTCGAGAACGTTTGCGTGCCGCTGGTAGTGCCACCGAGCGTGAACGTGTAAGTCACGTTGCCGAGATCCAGCGCGCCATCCTGGAAATGGATGGTCGCCGTGATGGAGCCGCCGCAGGCGCCACCCGCGACAAACGTGAACGGCAGGGAAACAGACGGGCCTGCGGCCAAAACCACGCCGTAGGATTGGTTGCCCGTCACGGGCGTGACGCCGCCGGAATTCTGCAATGTCGCCACCAGATTGGAGGTGTTGCCGTCCCCGATGTTGAGCACCGGCACGCTGATTGTGACCGTCTCACCTGGATCAGGCCTGCCATTAGCCGGGAAGAAGTTTTCCGCCGTGACGACGACCGAGCCACCCGCGATTTGCGGGGCGCCTACGACTCCACAGCACACGAAACGCTGCCGGGTGATGTCCAATTTGACGCATCCCACCGTGCCTGTATCGACCGCGGCGGTATCGGCGAAGTGGACCGTCCAAGTACCCGCGCTGACTCCGCCCGCCAGGGCGGAAAGCGGCGTCTCGGGCTTGAAACTGCCCGCAAACGGAGAGGTGCCAGCCGAGATGGCAGTGGCAGCGCCGTCGTCGAAGACCGTGTAGGTGCCGGAACAATCGTTCGTGCCGGTGCCAAAGTTATCGCCGCTGCCGCCGCGGTTCGTCACCAGCGGGACGGTCACTCCGCCGGGGCTGACGAGGCTGATCTGCACGTCGCCGTCATAGGTGTGGTCGAGGCGCACACTTACCTTCACGCCCGTGACCACGCCGTTGTCGGAGACTACAATGGGAATATCGACCGAGCCCGAATCCGGGATCGCGGTGGCAATGTTCCCGGTGGAGTAGGTTGCCGTGACCGGTGCGCCCAGCGCGCCCGTGGAGAAGGTGAAGGTCACCGCGCCGAGATTGCTGGCGCCGTCCTGCAAATTCAGGGTCGCGGTAATCGTCTGGCCGCAGGTGGTGCCGGCGGTGAACGTGAAAGGCCGCGTCACCGCTGCGCCGTTTGCGGCCAGGGCACCGTAGTTCTGCGGGGCACTCGGAGCGGTGACGCCCCCGGTTGCTTGCAGAGTGGCGACGAGGTTCGTGGTATTCGCTGTGCCGATGTTGGAGAGGTCGAAATTCACCGTCACCGTCTCGCCCGGATCGATGGCGCCGTTGGCTGGAACGCAGCTCTCGGCGTTGACCGCGGTCGCGCCACTGCTCACCACGGGAAGAGGAGCTTCGGTGATGTTGTAGGCGACGAGCGCGAAATCCTGATCGAGGAGATTGGCGTCGCCGGGGACGCCGTCGCCCGCAATGTTGGTCGCCTTCACCTTGATGATGAACGAGCCCGTCACGCCCGCGGGGAGGAACACGCTCTCGACGTTGTTGCGGGTGTCCGCCGTGCCGCCGGTGGCGGAGTAGCCGCCGGTGGCGGCGAAGACGTTTCCTTTATAGGTGTTGCCGCCGATGGTGACCTCGAGGTCGAGATTGTTGACGAACGCGCTGCCCGAAGTGGGCCCAGGGACATCGGTCCAGGCCAGCGTGACCCGGAAAGGCTTCGAAGGATCGGTCACCGTGCCCGTGATCACGCGCTGCTGGCCGGAGGCGGTGAAGGTATCGACCGCTCGCTGATCGCGGAAGACATGGGCCGTCGCGAACGTATCGAAGTACCCATTGATGTTCACCTCACCCATGCCCTGGGTGTTGGAAGGCAGCGAGTCGTTTGCGCCCACGCCGGTCATGTAACGTGCCGAATTCATGAGCAGCGCCTTGGTCATCGCTGGAGAAGGAGGCGTCAGGCTCCGATTAATGAAGTCCTGGCGGATGAGCGCCGCGGTGCCGGCTGTGGCCGGCGTCGAATGGCTCGTGCCTGAGGAGGCCGTGTACCATTGCTGACCGGCTGGGAAGAAGTTGCTGCCGACTCCGCCGCAAACGCCGCCGCCATTGAAACAGGCGAGTTGCGCACCGGTACCGCTGCCCGGCGGCGCCACGATCGAAGCTTGGGCGACAGACGAAGAAACGTGGGTGCCGGGAGCCACGATGTCGGGCTTCTTGCGTCCATCGGACGTCGGTCCGCGGCTGGAGAAGCTGATGATGTCGTTGGCGTTGTCGGCACCCGTATCGCCGATGCCGCAGCCATCCGCACCGCCGAAGGGATTCACGTTTTCCGCCGCACCCACGGTGATGACGTTTTTGGCCGTGGAAGGCTCACCGACCGTATTCGGCCCGGAGCCGCCATTGCCCGCGGCGAAGACGATGATGTATTCCTGGTTGCCTGCGACCGGGACGGTGGAGCCGGCCGGCTGCGCGTCGCGCACGAGGGCGTCGTATTCCTGCGCATCGACCGTGTAGAGATTCGAAGAGCTGCCCCAGCTATTGCTGCTGATGCGGGCGCCATCGCGGTAGGCTTGCGATTCGAGAGTCGAATAGTTGGGCGAGGTAAAAGTGCCGGGATCGAAAATAACGGACGAACCGACCTTGACGAAGGGCGCCAGGCCGAGGCCGTAGCGGAACCCGAGGGCATCGGCGTGGGGAGCCGCGCCGAAGTTCACGCCGTTCACTGTCCCGGTGGGAATGTAGCCGGCAATGATGTGCGCGTTTTCATTGCCGTGACCGTCGCAGCCCTGCAACGTGCTGCCGGTATTGGGGGTTCCCACGAGCCGGTTGTACATTACGCGGCTATTGCCCGGAACCGTCGAATCGCCGAGGCGATAGAGACCGAAGTGATTTGGCGTGGTCGTAGCGTTGTCGATGCCGCTGTCCGAAAGATTCACGCCAAAGCTGGCCACCGTGCTCGTCGAGTAGCCTTTGCCCGCGAGATACGCGAGCCAATCGCCGGGAACCGGAACCGCGGGCGAGCCGGTGACCGCGCCCGTCATGATGAAGTTCTGCCGCTCGTCCCGTTTGCGGGGCGTGATCCATTGCTGGATGGAAACGACATCGGTGCGCTCGGCGATCTGACCGATCACCACCTCGCGGGGAAGCGTGACGCGGACATTGAGGTACCCCAGCACCCGATTCTCTTTGATGATCGGCTCGAGCTTGAACTGCTCGATGAGCGCGAGAGTGGCCTTGTTTTCGTCGGCGTCCTCCACCATCTGGATGGTGAACTGTTCGTTGCCCTTGTCGGAGAGATTTGGGCGCATCGGCAGGCCGTCCTTGCCGGTGCCGCGCGAAGCCGCCACGACCGCGGGATCCAGCCGGAAGGCGGCGGTGTAGTCGCCATCCCATTGCGAAATCGCTTTGTTGCTGGCTAGCATCTGCAAAGCCTGCATCGCCTTGGGCGGGCCGTAGACCAGATAGGCGTTGTTGGGGATGTAGGTGACAATCCGCACGCCGGTCTCAGCGAGCGCCTGATACCATTCGGGCCGAACTGGACCGGCAAACTGAATGAGGCGCATCTGTTTGCCGGATCTCGACGCAACCGCGGAGCGCGAGGGCTTTTCCGAACGCGTGTCGATCGCCCCGGCATTCAGGAGGACGAGATTGTTTTCGTCGACGATTTCGGTCCCCCGGTCGGAGAGATTTTTCGCGACCGCGTCGCTGACTTCGAGAAGCACGTAGCTACCGTAATCGGCGATGACGCGGCCACCTTGCGCCTGCAAGCCCGGCAGCATTCCCCGGTCGCTGACCGAGAGTTTATGCCGATCCCCTGCGCTCCGGTAGCCGGCGGTCGAGACGGTGACCGGCGAAAACTTCGCATTGGGCGCGCTGGCGGGTTCGCTCTTTTGCCTTTGCGCCCAGGCGGGAATCAGGACGGCGCCTGCCACCGCCAGGAAGAGGGCCGTCTTCAACGCCCGGTGATTCTGTTTCTTGTTTGATGCGATCATACGGGGGACGACAAAGAGTGATTCTGGGAGTTCCGGTTCGAAAGGAGGCGGCGACAAAAACAAGCTCGTCAGATGGCCGCTGCAGAGGCGCAGGACGCGAAGTCCGCGCCGTAACGCGAGGCGAATTCAAGGCCCAAAATCCCGGGGGTCGGCATTGACCCGACATGGACGCGTAAGGAGAAACGCCGACGCATAGGCGCAGGGGTATCGGACTGATTTTTTTCGTCAACGTTTTTGTCGCAGGAATTGTCGACAAGATGTGCTCGCAGCGCGCGTTTCAACTCTTGAATCGTCGGCGCCGTGAGACGTTTTCGGCAGCCGAACAGCGACTTGCGCCGATTCTTCGCGCTCTTTGGCGGCGAAATTAGCAACGCCGAAAACGGGTGGAAAATTTCGTGCGGCCGATGCAATAACATGGAAAAATCGGCTATTCGCAAATTACGCATGCCGATGGTCAGCTTCGGACGGGTCACCGAACTTCCATGTTTCATCGCCCACGTGCGGGGCATGCGCACGGATGGGTTGAGAAAGCCCCGGCAAGCGGGAATTGACACCTGGAGCGCGACTTGCGAACATCGACCCATGCCCCCTCGCTTCCTTTCGCTTATCGCGGCCGTTGTCGCTGCTGTCGCCTTCTCCGCCCCCGTTACGACGCTTGCCGCCACGAAGAAGAAAGACGATGCGACCCCTGCCGCCAGTCCGGCAGCGAGCCCGGCGGCTTCGAAGGCAAAGACGGATCGGCCCATCCCATATCACGGCAAGATTTCCGCGGTGGACGCCGCCGCCAAGACTTTCAGCATCGCCGGAAAGGAAAAGACGCGCGTCTTCAAAGTGACGGACACGTCCGTGCTGACGCTCACGGGCAAGCCGGCCACGTGGAAGGATATCGCGGTGGGCCAGGACGTGCGCGGCTCGTATTGGAAGAAGGCCGATGGCTCGCTGGAGACCAAGAGCGTGAAGCTGGGCCCGCTGACCGCCGCGGAACAGGCCGCGAAGACCGCCAAGGCGGCGCGCGCGGCGAAGAAGAAAGCGGAAGGCGAGAAGGCGCAATAGCAGGTCTCGCGCTCGCAGGGCGACCTGACGATGGCCGCTGCCCGTCTCGCGGCCCTTCAGGCCGCGGGAATTTGTCTTCCCCATTCCCAGGCCGTTTGGCCTGGGCTAAGGAATACTGGCCCTTTGGGCCTGCCGTTGCCGTGAGCGGCGTGAAACGGGTCAATGGGTCCTAGGACAAATAGGACCTAGCAGAAGGCGCTCGCATACGTCCAGCAGCCCGGCACTTCATCCTTTTCGGCTGCCTTTCCGGACCCGCTCGAGGCCGGGCTTTCGCAGCACGATGACGCGTTCGCGGTAGAGCGCGCCGACGGCCTGCTTGAAGGACTTTTTGCTCACGCCAAATTTCTCCTGAATCGCTTTCGGAGGACTGGAATCATCCAGATCGAGATGGCCGCCGGCGGCATCGATCGCAGCCAGAATGCGATCCGTGAGCCCCAGCACGCCCCGCGCCGCGAAGGGCTCGAGGCGAAGATCGATTTTCCCGTCGGGGCGAACTGCGGCGACGTGCCCGGCAATGCTTTGACCGACCGCAAGCGGAGGCGCATATGCGTCGTGGTAGAGCAGCCCCAAGTGCGATTGCCCCACGATCGCGGTGAAGCCCAGCGGCGTGCGTGCCACCAGGAGAAGTTGAACCGGCTGCCCCTCACGGTAGCGCGGCGGTTCACGATGCAGATGCCGATCGAGCCGCGTCGTCGCGGTAATCCGGCCACTGCGGCGATCGACCTGGACAAAGACCACGACATTCTCCCCGGTCACCACGGGCGCTCCCTGCTCGCCGAGCGGAAGAAAAAGATCCTTGCTGAGGCCCCAGTCGAGAAAAGCCCCGAGACGCGGATGAATTCCCACCACCCGCAGCGACGCGAATTCGCCCACCATGGCGCGGGGAGTTTCAGTCGTCGCGACCAGTCGATCCTCGGAATCCTGATAGAGAAAGACTTCAATCTGCTCGGGGATTGGCGCGTCTTCCGCGATATACCGATTGGGGAGGAGAATCTCGCCGAGGTTTCCTCCATCCAAATAAAGTCCCGGCATGGAACGGCGCAGGACCGGGAGGAGATTGCGTTTTCCGAGCGTTGCCACCCGCCGACCGTAGCTGGGAGGCGCGCCGATCGACAAGGACGCGGAAGCGACCGCGCACTTTTATTTCGGAACGGGTTCCGGCGCTGGGAATCCGCCGGAGCGAAAGCAGCGCCGCAGTTGGCTAATGCCAACGAAGCGGCGACATTCCCGGGATGTTTTTTCGCCTCGCGGCTGTTCTGCTGGGAATTATCGGGCTCGCGGTCGCGTCGCTGCCGGGAGCGGACGCGGCGACGTCCCTGCGCGTCGTGACTGTCGGCGGCGGGCCGGAGCCGGATATGAATCAGCTCTCGATCGAGAGTAACGTGCGCTATTGGAATCGCGTACTCCCGGCGGAGACCAAGCGGACCACGCTTTATGCGGATGGCTCAGGCCAAAGCGCGATTGTGCAGGTCGAAAAACCCAAGGAGTCCGTTTCGCCGGGTGAGGAAGTGCTCAATCTCATCTTTCAACAAACGGGTTGGGAATCGGCCTACGACTATCAGCTTCCCGCCCTCGGCGGAGCGCTGGATGGCCCGGCGAGCCGGGCTGCGATCGCCCAAACTTTTCGCCAGATCGAAACCGAGCAACGCGCCCGCCCGGGGCCGCTTCTCGCCTATTTTACCGGGCACGGAGACGAAAAGACTTTTGCGCTCTGGGGTCAGAATCAAGGACTGCGCCCCACGGAGCTCGCCGCTCATATCGCCCGACTGCCGCCGCAAACCTCGGTCGCGCTCATCATGGTGCAATGCCACTCCGGCATTTTTGGCAACCTGCTCTACGAGAAAGCGGACGTGAAGAAACCCGCCTTGCGGCGGGATCTCGTGGGCTTCTTCGCGACGCTTTCGGAGCGGCCGGCGGCCGGCTGCACGCCCGAAATCAACGAGTCGGAATACCACGACTTCAGCTCTTATTTCTTCGCCGCCTTGACCGGGCAAGATCGGCTCGGGCGTCCGGTCACGGGAGCGGATTTCGACCAGGACGGCGTCGTGACGATGCACGAGGCGTTTTGCTACACGCTGCTCCATGACATCTCGATCGATGTGCCCATCTGTACGACCGATGTGTTCCTCACGCGTTTCGCCACCCTCCGCGACGGCGACGTCTTTCAGACTCCCTTTCCGCAAATTCTCGCGTGGGCGAGTCCCGCCCAGCGCGCGGCCCTGAACGGGCTGGCCGCGAAGATCAAGGACGCTGGCGCGGAGGCGCGACTGCTCGATCTTTTGCGTGAAGCAACCGCGCGAAACAAGGTGCTCACCAGGGAGGATTCCGCGCTGTTCGACGCGGAGGAGGCGTTCAAGACGCGTTGTCGCACCGCCCAGAAACAACTCCAGAAACGCTGGCCGGATCTCTCGCGCCTCGAGGAGTCCGAACGCTATGAGCGCAGCCGGTCGCTCGCGGTTGCGGCGCTGGACCAGGAAGTGGGGCGCGCCCCTTGGGCCGATCTCAAGAAGGCGGGGGACGAGCTCGCGGCCCGCAGTCGGCGCCTGCTCGCTGGCGAAATCGAAGTCGCGCAAACCCTGCGCCTGCTGCGCCTGGCGCGGACCGTCGTTCTGACGCACTACCTCCGCACGAAAGGCGGGCTGGCGGTGCAGGAACGCTTCGAACGATTGCTCGCGGCGGAGAACAAACCGCTCTGGCGCTGATTCCTTCCTTGGGTGATGCCTGAAGAGTTGAACGCCTCCGCATCCGAATCGATCCGCATCGTACAAGCCGAAGGCATGGCGATCCGCGTGGCCGTTCGAGCCGGTGCGGCCGGTCGAACGCCTCTCGTCCTCTTCAATGGGATCGGCGCCACGCTGGAGATGCTTGGCCCGTTCCTCGACGCGCTCGGCCCAGGCGTGCCCTCGTTGCGTTTCGATGCGCCGGGAATCGGCGGATCGCCCGCCCCCGCGTGGCCTTATCGCTTCGCGGGCCTGGCGCGCGCTGTGAACGCCGTTTGCGACCAGCTCGGTTATGCGGAGGTGGATGTATTTGGCCTTTCGTGGGGCGGTGCGGTGGCGCAGGAGTTCGTCCATTTGCACGGCAAACGCGTGCGCCGGCTCGTGCTGGCGGCGACCTCCGCTGGGGCGATCTCGCTGCCGAGCAAGATTTCCGCGCTGTTGGAAATGGCGGGACCGCTGCGTCACCTGCGTCCGGGCCGAAAGAAGGGCGAGGGCGCGGCCAGCAGGTACGGCGGCGACTTTCGGCGGAAGCCGGAACTCGCCGGCGGCCTAGCGCAATGGTTCGCGGCGACCGGCTCGGCGGGATACTACTTCCAGATGCTGGCGGGCGCGGGCTGGACGAGCGTGCACTGGCTGCCCACGCTGCGGCAAGCGACCCTGATTCTCGCCGGCGCGGAGGATCCGCTCGTGCCCCTGCCCAATGCCCGCATGCTGGCTGCGCTCATCCCGAAAGCGCGCCTCGTGACCTACGATTGCGGCCACCTCTTCATTCTCACCCGCCTCTCGGCGGTGGTCGCGGAGGTCCGAGCGTTTTTGAGTTAATCGTGCGTTATTCGCGGGTCTCGGGCTTCTCTTTTTCGGCTGGGGATGGGGCGGGCATTTCCAACGGCTTGATGCGCCGAACGAGCTGGGTGAAACGGAATTCGGAGCCTCGCTTCATATCCCCGCCGATCGGAGCTGCCCCCTTGGGCGGCGGAGAAGGAGTCGCTGGCGTGGCCGGAGGAAGGGGATCCCGCGGAACCGCGCTGACCGCTCCGATCGCACCGAGCCGGGCCGGAAACGCAGGCTGGACCGGTGGCACCGCGGCAGCCAAGGGAATGGAGGCGGGCGCAACCACGACCGGCGGGACCGCCGACGGCAACGGATTGGCGACCGGGTGCGCAGGTGCGGGCGGCGGAGCTGAGGCCAATCGAAACGCGGTCGGCGATTTGGCGACCGGGAGTGGAATGGGTTGCGCCGGTGCCGACGGCGGAGCTGAGACCAGTCGAAACGCGGTCGGCGGTGTGCCGCCCGGCCTCGTCGCCGGAGAGGGGCCGCTCGTCACGGTTCGCTTGTCGGGCAGCTGCACGGATTGGTTCCCGCCGAAGGTAAAAATGCGGGGGCTCACCGCGGCAGGCTGCACCGCGTCTGGCACGGGGAGTTCGGCGGCGCGCTCCGCGGCGGTCTTGATCCGGGGCGACGAGACTGGCGCGTCCCGGGCGGGACGCAAAGGTTCGGACCCCGGCGCCGGGCGGGCCGGAATCGAGACGGGAGCTCGAACGGGCATGGCCAGATCCACGGCGGTCGGCCGCGGTCTAACAGTGGCCTCCCCCGCGCGTTCGCGTCCGCCGGGCGCGCTGTCGTTCGGAGGGGTCGGAGGGGTCGGAGGGGTCGGAGGGGTCGGAGGCGCGGGGATCGCTGGGATCGCCGGTAGCGGACTGGAAATCGGAGGCACGACCGCAGCCGCCGCGCGTTCAGCCGCCGCCTTTTGACGCCGCACCTCGAGCGCGGAGATCAACTGGATGAACAGCGCCTCCATCTCATCGGTGGACTGGGGCACGCGCGTCACAAACCGCGCGCCGCTGGTGAGAAGTTCCGCCCGCCGCTCGACCGCGATGTTGCGGCCGAGCACGGCGATCACGATCGAAGGATTCTCCGCGTGGATCGAGCGCACCACAGGCAAAGCCTCGAGGTCCGGGTTATCCACATCCAGCAGGACGAGATCGAAGTCTCCCCGCGAGGACAGCAAGAGCGCCTGGGCCGCCACCGAGATCAAGCGCACCTCGACTTTGCCGCCGCTGTCCGCCGCAAAACCGTCGTACACCGAGGTGCTGAGCTGCGCATCCTCGCTGAGAAAAAGGAGCCGGTGGGGCACAAACATCGCAGAAGGCCGTAAGCTAGGCCGTGCCGGGAGCGGCTGTCACGTCAATCATGCAGCGAGAATCCGCGAGACGCACTTTTTTGGCCACCCCCCGGGGAACGCGAACCAGAAGTTGCCTCTGGGGCGGCCGACAAGTCCGCCGCCTGCCCCATCCGCGATAACGGGGACGGACACGCTCCGCTTTCGCCCACCGGCCGACGGGAAACGGGGGCGAAACCGGTGCCTTCCCGTCCAATGCTCTTTGAAGACACGAAGTCTGCGAAATTCTCCCGGGCTGAGCGCCTCCACGCGCACGGCACTTGCTGATTTTGGAGGCACGCTTGTTTCCGCATTATGACCGACCGTCGCCTCAAGAACAACGGCGGCATCAATCTGCTCGAGCGCGGGCGGAACGCCCAAGGCGGAGACGGGCCCTACCGGATGCTTTTTGAAACGGCGGCGGAGGCGATAATCGTGCTGATGGAGGGTAGGATTCAGGAAGCCAACGCGTGCGCATTCGGGCTTTTTGCCCGTTCGCGCGAGGAATTCATCGGACATTCCCTCGCCGATTTTGCCCCCCGCGAGCAGCCCGATGGCAGGACGTCGGCAGAATTCATCGCGGAAAAAAAGGCGGCCGTTCGGCGCGGCGGCAGCCAGATTTTCGGGTGGCGGGCGAAACGCGGGGAGGGCTTGGAGTTCGAGGTCGAATTGCAGTTGCGCGAGGTCGATTGGGGTGGGCGCAAGGCCTTTCACGCCATCGCGCGGGAGAGTCCCGAGCCCCCGGCGGCGAGCGAGCGCCTGGCTCGGGAAAGCCGCTTTACCGATGCCGTGATCAACAGCTTGCCTGGCGTCTTCTATCTCTTCGATGACCAGGGTCGCTTCCTGCGCTGGAATCGGAACCTCGAGCTCCTGACGGGGTACTCCCACGCCGAGATCGCGGCCATGCATCCGATCGAATTCTTCAGCGGCGACGACTGCGCGCTGGTGGCGGCCCGGATCATGGAAGTGTTCACGACCGGCGTCTCGTCGGTGGAGGCGAGCCTGGTGGGCAAGGACGGAAGCCGCCGGCCCTTCTTTTTCACCGGCCATCGGCTGATCGCGGAAGGTCGGCCCTATCTCGTCGGGATGGGGATCGATCTCACCGAGCGCCGGCGGGCCGAGGAGGCGGTGCGCGAGAGCGACGAGCGTTTTCGCCAGCTCGCGGAGCAGTTCCACCAGGCGCAGAAGATGGAAGCCATTGGGCAGCTCTCCGGCGGGGTGGCGCACGAGTTCAACAACATCCTCACTGCGATCATGGGCCACACTGCACTGATCCGGATGAGCGGGAACCTTACGGCGGAAAACGCCGAGAACCTGCGCGAGATCTCGCGCGCGGCCGAACGCGCCTCGGATCTGACGCGGCAGCTACTCACCTTCAGCCGCAAGCAGGTGATGGCCCTGCAGGATCTCGATCTCAACGAGGTCCTGCGAAAGCTGGCCAAGATGTTCGAACCGATCGTGGGAGGAAATATCCGCCTGAAGCTCAACCATGCCGCCCAGCCCCTCTGGCTGCAGGCTGATCGCGGCATGATGGAGCAGATCGTCCTCAACCTGGTCGTGAACGCCCGCGATGCGATGCCAAACGGCGGCCGACTCGAGCTCACGACCGCTCCCGTCGATTTCCGTGCGGACATTCCCGCAGCGCCGTCCGGCGCCCGGGCGGGAGCCTTCGTCCGGCTCTCGGTGCGCGACAGCGGGGAAGGCATCTCGGTCGAAAATCGAGATCGCATCTTTGAGCCGTTCTTCACCACCAAGGATGTCGGCACCGGCACCGGCCTGGGGCTGTCGACCGTGTACGGGATCGTGCAGCAGCACCACGGCTGGATCTCGATGGAGAGCGAACTCGGCCAAGGAACCTGCTTCCACATATTCCTCCCGCGCCTCGAGGGTCGGCGGGCCCCTGCCCCCAGCAGCCCGTCTTCCTCCAGGGACACTCCGAGTGGAGGTGAAACGATCTTGGTGGTCGAGGATGAACCGATGGTGAGTTTCATCGTGCGTTTCGTGCTGGCGGAAAAGGGCTACCGGATCCTGACCGCCGCCCACGGGGTTGAGGCCCTGGAAATCTGGGCGAAGCAGAGGGACGAAATCGATCTGCTTCTGACCGATATCGTGATGCCAGACGGGATCTCCGGGTGGGAACTCGCCGCGCGCGTGCGCCTTGACCATCCAACTCTTCCGGTACTTTTCACGAGCGGTTACGACCCGCAAACGGCCGGCGAATCGATGCCCAGCGGCGATGGCACCGCCTTTCTCGCGAAGCCATTCGCAGTGGACGCGCTCTGCCAGGCGGTCCAGGAGATCCTGCACCCCGTCCGGGCGGGGTGAGATGTCAGCCGGCGTAGCGCGGAATCGGCTGGAGATCCGGCTCGACGAATCCGACGCGAGCCGCCGGGGAAAGCAGCGTCTCGCGCGAGTAGTGCGTGAACATGATGTCCTTCTCGAGCAACCGCGAGGCCTGCGCGAGAAATTGACCGGACTCGAGCGCAGGCTCGCTGCGCCGCATGAAATAACGGACGGCCAGGAGCCAGGCCTGCGTCATCGTTTCGTGATACGCCAAAGGCGGCGCCCCGAAATGCATCAGGACGCGGCGCAAACCGGAACGCATCGTCTCGAGCGCGACTTCGAACGAATGCAGCCGCAAATAAATGTAGGCGAGGCGCAGATGGTCGCGATGACGAAACTGCGCCGGGGCCAATGCGCACGACTCGAAGGCGTCGAGGAATTGCTGGTCGGGAGCGGCGAGCAGGGACATCTCGGGTTTGAGGCGCGCCGGGATAGCGCGCGGCGGACATGGAAGATCGATCCAAAATGCCTTTCCTCAAATGCAAAACGCGTTGCGCCGTGCCACCCGCTCAACCTCATTCCGCTCCTCCCGACGATGCCTGCGCCGAATTAATTGTCCCAGACCATGTCGCGTTTAACGCTTTCCCTGCTCCTCGCCGCGTCTCTTTTCGTTTCGGGCGGGTGCAAGCGCGCTCCCGCTCCGACTTCAACCGCGACCCCTGCAGTTTACCAGGTTCGGGGCGTTGTGCGGAAAATCGCGACCGACCGCCGCCGGGCCGTGATCGCCCATGAGGAGATCCCCGGCTACATGATGGCGATGACGATGGAGTTTGACCTGGGCGAGCTGGGGAGCACAACGGAGCTGGAAGCAGGCGACCGGCTCGACTTTCGGCTGTGCGTCACGGACACGCGAAGCTGGATCGATCAAATCCGAAAAACAGGCCATCTCGACCTCCCCGCCGAGATTCCCGCAACGCCACTCAATTCCGCTGGCGCGATGGGCGCGATCCTACCCGACATCCGTTTGGTCGACCAGGCCGGCCGCGCGTTTCGCCTGCCGGACTTGCACGGAAAGACGGTGGCGCTCACTTTCATCTTCACCCGCTGCCCGCTGCCCAATTTTTGCCCCCTTCTGAGCCGCCATTTCGATGCGGTGCAACGCGAACTCGCGACCAGTGCTCCGCTGGGAGGTAAATGGCATCTGCTTTCTGTTTCGATCGATCCCGAACACGACACTCCGGAGGTCATGGCTAAATATGCCGCCAGCTATGAAGCGGATCCCGCGCGCTGGATCTTCGCAACCGGGTCGGTCGGTGAGATTCGGCAACTCGGGGCCGCGGTCGGCCTGGAATTTTCGGGGGACGGCGCGCAAATCACCCACAACCTTCGCACGCTCGTCATCGATCCTGCCGGCCGCATTCAGCGAGTATTCCAAGGAAACGGCTGGCAGCCCGCGGAACTCGTTGCGGAAATGCGGCGAACAATGAAGTGAATTGCGGATGGCGGATTGGCCTTTTTGAATGCGGCGGCCCAGAGGGAACAGAGAACCCTTCGGGCATTGCTTCTGTCGACACCCGTGCGCCCATTTGGACACGGTTCCCTTGACCTATGCCCGATGCGTCTGAAGTTCTCAAAAAAGCCAATCCGCCATCCGCAATTCCCTTCAGCCCCGCCCCATGCGACGGCGGAAGAGCAGGCACATTGCGAGGCCACCGGCTCCCACCAATCCCCAAGTCATCGGCTCCGGTACGGAACCGATGTTGCCGGCGAAGTTCTGCGGGCTGTTGGGTTGGGCGGTGAGCGACGGAATGGCGAGCGATTGGGTTCCGTTGGTGGGCAGCGAAGTGTAGCTCACTGTGCCCTGCAACGTGCCGTTGAAAATGATCGAACTGGCATCGGAGAACAGAAAATTGACCGGCAGAAAGAAGTCGGGCGTCGGACCGCCGCTCGTTCCCACGCTCGCCGTCGCGATGAGCACCGCGTGGTTGTTCGTGGGGGTACCCGTATTCGTGGGGAACGTGAACGTGTGGGTCATCCCGGTGGCCTGCTCCGTGACTTGAATCGTGGCGCCACCGGTGGATTGCTGGCCGGCCGAGGTGGTGAAGATTTCGATGAACTGCACGGAGCCGTCGAGGTTCGTATAGAGCTCGCGAATCTGCCAGTTGTGGAAAATCGCCGGGGCGGTGCTCGGTAGAAACACCGCGGCGAAGACGGTGGCGAGAAAGATCCGCGCGCGGCGGGCGTAAAGACGACGAGACCGGGAATTCATCTCTGGGAGGGGCGCAATACTGATTCGGGTACTATGCGAGGCGTACCGCTTCAATTTCAGCCTTACGAGAAAAAAGTGTGTAAAATATTTGGTTCGTGATGACGCCGTCCACCCGCAGCCCCAGGGCTCGCACCGAGTCGCCAATGTGCCCCCTCGCTGCAGGGTCGTTGCTGCTCGCGGCCGGTCTGATTCCCGCGGCCTTGCTTTGGGATTTTTCGTGGGAATCCACGGTCGGAATCGATCTCCCTTGGGCTGCGCCACATGTGACGCTTTACCTGGCGACGGCGCTGGCGGCGCTCGGCGGATTTCTCGCCCTCCGCGGACACGAGGGGACCGCCATCGGTCGGTTTCGCGCTCCTCTCGGGGCGTGGATTTCCCTGTGGGGTGCGGTCGCCTTTTTGACGGCGACGCTCTTCGATTTTTGGTGGCAATCCGGTTACGGCCTTGCCGTTGGAGTCTGGCATCCGCCCCAAATTCTCAAAGCCATCGCCTTTTGGTCGGTGGGTTTCGGCGCCTTGTTTTGCTGCCTGCGCCGGCCAATCCTTTTTCCGCTAGCAGGCGGGATGCTCCTCGCTCTCGCGAGCGTCATGACGCTGACCGCCTCGTACGCCAACCGTCAGCACGGCGCTGGATTCTATCAGCTCGCCTGTCTGGTCTACCCGCCGGTCCTGATCGCCCTTGCCGTGGCGGGGCCGTGGAAATTTTCCGCCACCGCCGGCGCGCTCTTTGCGCTCACACTGGGGGCTCTCGCGGTTTGGGTTCTTCCCCTGGTTCCCGGCTCACCCCAAGTGCCTCCGATTTATCATCCGCGCGATTACCTGCTGCCCCCACCCTTCCCACTCTTGCTCGCGGGGCCCGCGCTGGTGCTCGATCTGCTGCTTCGCGTCTTCCCGGCCGGCGGGAAGGGCGTTCACCTCCTCCGGAGTTCCGCCGAATGCGGTCTCGCTTTTTTCGCCACCTTTCTCGCAACGCAATGGAACTTCGCCAGCTTCCTGCTCTCGCCCGCGGCGGACAATTGGTTCTTTGCCGGGGGCGGGAGGCACTGGCCTTTCTTCCTCAGGATCGACGCGGCAGCCCAGACCGGATTCTGGCGGCTGCCGGGCGATGACGTCACCCTCGCGAGCGGAATCTGGTGCGCTGCGCTCGCCCTTCTTTCGGCCGGACTTGGACTCGCGCTCGGATCCTGGCTGAGACGCCTCCAACGATGAACTTCCTCCAGCCGTTGTCCTGTTTTCGAGCGATCGCTCTAAGTTGCCTCGTGACCACGCAAGCGGTGGCTCACATCGGGAGTCCTAATGTAGCCTTCGACGGGCAGGCCGGCCCGAATCCCGTCCGGGTGGTGATTCGTCCGCCAGCTGCCCTTCCTGGTGCCGCGCAGGTGAGCGTCCGCTCGGAGGGAGCCTCGGGCGTTTCCTTGCAGGCGACGCTAGGGCCCGCGGGTGGCACAGCACCGCCGCCGGTGCGGGCGAGCGCCGTGGCAGGTGCGCCCGGGTTGTTTCAGGCGGAACTCTGGCTCCTGGATCCTCGACCCCTCACCGTGCGAGTGCTGGTGGAGCATTCGCGCGGAAGCGGGACCGCCGCGATTCCGCTGGATCCCGCGGCCACGCAACGGCCCACGATGTCGGCCGAAACCGGAGCTGGTCTGTTGCTTCTCGGACTCGCGCTGTTGTTCGGGGCCGTCGCAATTGTGGGCGCGGCCGCGCGCGAAGCGTCGCTGCCTCCGCACACCGCGGCCACGCCGGCTGATCGCAAGCGCGGGCGCCTTGCCACGATTCTGGCGTTCTTCATTCTGGGCACGGGGATCGCCGCCGGGAGCTGGCGCTGGCGCACGCTGGATCGCGAGTTCCGCCACAATGCGCTGGCCCGCCCGCAACCGGTCCGCGCCAGCGTGCTCGAAAATGGCGCGTTCGATCTCCTCCGCCTGGAGCCTGCGCCCGACCAGAGCTTGCCCGGCTGGAACACGCTTTCCGCCGATCACGGCAAGCTCATGCATCTTTTTCTCGTGCGCGAACCCGCGGCCGATGTCTTCGCCCACCTGCATCCGGTGCGGCGGAATGCGCGCACCTTCGAGACCCTGCTGCCGCCTTTGGCGGCGGGCGATTACCGGGTTTACGGCGACATCAGCTTCGAAGACGGTCGCAGCGAGACGCTTGTCGCGCGCGTGGCGATTCCCAATTCACGCGGCACGCCACCGCAGCCCGGGCCTCCCGGCGATGCCTGGTGCAAATCCCCCCTCGCGCTCGCACCGGACGCGCCGGCCCCGGTCGCGATGGATCGCGACGATGCCTGGTGGGACGAGGCGAAATCTCCGCCAGGTCGTGTGAGTGCGCTGGCCGGCGGCGGTCAGATGGTTTTTCAGAATCCGGGCCGCATCGTCGCGAATCGCGACACGTCCCTGCGCTTTGTCGTGATCGATCCGCAGGGGGAAGCCGTCCCGCTTTACCTTTATATGGGGATGCTCGGCCACTGCGTGGTGCGCCGGAACGATGGCGAAGTCTTCACGCACCTGCATCCCAATGGCACGATCTCGATGGCCTTGCAGGAGAAGCAAAGCCTGCGCGAGGGCGCCTCGGAAGTGTCGCCCTCACCTTCTTCCGGGCGTGACGTGATTTTTCCGTACGCCTTTCCACGCGGCGGCGACTACCGGCTCTGGGTGCAGGTCTGCACGCAGGGGCGGATCGAGACGGGGGTGTTCGACGTGCAGGTCGACGCGGAGCCGTGAGCCAATTTACAGCGTGATTTCATCCGCAGATGTCGCAGAGGAACGCAGATGAAAGACATGGCGCTTGTGCGCCGATCGGCTGCCGCTAAAAATTCAGGAGAAGGGCGCGCTGGAGGCCGGTCTGGTCGTCCCGTTTTCCATCATCTGCGTCCATCAGCGTCATCTGTGGATCATGAATTCACTCCCTTGAGCAGGTCGAGGACTTTGCCTCCCAGCCGGTCACCGAAAGCCCGCCGGTCATTCCAGAACAATTTCATCCGCAGATGACGCCGAGAACGCAGATGAAAGACAAGGCCCTTGTGCGCCGATCGGCTGGCGC
>JBBRQH010000029.1:0-60414 GCA_038226705.1 Chthoniobacterales bacterium | reverse complement strand
GATCGGGATTGCGCTCCTGGCCGACCGCGGAAATCGAAGATCAACGGAGCACGCCGACCAGCCAGACTCGGTCAGAAACTCCAATCTTCGCGCCTCATCAGTCCGAGCAAGTTGATGCAGCCGATGCCCAAATCGCTGCACACATCCGGGATGTAGAATTTCTTGCGGGATTTGGGCTTCTCATGCGCAAACGTTTCCTGGGTGAGTACGGTCCAGCCTTTCAGCCTGGCGAGCGCAATCACATACGCATCGGCGGACTGATGGACGCTCTTTGCATCGGTGAGGTCCGGGTAAAGGGCCTCGATTCTCGCGCCTTCCATTTGCAACTCAGGGGAGAGCGCCACGATCATGCCAGATCCCGCGAGCCACTGTCGGAGTCCGGGAGTGCCAACTGAATTTGTCTCTTCCTCGACAACATCGATGGCCTGGAATTTCCCCTCCGCTATCAGCGTTTCGATTCGGCTCTGGAACGTGGGAAAGCGATCCGGCGGATAGTACCGCGCTTGCCAATCCATCAGAAAACTCGTGTCGACGGAGTACATGCAGCTTATTCCTCGACGTACTCAGCAACACCGGGTCGGGGACGCAGTGCATCGCGCAGTTTCTCAAAATGCCCAAAACCAAGTCCGAGGGCACGGCTCGCATCGACGGCCGTTACCTGATTCGATTCAAGACCTTGTAAGACGAGTCTGACGAACGGCTCGCCGTTCCTGCTCAACGCTTTGCCTACCTCTGTCGCGAATCCGCCCTTTTTCGGTGCAGGCCGCGATTCCAGGTAGACGCGCCAATCCTCTTTCCACCGGCGGTAGGCGGGCCAATCCATGACGCCACGTGCTCGCAACCGCGTCGCCATGGCGAGGGGGGTGACCCGAAACAAGCGAGCGAGCGAACGGACGGCCTCGAGTGTCCATTGAGCAGGGAGGCTGGCCATTCTCGGCAGGGCGGCGTCCAACACGATTTCCGGGATGAGAATGGCACTCGCAGTCTCTTCGACGAAGCGTTCGACCGCCTCCCATTCCGCATCGGTCCGCCGCTCCTTGAGAGCCGTCACTTCTTCGTGGCTCCGGGCTAGCGCGAGATGCACCAGTTCGTGCATGATCGTAAATGCGCGTGCCGCTGGACTGGTTTCCTTTGAATTCAGGCCAATGACGGGAAGCGGAAAGTCGAGCAACGCGACGCCACGTGCCTCGGACAACGGCACTTTGGGGAACTGAAACACGAGGACACCCATCGCTTCGACCGCTTCCCGCCAGCGGCGCGATGCTTGCCACTCGTTTTCCCAGGCTAGCTGTTGGGTGCCAGTCACGCCCAAGGCGCCACGGAGTCGATGCGCAACGTCCTTCGGAGCCTCGTTGAGGCGCGCCGAACTCGTGAACGGTTCAGTCGCGAATCCGACCTGCTCGGCGAGCTCCAAGGCCGTTTCGCGTCTCGATGACATGAACCGAAGCGCGAGCCTCAGCTCCGGCGATTCCTCACGTGGCCGTACGCCCGGAAGCCTTCGAAACTCCGAAGCTGCGGGAGGCACCGCCGGAGGCTGTGGTAGAAAGAACACCCCAAACGGCCGGTGGTACATGCGGGCAAGTTCGCGCGCCTGGCGCAGAGTCGGCTTTCTGTCCCCGCGCTCCCAAGAAAGGAGTCGTTCCGGATCGACCGACAGCCTTTCCGCCACTTTCTCTGGCGGGTACCCGCTCTGCTCTCGCGCCCACACGAGCAGAGGCGGATTCACAAGAGCGGGGATCGTTACGGCCATAACGAGGTTACCGTACCACAGCTGGCAAGGGCGAGGCCGCGAGGGATTGCGTTTGGGAGACGAGCAAGCCATTCATGGCCGAGGCGCTCCGCATCCCCTACCCGCCGTTTTTGGCGAGCATTTGCCTGGCATGCGCGACAAAGCTCGTCTTCAGCGCCGGCGGACCGAGGATCTCGACTTCGCAGCCCCATTGGAGAACAGCCGATCCCGTTGGACGGGTGAGACAGCCGGGGCATCGCGAGGTAGCGAAGAGCGAGACGGGCGTCGAGTGAAGGCAACGCGCGTCACCTCAGCGTTGATTGAGAGTTCCATACTCAGTTCAACCAACGATTAACGCTTGGCCACTTCCCTGCTCAAGCACTTGAAGTCGCACCAACAGCTTGAGGTCGCTCCGCCCAGATTACGCCAGTCGCTGCTGGTAATTCCAAATCATCCAAACCGACGCAGACTGCGCGCGAAGCCAGACTATAGTAGTCCTGCACGCATGAATTGATGGATCCGCGAAGCGCAAAACCGCCCGACTCCAAGACGCGAGTCTGCGAACCGAAGCGGCTGCACGAAGCGCAGGGCGAAGCTTGCTCGCAGGCAGCCCGGAGGGCGGCGCGAAGCGGCGGCAACGGAGTGGGTTCCAAGCAGCCCCATGGCTGACAGCCGACCCCGCGAAGCGGGGGAGACAGCCGCTCAAACATTCATCCGAGAAAGAGCGGCAACCAACGCAGGCGCCGGATGGTTTTCCACTTCGCCCAGAGCGCCGCGGTCCTTTTGACGGCTGGCGGCGTTGCTCGCTCGGTGCGTATCCATCTCGGATATGCCCCTTCGCTCGCGCCTTGCCAGTCGCCAAAAATCCTCGCGGCGGATCTATCAATTCATGCGTGCAGGACCACTAGCGCGAAACATCGACTGTGATCTCGAACGGAGTTACTCCCTCAACCGGTTCGTGAGTGAACGCATCCAACGCTTGCACTAAAATTCGTTCGCGACCCGGCTTAACGGCCCGACCGACAAACTCCGACGGTTGGTGAACGCCTTCGAAGTCCGTACCCGAGCCCTCGACTTTAAGCGCTCCAGACGCGCCCGGAGCGAGTCCCGAGGCGATCTGAATGAATTGTGTTTCCGCTGTCATCGGCACGCGGGGAAGCTGGATCGTCAAAACGTCGCCCACTTTCACTTCGTAATGGTCTTGGGCCCCACGATCGAGATACCGCTTAAGTATGTCCGAATCCATTTCGGCAGTTTACGCCATATCCTTTCGAAACGCATGCACAAAGTATCCGTACTTGGCGTATTGCCGCACGTAGTCGTAGCTCAGATAACGATATCCCTGAACCCCGTCGGAAAGATCCCAGCTATTCTTGAAAATGAAATAAGGGAGGGCGCCCGAGCGGTCATACCCCACGAGGAGCATGGCGTGACCGCCTCGCGAACTCAGCGGGTTGCCATATTTGTCGAGCAGAACGTCAAATACGCCATTGGCATCAGGTCTTCCCCACGCGACGTGCATGCCAAAGACGACATCGTGATCCTGCATGAGGATGCACTCGAGGTAGTCGCTGTTGGCGATACTGGGGCCATTCAAACCCAGATTGTCGACCAATGTATAACGAGCGATGCCGTAGTAAGCAGCGGCCTTGGCGGCGGGAGACGGGTCCGAAAGGCAATGGGTCTGCACGGTCGCGAAGTTTTCGTAGGGACTCAGTCCCTCTTCACAGACTCCAGCCCGTGATAGGTAGTCTGCCGAGTCGGTCGTCTTCAATCCGTCCTGGCACCAATCTCTTCCTTGAAAACGCATGAAGAGCCAATTGGCGTATTGCTCGGAAAGATCGAGCTGCCCGGGAAAGTGCCCCTCAAGGCAGGCGAGCGAAGCGAAACAGACGCACGTGCCCCGGTCCTGTTGATTGCGGATCGCGGTCTGGCGGGGCCGATGATCGATGGACGCGGGCAAGTGCGTGCAAACGGATCGGTTTGTCGAATCATCCCAGTAAGTGTTATCGGCCGCGGCCAGTTCTTTGTCTTTTGCATCCAAGAAATCGTGCTCGTCGAGTCGCTCAAGCTTGAAGAACTGTGAGTCACCCTGGCTGAATGCAAAGTGCTGCGCATCCAGCGCGCGATACATTGCGAGTTCTTCCTCGGTCGCTTTCCGCTTTTCAGCCAAGTTTATCCGCAGTCCCGCCGTGGAACTCTGGGTGGGTGGTTGCTGGGCAATAGGCATAGGAAAAACGGGGCGGCAGGTGTGGACGTGCTAACTTTTGCTGGGTTCCAACGGCTGGGGCTGTAATCGGACCATGTGTCAGCAGGTAAAACGGCAATTGGAGCCAAACGTGACCGTTTTTTTTAGGAAATTCCGCGTCGTGGGAGCGTAGGCAGAGCGCCGGAGGACAACCGAGCGGCGAGATAGCCCGCAAATCTCACCTGGATCCTGGATCTCTTCCAAAAGGGGCAAAGGACCGAGGACGGAGGACTGAGGACAGCCGAATCCGCGGAGCGGATGAGACAGCCCCTCCAATCCCGCCTGGATCCTCTTCCAAAAGGGGCAAAGGACCGAGGAAGACCGCCGAAGCCGTGAGAATCCACCACGGAGTTACGCCGTGGCGACCGTAGCCGCAGCTTGCTTTCGCCGCGCACACAGCCGCTCCCACTGTTTCTCCGTGTGCGCGTCGATGCTTGCGATCAGTGACGGCGGCCCGAGCACTTCGACTTCGCAGCCCCATTGGAGGACGAATCGGGTCACCTCAGCATTGATGGAAAGCTGCATGCTCAGTTCCACCGAGCGGTCCGCGTTCTCCGTGAATTGCTCGGATTCGTGCCAGGTTTTCAGCGGGACGTATTTCGCCGCGTAGCCGGTGAAGCGGAGCCGGACGGTTTCCGCGCTTTTGCCGCTGAAGATGCCGAGGGAATGCCGGAACTCGTTGTAAATGTCGTCGTGCGTGTAGCGGCGTTCGAACTTCTCGCCGGTCCTTTCGACCTCGGTCATGCGCTTCTGGGTGTAGCTGGTGAGATCCCCTTTGCTGACGTCGTGACAGATCAAATAGCAGAGCCCATCGATCTGGCGGGTGTGGTGCGGCTGCACGGTGCGGCGTTTCGGCTCGGACCCATCGGGCTTGTGATACAGGAAGGTGATCTCCCGTTGCAGCATCATGGCGTGGCGGATCACGCGCGCGACCACGGGGTCGGGATTCCGCTCCTGGCCGGCGCTGGAAAAGGAGATGTAGTCGGAGAGCTTCGAGAGATCGATGGTGGTCTTCTTCTGGAGCGCAGCGACGAGCTTGGCATGCGCCGAAGCAAACGGGCCGGCGTGGGCCGAGCCATGGAGGAGCCGCAGGAACTGCGCGCTGAAACAGAGCGCCACGATCTCGGCCTCGCTCAATTCGAAGCCGGCGAAGTCGACGTCGGGCTCGGTATAGATCAGGCGGTGGTTGACGGAATCGTAGGCGATCGGAAAGCCGCGGCGCACCATCGCGGCGATGTCGCGCCGGAGCACCGGGAGGCTGACGCCGAGCTCCTTTGCGAGCGACTTCGCGTTGGGATTGCCCTTCTCTTCCTTGATTGCGTCGTGGATGTAGCGCGAACGATCCGTCTGGCCGGAGTCGGTTTTGTATTTGCGAACGGGACGGCGGGATTTTTTCTTTTTGGAGGAGCTCATCGCGGGAGTTGAGCGAGCGGCGCACGCGCTGACAAGATTTGTCGATTTGCCGGGCCACAGAATGAACCGGCGTGGGGAAGGCCGGATGCTTGGTCGCGGTGGGAGCGAAGGCGGTGGCGATGGCGCGGTTTGGGAGGGGAAGGGAAGCTTGGGCCAATCTGGAGATTATCCGTACCGGGGGGTAGCGCTCGCGCGCAGCCCAGGGAGCAACCGCAAGGATCGCAGAGATCGCAGAGAAGGGCGCTGGCTCCGGCGCGATTTGGAAGTGGAAGGGATGTTTGGGCCAATCTGGAGATTTGCCGTACCGGGAGGGTAGCGGCGCGCGTTGCCCAGGGAGCAACCGCAGAGATCGCAGAGATGGGCGATGGCTTCGGCGCGGTTTGGAAGTGGAAGGGATGTTTGGGCCAATCTGGAGATTTGCCGTACCGGGGGTAGCGCTCGCGCGCAGCCCAGGGAGCAACCGCAGAGATCGCAGAGAAGGGCGATGGCTCCGGCGCGGTTTGGAGGCGGAAGGGATGTTTGGGCCAATCTGGAGATTTGCCGTACCGGGGGGTGGCGCTCACGCGTTGCCCAGGGAGCAAACGCAAAGATCGCGGTGATCACAGAGATGGGCGCGGTTTGGAAGTGGAGGGGATGTTTGGGCCAATCTGGAGATTTGCCGTACCGGACTCACACTGGAACCGGTGTGTTCATAAAAACACCGCAAATGAAATTTCTCAGAGGAAAACCGGGGGGGGTGTTGCGTTTTTGATTCACCCCCCGGGGTAAACTCTCCACGTCGCGAAAGTGACCCCACCGACGGCTCTTTGAGCCGCACGAGGGTGCAGTGCAGTGAAACGTTGGAACAGAAGGAAAACACAGTGAATAACGCAGAAAAAGAAAATAGTGGTGTGGCGTCGCAAGACGTTGCGCCGGTCGCCCCGGGCGCTGGCAACAGCGGATCGGAACAAGTGAAACTCATTCCCATCGCAGGCAGCTCGGCTGTCGTGGTGGACACCCTGCTCGCCGGGATCGGCGTGACGCCGGACGCGCTGACTGCGCTCTCCGCGTTCATCGCCGAGCTCGAGACGGTGGTGCGACCTTTCGCGGCGATCAGCGCCGCGGAGCGGAAGCGCTTCCGGCTTCAAGCCCGCGGCAGCGTGAAGCGGTCGAACATCGTGAAGGACCTCTCGGCGCAGTTTGCCGGGTCGGTTCCCGCGGCGACAGCCGATACGCTGTCGGCGCTGCAGGACGCGAGTGAGGAAGTGCGCGGCGAGTCGGCGCGCATTCGGGGAGTGCTCCTCCGCCTGGAGGATGTGGGCACGGTGGTGGATCGGGAGTTTCAGCGTCGGGTGCGCAGTGCGCGCACGGCGTTGAAGTCGGACAGCACGTTTGCCGGAGCGGATCTGCGCGAGCAGTTGAAGCTGACGGTGAAGCGCCGGCCGAAGAAGGTGGTGCCGGCCACGCCGGGGGCCACGGGGCCGAATGGCTCGACCCCGGTCGCGGGACCGGTGGCAGGTGGGATTCCGGCGACGGCGCCGGTGGGGAATGGAAGCGGAAACACGGCGCCGTCGCCGACGGCGCCGGGGAATCCGGCCGGCCATCCACCCATGGGGGCGGGTGCCGGGCAGTAAGCGGAGGCGGTTGAGGACAAAGAACGGCGGGCGAGAGAGTGAATCGTCCGCCGTTCTTATACCTGAGTGTCGGAGCGTCGGAGCGTCGGAGCGCCAACGGAGGCATTGGGAACGCCGAGATGGCCGGGGCACCGCGCGGGCAGCGGTGAATGAGGCGGGAGCCGAAGGAAGGCAAAGCGCCAGAGGCCAGAGGCCAGAGGCCAGAGGCCAGAGGCCAGAGGCCAGAGGCCAGAGGCCAGAGGCCAGAGGCCAGAGGCCAGAGGCCAGAGGCCAGAGCGCCAGAGCGCCAGAGGCCAGAGCGCCAGAGGCCAGAGCGCCAGAGGCCAGAGCGCCAGAGGCCAGAGCGCCAGAGGCCAGAGCGCCAGAGCGCCAACCGAAGCGCCGGGGTGCGCCCACCGAAGTGCAGGGTGCACTGAGATTGATCGATTGGAGCACGAAAAGACAATTGTCGATCTGTCTCACTCCGTTCGGCTGCCGGGGAGCCGCGGAGGTCGCGGTAAGCGAGGCGGGAGCCAAGCGCAGGTAAAGATGGCCGGGGGACCGCGCAGGTAGCGGTGAATGAGGCGGGAACCGAGTAAAGGCATAAGCGTCGAAACGCCCAATAGTGAAGGCCCGATCGCACTCATCTCATTAGCACCGCGTCTTCAGACCGGTGCTCTCCCCGCCCCGGCTGGAGTCGCCATCCCACGTAAGAACCGAGCGGATCAGTGAAAAGAAAAAGGCCGCACGGGTGAGGTGCGGCCTGGTTCGATTCGGATCGGTACGTTTACGCTTTCGTCTGGCGCGAGCGACGGACAGCGGTCAGGCAGAGTCCCAGCGCTCCCAGCGAGGCAAAAACGGTCGCGGGCTCGGGCACGGCAACGATGCCCGGGATGGTGTTTCCCGCCCCGCTGATGGAGTTCGCAAAGCTGCCGGTGTCCGCGTTACCGAAGCCGGTGGTGATGAAGAAATACTGGGTCCCAGCGTTGAGTGAAAAGGTGAAGCCCGAGCGTCCGATGCTGGGATTGTCATCGTTGCCGGTCAGGGCGTTCGTGAGCGGCGTCGCCGGATTGAACGCCATCTGGTAAAGGAACGTGTAGTTGTCCCAATTCACCGGGGTCACGCTCGTGCTAACAAACGTGTAGGAACCGCTGAGGTCCACCGTGAACGCGAAGCGGTCGAAAGGTGTCGCCGTGCCAACCCCGGACAAGGCCGTGGGTGGAGTCCCTGCGACCGGCCGATTCCAGACGGGACTGCCGACGGTGGTCCCGGCGTAGTTAAAGATTCCCGCCTGCGCGGAAGCGAGCAGCGAGAAGGTCGCCGCGAGGGTGAAGAGGAGCTTTTTCATGAGGTACAAAGGAGGTTTCAGGATTTCTGCGCCGGCCACTTCCGGAACGCCCTTCGTAAAGGGTAGGAAGATGCATGGCAATCGGAAAGTGCTAGCGGCCCAAAGATTTATCACGGCGAGCAAGCGCATTTCTCCTTCAAATCGAGCAAGGGCGCCGCTCCTGTCGAATCCGGGGATGCCTTTTGCGTCTTTCTGCGCCTTTTCGCGGCCATTCTTCTGCCGCGTAGGACTCAGCCGGGTACCTCGCGTGTAGTGGTAAGCGAGCCAAATGCGGAGGAAGGACAATTCAGCAAAGGCTTCGCGCTCCAACCGACCCTACTGAGCCTGAGTCCTCAGTCCTCAGTCCTCAGTCCTCAGATCCGTCGAATTTTCTCCATGTTCCGGGGCAAAACCGTTTCTGATTCGTCTACCCGGTACGATGAAACGTTTCGCGCTGCTCTTTTTCCTCGTTGTCGGATCCCTGGCGCCGACAATTTACGGACAGAACTCGTCTCCCAAGGACTCGCTCGAAAAGGCGGACAAACTCTTCAAGGAAAAGCATTGGGCGGAAGCGCGGGCGGCTTACGACGACGCGCGGGATGCCTCGAAGGACTGGCATTCGCCCGCGCTCCGGCAAGCCGTGGAAGGGGCGGTGGCTTGCTTGATGAAGCTGGCGCTCTGGGACGACGCGCTCGCGCGGGCGGAGGCCTACCTCGAGAAGAACAAAGGGACGCTCGATGAAGCCATCGGCCAGCGTTTCCTCGCGGGTCTGTATCTCACCTTCCCGCACCACGGGCTCAAACAAGGCGGGAAGTTTTTGCGCGGTCAGTCCGGGCAGGGCGTCTACGTCTACTCCTGGAAAAAGGATCGCAAGGACGCGGTGCTGCACTACGAGCGCGCCCGCGATTTGCTCGCGTGGCTGAAGGTGCATCCGGAAGACGACTCCGGCCGGGGTGAACCCGAGCATGAAAAGCGGCTGCTGGCGGAATGGGTCGGCGTGAATTTCGATCTCGCCACCGCCCTCGCGCGGCAGGACTCGGAACAATATGGTTACGCGCCCTGGGGATTGTGCGGCTGGTGGTGGGGAAGCTGGGGCGAGGCGGAGGAGGATTCCGATGCGGTCGTGGAAGCCGATTACCAGGAGGGCCGATTCTACCGCGGCTGGAGCGGGCGCGAGCAGGAACCGCCCACCGGCATTCCGCTCGATTCCGCGGGAAAGCCGGCGTTCTTCGAAGCGCCCAAGGAATATGCCGCCAAGCTCGGGGCGGGGGCGAAGATCCGCTTTCTGCTCGAAGAGATTCAGCGCCTGGACGACTCCCCCACCCGCGAAGACGCGGCGAAAGCGCTCTTCCGCTGGGCCATGATGGCGCGCACGCTTTACGGGCCGGAGACGGCGCAATTCGCCGCGCCGCAGATCAGATACGATCGGTTTGGCCGGCCGCAGCCGCAGCCGGCAGATCCCGACGCCCCGCGCACGAAAATCTGGGAACTCGCCCCGGATGAAGCGTTGACCATCGCGGGCGGAAAAGTGCGCGTGGTCGCGCTCCCGCCCGCGGAAAGTCCACTCGCCGTTCTGCGGCAGGTCGAGGAGAAATATCCGCAAAGCAGCCTCGGCGTCGAAGCGCACTACGCCCGCGCGCTTTACCTCCAGACCCGACAGCAGTTTCCGCTCGCGGTGGCGGAGTACACCAAGCTGATCGCGGCGCATCCCGAGCACGCGCGCGCGACCGCGGCGAAGCAACAAATCCAGCAGATCGGCCTGCCGGGAGTTCTCCTCGGCGCCACCGGCGTGCAACTGCCGGGCGCGGAAACCAAACTCTCGTTCACCTGCCGCAACACGGCGAAAATCGAATTCAAGGCCCAGCGCTTCGATCTCGTGCGCTACGTCCAGGATCGGATGGTGCAAAAGCCCGAGAACTACTGGGACTATCGCAACCTCCAAACCAATCTTTTCAGCGAGGACTCGTGGAAAAAATACCTCGGCAGCACCGCGGCGAATTGGACCCAGGAAGTGGCACGCGACCCGGAGAACCGCGTGGTCGAGGGAGCCACGGTGGCGCCCTTAGCCGAGCCCGGCGCATTCATCGTGGAAGCGCTCACCGCCGGCGGCGAGCCGACCCGGGTGCTTCTGCTGCTCTCGGACATCGCGATCGTGCAGAAGGACGCGCTCAAGAAGGGGCTGATCTTCGTAGCCGATGCGCGCACCGGCCAGCCGCTGGCGGAGAAAGCGGTGCGCATTTATGAGCACTGGCAGGAGTACGTGCAGGGCCGGCAGAAGAACGAATTGCACGTCGATACCGTCACGCTCACGACCAACCAGGACGGCGTGATCGAGCATGCGCGCCGGCATGCCGATCGCGGTTCCTCGGTGGAGGCGGTGGTGGCCGGCGAGGGCGGGCGCATGGCCTTCTCGTTTTTCCAGAATTGGTCGGAGCAGGACCGCGGCGCCTATGAGGAAAATGGTCCGCGTTATTACGTGATCACCGACCGTCCGGTTTATCGTCCCGGCTCGCTGGTGAAATTTCGGATTTGGCTGCGCGAATTGCGTGGCCGCCAGTTCGCCGAGCCCAAGGCGGGCGACGACGTGCAGGTGGAAATTCGCGACGCGAAGAACAACGAAGCGGGGCGCCTCGCGCTCAAGACGGACGAGACCGGCGCGGCATCCGGCGAGTTTCAGCTTGGCTCCGAGCCGCCCTTGGGCGTGTGGCATCTCGCGATCAATGGCAATCGCCCCGATGCGCGCCGTAGTGCCGGATCGCTCTTTCGGGTGGAGGAGTACAAGAAGCCGGAGTTCGAAGTGACGGTGAAACCCGCCACGACGCAGGCGCGCCTCGGCGAGAAGATCAAAGCCACGATTGCCGCGCGCTATTACTTCGGTGCACCGGTTGCCCAAGCGAAGGTGAGCTACAAAGTCTTCCGCGAAACTTACACGCACGTTTACTTTGGCCCGGGCGAATACGATTGGCTCTACGGCAAAGGCTACGGTCGGGCACGCTATGCCTACCCCTGGTTTCCGTGGTGGGGACGCTGGGGACGGTTTCTGTTTTGGGACGCGCCCTGGGCGTACGCGGTGAGTCCGGGCTATCAATTCGCGTGGGGCTACTACGGGGACGACGCCGAAGGCTGGTCGCGGCGCTTCGAGGGCGGCACTCGGAAGGCGCTGCGGGACCTCGTCGCGCAGGGAGAGGCGGAGCTGCAGGCTGATGGCACGTACGCGGTGGAAATCGACACGGCGCCCGCGGCCCGGCAGCTCGGAGAGCGCGATCATCGCTACACGATCGAAGCCGAAGTGCGGGACGCGAGCCGGCGCACGATCGAGGGCAAGGGCAGCGTGCTGGTCACGCGCCAGGAATATTACGCCTTCGTCGAGACGGACGGCGGTTGGTATCGCCCGGGGAACGAGACCTTCGTCGAGGTGCGCACGCTGACGCCCGACAACGTGCCGGTCGCGGCCAAGGGGGAAGTGATGGTGGCACGGGTGCGCCAACGCGGCTCCGACGCCCGCGATTCCGGCGAAGAAATCGTCCGACGCTGGCCGGCGGAAACCGACCCCGAGGGCCGGCTCTCCTTCAAGTATCCGATTTCCGGCGAGGGCCAGTATCGGATCACGTTCCTGGCGCACGATTCACAGCAAAAGGAAGTGCAGGGGAATGCCGTCTTCTGGGTTTCGGGTCCGAAATTTGACGGCCGGGTTTACCGCTTCAATGACCTCGAAATCATCACCGACAAGCGCACTTACAAAATCGGCGAGACGGCGCATTTGCTCGTGAATGTGGCGGAAAACAATTCGCGCGTGCTCTTCAGCGACAACGTCAGCCAGGGCGTCCTGCTCGGTTGGCGGTTTCTCGATATCGCGGCGCGATCGACCGTAATCGATATTCCAATCGAGGCGCGCCACGTGCCGAATTTCTTCGTGGAGGCAACGCTCGTCCGCAACGGCCGGGTCCATAGCGAGTCGAGGGAACTCCTCGTGCCGCCGGTGCGCGGCTTGTTCGATGTGACGGTGAAGTCGGACAAAGCCGTCTACCGGCCGGGCGAGAAAGGGCGCGTACGCGTCGAGGTGAAGGATGCGAACGGAAAGCCGGCGATCGGCCAGGTCACCCTCACCGCTTACGACGAGGCCGTGACGTACATTCAGGACGAATTCGGGCCGAGTCCGCGCGTCTTTTTCTACGGGCAGAAGCGGTATCACCACGTGGCGGTCGACTCCTCGTTAGGAAACGTCTTCGATCCGACCGGCGTCCTGCGGCAGCCGCAGCTTGAAACTTACGTGGGGAGCGAGCCGGAGGGCTGGCGCGGGAATTGGGCGCTGGAGAAGTCCGGGTTTTCGCTGGGAGGCGAGCTGCGTCAGGCCGGCGCCAGCGGAGTGGCCGTCAACAAGCTGGAGCTCGACGCGCGCGAAGAAGGCACCAGCCGGGGTCGGGCGAAATCCGCCGACGGTCCGGCGGACGCACTAGCGGCCAGCACCGTGGTGGCGAATCGACGCGACGGGGGTGCGGACGACAAAGAGTATAAGAAACTCGACGGCGGCGCGCCCGAGATGGTGCAGCCGGAGATCCGGGCGGACTTCGCCGACACCGCGCTCTGGCTGCCGCGCCTGGCGCTCGATGCGAATGGCGTGGCCGAAACGGAGATCACGTTTCCCCAATCGCTCTCGACCTGGCGCCTGCACGGGTACGCGTTGAATCGCGCCACCCAGGTGGGCGACTCCATCGCGAAGGCCACCACGACGAAAAACCTGATCGTGCGCCTACAGGCGCCGCGATTTTTCATGGAGCGCGATGAGGTCGTGCTCTCCGCCAACGTGAACAACTACCTCAAAACCGCGCAGCCGGTGCGGGCGGAGTTGATCGTCCCGGCGGCGCTGTTCGAATTCCTCGGTTCGCCGAATCCGGCGCTGAAGCCGGACACGGAAGGGAATCTGCATCTGCCCGGGGAAGCAACAGTCGCAGCCGGCGGCGAACATCGCTTCGATTGGCCCGTCAAGGTGCTCAAGGCGGGCCTGGCGAAGATCACGGTGAAGGCGCTCACGGCCGAGGAGAGCGACGGCATGCGCCTCGCCTTCCCGGTCCTCGTGCACGGGATCAACAAACAGCTCGCGCAGAGCGGGGCTTATCAGATCGAGCAGAACGGCACCCGCACGCTGAAATGGGAAGTCCCGGCCGAGATCGATCCCGAGCACACGCGCCTCGAGATCACGCTCTCCCCCAGCCTCGCCGGCGTCATGATCGACGCGCTCCCGTATTTGGTGGGCTATCCGTATGGCTGCGTCGAACAGACGATGAGCCGGTTCTATCCCACCGTGCTGGTGGCCGACACCCTCAAGAAAATGGGGACCGATCTCGAATCGATCGGGAAGGCGCGCCGGCAGATGAATCCCGGAGACGTACGCAATCGGTTTGGCGATTCACCCGTCTTCGATTCTGCCGAGCTCGCGCGCATGACGAAGGCCGGGTTGGAACGGCTCTACGCGTTTCAGCGCAACGACGGCGGCTGGGGTTGGTGGCGCGAGGATGACTCGTCGCCCTACCAGACTTCCTACGTGCTCCAGGGCTT
The DNA here is from genome assembly GCA_038226705.1 of Chthoniobacterales bacterium. Classification (GTDB taxonomy): domain Bacteria; phylum Verrucomicrobiota; class Verrucomicrobiia; order Chthoniobacterales; family SZAS-18; genus SZAS-18. The sequence continues at coordinate 46,549 of JBBRQH010000029.1, read as the reverse complement.
GCACGCGGCGCGCGCGGCGGGGGTGAATGTGGATGGCGGCGTCTACGAACGCGGCTTCAACTTCCTGCAGAATTCGATCCGCCAGGAGCTGGCCAAACCGAAGGAGAAGCAGCAGATCGGCGATCTGACCACGCAAGCCTACCTCGCCTATGTGCTATCGCTGGAGCACCGCTTCAACGACGACGCGAAGAAGTGGCTGATCAAACTCTTCGAAGCGCGCGGCGAACTGAACAACTACGGCCGTGCGCTCCTCGCGCTTGCGTTGAAAAACGAAAACCGGGTGGACGACGCCAAGATCGTGCTTCGGAATGTGCTGCAGTTCGTCGAGCGGGACGACAGCAACGCGACCGCCTGGGTGCGCACGCCGGGACAGTTTTGGTGGTTTTGGTGGAATAACGACATCGAGACCAACGCCTGGGCCTTGAAGGCGCTGGTTGCGCTCGAGCCGAAGAACGAGCTCGGCCCACGCCTCGTGAAATGGCTGCTGAACAACCGCCGCAACGGCCACTACTGGCGGAGCACGCGCGACACGGCGCTGGTCATCGCCGCCATGACCGACTTCATGCGCGCGACGGGCGAGGCGGCGCCCGACTACACGCTCGACGTGGCGATCGACGGCGTGTCCGTGCGGCAAGTGCGGGTGACGAAGGAAAACTTCTTCACGTTCGACAACCGGATGCTTCTGCACGGATTACAACTGAAACCGGGGCCGCATGAAATCACGCTGACGAAGAACGGCGCCGGTGCGCTCTACTACTCGAGCTACCTCAGTTACTTCACCAAGGAGGAGGATGTGCAGGGCGCGGGCAACGAAATCTTCGTGGAGCGCAACTACTTCAAGCTCGTGCCGAAAGTCGAGCAGGTGAGCGTGCCGGCGCCGGGCACGGCCAGTTCACTGCCAGGGAATCAGACCGTCGCGCTCCCGGCGACGGGGCGGACCGAGCAACGGGCGGGATTCACGCGGGTGGCGCTCAAGACGGGAGACACCGTCGCCAGCGGCGATCAAATCGAAGTGGTGCTGACGATCACCGCGAAGAACACTTACGACTATCTGGCCTTCGAGGACATGAAGCCGGCCGGCTGCGAGCCGGTGGAACTCCGGAGCGGTGGACGCTGGGCGGGCGGACTCTGCGCGAATCTCGAACTGCGCGACTCGAAGGTGGTTTTCTTCATCGGCCTGCTCGAGCAGGGAAAGCACATCCTGCGCTACAAGCTGCGGGCGGAAACGCCCGGCCACTTCCACGCGCTGCCGACGAGCGCCGCGGCGATGTATGCACCGGAAGTGCGCGCCATCAGCGCTGAAATGCGGCTACGGGTGAGCGAATAGGAGGAAGTTTTGAACCACGAACCGAGCAACGCGAGATAGGCAGACACTCTTCGCCTGGACCTCAGCCGATCTGTCAATTTCACACGAATTAACACGAATTATTCTGATGCTTAGAAAAGGGCGTTGTGGGACCGAATCGCCGGAGACACTCAGCGTTCGATTCTCACGCCTTCGGCTCTTGGCCTTCTGCCGTCACGGGATTTCGATCGCGCTATACCCTGCTAAACCGGCCTAAAAGATTCGTGTTAATTCGTGTGAAATTCGTGGTTCCCTCATTCCCCTGCTACTGATAAACATGGCGGATCATGCGCTTGAGGTCCGAGGAGTAGGTCGGGTACGCCCAGGTGACGGTCTCGAGGTCGTGCGCGGTCATGGCGAAGCGGATGGCGAGGGCGAAGACGTTGATGACCTCACCGGCGTTGTGCCGCAGCAAATGAGCGCCGAGAATGCGATGGGTGCCGTCCTCGAAGAGGATTTTGTAGCCGGCGTGTTTCTCCCCGATCCGGATCGAGGAGGCCCAGGTCTCGGTCGTGCCGTGGTGCACATGAAAGGCAAAGCCGCGGCGTTTCGCCTCGGCTTCCGTGAGACCGACCGTGGCGAGGCTCGGGATCGTGAAGACCGCGCTCGCGACGTTGACGTAGTCCATCGTGTGCTGATTGCCGCGCAGGATGTTCTCCGCGGCGACCATGCCCTCTTTATCGGCGACCGGCGCGAGCTGATACGGGGTCGCGGCGGCGTCGCCGATGGCGTAGACGCGCGGATTGCTCGGGCTTTGCAGGAATTCGTTTACGACGATGCCCTTTTTGTTCGCATCGACTCCCGCCAGGCCACCTTCCAGCACGGAGAGATTGGGATCGCGCCCGCTCGCCTCGATGACGAGATCGGTTTCGAAACGCGCCCCGCTTGCGCCCACCACCACAAAATGGGCGCCAGCGCGCTCGATGCGCGTGGCCGGCTCGTTCAGGATGATTTCGATGCCGGCTTCGCGGGAGGCGGCGACGAGGAGATCGACCATCTCCGGATCGAAGGCGTTGAGCGGTCGGGCGGAGCGATGCAGAATGGTGACGCGCGCCCCGGCCCGGGCGGCGACGTGGGCGAATTCGAAGGAGATGTAACCGCCACCAATAAAGAGGATTCGCGGCGGCAGCTCCGGGAGATTGAGGAAATCGTCGCTGGTCCGGGCGTGCTCATGGCCGGGGATTTCGGATCTGCGCGGCGTCGAGCCGGTGGCGATGACGAAATGCGCCGCGCGCACGACGGTGTCGCCGACTTGGACCGCATCCGGAGCGACAAAATACGCGTGGCCCCGGAGGATCTGCATCCCGGACTTTTCGAAGCCGTCCACCGTGCCCTCCGGAACGCTTTCGACGAATTCGTTCTTCAAGCGCTGGAGGGCTGGCCAGTCGCATTTGGGCGCGGCGACGATTCCCTGGCCGACAAGGTGCGAAGCCATGGCGATCGCCTCCGCATTCGCGACGAGGTATTTCTTGGGCTGGCAGCCACGCAGCGCGCAGGTGCCGCCGAAATCGCGCTCCTCGGCAATGGCGACGCGCCGGCCGGCTTCGCGCAGGCCGTGGGCGCAATAATGGGCCGACGTGCCGGAGCCAATGACAAGGACATCGGTTTCGTGAGGGGAAGTGGACATGAGGAATCGGGAGTTGAGCTTCTGCGCGGAAGAGGCCGCTCAGGGAATTCTATTCCCCGGCACCGCGAACGAACCAAGGAGAAGTCCGTCGCGGGGACAGGGGGCGCCGTTGATCACAACGATTCCCCCCGCGGAAGCCGATTCTGCGATCGGATTCTATCGTGAATCGGCGAACTCAGCGAGATTCACGCCGTCCGATTCGCCTGGATTCCTGGCTCTCCAGCGAAGCACGGCCCGCCGGCGCATCTGCCTGAAGATGTTCTTGCCGAACTTTCGCTCGATCGCAGGAATCATAATCTTGTTGAAGCCTTCCGCGTGCTTTATGGCACCTTCGTCGGGCGTGCAAAATCCCACGCACCGCTCTTCGATTCGATACTCTCGCAGAATTTCTTGGTATTCATTTTCGCTGATCAAGAGCGCGCCAAAGGACTCGTAAGCCAATTGCCCTGATTTGAGCTGTCTTTTCCCGTTGCGGATCCCATCGCGGTAAGCGTTTAGAACCGGCCGCCCCCCAAATCGAAATGGTAAACTTGCAGGTCCCACCAACAGCATTTGGGTCTATAATCTAAGCCAAACACAAGGTAAGATTGGTTGTCGCACAGCACGGTTTGCGAAGGAATACGCGGGAAGGCCGGTTGCCCCGTCGCGCTGCTTTGAACGTTCACCTCTTGCAGGCACACCGTTCCCGCCAAAGCGGCAGAGGACTGCCGCAGTCCATATTTCCGCGAACGACCGGAAAAAACACACGGCGGTTGAAGCCTTCGGAAAGATGCGGGGTAATTCGTCGTTCATTTTTTCGGACTCGGATCCTATGACGATGCGGGCTGGGCACGCGAGCCACGATCGATCACTTCGAAGTCGCGGCCGCGTGCGGGACGCTCGTCAGGAGGTGCAGGGAACAAGTTCCTCGGCACGCCGTAGTGCGTGCCGCCAAACCGCCGTTCACTGCGTCGGCAGCGCTACGCCGCGTGCGGCATCGGCCGCACTGCGGCCGTCGTTCGATCGATCGGGCGTTGCGCCTCCGGTCCAAGGGATTGGGAGGGCCGAGCCGCGACGGCCACTTCGCCGACGAGGGGAATATCGGCATACCGTTCAAGCCAGGATTCGTCAGTTCGTTCTGCAGGCTGCTCCTGTTGCAGGAGCCAGCTCCACGCATAAATCCCGGCGACGAGCAGCAGCGCGGCAAGAATGGTGACGATAAGTTGCTCCGAGGTGGCTTCATCCACACTGGAAATGAGGGGCAGCTGCCCAACTGCCACATACTGGAACCCGCGGGAGTGTTTCATCCCTCTATCTCGTCGCCCGCGCGGGCGCAGATGCATTCCGTCTCGAGGGCGCTGGGCCCCGGTGCATCCAAGACGCAAGCGTGGAGAACGTTACAGGCGTATTTTTTTTCGCGCGTCGAATTGGGTCGACGCCCGCAGTAATAATAGATCAAATGACATGCATCCACTCGTGGTGCGAAGGCCGATGTCTCCGTAATTCCACGTATTGCACTCACAGGCCCCCTGATGGTTACCTGCTGTACCCCTCCAACCACCATGAAAAAAAACTTGTTTCGGAGTTCTATCGCAGCCTTGAGCTGCTCTCTCGGGCTGGCGCTGACGCCAGCACTTCTTCGCGCCGCCGACCACGGGGACGGCCCCCAGGCCTCCAACGATCCGGCGGCGGATATCGGTGATGTCTTTCTCTTCCTCGATCCGACCGACAACACCAAGGTCTGCTTCCAGATGACGATGCGCGGTTTCATCGTTCCGGCGGAAGCGGTCAATCTCGGAATTTTCGATCCATCGATCGTCTACCGTTTCATGGTTGAGACGAATGGAGACGCCGTCGCGGACTCGATGATCTCCATCAATTTTTCGCCCAAGACTTCGAATGCGATTCCACAAACCGCGACGGTCACGATGACGCGGGGAACCACGACGGTCTTTTCGTTTACGGCGCCCGCCACGCTCCCCACGCTCGCGGATACTGCGAACGCGGCCGTTGTCACCACCGATGGTGCTTCCGGCGTCAGTTTCTTTGGCGGCATTGTCGATGATCCCTTCTTTTTCGACATCATCGGTTTTAACCGCTTTCAGACCTCGATCCTCGCGGGAGCGCCCGATGTGTCGCAGCTGAATCGTGCTCGCGATTCCTTCGCCGGCTACAATACGATGTCACTTGCGGTGCGCGTGCCAATCTCGCTCCTACAGGCGCAGAATAACAAGGTGGGCGTTTATGGCACCACTTTGCGCGCCGCCCGCCACTTCGAGCCCACCGTCATCAATGTGTCGACGCGGGGCCGCGTGGACACGGGCGCAAATGTGCTGATCGGCGGATTCGTCATCGGGGGCAGTTCGCCCAAGAAGGTCATCCTGCGCGGCATCGGGCCTTCCTTGACTGCTCGGGGTGTGGCCGGTGCGCTCGCCGATCCTCGCCTGACGCTCTATAACTCGAGCGGCACGGTGCTCGCGGTGAACGACAACTGGCAGGATACGCAAGCCGCCGAAATCATGGCGTCCGGTTTTGCACCCTCGAACACGCTGGAGTCCGCCATCATCGCGACTCTCGCCCCGGGCGCCTACACCATGATCCTTTCCGGGATGAATGGCGGCACGGGAGTGGGCTTGGTGGAAGGCTATGATTTGAACACGACGGCACCGGGCGGCATCGACCTGGCAAGCCTGCATGTCGTCGACCGCATGGGGCAGCCCGGCGTCAACGTGGTGCTCACTCCGTTCAAGGATAAGGATGACTACAACAATTCGACCCCGATGGATGATGCCGCCGGAAAGTTTGCGGCGGATATTACCACGATCCTGAACTCGCTCGGCACAAACGCAGCGAATCAGGCGATCCTCGCCGGTCTTGCCATTACCACAGGAGACTATCTCCGGCTGGACCTGACGATCGCGAATTCAGGGCCTGGCGGCGGTAACAATGCCCCGGCCGCCTATCCGAACGGACGCCGTGTCGCCGATGACACCATCAACACGTTCCTTTCGGTAGCGACCAACCAGACCGTCTCGACCGATAACGTGAACGCAAATGACGTGCCTTACCGCGACACCTTCCCGTATTTCGGAGTGGCTCAGCAGCCGCGCCCGAACGGCACGCAGGACGATAACACGCGCAACTAACTGTGGCTTCCCTTTGGCGGTTGCCGTCGCACCGAGGATTTGTCTTCGGAATCGCGGCGGCAATCGCCATTTTCGTTTCCGGGTCACGCGCGATTGCGCAGGCTTCCGATCAAACCATCGCGTTCTACGAGGATCGGTTGAAACGCGACCCGGACGATGCCGTGGCCTCCGCCCGGCTCAGCGGGGAGTTTCTGCAGCGACTGAGGCAATCGGGAGATTCGCGTTGGTTGAAGCGCGCCACCGAAGCGGCGGAACAATCCGTCCGCGCCGTCCCGGCCCCGCAGAATCCGGCCGGACTTTCCGCCCGCGCACGGGCGCATTTTGCCTCGCATCAATTCAAAGACGCCCTGGCCGACGCCGAAAAGTTCCGGCGCCTGCATCCGGGCAAGGCAGATGGTTTCGAGCTTCTGGCCGATGCCCAGCTTGAACTGAACGAACTCGCCAGTGCCCGACAGAATCTGGACCGGCTCCGCGATTCCGCGGGGGAATCGCTCGGTTGGCACGTCCGCATGGCCCGGCTCGCCTTTGCGAAAGGCGATGGAGATGAGGCTCGCGTTCATTTCGATGGAGCGGTGGCCTTCGCCAAGGAGGCGTTTCCCCCCTCGAAGTTCTGGCCCGCCTGGGCGCTCGTACAGCGGGGCGGAAATCTCTTCGCGCAAGGCGAATGGGTCGCCGCGGAACTCAGTTACGCTGCTGCCTCTGATTTTCTGCCGGGCGCGTGGTTCATTCTCGATCGCATGGGCGAACTGCGTGCAGCCCAAGGAAGATGGGATGAAGCCATCGCGGCGTATCGAAAGGCGATCGAGGGATGCCCACTGCCCTGGTTGAAGCAGGCCCTGGGCGATGTTTTCACTTCGGCCGGCAGATTGGAGGAGGCAAAGCCGTTGCTCGATGCCGCCGAAGCGGATTTCCTGGCGAGTGCGAATGCGGGGGAGGCCATTTTCTTTCACCATCTCGCCGCGTTTTACGCGGATTCGAAGCCGAATCCGGTCGAGGCCGAGAATTGGGCGCGGAAGGACCTCGAGATCCGCCGGACACCCGCTTCGCTCGACGGTCTTGCCTGGGCGCTTTATCGCGCGGGAAAATTCGCCGAGGCGGCCACCTTCACCCGCGAAGCGCTCGCGGCGGGGGCGGCGACCGGCGGCGATACGCATGTGCTGTATCACAGCGCCCTGATTCTGCTCCGCGCCGATGAGGCGCCGAAAGGCGCTGAATTGATGAAGCGCGCGGCGGACCTGAATCCCGGATTCGGCGCCTTCCACGCGCATCGGTAAACCGTTACCCGGAGAGCGGCCCCTTCTTGACTGGAGGGAGCGCAGAGAATTCCTGTTCGTCGTAGAGCCGCGAGCGGGTGAGGAAACGCCGGCCGCTACCGTTTTCGAGCGAGAACATGCCTCCCCTCCCCTCGACCACGTCGATGATGAGGTGCGTGTGCTCCCAATACGCGAATTGCGGGCCCGAAATATAGAAGGGCGCCTCGCCGATCAGGCCCAACCGGACGTCTTCGTCGCCGACCTGAAACTCGGCCTGCGGGAAACACATCGGCGAAGATCCATCGCAGCAGCCTCCGGATTGATGGAACAGAACCGGGCCATGCTGCGCCCGGAGCTCGCCGATGAGCTGCAGCGCAGCGGGCGTCGCCGAGACGCGCCCGCCAGCCGGGATCGAAGGTTCCGTCATGGTCGCGCTTGCCTCGAAGTCGCGCAGAGGTCAAAACAAGCCGAGCTTCTTCGGGCTGTAGCTGACGAGCAGATTCTTCGTCTGCTGGTAGTGCCCGAGCATCATCTTGTGGTTCTCGCGCCCCACGCCTGATTGTTTGTAGCCGCCGAAGGCGGCGTGAGCCGGGTAGGCGTGAAAGCAATTGGTCCAGACGCGACCCGCTTGAATCGCGCGGCCAAACCGGTAGCAGCGGGTGGCATCCCGGCTCCAAATGCCCGCGCCCAGCCCGTAGAGCGTGTCGTTGGCGATTTCCAACGCCTCTTCTTCAGTCTTGAAGGTGGTGACCGCGACCACCGGCCCGAAGATTTCCTCCTGGAAAATACGCATGCGATTGTGCCCTTCGAATACCGTTGGGTTCACGTAGTAACCACCCGAGAGTTCACCGCCGAGATCGGCCCGGCCGCCGCCGGCCAGCACTTTCGCCCCCTCTTGGCGGCCGATATCGAGGTAGCTGAGGATTTTCTCCATCTGTTCGCTCGAAGCCTGCGCTCCGATCATGGTGGAAGGATCCAGCGGGCTGCCCTGCTTGATCGCCTTCACGCGCTGGAGGGCTCTCTCCATGAACTTTTCGTAGATCGACTCCTGGATCAGGGCGCGGCTTGGACAGGTGCAGACTTCCCCCTGGTTTAAGGCAAACATGGTGAAGCCTTCCAGGGCCTTATCGAAGAAGTCGTCATCCGCGGCGAGCACGTCGGCGAAGAAAATGTTCGGGGACTTGCCGCCGAGTTCGAGTGTGACCGGAATCAAGTTCTGACTGGCATACTGCATGATGAGTCGCCCCGTGGTCGTCTCGCCGGTGAAGGCGATTTTCGCGACGCGGGAACTCGAGGCCAGCGGTTTGCCGGCCTCGAGGCCGAAGCCGTTCACGACGTTCAACACCCCAGGCGGAAGAAGATCGGCGATCAGCTCCATCACCAAGAGAATGCTGGCCGGCGTCTGCTCGGCCGGCTTCAGCACCACGCAATTTCCGGCGGCCAGCGCAGGCGCCAGCTTCCAGGTCGCCATCAGGATGGGAAAATTCCAGGGAATGATCTGCCCCACCACGCCGAGCGGCTCGTGGAAGTGATACGCCACGGTGTCGTGGTCGATCTCCGAGATGGAACCCTCTTGAGCGCGCAGGACGCCGGCGAAATAACGGAAATGGTCCACCGCCAGTGGCAGGTCTGCGGCGGTGGTTTCTCGGATCGGTTTGCCGTTGTCCCACGTCTCGGCCAGCGCGAGCAGCGGCAGATTGGCCTCCAGGCGGTCGGCGATACGATTCAGAATCAACGCGCGTTCCGCGGCCGAGGTGCGACCCCAGGCGGCTTTGGCCGCGTGGGCGGCGTCGAGCGCGCGCTCGATGTCCTCCTTGTCAGAGCGAGGGATTTCGCAAAGCACCTTGCCGTTGATCGGCGAGGTGTTTTCGAAGTATTTGCCGTTGCAGGGCGCGACGAACTGGCCGCCGATGAAGTTCCCGTAGCGGGCGCGGAAGGGGTGAGCCGCGGTAAGGGCTTGAGGTTCGGGTTGGTACATGGGGAGGACCTTCGGGGTAAACGTGGAGGGAGGGGAAAACCGTCCGGGGGATCAGAATTCCACGCGGCGTCGAGGGGGAACGAGGCCCGTGCGCTGATCCTGCGCAAAGGGAACGAGCAGGCGCATCGCGCCCGCGGTCAAGCGACAAATGGGGTGCAATGCCGCGGATGGCGATGGTGCAAGCGCACAAATGCGCCGGATCGCGATTCGTCAGCGACGCCCAACAGCTCAGGAAGATCTTCGCACCGAGAAGAGCTTCGGGCGCTGCTGCGCCGTCATCGTGTTGCCTTCGACGAGAAATACCTCTGGGATTGAGCGCGGCCCTTGTGCCGGGCTTTCAGCCCTCGGGTTCTTTGCTGGCAGAGACCCAGGCCTCACCCGCTCCGCGGGTTCAGCCTGGGCTTGGCTGTACCAGGCCTTCGGCCCGCCGAACCGTGCGGATGAGAGACCGCAGCGACGGCTCGGCAGGCTGACTTCCGAGTCTGCCGACCGAGCGTGGCAGACGCATTCTCCTCTCGTCTGTCGGGAACGTGGGTGACCCGAAAGTTTCGCGGCGCTCCAAGCCGAACGTCTGCTACAGCCGAGAGCGGGGCTGAATCCGCGAGGGGGACATATTCTCTAAGCGTCTGTCGGAAAAGCGGATGACCCGACTATTTCGCGAGGCTCCCAAGGCCTGCCACAGCCCAGCCCAGGCTGAATCCGCGAAGCGGGTGAGGCCTGGGTTTGCGTTGAATGGCATTGAGGGCTGAAAGCCCGACACACTGCGCGTGATGAATCAACGAGAACTCGCGATGTCTTCGCTCGGCGGCAGCCCAAACTTCACCCAAAAATCCACGAGTGTCCCAATCCCTCAGCCAAGTCCTCGTCCACGCCGTTTGGAGCACGAAGGAACGCGCGCCGGTCATCGACGATCCCCACCAACCGGCTCTCCTGGCCTATCTCGCTGGGGTATTCAGAAAGATCGATTGTCCGGTGTTGGAGGCGAATTGCGAGCGGGACCACGTTCATGTCCTCTTTCGGCTCGCGCGCACGATCGCGATCTCGCAGGTTCTCGAGAAAACGCAGAGCGCGAGCAGCGCATGGCTGAAGCGGCCGCCTGCATCCGTCAACGGCTTCCAATGGCAGGGCGGCTACGCGACCTTCTCGGTGAGTCCGTCACAAGAGGCGGTGGTCCGCCGGTACATCCAGAACCAACGAGAACATCATCGACGCCAGTCATTTCAGGAAGAGCTTCGGGCACTGTTTCGCCGTCATCGTGTTGCCTTCGACGAGAATTACCTCTGGGATTGAACGCGCACCGGTAATTTTCTCCGGCGCACGCCCCTCACGTCAAAGCCGTCTCGGCGAGAAACGGTCGACCTTCTCCGAACGCGACGACGTTTTCCACAGTCACGCGCGCAATCTCGTCCAACGCCTCGTGGGTGAGAAAGGCTTGGTGCGCGGTAATGAGAACGTTCGGAAAGGTGAGCAGACGCGCAAGTTCGTCGTCCTGTAGAATTTGGTCGGACAAATCCTCGAAGAAGACACCCTCCTCTTCCTCATAGACATCGAGTCCGACGCCTCCAAGGCGTCCGGATTTGAGCGCCTCGATCAATGCCGTGGTATCGACGAGCGCTCCCCGGCTGACATTGATGAGGATCGCGCCCGGCTTCATGAGTTCGAGGGTTTCGCGGCGGATGAGGTGATGCGTCTCGGGGGTCAACGGCGTGTGCAACGAGATCACCTCGCATTCGCGCACGAGGGTGTGGGCATCGGTATATTCGACGCCGTGGCCATGCGCCCACGGCGAAGACGGAGCCGAATCGACGGCCAGCACCTTCATGCCGAAGCCCCGGAGGATTTCCGCGGTGATGCGCCCAATCTTGCCGGTGCCAATGATACCGGCGGTCTTGCCGTGGAGGTCGAATCCGACCAGGCCGTTGAGCGAGAAATTCAGGTCGCGCACCCGGTTGTTCGCGCGGGGGATTTTCCGGTTGAGCGCGAGCAACAGAGCGACGGCATGCTCGGCGACGGCATGGGGCGAATAGGCCGGGACGCGCGTGACCGCGCAGCCGAGCTCCCGCGCGGCTCCGAGGTCGACGCCATTAAAGCCGGCACAGCGAAGTGCGAGGTGTTTCACCCCGAGCGCGACCAGCGCTTCGAGGCAACGGCGGTCGGCGCGGTCGTTGACGAAAATGCAGGCAGAACGCGCGCCCTGCGCCACTGCGGCCGTCTCCGCCGTGAGGCGGGCGTCAATGAAGTGCCACTCGATCTTGCGGCCGGCAGCGGCGCGCTCGAGGGCCTCGCGATCGTAGGATTTCGAATCGAAAACGACGGTGCGGATCATGAAGGCATGTTTCTGTGGGACTTGAGTTGCTGCGGGGCGTCGGGTTGTTCCGCCGAACCCAAAGCGCTGATCGAATCTTCCCCCTCTTTCAGCCGTACCCCGCTGAATCCGCAGCCGCGGGCGGCGGTGAGCAGCGCGAAGATCTTCTCCGCAGCCAGGACCGGGGCGAGGCCAGACGGGCGGATATTCGAAACACAATTGCGCTCGGCGTCCGTGCGGCCGGGTTGCGGTGCCGCTTCGAGATAGGCGCCGAGGCTGTCGGGCGTGCCTAGACCCGGGCGTTCGCCCAGGAGAATGAGCGCAAAACGGGCGCGGAGCGCCGCACCCACTTCGTCCATCAGGGCGACTCTTCCGTACCGCCCAATGCAGAGGGGGGCGAGCTTCCAGCCGGCCTCGAGCAGCCGCGGCCACAACGCCGCCAGCACCAGCGGAGCCTGCGCCTCGGCGGCCTGCGCGGAAAGGCCGTCGCAGACCAGAATGACGAGATCGCAGGAATATCCGTCGTTTCGGCTCAACCAGGCCAGGAGCTCGGCGCTGCTCGCCGCCGAGAGTTGGCGGCCGAGGTCAGAGCGTTGCAGATAGGTCGGTCGGTCGGACGCGGCGCTTTCGAGGAGGAAGACTTCCGAACCAAGTGGACGGAGCGCGGCCGCGATCTGTGCGGCGGCGAAAGGCGCGCGCACGGCGTCGCGCGCCGCGGCGTGATCGGCATTGAAGGCCAGCAACTCGCGAGTCGGCACGCTGCCGCCGGCGCGCCCGAGAGCGATCCGCGCGGCCGTGTGGCGGCGGAGCCGCGACCAGCAATCGACGGTGACGGGGTCGCTCATGAATCAAGGGGCGACGCGGCGGTTATACCAAGCAACGGATGTCTCGGCTCGATCGGCTGGAGCCGGTTCCTTCCGTCGTGAATGCGCATCTCCTCGAGCCAGCGCTCGAATTCCGGCGCCGGGCGGAGGCCGAGTAACTGGCGCAAATAATGCGCGTCGTGAAAGCTCGTGCTTTGATAGCCGAGCATGATGTCGTCGGCGCCCGGCACGCCCATGATGTAATTCACCCCGGCAGTGCCAAGGAGAGTGAGTAGCACGTCCATGTCATCCTGATCCGCCTCCGCATGGTTGGTGTAACACACATCGACGCCCATCGGCAGACTCAGCAGCTTGCCGCAGAAATGGTCTTCCAAACCGGCCCGGAGGATTTGTTTTCCATCGTAGAGATATTCCGGACCAATGAAGCCGACGACGGTGTTGACGAGGAGAGGCGCGAACGCGCGGGCGACCCCGTAGGCCCTTGCTTCCAGGGTTTGCTGGTCGACACCGTGGTGGGCATTGGACGAGAGGCAGGAGCCCTGCCCGGTTTCGAAGTACATCACGTTCGAGCCGAGGGTGCCGCGCCCGAGCGCCCGCACCGCCTCGTGTCCCTCGCGTAAAAGAGCGAGATCAATCCCGAAGCTGCGGTTGGCGGCTTCGGTGCCGGCGATGCTTTGGAAGAGGAGATCGACGGGTGCGCCGAGCGCCAGGGCCTCGAGCTGGGTGGTGAGATGGGCGAGCACACAGCTTTGGGTGGGAATGCCGTAGGTGCGGATCAACTCGTCGATCAACCGCAACAGGGCCGCGACGTGTGCGGGTGAATCGGCGGCGGGGTTGATGCCGATGACCGCATCGCCGCAGCCGTAAAGCAGCCCATCCAGGATCGAGGCGGAAACGCCGTGCGCGTCATCCGTGGGATGATTCGGTTGCAGGCGCACGGCGAGGCGGCCGCGCAGACCGAGCGTGTTCCGAAAGCGCGTTACCACTTCGCACTTACTCGCGATCAGGATGAGGTCCTGGTTACGCATCAACTTGCTGACCGCTGCCACCATCTCGGGGGTGAGCCCCGGCGCGAGCGTCGTCAGCGTGACGGTGTCGGTTTCATACCGCAGCAGCCAATCGCGGAATTGGCCGACACTGAAATCGCGCACCGGGGCGAAAGCGTTCGCAGCGTGGCCGTCCAGGATCAGGCGGGTTACTTCATCGGTCTCATAGGGCACGAGCGGCTCTTGCAGAAACTGGGTGAGCGGCACCTCCGCCAGTGCGTGCTGCGCGGCGGCGCGCTCTGCCGCATCGGCGGCGCCGAGGCCGGCCAGCTCATCGCCCGAGCGACGCGGCGAAGCTTTCGCCAGCAACTCCCGGAGGCTGTCGAACTGATGAGATTTCCCGCGGACGGTGACGCGAAAGACGGCCATGAGAAAAGGACGGTTCTTCCGCTCTCCCGCAGAGAGGCATCGGGCGCAACCCCGCTTTCGCATCCAGCGGGTCGATGCGACCGAACGATAGTCAGGGTCGCGGAGTTCGTAACATCCGGTTGTTCTGAGCCGATTGCCACCTGCCCTTCGAGATGTCACGCTGCGCCCATGGCAGTCGTCCCGCTGCTTCCCGTCTCCTGGAATCGCATGGAAGAAGGCATCGCCATCGTCCGGCATCGGCTCCGCCGCGCCGCCGCGGCGCTGTCTGCTGCTGCGGTGCCCTACGCCGTGGTCGGCGGAAATGCAGTAGCTGCATGGGTCTCGAGAGTGGACGCCGCGGCCGTTCGCAATACGCGCGATGTGGTTCTCCTCCTCCGGCGCACGGATTTTGAGCGCGCGCGAAACGCCCTGGAGGCGGCGGGCTTCCGCTATCGACAGGTTTCTTCGCTCGGCCGCGCCGGGGTAATGGATGTCTTTCTCGACGGCGAAAGCACAAAGGTGCGCGACGCTCTGCATATCCTCTGGGCAGGCGAACGGCCCGTTCCAGAAGCGGTCAGCGAGAACCCCACCTTGGATACCACGGAGGAAGGCGATGGGTTTGACTTGATTCCGCTCGCCGATCTCGTGCGGATGAAGCTTGCGTCGAATCGCGACAAAGACCGAATGCACTTGCGCGATCTCGCGGGCGTCGGGCTGATCGATGCGACTTGGCTGACGAAATTGCCCAACGAGCTGGGGGAACGTCTCAAATCGATTTTGGACGACCCCGAGGGTTAGATTTGCGACTCAACCCCCGCACCGCGGAAAAAGGGGAAATCCGTCAGCGCGCTGATCCGCGAGCTAACCCGATGTCGGCGATTCAGGAGTCGCGAGTCGCTCGACGCTCGCACCCAACGGCGCAACCATGCCGAATGGCAACCTCGACGATCTCCCCATGTCCCGAAGCCGGAATGCGATTCCTCCGAGCTCTCGCGCGCCACAACGAGCGCGATTGGTTCAAGCCCCGGAAAGCGGAGTATGAGGCCGTTGTTTTGCGACCTTTTCAGGCGTTACTTGGGGCGCTTTCAGCGGAATTCGCGCAAGCGGGCCTGCCGCTGCGGGCAGATCCCGCCAAGTCGATCTTCCGGGTATATCGGGACGTCCGCTTTTCGGCGGACAAAAGTCCCTACAAAACCCACGCGAGCGGAATCCTTTCGCCGAACGCCGATAAATCGACCCAAGGCGTAATTTATCTTCACCTCCAGCCCAAAGCTTCGTTTGTCGCCAGCGCGTTTTACGAACCCGACAAGGACGCCCTCTATCGCTGGCGGGTTTCGTTCGTGGAGCGGAAGAAGGAATTCCAAGTCGTCCTCCGCCGTTTGCGCGCCGCCGGGCTCGAGTTGAAGGACGAGGGTGCTCTCAAGAAAATGCCCCGCGATTTCGCGGAGTATGCATCCTCCGAACTCGCGCCCTATTTCAAGTTCAAGTCCTTCCTCCTGAGTCGGCCTTTAACCGATGCCGAGGTGTCGAGCCCGACGCTCGTCGGGCTCATCCGCGATTTTGCCGTCCACAGTCTGCCGCTCCTGGAATACGGGTGGACTTCCGTTTGATGCAGAATGCGCGGCTTCCCGCGTCCAGACGCGGCTTGCGAAGGAAGTCCGAACCGCCTCTAGTCGCAAGCTGAGATGGAGCCACCGTCGCCTGATCTGCCTGCGACACCGAGCGGCGGGGAATCTCCTGACGCCGCGAAAGTTACCCACGCCGGCGACGCGACGCTAAACGACGCGAAGCCGTTCCACCGCGCGCCGCCGTCGGAGGCGATGCGGCGGTTCCACCATTATGAAGTTTGTCTGCGTGAAGATGGTGTGACGCTGCACGAGCTCGGGCGCGGCGCGATGGGAGTTTCCTACAAGGCGCGCGACGTGAATCTGGACACACCGGTGGCGATCAAGGTGGTGAACGAGAATCTGCCCGAGTACCTGCATACGCGCGAACGCTTCCGGCGGGAGGCGCGCGCCGCGGCGCAACTGCGCCATCCCAACGTAGCCAGCGTTTTTCATTTTGGCGAGACGCCCAGTGGCCAGTGTTTCTACGCAATGGAATTCATCGAGGGCGAAACCCTCCTCGCCTTGGTGCAGCGGGACGGACCGTTGCCCGCCCCTGTGGCGATCCGGATTGCCTTGCAAGTCACCAGCGCGCTGATCGCAGCGGACGAGCGCGGCCTCGTCCATCGCGACCTCAAGCCGGCCAATCTGATGCTTATGGCCGCTCCCGCGAGCCGGCCGCAACGGCCCGGCTCCGCCTCCACGGGGTCTTCTGGGGCGCATCTGCCCGTGGTCAAGGTAATCGACTTCGGCCTGGCCAAGGCTGCGACCGGGGCGGGCGCGGCGATCAATCTCGAGGCGCCTCTCACGCAGGAAGGCGGCTTTTTGGGGACGCCCGGCTACGCGAGTCCGGAACAAGTGGACGGGTGTGAGGTCGACGCGCGCTCGGACATCTACAGCCTGGGAGTGACCCTCTGGTATCTTCTGACCGGCAAGATTCCTTTTGCGGGGCGTTCGTTCCGCGAAATCTACGATCGGCAAATGCACCGCCCGCTGCCCGTGGCGCAGCTCGACGACGCGGCGGTGCCCGCGCCATTGGTCGAGCTATTGCGCAGCATGCTGGCGGCCGATCCCTCCGAACGTCCGGCCTCGCCAAACGAAGTCTATGCGGAGCTCGAACGCTGCCAGGAAGCGATCGGAGGGACCTCCGCCCGGGCGCGCTTACAGAGCGAAAACCCCGCGGACGTTTCGCCGGGAAGGAAAAAGAACTTCGTGACGAAGGTCGTGGTGCTGGCGCTTCTGGCGACCGCCCTGGCCGGCGGCGCTTACTTATTCCTCCGCCCGCGCGAGTCCGCCTCAACGGGCGGTCCTGCCGCTTTGCTCGAGAAGAGCATCGCGGTGCTACCGCTGGAAGATCTTTCGGCGGACAAATCCAATGGTTATTTCGCCGATGGCATCCAGGACGATCTCCTGAGCAGCCTCGCGAAGATCAAGGAACTGAAGGTCATCAGCCGCTCCTCCGTGATGGGCTATCGCAACACGGCGACCCGCAATCTCCGCGAGATCGGACAGCAGCTGGGCGTCGCGCATATTCTCGAGGGGAGCGTCCGCCGTGCGCCCGACCGGGTGCTGGTGAATGTTGCCCTGATCGACACACGCACCAGTCGCCAGCTTTGGGCGGAACATTATGACCGCACGCTGGCCGATGCGCTCACCCTTCAGGGCGAGCTGGCGACGGAAATCGCGGCGGCGCTGCACGCCACGCTCAGCCCCGAGGAAAAGGCGCGGGTGGAGGCGAGGCCGACGGCCAACGCCGACGCTTATGTCCTCTACCTGCGGGCCCGCGATTACCACACGCGTCCGACCGGATTGCTGCAGGATTACCAGGCGGCCGAACGCCTTTACACGCAGGCGCTGGCGCTCGACCCCGGCTTTGCGCTGGCCCATGCCCGTCTTGCAACGGTGCTGGCATATTCCTACCAGAACTTTCAACCCACGGCCGAAAATCATGACCGCGCGCGCGCTGAGGCCGACGCCGCGCTCTTGCTGCAGCCGGGCTTGGGTGAAGGCCATCTCGCGCGCGGACTTTGCCTCTATTGGACGGAGAAAAAGTACGAGGCAGCGCTGCAGGAACTGGAGGTCGCGGGACGCGCCATTCCCGGCAACGCCGAGATCGATTTATTCTCCGGCGCCATCCGCCGGCGCCAGGGGCGCTGGAGCCAGGCATTGGCCAGCATGCGGCAAGCCCTCGCGCGCGATCCGCGGGCAGTGCTGATCGCGCGGGAAATCATGTTGACCGATATCATGCTGCGCGACTGGACCGCGGCCGCGCGCGATGGCGAGCGCGCCCTCGCCCTGACCCCCAACCAGCCGATGCTCCAGGTCGAAAAGAGTTACGTCCCGGTCTGGGCGAGCGGCGACCTGGCACCGCTGCGCACGGTGCTTGCCGCCGTGCCAAGCGGCGTGGATCCGGACGGCGAGATTACCTTCGCGCGCTGGGATTCGGCCTTGCTGGGCCGCGACTTCGCGGCGGCCGAAAAAGCCGTCGCCTCCGGCGCCCCGGAAACAGTGGAAACGACCTTTGGCGCCGTCTTGCCCAAGAGCTATCTGTTGGGCTGCATCGCCCTCGCGCGCGGCGAGAACGAGGTCGCGCGTCCGTTGCTCGAGGCGGCCTGCCCCGGGATGGAAACCGAAGTGCGCAATGTCCCGCTCGACGCATTTCGCACGGCGCACCTCGGCATGCTCTATGCCCTGCTTGGGCGCAAGAAGGACGCGGTGCGCCTCGGACGGCACGCGATCGAGCTCCTGCCGGAAACAAAGGACGCGTACTACGGACCGAGCGTTTCCGGGCTGCTCGCGTTGATCTACGCGCGAACGGGCGAAAACGCGCAGGCGCTCGACCTCATCGAGCGATTGCTCCCGTTGCCGGCCGCGCTCTCCCCCAACTTCGAGGGGAGCATCACACTGAGCGATCTCCGCCTGCGTTGGCAGTGGGATCCGCTGCGCGGGGACCCGAAATTTCAGAAGCTTCTCGCCGGGCTGGAACCGAAGACGGTATACAAGTGAGCCACTCCCCATGCTCGCCGTCCTCCCGGCTGTAATCCTTTTCCTCGCCAAGAGCTCTGGCGGCGGACGTCACCGGCCGGGCGATCTGGAATGGTGGCAGGACCCCGGCATGATCGCCGTGGTCTGTCTGGCGGTGGCGGGGTTGCTTTGGGTGCTACTGGCCCCACTGGTGCGCCGGCTGAGACAGCCGAGCGGCCTCCCGGGCACGCCGGTCGAGGGAACCGTGGTCTTTCATACGCAAAAGAAGCGTCGCGGGCAGAGCGTCTATTTTGCCAAGATCAAGTATAAGACGCCCGATGGACGGGAATATCGCCACACGGCGTCCGAGGGGCAGATGAAGCCCTGGCCGCCCCTCGGCACGAAGGTTCTGGTCAAATATTCCCGATCTGACCCGGCCGTTTCAGCGATCGTAAACTGGGACCAGATCAAGCAGGAGCCGCGGCCCGGGTGAGAGAGCGTAGTCTCCGCGTCGTTCGGGCAAAGCAAAATGCCGTCTCATCCGCTCCGCGCCGAGTTTTCCTTGCCCCCAATTTTGCGGTTCCGTAGCCTGTACGCATGGGTTTGCTCGATCCCACGGCTCCGCCGTACGACGCGCTTGCCTGGGCGAAGCTGCCCTTCGCGGAACGCGCGCGCCTGGTTTGTGGCTTGGGCGCTCCAAGGCTACGGAACTCCGTTCGCCGTATACCTGGCCTACGCCGTAAAGGTGGCTCTTTACGTCGGCGGGTGGATGTTTTTTTGCAGTTTCAGCCCGGCATTGGGCGGGCCCAGCTCCCTCGCGACGTGGTGGCTGCATCCGATCGCCTTTCAGAAAGCCATCGTCTGGAGCCTCCTCTTCGAGGTGCTTGGCTTGGGTTGCGGGAGCGGTCCGCTCACGGGCCGATATTTTCCGCCGCTCGGGGGCGTTCTTTACTTCCTGCGGCCGGGCACGACGAAACTCCCGCTCTTTCTTGGCCTGCCCCTACTCGGTGGTCGGACCCGCAGCATTGTCGACGTCCTGCTCTATGCGGCGCTGCTTGGGCTGGCGGTTCGAGCGCTGGTCGTCCCGGAACCCGCGCCCGCAGATTTCGTTCGAATTGCCTTCATCCTTCCGGTCATCGGGGTCTTGGACAAAACGATTTTCCTCGCGGCGCGCGCCGAGCACTACTGGGTCTCGATCGTGGTCTTTGCCTTCGCCGAAGACTGAATCCCCGGGGCGATGGCCGTCCAACTCGCGCTTTGGTTTTGGGCCGGATTTTCCAAGCTCAATCACCACTTTCCGGCGGTGGTCTGCGTCATGACGAGCAATGCGCCGCTCACGCGCTTTTCGTGGCTGAGAAAGGCGATGTATCGCCATTATCCGGATGACCTTCGTCCTTCGACGGTGGCGATAGTTCTCGCGCACGGAGGCACGCTCATCGAGTTCGCAGTCCCGGCCGCCTTCCTGCTTGCCGCCCCGGGTGCACCCCCCGTGCTTGCCATCGTGCTGATGCTCACCTTGCACGTCCACATCACGAGCACTGTTCCGATGGGAGCGCCGATTGAATGGAATGTGGCTGTCGTCTACGGCAGCTTCGCGCTGTTTTGGGCGCACCCGGACATTTCGGTTTTCGCGGGGAATCCTCCCCTTCTCGCGGTATTTCTCGTGTTGGTTCTCCTCGTGGTGCCGCTGCTCGGAAATCTCTTTCCGGCCCGGATTTCGTTCCTGCTTTCCATGCGTTATTACGCCGGCAATTGGGCGAACTCGATCTGGCTCTTCCGCGGCGAGTCGTTCCGCAAGCTCGAGCGCCTGACGAAAAGCAGCGCCTGGGTCTACGATCAGTTGGCGCGCTTTTACGATCAGACGACGGCGATGGGGCTGTTCAGCAAGGTGATGGGATTTCGGCTCATGCATTTGCATGGACGCGCCTTTCCCCTGCTTGTCCCGAAAGCCGTGGCGCGCCTGGAAGACTACGAGTGGATCGATGGCGAGATCGTCGCCGGACTGGTGCTCGGTTGGAACTTTGGAGAAGGCCACCTCCACGACGAGCAACTCCTCGAATCCGTGCAGGCGCAGTGCGGATTCGAAGATGGCGAACTCCGCTGCATTTTTCTCGAAGCACAGCCATTTGGCGGCTCTACCCAGTCCTACCGAATTGCGGATGCGCGGACCGGCCGCATCGAAGCGGGCGAACTCTCCGTGGCAGAGCTGCGCACGCGTCAACCCTGGCGGACGGAGCCCTGAGGCGTCGACGCATCGAGGGTAGCCGGGAATGGGTGCGCAGCAAAAAGCGTTGCCGAATTCGCGCAATAAAAACGGCCGGTCAGTTTCCTGACCGGCCGCCAAGGAACCTTGCCGCGCGCCCCTTCCGGGCCGAGGGCAGGCCGGACGGATCGGGCGCAGCGGCAAAAACGTTAAGCCGCGAGGAGCTCGGCGATCTTTTTGTCGAGCTTCACCGAGTCAGCGGCGAACAAGCGGATGCCTTCTGACGTCTTCTCCGTGGCCATGGCATCTTCATTGAAGATCCAGCGGAAGCTCTTCTCATCCGTCGCGACGCGGTCGATCTTCATCGCCTGCGCTTTTTCCGGGGACAGTTTGCGCGTCACGGGCTCCGTGGATTTCTGCATCACCGCCAGCAGCTTCGGGCTGATCGTCAGCAGATCACAGCCCGCGAGCTCGAGGATTTCCCCCGTGTTGCGGAACGACGCGCCCATGACTTCCATCGGGTACCCGTACTTCTTCAGGTAATTGTAGATCTTCGACGTCGAGAGCACGCCCGGATCCTCATCGGCGTGGTAGTCGATATTGGT
This sequence comes from Chthoniobacterales bacterium, assembly GCA_038226705.1. Classification (GTDB taxonomy): domain Bacteria; phylum Verrucomicrobiota; class Verrucomicrobiia; order Chthoniobacterales; family SZAS-18; genus SZAS-18. The sequence continues at coordinate 25,322 of JBBRQH010000029.1, read as the reverse complement.
GATCTTCTTGTGCCAATCCATGATGCGTCCGACGAAGGGCGAAATGAGCTGCACTTTCGCTTCCGCACACGCGGCGGCCTGAACCACCGAAAACATGAGCGTTAGATTGGTGCGGATGCCGTCTTTCTGCAGCACCTCGGCAGCCCGGATGCCTTCCCACGTCGCGGCGATCTTGATCAACACGCGCTCGCGCTCAATGCCCTGCTCCTTGTACCCGGCGATGAGTTCGCGGCCTTTCTTGATCAACGCCTCCGTGTCGAACGAAAGGCGGGCGTCGGTCTCCGTCGAGACGCGGCCGGGAACGATCTTGAGGATCTCCACCCCAAAATTAATCAGGATCTTGTCGGTGATTTTATCGGTCAGGGCCGCGCCCGTCAGGGAAGAGCCCTTTAGGTCGGTAACGGCGTGATCGAGAATGTCATGGTAACGCTCGATGTTCGCCGCGGCGAGGATGAGGCTCGGATTGGTGGTCGCGTCCTGGGGAGCGAATTCCTTGATGGAAGCAAAGTCGCCGCTGTCGGCGACTACTTTGGTGAACTGCTTGAGTTGTTCGATTTGGTTCATGGAGATTTGGGCGATGAATACGGTTTGGCCAGCCATCCTGATTCAATCCGGACCGCCAGAGAATAAAAAACTTTGGGTGCGGTGATTTTTGCCGTCGGGGCTCCGGGGCCGGCGCGCTCGGTCGCGCCCGAAAATGGCTTGCCGGTGATCCCATTTGAGTCCATGGATCCAGTCGAGCCGTAAGGGAGGGTCACGAAGGCCGCAGGTGGCGGGAAATTTACCGGCGCGCGTTGGACCTGGTTGGAAAAATCCGCGAACACTTTTTGCTGTGGCGTACTACTGCGCAAATTGTGCCGGTCGCATCTCCGCTCTGACCGGAAGCTGCCCCTGCGGCCGCTCGGGTCACCGTCGCCGCCGGCGGGCCTGGGCGACCATCAAACGGTTGATCGCCGGCGCACTCGCCACGGCAGCGATCGCATGGAGCCTGCGCGTGTGGCACGCGCACGGGGTTACCCGCGCGTCGAATCAGGCCGATCGCCCGGACAATCCGGTCGCCGAAGGCGTCCGGCTCCGCTCGCGCTGACGCGAGCGGGATGTTCCGTTGAATGAACCGATCGATCGGCCGGCAAGCGCTTTCGGGATTTCACGCCCAGCCCGCACCTCGAAGGAGCGGCGTTTCGCGCTGCACTCCCAACGGATGACGGCCAGGCACCCGAGTAGCCGGTCGCAACCGCGCATGCACGTGCACGCCCTTTCCCGCCTGCGTCGTTTCCCGCGAGGCCAGCGAGGATTCAGAGGGAACACTGGGGAGTGAACTACCGGGCAAGGAGAGAATCGGCATCATCATGACGGGTAAGGCGGCGGGGAAATGCGTGGCCGGATGGAATCGGTCTCCGGCTTATGCGTACGACGATTCAAACACCGCGGATGAGACCGCGGACCGGATTTTCTTTCCAGATCCTGCCAAATCAGGCTTTCGGGAACAAAAACGGTCGCCCGCGCCGGGCGCCGTTCAGAGCCTAAGTCATTCTTCGCGCATCGGTTCGGAAAGTCGGCCAATCGTCGACCCAGGCCTGGGACAAAAAGCTTCCCTTTCGCGCCCGTAAAATGCTACAAACAAACACGTAGATTATTTCACCAAACCCCAGACCCCCAGACCCAATGAAATCCAGCATCAAATCGATGTTTTTCGCCCTGGTTGCAGCAGTCTGTTTACTTGTGACCCAGCGCGCGTCCGCCCAGAACGGAATCTTTGGTTTCTCCGTCGCTCTCAGCGGACCGGCGGAAAGTCCGGCCAACGCATCTCCTGGGATTGGGACTGGCTTTGTCACGATCGACACGGTCAACAACACACTGCAAGTGCACGTGGATTTTAGCGCGCTAACGGGAACTACGACCGCAGCGCATATCCACAGTGCGACTGCCGTCCCCGGCGTTGGCACTGCCGGGGTCGCGACCACGACGCCGACTTTCGCCGGTTTTCCGCTCGGGGTTACGTCTGGGACGTATGACAACACCTTGGACATGACGCTGGCGTCGTCATACAACCCTGCCTACGTGACGTCTCACGGAGGCACGATTCCGAGCGCCGAGGCCGCGCTCTTCGCCAGTTTTTTTACAGGCCAGGCATATTTGAACCTGCATTCGACCACCTTTGCCGGCGGCGAGATCCGCGGCTTCCTCGTGGCCGTTCCGGAACCCTCCACCTACGCGGCTGGGGCAACGGCTCTTGCCTTGGTCGGTCTCGCCTTCTCGCGGCGGCGCCGCGGAGCGACTTTGTAGGGTTCCCGAAAATTCGAATCGCCAAACCTGAATGGAACTCCGCCGCCCGGATCGGCGGCGAGCAGCGGCGGTCTTGAGGCGCGACGGGGCGGTCGTGCAGCGCGATCTGCGGCCCGGCGCGGAAGGGTCGGAAGGGGCAGCGGAAATCGCACTTTGCGCGACACGTTAAATCCGCCGCGACCCGCGGCTCTTGCGATTTGCGATGGCGCAGCCGGTGCCGCCTTTCGGCTGCGAAGGCCGACGGAATGAGCATTCGGTCGACCCGGTCCGGCCGCGTACCAGGTCGGAACCCCCTCTCCTCGAGCGAGGAGACTTGCTTTATAAGTAATCCGCCGCTTTTTTATTTCACATATGAATCCTGCTTCCGTTCCGACCCCTGTGGCGGCTGAAACCACGGTCAGCATCGAGCTGTCGGCCGCCGCCAAGACCTATGCCGTGCGCGGCGCTCCGCCCTTCACCGCGCTCCACGGCATTTCCCTGCGCCTGGCCGCAGGCGAATATGTCGCCGTGCTCGGTAAATCGGGCAGCGGCAAATCCACCCTTCTCAACCTCATCGCCGGTCTCGACCGCCCCAGCACCGGCGAAGTGCGCGTCGCGGGGGCGGACCTTTCCCGCCTGGGCGAGAACGAGCTTGCCCGGTGGCGCGGAGGAAACGTGGGGGTGGTTTTCCAGTTCTTCCAACTCCTGCCGACCCTGACCGTAGAGGAAAACCTGCTCCTGGCGATGGATTTTGTCGGGAAGATTCCCCGCGAGAGTCGCCGACCCCGTGCGCGCGAATTGCTCGAACTGGTGGGACTGGGCGACCAGGCCGCCAAGCTGCCCGCCACGGTTTCGGGCGGACAACAGCAGCGCGCAGCCATCGCGCGCGCCCTGGCCAACGATCCGCCGGTAATTCTCGCGGACGAGCCGACCGGCAATCTCGATACTGAAACGGCCGGTGCCGTGACCGCGCTCTTCGATACGCTTGCGGGGCAGGGTAAAACGCTGCTGATCGTCACGCATGACAGCAATCTCGCGCAGGCGGCGCATCGCACGATTCGACTGCAGGACGGTGCCGTGCTTTCCGATGACCGGAGGGCCCCTGCCCGCTCATGAACACGCAATGGCGCAAAGTGTGGGGGGATGCGCGTGCGCATCGGGTGCAGATCACTCTGATCGGGTTGGTTCTGGTCAGCGGCACCGCTGCGGTCGTGGCCGCCCTGAATGCCCGCGCGATTCTCCAGCGTGAAATCGCGGAGAGCTATCGCGCGTCCCAATCACCTGATCTCATGTTGTCGTTCGACCGGGTGGAGTCATCTCTCCTGGAGGAAATTCGCTCCCAGCCAGGAGTCGCGGACGCAGACGCGCACCGCGTTGCTTTCACCCGCATGGCCGGTCCGGCTGGGGCGTGGTTTCCGACGCGTCTCCTCGTCGTGCGGGATTTCGCCGATCAACGCGTCGGAGTGGTGCATCAACACAGCGGCGCCGCCTGGCCGAACCAGGAGAACGGCATTCTGCTCGAACAATCGTCCAGTCCCCTCTTAGGCGTGGAGAAAGGCGATCAAGTCAAAATTCGCCTGCCGGGCGGTGCGATCAAATCGCTGCCGGTGACCGGAATCGTCCACGATGGCGCGGTCGCCCCGAGCACGCAGGATCGCGCGATTTATGCCTATGTGACCCCGGCCACGGCAGCGCTTCTCGGCCAGAGCCCGGACTTTGACCAGGTGTGGGTGAAAATGAACGATCGTCGGAGCGGACCGATGCAACTGGCCGCCGCGCTCAAGGACTGGCTGACGGCGCGAAACCAGGCACCCGCGCAAGTCCTGATCCTGCCAAACACGCATCCACACGCTGCGTTGATGGCCGCGATGCTGCGGATTCTGGGCGTCATGGCGGGCCTGGCCTTCGCCTGCAGTGCCGCCCTTGCCACCTATGTTATTTCGCTTTGGATGAAACGCGAGGTCCGGCAGGTCGGGATCATGAAGACGATGGGAGCTCGATCGCATCAGCTCGCCGGTCAGTATCTCGCGCTGGTCGCGCCGCTCGTTCTCCTGGCGACGGGACTCGGTTTCCCGCTGGGCGTGCTCTCCGGGCGCGGGCTCGTGCGCTTCTACGAAACAAACTTGAACATCGACCTCACCAGCTGGGAGGCCCCTTCGGCTCTCGTGGGGGCAGAGATTATCTTCAGCCTCTTCATCCCCTTGCTCGCCATGGCGATCCCCATCCTGCGCGCCGCCCGCCTGACCGCGCGTCAGGCGATTCAAGATCCCGGCATTACTGCGCAAACCGCTCCGCGCCCACTCGCCGCGCGCCTGTTGAGTTTTCCCGGGAGCCGCTTCGCGACCTTCGCGCTGCGCAACACGCTCCGCCGCCCCTGGCGGCTCGGCCTCTCCGTTTTCGCTCTCGCCGCCGGGGGCGCGCTGCTGCTGACCGCCGCGAACCTCTACGCCAGCATGATGCGCGTGATCGACATTTCGCTGGAGGAACAAGCCCAGGACATCGTGGTGACCTTGCCGCGCCCCATGCCACCGGCCCAACTCGAATCGCTCGCCCGCCGCATCCCCGGCGTCGAAATGGCGGAAGCCTGGCGGCGCACGAGTGTCAGTGTCGTCGGGGGAAAGGCCACCGCCGATGCATTCACGCATGCCCGCCGATTCCTCTTTAACGCGTACCCGGGGGAAACCCGGCTCCGCCAGTTGCCGGTGAAGGAAGGGCGCTGGCCGGAGCCCACCGAAAGTGGGGCTGTCGTCATCACCCGCGTGGTGCAGACACAAATCCCCGGTCTCGGGGTCGGGAGTGAGGTGACGCTGCAGTTCCGGGAACGCGTCGTCTCCCTGCGCGTTGTCGGCTTGGTGGAGGAGATTGCCACGCCGGCTATCTACACGAATTTCCCGACGTTCGAGCTGGCCACCGGGTTGGGAGAGGCTACCGCAGAGCTCCGAATCAAAACCCAACTCGGCCGCACTGACTCCGTGGTGACCGCGCTGGACGATGCCTTTCTTGATGCGCGAATCGGCGTGAGCCAGATTCTCACGCGCGCCGAACGCCGCAAAGTCCTGGACGAGCATTTTCTCGTGGTGATCTGGGTCTGCAACATGATCGCGCTCGCGGCCTTTGTCATGGGCGCCATCAGCCTGCTCGCCTTTGCCAGCTTGAATGTCCTCGAACGCGCTCGCGAGATCGGCGTCATTCGCGCTCTCGGTGCGACCCATCGCAAGATCGTCCTTCTTTTCGTGGCCGAGAGCGGAGCGATCGCCCTGCTGAGCGCGGTGCTGGCTCTCGTGATCGCGCTGTTCGCCACCACTTCGCTGAATGGCTTCGTCTCCCGCAATCTCCTGCAAGTGGCCGTTCCGCTCACCCTTTCGTGGAGCGCCCTGGGCGGGTTGTTCTCCGGGGCGTTCGTCGTCGTGCTCGGAGTGGCGGTCCCCTTGGCGAACCTCGTGCGGAAGTCGGCGCGCGACGTGCTGGCCTATGAATGAACCACCGGCGCGCAGGGGGATGGCAAAGCCTTGTGCTTCTTTGAAACTGGCCCGTGAAGCATAGTGGTCTGTCTCCGCTGAAATGACGGATCCGCCGCGAGGATTATTGGTGGCTGGCAAGACACGAGCGGGAGGGCATATCCATTGCGAAATGCACCGAGCAGCCGAACGAAGTGAGACACCCGGTCATACTTCCTTTCGACCGAAAGCGGCAACCAACGCCGCCAGCCGCGAAAAGGACCGAGGCCCACTGGGCAAAGCGGAAAATCGCCCGGCGCCTGGATTGGTTGCCGCTTATTCTCGGCGAATGGTTCGAGCGGCTGTCTCCCTTCGGTCGGCTGTCGGTCATGGGGCTGCTTGGAACCCATTTCCTCCTCGCGTCTTGGCGGCGGGCGATTTTGCACTTTGCGGATCCGTCATTTCAGCCGAGACAGACCACAACAATGGGCCGACCGAAAACGATTGAGGATAGCGAACTGCTGGCCGCCGCCCGGCTCATCTTTCGCCAGCACGGTCACACCGCCACGACGCGCGACGTTGCGCAAGCCGCCGGAATTTCCCAGGCGGTCCTCTATCAGCGTTTCAAATCCAAGGACGCCTTGTTTTTCGCCGCCCTTGCGTCGAACACCCCCGCGCTTTCGCAAATTTTCGACATCGACGCGACCGCCTACGATCCGCCGTCCTACCTCGCCATCTTCGCCGCGCGGACCAAGGATCATTTTCGGAATGTCATTCCGTCCATCCTGCATCTTGCCACCCACCCCAAATACTCGGAGACGCTAAACCAGGAGATTCACAAACATAATCGCGCCGGCGAGGTTGCCGCGCTCCTGAGCTTGCGCGTACACGCCTGGCAGGAAGCAGCCCAGATCCGGCCAACCAATGCGTCCGCCTTTGCGGGGGCGTTCCTGCACGCCCTGCATTCGATGGCGATGATCGAGGTGCTTTCGGATAACGCGAAATCTCCGACCAAACCCGGCAAGATGCACGAGTTTGTCGCGGTTTTTTGGGACGGACTGAAGTTGCCCGACAGCGGGAGAGTGCGGCGGAACGCCCCAATTGCAAAAGCCAAGGCGGCCGCCCGGAAGACACGGTAGCACCCCGCGCGCAGTTCGGCGAAGCCGCTCGGTTCCATCACTTTGTCGCCTCCATCTTGAGCTGCTCCTGCTTTCGCAGGCAAAACATCTGTCACGAACACGGTCGCGCGACGATATTGACCGGTTCCTGCTCGCTACTTCGTCCGCAGACGCGATACATGTCCAGTGTTGCTTGTTCCTTTCCCGAGATCGTGACCAAGTCCCGCGCCTACGCCCACGAACTCGCCCGCTTTGTGCCGGCCGGTGTGCTTGAGGCTACGGTGCGGGATCCCCAGGCTTTGCGTGCGCCCACGCATGATCGGTTCGATGCGGCCATCATGTTTGCCGACATCTCCGGTTTCACGCGCTTGAGCGAACACCTCGCGGAAAAAGGTGCCACCGGCGTGGAGGATTTGACCCGCATTCTGAATTCGTTTTTCGGGCGGCTCATCGACATCATTCACGCCCACGGCGGCGATGTGGCGAAATTTGCCGGCGATGCCTTGCACGCCGTGTGGAAGGTCGACGAACAGACGACATTGCAGGATCGAACGCGGGTGGCCGCGCAATGCGCCCTGACCGCGCGCGATGAGTTGCTCGGCTTTGCGCTCGAGGGCGGCGGGACGCTTTCGCTTCGCATCGGCGTGGGCGCGGGTGCGGTCGATTTCGTGACGCTCGGCGGAGTGCTCGGTCGCTGGGAGTTTGGCATCTGCGGTCCGCCTGTCATGGAAGCGGCTGCCTCGGCGGCGCACTCCGAGCCTGGCGCCGTCGTAAGCGGTCCGGCGGCCTGGGCGCTGCTGAGCCCGCATTGCCGGGGCGCGGAGCGCGGAGCGGAGGGAGCAATCCTGCAGGCCGTGAATTCGCCCCTCCCCCTGACCCCCTTGGTGCGGGTGGATCCGCCCGAAGATGTGGCCAGCCGGCTCCTCGCCTACATTCCCGCCGCCATCCACCAGCGCCTCGCCGCCCAGCAGAGCGCGTGGTTGGGAGAGTTGCGCTGGCTCACGGTGCTTTTCGTCAATTTGCCCGATCTGCATTCCAAGACGCCGTTGCACACCATGCAACTCGCGATGCGATCGCTCCAGGAAGGCATCTACCGCTTCGAGGGCAGCGTGAACAAGCTGAGCATCGACGAAAAGGGAGTAACGCTCGTTGCCGCCCTCGGCTTGCCTCCTCTCTCGCACGAAGACGATCCCACGCGCGGCGTCCGCACCGCGATGGAAGTGCGTTCCCGACTCGATGCCCTCGGCTGGCGCGGATCCATCGGCGTGACCAGCGGGCGGGTTTTTTGCGGCACCATCGGCAACGCGCAGCGCTGCGAGTACACGATCATCGGCGCGGTGGTAAACCTGGCGGCGCGCCTCATGCAGGCGGCGGATGGCGGCATTCTCTGCGACTCCACCACGCAAACTGGCACCGGCGAAAAGCTCGCCTATCAGCCGCTCATTCCCATCCGCGTTAAGGGCAAGACCAACCTGGTGCCGGTGTTTCGTCCCATGGGTCAGGGACGCGACGCGGTGAATCCGCACAACGTCCGTCCCATGGTGGGCCGGGTGGAGGAGCAGCGCCTTCTGCAGAGCTGGATGGAAGCGCTCTCCGCGGAGCGGCGGGGAGGTAGCGTCATCATCGGCGGTGAAGCGGGCATCGGGAAATCCCGCTTCGTCGCCCTGATCCGGGAACGGGCTGCGACCTTGCACCTGCGGTTGCTGCACGGCGCGGCGGACGCGATCGAGCGTACCACTCCCTACTACGCCTGGCGCAGCGTCTTTCGCGATTTGCTCGGGATTCGGTCCAATGAAGAGGCGGTGCCCCGCCTCGAGCACCTCCTCAAAAACGACCCGCAGCTGGCGCGTTTGAGCCCTCTTCTCGGCGTCGTACTCGGCGTTTCGCTGCCCGACAATGAAGTCACCACGCATATCGCCGGCGCCTCGCGCATCACGAGCACGAACGATTTGCTGGTCGGACTCCTCTCGCGGGCCGCGCAGTCGCGCCCCCATTTGCTCATTGTGGAGGACTGCCATTGGCTGGACTCGGCCTCCTGGTCGCTGGTGGGACGCGTTGCCCACGAAGTGGGCTCCCTCCTCCTCGTCCTCGTCACGCGTCCGCTGGCGGAGCCGTTCCCGCGGGAGTACCTGCAACTGACGACCAATCCGGATACGCGCAAAGTCACCCTCATCCCGCTCGGGGCGGAAGAGTCGCTGCAACTGGCATGCCAGCGTCTCGGCGTGGACGCGCTGCCCGAGGCGGCGGCGGAGCTGATTCGCACGCGCGCGCAAGGCAACCCGTTCTTCAGCGAGGAGCTCGCTTTCGCCCTGCGCGACTCCGGCATGCTCAAGATCGAGCAGCGCACCTGCCGTCTCGCCGATGACTGCGACCTCGCCAATCTGAGCTTCCCGGAAACCGTCCAGGGCGTTGTGACCAGCCGCATCGACCGGCTGGAACCCGCGGCTCAGCTCACGCTCAAGGTCGCCAGCGTCATCGGCCGCGTTTTCTCCTGCCGCCTGCTCAAGGATGTCTTTCCGCTCGACGGCGGCGCGCTGAATTCCGGCGTGCAGCTCGAGGAACTCGTCCGGCACAATCTCACGCTGCTCGATTCCCCGCCGCCCAACCACGCGCATATCTTTCGCCACGTCATCACGCAAGAGGTGGCCTACAACCTGATGCCGCCCACCCAGCGGAGTCAGTTGCATCGTTCCGTCGCGCTTTGGTACGAGGACAAGGAAAAGGACCAGCTCGCGACTTTCTACCCACTCCTGGCAAAGCACTGGAGCAATGCCGGCGACGTGGCCAAGGCGATCGATTACCTGGAGAAATCGGCCGACGACGCGCTGCGCCATTTTGCCAACCAGGAGGCCTGCAAGTTTCTCCAGCAGGCCATCGACCTCGATCGGCGCACGCCGGGGTACGCGGATGATTTTCGCCGCGCTTGCTGGCATCGGCAGCTCGGGGAAGCGCTCTATGGACTGGGCGAAATTCCGCAAAGTCTCGAGAGCTTTCGCGAGGCGTTGCGTCTGCTGCATCAGCCGTTGCCGACGGGTGCCGTGCGCTCGCTCGCGGGCTGCCTCAGCGAGTTTGCCCGGCAGCTTGCCCACCGCATCCTGCCCGCGCGCTCCTTCCGGCAGGAAGGTCCGGCGGCCCGAATCACGCTCGAAGCGGCCCGCGCTTACGAGCGCGTCGCGCAGATCTGCTATCTCAACAACGCCAAAACGGAAACCATCCATGCGGCGCTGAAGTCGCTCAACTTGGCGGAGCGAGTCGGCCCCTGCCGCGAACTCGCCCGCGGCTATGCCCACGCCGGCGTGGTCTTCGGCCTGCTCATGATGCACGGGACCGCCCGCGCCAATGCGGCCCGCGCGCGGGAGACGGCGGAGTTTGTGAATGAGCCCCCCTGCACTGCCTATGTGGAGTTTGTCCGGGCGCTCTACTGGATCACGGTGGGGCGGTGGGAGGATGCGGAATCGAATACGAAGACCGCCATTCGCATTGCCGGGGAAACCGGCGAACACCGCCGCTATTTCGAGAGCGCGTTTACGCTCGCCGTCGTGTATCTGCGCCGCGGGGAGCCGCAGCGCAGTGCGGAGGTGAGCGCCGAAATGACCGCGGCGGCCCGCCGTTACCGTCTGCCGCAGGAGACGCTCTGGGGCCTAAGCTGGCAACTCGCGACCGAGCTGGTCGCCTCGGCGCGACCCGACTTCGAGCGCGAGCTGCGGACGGAGATCACCGCCTGGCTGCCCGCGCATGCCGCGGAGATTCCGCTGGCCGATCACATTCTCGGGTTCGGCCTCACGGCGTGGGCGCACTGGCGCGCTGGCGATCACGAAGCGGCCCTGGCGGCAGCCGCGGCCGCGGAGAGCGTCATCACGCGGACCAGCCAGATCGCGAACTATCTCCTGCCTGCCTTCTCGGCCCTCGCGCATTTTTACTTCGCCCGCGCAAGCGGCGCCGCGCCCGGCTCGGCGGAGCTCAAAGAGATGACCGACCGCCTGGTCAAAACCTGCCGGACGTTGCGTGATTTTCGTCTCATGTACCCGGTGGCCGAGCCGACGGCCTGTCTCCATATCGGCCGCCTGCACTGGCTCAAGGGACGGGCCGCGCGCGCCACGCGGGAATGGCAGCGCGGGATCGAGGCGGCGTCCAAGCTGGTAATGCCGCACGACGAGGCGCTGCTCCACCGCGAAGCCGCGCTTCGCTCGCCTCCCGGGAAGGTGGCAAGCGGACACGCCACCCGCGCGCGGGAATTGTTCGCGCAGGTGGGCGCAAAGGTTCCGGCACCGGAATGACACGAGACGGCGCCTCGATGCGCCGGCAGGTTACGACTCCGGGCCCGCCACGAGATCGTCCGCCGTGGCAAGCGTCCGATCCGGTCCGGCACTGCGAATCTCGAAGCGTTTCGGCCCCAGCAGGCGAAACGCATACGGCGTGCCCCAGCGGTCGCGCAGATGACCATCGGACCCGAGCGCCGGGTGACCGCGCGGCAGGAATGTCAACTTGCGGGGATTCTGCCCAGCCAACGCCGCGGCAAAATCCAGGTCGCTGCGCAGGGGCGGATCGGGTGAATCGGGTAACGACGCGCAGAGCTCTTGCACCAGTCGTTGCAGGATCTTCACGTCCTGTTCCGGCGGCGAATTGGGCGCATTGAGCAGACCTGCGAGCCGCCCTGCTGGCAGGGGAGCGGGTGCCGGCGCCTTCGCCAGGCCGCGCGCCCCGGGGGAGACGATTTGCTCCCAGGCGTCATCGGCGACCCTCGAAGATACGTAGAGGACCAGCGCGCTTACGGCCAGGCCAAGGACAAGCGTGCGAACGAGGCGCCGGGAACGACTCATGAGGAAAAGCCAAGGCGGAGGGCTCCGCGCCCCGAGTATGGGACCGCCCCGCCGGCATGCAAGAAACCTGAAACCCCGATTCTCCTTTTGCCGGTGGCAGCGCATCTTTACCAATCCACGTGACACGCGCCCGCCGCTAGCGAAGATCCGCCTTCACCGCCCCGCCGCCGGGAGAGATTTCCAGGTCGTTTGGTCGTTCGAAACCTGACTTCATGCCGTTGTGATTTCGCCACCCGTCGCGCCTCCTCGCGATTCGATTCGATCGGTCCAAAGTCTTCCGACGCAGGTTTCCACGCCTTCACCCGCGCCGCGGCACCGCATTTGGGTGCTACTTTTGATCCTCGTCCTTGGCCTCGTCGCACGCGCCTGCGCGGCGCTGCGGGGAAGCAACTTCGACATGGAATCATGGCGGATCGTCGTGGAGGTCATCGGCGACGGGGTGAACATTTACGTTGGGTCGGACCGCTACAACTACGGCCCGATCTGGAGTCAAATTTTGCATGTCCTGTTCGAGTTCTCCGGTCGGAACTTCGACGTGTACCGCTATACGATCGCAGAGTTTCTCAGTCTCGCCGATGTCGGGATCTGCCTCATCCTGTGGCGGCGTTTTGGCTTGGCGGCAGCGGCGTTGTTTTTCCTGAATCCCATCTCCATCATGGTGACGGCGTTCCAATGCCAGATGGATAACGTTGCAATTCTGCTGGGACTCGGCGGCATGCTCTTGATGGGTGATCGCTTCGATCGCCCGATGGACCGCGAAAAGATGGCCGGCCTGGCGCTGCTCGGGCTTTCGCTTTCGATCAAGCACGTCTTGTTCGCCTTCCCCTGCTGGCTCGCGCTCAAACAGCGCGGGATGTGCAACAAACTGCTCACGCTCGGCATCCCCTTTGGGTTCTTTGCCCTCCTCTTTGCCCCCTCTTGGGAGAACCAGACTGTGGGTGGACGCATTATTCTGAATGTCTTCCGGTACCCGTTCTACTACAGCAACAATTTCTACGACAAATATGTCCCGGCGATCTTGCAGACCTTCTGCAGCAGCCTCGGGGTCTTCCTCTTCTGCCTCGCGCTGGCCGGGTTCCTTTTTCGCAAGCACGATGCGATCAGATCCCTGCTCGTTTACACCTGCGTGTTGGTAGCCACCTCTCCCGCAAGTTCCCCCCAGTACTTCGCGATTCCCGTCGCCTTCGCCGCGACGCACCTCAACGCCTTCAGCCTGCTGTACACCCTTGCTGGGTCGCATTATCTCTACGCGCACCCGGATGGCCTGCATTATCCAGCGCTCGTCGATTTCGGAAGTATTCATCTTTTGGTTTTCCTGCTCGTCGGAGCGTTCGTCTGGGAGTCGGGACGCGACGGCATGATTCGCGCCCTGCGCTGGGCTTGGCACGAGATCAAAGTGCAATGCGGCGGCCGAGAAGCGCCGCCGCCTGCGGTGACCGGCGACTCTTGATCGACCGCGGCCACCGTTCCCTTCGACACCTGACCTCGCCGCAGTCACAATCGCCGAATGTCTTCGTTTTGGTGGTGGGCCGGACTCACCGTGGAGTTGGCCGGTCTGCTGCTCATCCCCCACATTCTTCTGCGCAAGCGGAACCCCGTCTCGGCGCTGGCGTGGATCTGGGGTCTGCTGCTGTTCCCGATGCTCGGTCCATTGTGCTACCTCGGTTTCGGCACCGAGGCCATGCAACGCAAACGCCTCCGTCGCAAACGGGTGCCTTTGCCCAAGGAGGATGCCGCCGCCCTGGCCGCCGCGCCCTCGGCTGAGATTCTCCCGGCCTTTGCGCGCCGGCTGGAACGGGCGGTCGGTCGATCCTTTACCTCCGGTGATCGGTTCACTCTGATTCCCGAGGCGGGGCAATTCTACGCGGACCTGGGCGAGGCCATCGATTCCGCGCAGTCCTCCATCCATCTCGAGTTTTTCATCTGGAAGGACGACGCGATCGGGCAGACCCTGCTCGCGAGTTTGATTCGCGCCGCGCGGCGAAAGGTGGCCGTGCGCCTCCTCCTGGATGAGGTCGGCTCCTGGAGCTTGCAGCAGCGTTTCTTTCGCGAACTCGAAGCCGCCGGGGGAAATTGGAGCTGGTTCTCTAGCGTGAATCCGCTGCGCCAGCGCTGGTTCCTGCATCTGCGCAACCACCGCAAGCTGGCCGTCATCGACGGGCGCCGCGCCTACTGCGGCGGCATGAACGTTGGCCAGGAATATTGCGAGTGGCGCGATCTGCACGCCCGCTGCGATGGGCCCGTCGTGACCGAACTCCAGGGCGTCTTTGCCGATGACTGGTTCTTTGCGTCCGGCGAGAGGCTGACCGCCCAAGGCTACTACCCCATCGTGGAGCCCGCCGGCGAAAGCGAAGTGCTCGTGCTCGCGGCTGGACCGGATCAAAGCGACACCGGCAACCATGTTCGGACCGCCTTCCTCAGCTTGATGGGGAATGCCCAGACGCGTCTATGGATCGCTTCGCCCTATCTTGTGCCCGATCCCGCCATCTCCGCCGCGCTCATGCTCGCCGCCCGCGGCGGAGTCGACGTGCGCCTGCTTCTGCCGGCCAAACCGGACAGCTTTTACATCGGCACGGTGGCGCGCTCGTTTTACGACGATTTCCTCGCCTCGGGTATCCGGATTTTCGAGTACCAGGCCACCATGCTGCACATGAAGGCGCTGGTGCTGGACGAGGCGTGGGCCATGACCGGCTCGGCGAATCTGGACGTCCGTTCCCTCAAGTTGAACTTCGAGCTCAATCTGCTCGTGCACTGCCCCGCGACGAACGCGGAACTCTGCCGCATCTTTTGCCACGACATGTCGTGTGCGAAAGAATTTCAGCGGGCCGCATTCGCGCGCCGCCCAGTCGCGAGACGCCTGCTGGAGGCCAGCCTTCGTCTCCTGGCGCCGGTGCTCTAAAAAACGGGAACGCGGACAGGCAGCCGGCCGTTTTTTGTTTCGCCCTTCGCGCCCGGACGCGGCAAAAGGATGGGCATGACGAATCGGAAACGCTGCGCGCCTTTACTCCTCGTTCTCAGCTGGTTGACCGGCGCGCAGGCCGGCGAATCGCTTCTGCTCAGGAACGGCAACATTTACACGGGCAACGAAAAGCAGCCGAAGGCTGACGCTGTGCTTGTTCGCGACGGGCGCATTGCGCTCGTCGGCACCAGCGCAGATCTCGCCCAAGCCGCGCCAGCCGAGGCGCGGGTGATCGATCTGCGGGGCCGCGCGGTCCTGCCCGGGCTTACCGACGCGCACGTCCACCTCGCCGGAATCGGGTTTCGTGAGCTGAACTTCGACCTGGAAGGCACGGCCAGCCTGGCGGACCTGCAAGCGCGGGTGCGCGAGCGGGCAAAGAAGGTCGCGGCGGGCGCCTGGGTCGTGGGTCGCGGCTGGATCGAATCCAAGTGGCAGCCCGCGGTGTTTCCCACGGCCGCCGAAATCGATGCCGCCGCTCCCGAGCATCCGGTCGCACTCACCCGGGCGGACGGCCATGCCATCGTGGTCAACTCGCGTGCACTCAAACTCGCCGGAATCGAGCGCAACACTCCCAACCCGGCCGGCGGAGAAATCGTCCGCGATCCGCGTTCCGGCGAAGCGACAGGCATGCTCGTCGACGCCGCCAAGGGGTTGGTGGAACGATTGATTCCGCCACCCGGACCAGAAGAAGTCGCCCGGGCCCTGGAAGTAGGAGCAGCGCGCGAACTCTCGCTCGGGTGGACGCAGGTGCACGTGGCGGGAAATGGTCCGGTGGAGATCGCTGCTCTCCGCCGTCTCGTCGCCGAGGGAAAGATCAAGCTACGCATCTACGATGCGGTCAGTGGTCCCGGCCCAGCGGCCGACACGCTGCTTTCCAGCGGCGCTCAACGGGATGGCGACGGCAGCCGCTTCACCGCGCGTGCCATCAAGCTCTACGCAGACGGCGCGCTCGGCTCGCGCGGCGCAGCGCTGCTGGAACCGTATGCCGACGCCCGTTCGTCGGGGCTGCTCGTCGCGACCGAAGCCGAGCTGCTGCCGATCCTCACGGCAGCTTTGCGCCGGGGAATCCAAATCGAAACGCATGCCATCGGGGACCGCGGGAATCGCTTCGTCCTCGATCTTTACGAAAAAGCCTTTGCCGCTGTCCCGGTCGCGGAGCGGGCCGTCGGCGAGCCGCGCTGGCGAATCGAGCATGCGCAGGTCATCAGCGCGGCCGACCTGCCGCGCTTCGCGAAACTGGGCGTGATCGCGTCCATGCAGCCATCGCATGCGATCAGTGACCTCTACTTCGCGCCGAGCCGCCTCGGGCCCGAGCGCCTGGGCGGCGCTTACGCGTGGCGGAGCCTGCTCGAAGCCGGGGCGGTCCTGGCGGGCGGAAGCGATGCGCCCGTCGAGCGGGGCGAGCCCCTGATCGAGTTCTACGCGGCTGTCGCCCGCCAATCGCTCGATGGCTTTAGCGATGCCAATTGGCACCGGGAACAGCGCCTGACCCGCGGCGAAGCGCTGCGGCTTTTCACGCTCAATGCGGCCTTCGCCTCCTTCCAGGAAAAGGAGCGGGGAAGCATCGAGCCGGGCAAGATGGCCGACTTCACCGTGTTCTCCGCGGACCTCATGACGATCCCGGAGCCCGAGATCCTGCGAGCGCGGTGTGAGATGACGATTGTCGCCGGCGAAGTGGTCTTCGAGACAAAATAGCCGGGCCGCGCGAGAAACGGTTTTCCCCCTTGCCCACCTCTCACTATCCTCGCCGTCGTCATGTCCACGGAAACCGCACCGGCCGAAAAGCCTGCCTATACTTTCAAGAATCCCTATCTCGCCCGCCACCCAATCAACTTCAAGCTGACCGGCCCCGGTTCCGAGAAGGAAACACGCCATCACGAGATTCTGCTGGGCGATTCCGGGATCACTTACCTCGCGGGCGATGCGCTCGGAGTGATGCCGGTAAATTGCCCGGATCTCGTGGAGGAAGTCGTATCGGCCCTGCGCGCCACCGGCGAGGAACTCGTGCCCGGCCGCGATGGCCAGCCGAAACCCCTGCGGGAAGCGCTTTTGACCGACTACGCGATTACGTTTGCGGATCGGAAGTTCGTCGAGGCCGTCGTCGCGCGCGGTGCGACGGACCTGGTGTCCCTGCTCGCCCTCGAAAACTCCGCGGACCTGCGCCAGTATCTCCAGCTCGTGAATGAAGCGCACGACTACGTGGACATCCTGCATTTCTTCCCGCAGGTCTCGTTCGTGCCGGAGGAGTTTGTGAAGCTGCTTGGGAAAATGAAGCCCCGCCTCTATTCCATCGCCTCGAGCCTCAAAGCCCACCCCGGGGAAGTGCATCTCACGGTCGTCTCCGTGGCCTACCGCATCCGCGGTCGTCTGCGCAAAGGTGTCGCCTCCACCTTTATCGCGGACCGGTGGGGCGAAGACACCACGGGCGGCATCTGGGTCCAGAATCAGCAGAAGCACTTTTCACTGCCCGCCGATGGCACAAAGCCGATCATCATGGTCGGCCCGGGCACCGGCGTCGCCCCCTTTCGGGCCTTTGTGGAAGAGCGCGAGGCCCACGGCGCGACCGGTCGAAACTGGCTGTTCTTTGGCGAGCAGCGGCGCGCGAGTGACTTCTTCTACGAGCAGCAGTTTACACAATGGGAAACAGACGGCTTCCTCCGCCTCGACACCGCCTTTTCCCGCGATCAGTCCCAAAAAGTGTACGTCCAGCACCGTCTCACCGAGCACGCCAAGGACATCTGGGCCTGGCTCGACGAAGGCGCGGATTTCTTTGTCTGCGGCGACAAGGAACGCATGGCGGAAGACGTGCACCATGCGCTCCTGCGCCTCGTGGAGAAGGAAGGCGGCAAGACCCCGGAGCAGGCTCTGGAATACGTAGAAGGCATGCGCAAAACCAAGCGTTACAAACGCGACGTCTACTGAGTTGTCGCTGCTCCACTCTTCCGCTTCCTTCGCTCATTTCTTCCGCAGGGAATTGGCGACCTCCTCGGCCAGAGTTTGGAGCTTGAAGGGCTTCGCCAATAGACCGCAAAATCCAAGTTCGAGCGCGGCCGTATAGTCCAGGGCGATCCCCGATCCTGTGGAAAGCAGCACCGGCATCCCCTTCCGCGCGGCCACGATCTCGCGCATCAAATCGAGCCCATTCATCCGGGGCATGCGGAAATCGACCACGACCAGATCGAAGGTTTCCGGGGCGGCTCGAAAACGCGCCAGCGCCACTTCCGGAAAGCTCTCGGCCTCGGCGCGGTAGCCGAGCACCTGGAGCATTTCGCAGGCGAGTTCGGCGTTCAGCGGCTGATCGTCCACATAGAGAATCTGCTCGCCGTGACCCCGCGGCAGCTCGCGTTCCCCGATCGTCGCTGCGGCGACGCGATCGCCGCTGGCGGGAAACCACAACTCGAACGTCGTCCCCAAACCCAGCGCGCTCTGCACTTTGATCGCTCCTCCATGGGCGGTCACGATCCCATGCACCACCGCGAGACCCAAGCCGGTGCCTTCGCCCGGAAGTTTGGTGGTGAAGAATGGCTCGAAGATCCGGGCGACCGTCGCCTCATCCATGCCGTGCCCGGAGTCCCGCACGGTGAGACGCACATGCGGGCCCGGCGCCAGCGGCGGCAGAGTGCGCGCCGACACGTCGTCGAGTTGTACGATGTCCTCCCGCATTTCCACGATGCCGCCCCGCCCCGCCATGGCATGGGCAGCGTTGGTGGCGAGGTTGACCACCACCTGGTGCACCTGCGAGGCATCGCCTTCGAAGTGCACTTCGTTTGAGGCACAAATGGTGCGCAGTTCCACGGAGGCGGGAAGCGAAGCGCGCAGGAGTTGTCCTGCCTCAATCAGGATCCCGCCCAGCGCGACCGGATTCCGTTCCTGCGGCCGCTGGCGGGAAAAAGTGAGGATCTGGCGCACGAGATCGCGGGCTCGGTGGCCGGCGCTGAGAATCTGCTGCAAATGGTGTCTAATCGGATGGTCCTCGGGCAGGCGGCGTTCGCCGAGTTCGGCGTGCCCGAGAATGGCGAAGAGTATATTATTGAAATCGTGCGCGATCCCGCCCGCGAGTGTACCGACGGCTTCCAATTTTTGCGATTGATAGAGCTGCTCCTGCAGCGAGCGCGTTTCCGCCTCGGCCCGCCGCCGCTCGGCCGCCTCGAAGACGAGCGCCACAAGGTCGGCCAGCGATCCGGCAAAAGTCTGCTCTTCATCGGTCCAGATCCGGGGCGGCCCGGTATGCTCAATCCCCACGACCCCAATGAGTTCCCCGCGCGAGAGGATGGTCGCATCGAGGAGCGACTTGATCCCCATCGGCTCGAGGTACTTCTGCGTGAGCTCGCACGTCCGGAAATCGGCGGGGGCATCGTGCGCCGCGACACAGCGACTCTCGTCCAGGGCGCGAAAAAAAGCGGGATGATCCGCGGTGGCCAGTTGGCGCCCGTTGCCGCGCCCGAAGCCCGGAGCCGCGAACAGATCCCGACCCACGATGGAGCGGCGGTCCCGGTCGAACGTCCAGATGACCGCATGATCCACCCCGAAGACCCGCGCGGCGGTTTCGCTCACCGCCCGCATGGCGGTGTCGAGGTCGTCGCCGCCGAAAACCGGCAAGCGCACGAGTTCCGCCAGAGCCTGGTTCGCTGCCCGCAGCCAGCGATCCCGCTGCAGGAGCGTGGCTTCGGCCACGCGGCGCTCGCGGCGAACCTCGGTTTCACGCAACTCCCGGCGAATCGCCGGGGCCAGCCGGTCGAGACTGGTCTTGAGCAAATAATCGTGCGCTCCGGCCCGCATCATTTCCACCGCCACGGTCTCGCCAATGGTCCCCGAGACCAGGATGAAAGGCACATCCAGCTCCGTCTCCCGATACATGGCGAGCGCGGCCGGTCCGCTAAAAGTGGGCAGCGTGTAGTCGGCCAGGATGACGTCCCACGTCGAACCAGCGAGGGCGGCGGCGAAGGCCGCCTTGGTTTCCACCCGGTTGATCTCCGGCAGGAAGCCGCCGTGGCGGAGCGAGCGCTCGACCAGCTTGGTGTCATCGACATTATCCTCGACGTGCAGGATTCGGAGCGTTTCCCTGGCAGTCACGGCGGCGGGGCAGTTCTGCTTAGATTCTCACGGGCGGCGGCTGATTGAGCAACAGCCAGTAGAGCCCGATCTGCCCGACCGCCCGGATGAATTCGTCGAAATCGATCGGTTTACGGATGTAGCTGTTGGCGTGCAACGAGTAGCTGCGCACCAGATCGTCATCCTCCTTCGAAGAGGTGAGGATCACCACCTGCAGCATCTTCGTGCTCTCCTCCGCGCGGATGCGGGCGAGCACCTCCAGCCCGCTCAAGCGGGGCAGTTTCAGATCGAGCAAAACCACCGCAGGAATTTCGACCCGCTCGCGACCCGCGTAAGCCCCTTCCGCAAACAAATAGTCCAGTGCCGCCACACCGTCCTTGGCGACTACGACCGGGTTCGCGATGCGGTTTTTCTTGAAGGCCCGCAGGGTCAGCGCGACGTCGTCGGGATTGTCCTCCACGAGAAGGATGGGACGTTTATCCATGGACATGGGGGTGAGACAATTGTGACGCAGCGGGCGGGATCGTGAAGGAGAAAGTTGCGCCGCAGCCAACTTCGCTTTCCGCCCAAACGCGGCCGCCATGCCGATGCACGATGCGCTGCACGGTGGCGAGACCCACGCCATTGCCCTCGAATTCGTCGTTGCTGTGCAGGCGCTGGAAGACGGAAAAGAGTTTGTCCGCGTACGCCATCTCGAAGCCCGCTCCATTGTCGCGCACGTAAATGGTGGGTTCGCCGACCGCGCTCGTGTGCGCGCCGAGCTCGATCCGCGCCGCCGCTTGCCGGCCCGAGTATTTCCAGGCGTTGCCCAGCAGGTTCATCAGCACCACATCCATTAGGGCGGGGTCGGCCTCCACGGTGACATCCGGAGCGATTTTCGCCTCGACGTTGCGCTGTGGCTGCTGCGCCCGCAATTCCGCCAGGATCACGGCCGCCTGGGCGCTCAGGTTCACCTGGCTGCGGCGCACCTCACCCCGGCTCACGCGCGAGAGGCTCAAAAGATCGTCGATCAAGCGGCCCATGCGTTGCGTCGCCGCGCGGACACGCCGGAGATAATCCCTCCCGTCTTCATCCAACCGGTCGTGATAATCCTCCAGCAAGGCTTGGCTGAAGCCATCGATCGAGCGCAGCGGCGTGCGCAAATCGTGCGAGACGGAATAACAAAATGCCTCCAGTTCGCGATTGGTCGCGTCCAGTTGCTTGGTCTGCGCCTGCAGTTGCTGTTCCGCCTCGACGCGGGCGGTGACGTCGGTGTGCGTGCCGACGAGACGCAAGACCCGCCCGTCCTGCGCCCGTTCCATGATTTTGCCGCGGTCCTCGATCCACGCGTAATGGCCGTCCTTGTGCCGCATCCGGTAGATCACGTCGTACGCCGGCGACGTTCCGTCGATGTAGGCCTGCACGGCCGCCACCACCGCGGGGAGATCGTCCGGATGGACGAGATTCGACCACGCTTGGTAGCTGTGCTCCAACTCGTCCTTCGCAAAGCCCAGCATCTCTTTCCAGCGCCGGGAAAAGAACACCGCATTCGTCGGCAGAGTCCAGTCCCAGACCCCTTCCCCGCTGCCATCGAGCGCGAAAGACCAGCGCTGTTCCGCAATCGAAAGCCGTTCGCGCACTTCCTCCAGCTCGGCCGTTCGCTCCTCCACCCGCTCCTCCAGGGTTTGGTTGAGAGCCTGGATTCTCTCGGCCGCATTCTGGTGCTCGGTTACGTCCTGCACGGCCCCGACCAGGACGGGCCGGGGATGGGCTGTACTGGACCGCACTTCAAAGCTCGCGCGGATCCAGCGAATCTCTTCCCCGAATTGGATCCGGAACAGGAACGCGTGCATTCCGCCCTGCTCCGCGGCACCGCGCGTTTTCGAGTCGAGCTGCGCGCGGTCCTCCGGATGCACGATGCGCATGAAATCTTTCGCTCGCGGTGCCTCCGCCGTCGCCGGGAAGCGATAGATCCGATACGTCTCTTCGGCCCAGGTGCTCTTGCCGGTAGCGGGATCAAAGGTGAAGAAACCAATCTGCGCCAGCTTCTGCGCATGTTGCAGGTTCGCGTTCAGCGTGCCGAGTTCATCCGTCTTCGCACGCAGGCGCATGTTCAGCCAGCGGACCCACACCACCGATGCGACCGCAACGAGCAAGGCGACGAGGAGCATCGTCGGCAACAAGTTGAAGTCCGTATCCGGCGAGGCGTTTTGCGCCAGCAACGGACTGAAAGAGACAACCGGGAAAGGCATGGAGGTACCGGCTTTGGCCGGCACAAACCACAGGACAGCAGAAAGTTCCCTCCGTGGCCAGCCCGCCGTGAAAGGGCCATTGACTCAGGATTGAGCTTGCCAGAAACAAGCCGGAAAAGGCAGGTTCAGCTTCCGCCTTCGCGCCATGACCGCCCAGGAAATCCTCACTGAAATCAAGCCGCTCGGACGGGAGAGCTATAAAAGAGTGATCTTCAACCACGGCATCAAGGAACCGTGTTACGGCGTGGCGATCAGCGAACTGAAAAAGATCGAGAAGCGTGTGAAGAAGGAATACCAGCTCGCGCTCGATCTCTACGACACCGGGGTCTACGACGCGATGTATTTGGCAGGCTTGATCGCGGACGACGCGCGCATGACGAAAAAGGATCTGCAGCACTGGGTGAGCAAAGCGTATTGTGGCGCTCTCTGCGGATCGACGGTAGCGTGGGTCACGGCGGGCAGTCCCCGTGGATTGGAAGTCGCGCGCGAGTGGATCGATTCGAAAAAGGAACTCGAGGCGGCGGCGGGTTGGGCCACTCTGGCCAGTTTGGTTTCCGTCAAGCCCGATGCAGAACTTGACCTGATCGAGCTGAAGGAGCTGCTCGAGCGGGTGCAGAAATCGATCCACCAAAGTCCCAATGAAGTTCGCAATCAGATGAACGGGTTCGTGATCGCAGTGGGCTGCTCCGTCGCGTCCCTGACCACGGCCGCGCTGCAAGCCGGGGAGAAAATCGGCGCCGTCACTGCCACGCGGGGAAATAGTTCCTGCGAGGTTCCCTCCATTTCCGCCTGCATCCGCAAGGTGCAGGGCCGCGGCACGATCGGGAAGAAGCGGAAATCCGCGAAATGCTGAAGCTGGTGTTAATGCGAGCGTGCGTTCGCGTCTCATCGTCTCATCGTCTCATCGTCTCATCGGCCCGGAGGGCCGGAGGGCCGTCAGAAATTTGCCGGTGGTGAAGCGAAGCCGGAACCACCGGAATTCATCAAAATCGATCTGCGCCCCGGAGGGGCGGTGGAGCTCCGGCTACCAGACGTTTCGTTCATCGAATTCCACCCCGAAGCGTTTCAAGAATTCGAGATATTCATCCTGATACGAACGCGTGCAATGACGCCACCAGCTAATTTCTGATGGCCAACCGGCCC
Source organism: Chthoniobacterales bacterium (assembly GCA_038226705.1). GTDB lineage: Bacteria > Verrucomicrobiota > Verrucomicrobiia > Chthoniobacterales > SZAS-18 > SZAS-18. The sequence continues at coordinate 2,297 of JBBRQH010000029.1, read as the reverse complement.
AATACATGGGGTCGGCGCGTACCTGCCGCCGACGCCAGGAAGACTGCGGGCTGAGGCACCGGCGTTAATGAGAGGCAGCAAGAGAAACCGGAGCCGCGCACCGGCGCTCCCTTGTAACCCGCGCCGCATCGATGATTGCCCAACGGCGGGATGCTTAGAGCACTCACGCACTACCGTTCGGCCGAAGTTCAAGCGCAAGTCATCCTCGAGTTGTTTCGTCTCCTCCTCGGTTGGCGTCCACCGCTGCAGTTCGAAAAGTTTCCTCTCATCGAGCGGGCAGTACGCGGGCAAGATCGCTCCCCGGATTCGACCCCATTCAAAGAGGGTCGATCCTATGAGCGCATTCGCGGCCTCGAGTATGACCCTTTCAGACAGCGGTTTCAGATCAGCGTGGTCTTCATTAACGGGCTTCGCATTTGCGAGATTCCTAAACGTAAGGTACTCCAACCACCTGACCCGGGACGGCTCATGCCAAATCGCCATCGCCATGGCGTAGCCCGCCAAAAGGAAAGTGGGCCAAAAGATCACCCGAACGCCGATTCGGATGATATAGCCGATTACTTTCACTCGGGGAGAATTTCACGAAGCGTGCCGTGCTGCGAGAAGTCTCGCGAGGGAAAATCACGAGCCTCGTCCCTCCGCTGCGTCACCACGACGCGAGCCGCTTGGTCGTCTCGCGCTGTCGCGATAATAATGTTCCATGTTCAAGAAGCTGCTCGGATCCCTCGGATTGGGCGCGAAGGCGACGCCGCAACGTTCGGCCCCGGCGGGGCCGTATGCGCAGCCGCACGCCAATGTTATCTATCACCTGCTCTTCTGCGACGACCCGGCCTTGTTCGCGCCAGCGCCCGGGGAAGTGCCTATGCCGTGGCAGAAGCTCGTGACGCAGGACACGTCAGACGCCAAGGCGGTGGCTGCAATTGCCGCGGATGAGAACGAAGAAAGCCGGATCCGTGTCCTCGCCTTCAACTGGCTGCGCACACACGGGCACGCGGTCGAAAAGGGGACACTGCTCGGCGTAATCGTGGAGGTGCCGCTGGAGCGCGGGCTCGATGTCCTGGCGGCGTATCCGGATGCCCGCGTCCGCTACATCAATCAAACCGGCAAGATGTCCCTTTTCGAATGCGTCACCGGACCGATGGACGCCACGGTGCGCTTGCTGCTTGGCGCGGCCCAAAAGGCCGTGAGCCAAATCGGCCCGTGGGAGAAACCCCGGCTTCCGGCGCCGCGCGCCGGAAACGTCCGCCTGACTTTTCTGGTTTCGGACGGCTTATACTTTGGCGAGGGGCCCTTCTCCATTCTGGAGCGCGAGCCGATGGCCGCGCCGATCCTTCGGCACGCCGGCGAGCTGCTTAAACTCGTGGTGGCGGAGGCCACGTGATTCGCGGTCGGCGCGCTCACCGCGCGATTGAAACAAAAGCGCCAATCTCGACAATCCCCTCGCTTTAGAGGCACTCATTTGGGAAGCGTCTTAATTTGAAACGCCACGAACCCCAGAAGACTTTCCATGGAAAATGACCCCAAATTGGCCTTCGTTGGCGAGTGGACCGGAACGAACCAGCTCTTTCTCGACCCGCCGAACCCCGGCTTCTCCTCCCCTTCCAAGCTTTCGATCCACCCCGTCGCCAATGACGGCTTCCTCGAGTTCAAATACAACTGGATCTATGAGGCGGAGGAGCAGCAGGGCGTGCTTTTGCTGGGTTTCGGCGAAGGAGAAGGCACCGCCACCATCGCGTGGATCGACTCCTTCCACATGAGTGCGAAGATCATGGTGCTCCTGGGCAGTGCGGTGGACGACGGCGTCAACGTGCTCGGTTCCTACGCAGCGCCTCCGGGACCCGATTGGGGCTGGCGGATCGTCATCCGCCCCACGGCAACATCGGAACTCCACATCACCATGCACAACATCTCGCCGGAAGGTGAGGAAACACTGGCCGTGCAGGCGGAATATACGCGCGCGAACTGAAAGGGTGCCACCGCACCGGGTGAGTCCCGCCTGGCTAGAGACAATCGCGCGGCTACGGCGGAGTGGCTGCGAAGCTTGGACGAGTCTCAACAAGCATCCGCGATTTCGTCCTGTCCAGAGTAAATAGCGGTCGTGCACCCGGTGCGCGTTTCCGATTACAGACGTCGAGATCTAATCGACGCAGAAGAATTATTGAGCATTCACTAATATGATGATATTGCAAGTTCCGCCTGAATCCAGAATGCTTGGATGACATCGGGGCGACGTTGGGTCTTGCGCAGCGTTTTGCGTGCGTGGCTGCTCAGGAGCCCCACACTGCGCGCCGCGAAGT
>JBBRQH010000028.1:0-61958 GCA_038226705.1 Chthoniobacterales bacterium | reverse complement strand
CTGCTGAATCGCCTCACCCAACTCAAAAATCACCGCAGATCGCGAGCGCGAAACCATCCGGCGGACATCTGGCAGCGTGACGCTGCGCTCCTTTGGGCCCAGCAAGAGATCGAGCTTTTCGAGTTCGTTCTGGATCGTGCGCGTATCGCCGCCGGTCAGCAGGGTAAAAACTTCGAGCGCGTCGGGCTCGAAGCGCAGCCCGAACGCGGTGGCCTTCGTGTCCACCAGATCGGCGGCGCCCTCCTCCCACCCCGTTTTTGCGCTGTCGAGCCGGTCCAGGACCTTCGTCTTCGCCACCTTCGTGAGCGTCTTGTAAAACGAGCGGCGCTTGTCCACGTCTACCGCGCTGATGAGAAAACGCACGTCTTCCGGCACGCCTTTCTTCAGCAACTCGGCGAGAGCTTCGAGAGCTTCGACGACGCCGTGCGAGCCGCCCGTCTGCGTGTCGGCGAGAAACGACGCGCTCTTCAGCCAGACCAGCTTGGCTCCGCCAAAGAAAGGCGGGGTCTGCAAGGCTTCGAGCGTGGAGTAGATGGCCTGCTGGGCCGCGCTCGAGGATTCGACCGCGCCATCGATGATCTCGGTCGACATGGCGTCGAGCGATTCCGGGGCCAGCTCCTGCGCGAGCAGACGGGCGGCGTCCTTCACGCCGCCATCGTCCGAGCCCAGGATCGCGTGGATCACGGATTTCGTGGTCGATTCGGAAGCGCTCGCACGGGCCATGGGACTACGTAGCGCACGGCTCGCGACGCGCCAACCGGCGTCTCAAAACACCCGCGAGGCGCCTTCTTCGAGCACGATGACACGATCCTGGACACCGCGGCGATGCGCTTCGTCCACCAGGCGCCGGGGCGGTTCCAGCATCGGCTCCAAGCCGAGCCGAAAAGCCCCGTAATGCATCGGGACCAGCCATTTTCCGCCCACTTCCTCAAAGGCCCGCACGGCTTCCTCGGGATTCATATGCACTTCGCGCTGGCTCGGGGCGTCGTAGGCTCCGATCGGGAGCAGCGCGACTTCCACCGGACAGCGCAGGCCGATCTCGCGAAAGCCATCGAAGTAGGCGGTGTCGCCGCAGTGGAAGACGCTCCGCCCCTCGTGCGCGATCACGAAACCGCCGAAGCCCCGGAAGGTATCGGCCAGGACGCGCGCGCCCCAATGCATGGCGGGAGTGAGCGTGATGCGGACGTCGTCAATGACCAGCGAGCCCCAATGCTCGAGCTGGTGAACGGTTTCGAACCCGAGGTCACGCACCAGCGGCCCGACGCCGAAAGGAACGGCGATGGGTTGGTTGGCCGCCACCGCGCGCAGCGAGCGGCGATCGAGATGATCGAAGTGCGCATGGGTCACGAGCACGAGATCGATGACCGGAAGGTCGCGCAGCCGTAGGCCGGGTTTGCGGACGCGTTTGAAGATCTTGAGCCAGAGACTCCAGACCGGATCGATGAGGATATTTTTTCCGCCTAGCTCGACGAGGAAGGAAGCGTGACCGATCCACGTCACTCGCAGCTCTCCCGGGGCGAGCGGAGGGAAGCTGGGATTTTCCACCGGCTCCCCCGCGCGCCGGGTCAACAGCGTGTTGACCAGCATCTCGGTGACGAATTCCCGCATCTTCCACCACTGCCCGGAGCGCAGCTTCACGCTGCCCGGCGCCGCGACGTAGTCCGCAGCTTCCGGAGGAGCCGCCACGTGCTCGATCGGCGCGGGCCGCGCGTTGCGCTGCGCAGCGCGGGGATTGCGGCGCGGGCGGGGGAAAAGGTCGGACATGACAGCTCGGTGGGTCGCGCCACGCCGGAACGCGCGCAAGACGGACAACTTAGTCGCGCAGATAAAGCTTCAAGTTCGCACAATCGATAATGGCGTCCTTGCTCCGGAGAAATTCGGAGCCGAGGTAACCGCCCAACTGGGCGCGTCCCTCCGCTTGCAGCCGCCGGTTGGCGCGCCGCAAATCGGTGATGGAGAGCGGAACTCCCTTCGTGTGAAAGGCGCCCGCGCGGAAGGTCTTCGCTTGCCCGCGCGCCAGGCGCTGCTCCCCGCCCCGCACTCCCGCGATCATCGCGTCGGACTTGACGGACACGATCCCGGCCAGACGCGCGAACCCGCGATCGAGCAAGGTTCCGCCGGATCCGGTATCAAGCAGCATGACGGTGGGCTTGTCGTTCACCCGGGCCCGAAATTCGAACTCACTGTAGGAGCTGCGCGCGAGCGGCACTTCGCGGTAACCCTGCCGACGCAGAAGCGAGGCCAGCGCAGCCCGACCGGAGCCCGCCGGCCCATCGATGCGCCCCCAGAGGCGCATCCCCGCGTAATCGATGATCCATTGGTTCGCGCGTAGCAACTCCGCGCCGATGATGCCCTCGATCGCCCTTTCCCCACTTCGCACCCACACCTCGTTGGCGTCGAGCGGGGTGACGCCAAACATGAAGGGGCGCATGTCCACGGATCCCACCCGGAAGCTCGTGGCGAGCGCCGCTTGAAGCCGATCCTGGCGACCGAGGCCTCCGATCAGCCGGGCATTCGTGGATTGCGCCTTGAGTTCCAGTCGCTCGACTTGGCTGGGATCGAGCAGAGTCACCATCGCGCCCGTATCCACGACAAAGCGCGCGGCCACTCCATTCACGGAACCCGGCGCTTCGAGGTGGCTGTCCCCGATAAAGTGCAGCTTCACGGGGGCGTAACCTTGACCGTCCAACAGCGCGGCGAGTTCCGAAACATCGTCCGCTCGAGCGCGCGCACCCGCCCCGAACAAGCACAGCAAACAAAAAAAGAGCAGGCGCAGGCGCATCCGGCGCCGAACGTGCGGGGCCACGTGCCTCCGCGCAAGGCGTCAGCGTAGATTGAGCAATTCTTCACGCCCGCGGAGAAGATGCCCGCGGCAGGCTAGTCCTCCGAGTTGCGATTCTTGCGGAAGAGGTAAAGGATCCAACCCCACTTCAGCACAAGGGTGATAGCTGCGCACACCGCTACGTATTCCAAAATCATTGCGCCGAAACTGCTCGAGCGCGACGCCATCCGGTACAAAAGGGCTGTAAACGGGACGACGTAAACGAGCATGACATAAGCGGTGACACGCACGAGCTGGTCACCGGCCCGATCTTTCCCCAGTGAAAGCAACGCGCCGATAAGCAGCACGGTGCTGCCCGCCACGTCCCTTAGGGTGTCCAAGATGTCCAATTCAGTTAAGGCGGGGACCAGCGACAAGATGCGAGCCAAATACGAAGATTGGTCAAATACAGCCCGAATAATTTGGGCCAGATCAAGAAGTAAGCCATAAGAAGCAACCACCAGCGCAATTATGATGCGGAGATCCAATCGGCTACCGCCGGAAGGTGGTGACTGCAACAAGCCCTGGCTCGGGATCCAAGGCTCCGTCCGCACAGGCTTGCGCTGCCACGTCGAAGTCTCGTCGTCACCTTTTGGCGCGATCGGTCCCCATCCGCTCAAGCTGGGCACACTTCCCACGCGACCGGACGGAACTGGGGCCGGACCGGAACTCGCGAAGAGACTCCGTGCCGACGATTCCATCACAAATGCGAGCATAGCGTCAGCACTCGGAAAACGATCCTCGCGCCGTTTCGCGAGCAAACAGGCGACGGCTTCGTCCCAAAACCCCGGCAGTTCCTTGCGCTGGACCGTGGGCCGTGGGACGGGCGCTTCGAGATGCCGGACCATCAGCGCCTGAACACTGGACGCGCGGAACGGCGCCTGCCCCGTGAGTAGTTCATAAATTATGGCGCCGACCGCGTAAAGGTCGCTGCGGGAGTCGATCTCGCTTTCCTGGCTCTCCCATTGCTCAGGCGACATATAGAGCGGGGTTCCGTGAGTTGAGTGCGAATTCGAGCTCGAAAGTCGGGGAGACGTCTCGCTCAGCAGGCGGGCCAGACCAAAGTCGGCGATGGCGGGACGCCCGCGTTCATCCAGCAAGAGATTGCCGGGCTTGAGATCCCGGTGGAGGATGCCGCGTTGGTGCGCGCTCGTCAGCGCGGGACACAGGATCTGGAGAAACGCGACGACTTGTTCCGCCGCGAACGGCCCACTACCAGTTTCCCTCCTTTCCGCGAGCGCACGTTGCAGCGAACCGCCGGAATAGTAGCCGAGCACCAGGAAGTAGACGCCCCTGTCTTCCCCAAAATCGAAAACCGGAACGATCCCCGGGTCCTGGAGTGAAGCCATCAGGCGGGCTTCTTGAGAGAAGCGTTTCCGCACGACTTCATCGTGGCTGATGGCTTCGTGCAGCAGTTTCACTGCGACCGAACGATGAAGACGGGGGTCCGCGGCTCGAAAGACCGTGCCGCAGGCACCGGAACCCAGCTCGGCCTCCAGTTCGTAACGCCCGCCGATCAGACGCCTCATAACTGCATTGCGTACGGGCGCAATTCCGGCGGGTCAAGCTTTCTGATCGAGCGCTCCGACTACCGCCGCGCTGACGGCACTTTTCTTCGGCGATGTTCCGAGCTTCATGCGACTGTCCCAGGTGAAAACCTTGCCCGGGTCATCATCATGCCCACGCCCGACGAAGACGACCTGATTGTCGCCGGCTTGCGCAAAGCCGGTGTCGCGATGGCGAGCCGCCACATCTTCTTCTGCACCGGCCCGGATTGCTGCTCCGCGGAACAGGCGGAAGCGACTTGGGAGTACGCCAAGCGCCGGTTACGGGAACTGGTGATTCCCGCGATGCGGACCAAGGCCCAATGCCTGCGCGTGTGCGCCGGCGGTCCCATTGTCGTCGTCTATCCGGAAGGCGTGTGGTATCGCGGGGTCACGCCCGAGCGCCTCGAGCGCATTCTGCAGGAGCATCTACTCGGCGGGGTGCCGGTGCGTGAGTGGGTGATCGCCGCACACCGGCTGTGATTACTCCGTTGGCTTCGGCCCCTTGTTCAAAAGCGCGCGAACGTCGTCCACACTCATCGGCTTCCGCGCCATGCCTTCCCGGTCGAGCGCATCCTGCCGCTTCCCTTTCGCAGCAAAGAGTCGATTCGACTGCGCATTCGTGCTGTCCCCCGTAGCAGCCGTGCGGTTGGCCTCGGGCAGGGCGCGGGTCGCAACCTCGCGCGTGGCGACACTTCGGTCGATGCCCGACACGGTTCGCTCTGCGATTCTGTCAGCTTTCGTGGCAAAGCTTTTCAGTGCCGGCCCAGCGCGCGTCGCAGTGTAACTGCGCGTGGGTATCTCGCGCGAGAACGAAGCACTCTTGCTGACGAACTCACGGGTCGAAACCGTTCGCGCGACACCCGCCGAACCTCCCGCCAGGAAGGGCTTTTCCGCGGGCAGATATGCCAGGGTGAGATCCGGGTTCTTGATGCGGTCGCTGAAGGGTCGATCCCGGCTGCTGACTGCCCCAACCGGCGGCGGCGTCTCGGGCTTGCCCGCGGTGCGGGCGGCGTCCGTATTCGGATCCCTGGCCTTGGGCATCACCGCGCCCACCGCCGTCTGGGCCACTGCGAGCGGTAACCGCACCAAGGCGCAGCCTCCGCCGGAAAAGGCGGTCAGGATTAGAATCAGCAGACGCAGCACGATTTTCAAGGTGCGCCGTTGTGTCATAAACGCAAAGCCACCCGTGCCGCCCGACTTCACCGTCGAGCCGACCCTATCTCGCGGTGGAACCGAAACGGTTCCGCGTCCAGGCCACCAGCACAGCCCAAAGCTTGTGCGGCTTGCCGAGGCGATAGTCGCGGCTCAGTACGTGGTAACCGTCGCGACGAATCCGACTCAGAATCCGATGGTAAACCTCGCGCATGATCTCGGCGGCAACCATGGCACGTCGGTCCGCCGCTGGTAGGGCGGCAATGGCGCTCACGTAAAGGGACTCCGAGCGAGCGGCTTGGAACGCGCAGAGTGCCCGCAACGCGTCCGTCTCCCGGCCGGCGCGAAAATCCTCCTCGCTCACACCAAAGCGCTCCATTTCGTCGAGTGGCAGATAAATTCGCGCCCCATTCGCGTAGTCGCGCCCCACATCCCGCAGAATATTGGTCGTCTGCAGGGCGAGCCCCAAGTCCAGTGCGTAGTCGCGGCAACCCGCCCCGCGATAGCCGAAAATCTCAATGCTGACCAAGCCCACGCAGCTCGCCACGCGGTGGCAATACAGTCGCAAATCCTCCCAGGTCGGGTACCGCGCGCCGTCCAGGTCCATCTCCACCCCGGCGATGATCTCGAGCAGAAGATCGGGCCCGAGCCGGTATTTGTGCATCACATCCCGCACCTGCAGCGCGAGGCGATGCGGCTGCGGGTCCCCGTCCGGGCGGGTCAGGTTGCGCTTCCAGGCATCGAGGTATTGCTGCTTCGTCCCGCGCGGCAACGCCGGGGAATCGGCGATGTCATCGACCACCCGGCAGAACGTGTAGAAGACGTCCATGTCGCGGTGCTTCTCCTTGGGCAGGACGAGGAAAGCGAGAGCCAGGTTCGACGAGCCCGAATGGTCCTCCGCCGCCGTGGCGAGCACCGGCTCGGGCGGGAGATGCAGCGTCGAGAAATGAGGGTCGGGAGTCGACACGGCGGAGGGCAGGCAGAGGGGCGGACGATGCACCTGTTTCGCCCGCAACGGAAGCACTGCGTGTGGGTTGGGTGGACCCTCGGGCAGGCGCGGGCGGGCCGCCGATCGTTAGCGAATGAAGCCCCAATGCCGTCCCAGCGGCCAATACACGAAGTAACCGCGGCCGAGAATGTTGTCCTCCGGGACGATGCGCCAAAAACGTGAATCGGAACTGTTGTAGCTGTTATCCCCCAGCGCGAAGTACTCCTTCGGCCCGCAGGTGAAGGTCTCGGCCGGCGAGCGGAGATAGCGGGCTGCGGAGATGTTTCCATATCCGCCGTAACCGTCCTCCCGCTGGCCGACGCGCAGGAAGCCGGTTTCCTCGGCCAGCTTGCCATTGATATGCAACCAGGGCGAAATGATGCGCAGTTCGTCCCCGGGAATCCCCGCCAGGCGCTTGATGTAAAAATCTCCCGCCACCGGCCGGCCGCCTTCGACCTGGCCTTGTCCGATCCCTGGTATCCCGGCTGTGCGGAAAACAAACACGTCACTCCGCGCGGGCTTGCGGAAGTGGTACGTGAAACGGTCCACGAAGACGTGATCGCCGGACAGCATGTAACCGCGCGCGACAACCTGGCCGTCCTTGTAGCGCCGGCCCGTCTCCACCCCGAATCCACTCCCCCGGCTGTCCTGCATCTGCACGATCGGAATCGGCAACGTGACCGTATCGCCGCTGGCCCATTGTATTTCCGTTTGTTCGAAAAACCCGCGCATCGCCGTCACACTGCGCAGGGCGACAATCATCTCGTTCCGGGGCGCGCGGTAATCGACATAGGTGTGCCCCAGAAAGATCCTTTCGGCCCATTGCTGAACGATATTGGGCAGTGGCTCGTCCGGCGCAATCTGGCGGACAATGCGCCCGTTCAGCGTCGGCTGCATGCTGCCGGTCGGGATGGCAAACGGCTGCAGAAAGTAGGCGCGAAACGCGACCACAACGGCAATCGAAACCACAATGGTCTCGGTCCACTCACGCAGACTGTCCGAAGGGGTCGCATGCGGGGCGAACCGTTTCTCGAGGGCGGCGGAAACCGTTTCGACGGCCTTTTCGTCGCGTTTCGCGATGGCCTGCTTGAGATCCTCCAGGCCCTTTTGGAGCTCGTCGTTGGCCTCTTTGGGCAGCACGTCCCGTTTGACGTGAAAGAGATGACGCGCCGTTTTTTGCATGAGGCGTGCCTCACGCAGCCAGCGCGGTTGGAAGAGGGAAAAGGGAAACATGCCGGGGAAAGAGCGTGCATCATCCGCAGCGTGCTCCCGCGTGCCAGCGGATTCTCCTCGCCCAGCGCCGCGGGACACGGATTCGCAATTCGCGCTCCATCCCCGCCTCCTTGAGCATAGACTGGAAGGCACACCCAATGTCACCTGGGCGGAGCCTGCTTCGAACGTCGCAGGAGGGAATACCGCACAAACGTCGCGTAGGCATTTCCCACCGCGATCCAAAGCCCCGGAAAACCGTCGAGGAATCCGCCCCTCAAGGCATAACCGCGAAAGAGCCTCCAAACTGGTCGCATCGTATTGTCCCAGACAGACCACTGCCGCCCCTCCTCGCCCGCCCGGGCCGCAAAACTCTCGGCATAGCTGAGCTGTTTTTCGACGAAGCGCCGCGCGTCGGGAAACGGCCAATGGAGTAAATCGCCCGGCAGTCGGGCGAGCGCTCCCTCGAGGCGCACCTTCGTGTGTTCGCTCGTGCCGGCCCAAGACCCAGCTTCCCGCCGGAAAAGCCGCAGGACTCGATCGGGATACCAATCGCCATGCCGGATCCAGCGATCCATGAACCAGGAACGGCGGGCAAATTCTGCCCCGGCGAATTGCGCCGCCCGCCCGGCCAGGAACAGCTTAATCCCCGTCTGGAGCTCGGGTGAAAGCGCTTCGTCCGCATCCAGGCACAAAACCCAGTCGCCCGTGCAAGCCGCGAGCGCGGCATTCTTCTGCAGACGAAATCCGGGCCAGGGACGCTCCAGCCAAAGCGCGCCAGAGGCGTCTGCGATTGCCCGGGTGCCATCGGTCGAGCCGGAATCCACCACGACAATCTCCTGGGCCAACCCTCGTACCGATTCCAGGCAACGTCCGAGATTTGCTTCCTCGTTCCGGGTAATGAGCGAGACGCTGAGGTTGGGCATGACAGGTCAGCCGTAGGGCGCGAACGGCTCAGCATCGCATGAGCGCCCCAGATTGGCGCGCCGAAAAAACGGGGTACGCGGATACCGCGGGCGGGCACAAAAAGCCCGGAACGCTGAGGTCCCGGGCTTTCGTGGGGAAATTCGCCTTTTAGTGTGAGGCCGCCGGACGGGCGTGCGTCACGCGATCCCAACCCGCGCGGGCTGCGTTCCGGGCGTGCTCCCAGGCGAGGTGCGACTTGCCGCGAGCCTGCATCCAGGTCTCCTGCATGTTGCTCTCGAAGTCCTCGAAGCGGCCGCCGCCGTGATTCGCATAAGTGCCGTAGCCGAGACGATACGCGGGCGCGTAATCGTCGTAAGTGGACGTGCCGTCGTAATACGACTCGTGCTTGTAGTTATCCCGCCAGTAGGCGTCTTCCGCGGTGGGGTCGACCGATTCAGCGACTCCCTTGCCGGCAAGGCCGCCGACGACCGCGCCAATGGCCGCGCCAACCGCGACGCCAATCGGACCGCCGACCGCACCGATCGCCGCGCCCGCCGCGCCGCCGCCAGCTGCGCCGAGACCGGTGCCAACAGGATGTGAACCGGGTGCGCCGGTGATGGGATCAGGATTACTATCGAGGGGTTTTGTCGTAACAGGATTCATAAGGTTTGGGGGTTTGGATTTCTAACGCGGATGAATCGGAAATCCCGCGCCCGACGGTCGTATCGCGACCGGCTATGACATTGTAACTGCCCGGAGAATTGGGCGAGGTGAAGACCGAGCGACGCCAAGGCTCACCCAATCGCCCAGCCAACGTCGAAATACTCCGCCGCCCGAAGCAAGGTCGTTCCCGAACAAGGCCCACTCCTACGCCGGAGACCCGAGCGGAGAATGGAAAGGCGGCGTGAAGGCAATCTCCTCGGGCGTTCCGACATCAATGGGCGCGGCCTCTCCGCTCCCGCCTGCCGGGGTGGCCAGAAACACCTCGAGCATCATCCGGTTGAAGGCGGGCAGATCATCCGGGCTGCGACTGGTGATCAGTCCATTGTCGCAAACCACTTCCTCGTCGACCCACTCCCCGCCGGCGTTGCGAACATCAGTCTGGATCGCCGGCCACGAGGTGAGCTTGCGACCGCGCACGGCATCGGCCTCGATCAGCAGCCACGGACCGTGGCAGATTGCGGCAATCGGCTTGCCCGCCGAGACAAATCCCCCCACAAATTGGACCGCTTTCGGCGTTGCGCGCAGAGTGTCCGGATTCATCAGTCCACCGGGCAAAACGAGCGCGTCGAAATCATCGGGCGTGACCTCGGAGAGAGTCTGATCGACCTCGAATTGATCGCCCTTTTCGGCATGTTTCATGCCTTGAATCTTGCCGTGCTGGAGGGAGACGATCCTCGCGTCGGCACCGGCCTCGAGCAGCGCCTTGAGGGGCGATTCCAGTTCCGATTGCTCGAATCCGTCGGTGGCGAGAATGGCGATGCGTTTGTTCGTTTGAAGTTGAGACATGGAAGTGGGAGCGGAGCAAAGGCCCGCACCAGATCCTTCGCGCTGCTGCCAGTGTGTGCGTGTACGGGGACATGCACCCGAGGGAGCGTGGTTGGCGCCGAACCGGATTCGCGTAGGATGGGGCTTGCCCCCTGTGACTCACCCTACACAAGTTCACCGGCCGCGCCGGCGCCGGACCAAACGCCCTTTCTGGCCGCGCTTCGGCATGGCGTTGCTGGCGTTGCTGGTGGTCGTCGGGACCATCTGGCTCATTCCCGCGCGCCGCGACGATCCCACGCTCGCTGCAGCGCATGCCGTCGCAGTCGCCAAATACCCGGATCTGGGCGTCGCCGGTTCTGCCTTCCAACGTGTCTTTCAAACGGAAGTTTCCCGGCTGAAGGTTTCCAGCCCGGAAGTCTTCGACACCATGCATTGGCCGCTGCAACTCGCGGACCGCCTGGCCCCCCCGAGTTCCAGTGTCTCCGGCAACGTGCGAACGGTGCGCGAAGACGGGGTAATTCTGGTTTCCCGCGATCACGCACTGAATTACATCCGGGCGGGAACCGGGGAACTCGGGCAGTGGGTTTCGTTTCCCCGAGTTTACTACTGCGGCCAGCAAACCATCCGCGCCGCGCTGGGGAGCACCCAGGAATGCCGCATTTATTCCGTGCGGGTTTCCGACGCGCTGGACGCCAAAACCACGGGTGTGCTTCCGAACGTGTCGGGTGAGTAATCCGCCATTCTCTGCCCCCAGCCGAATTCAGCCGGTTTGGGATTTTTCCCTGAACAAGCAAGGCCGCACGTTGCGCTGGCGGGCAAAACGTGCTACAGTCGCTTATGGCAATGTTCCGTCCTGGCGATTTAGTACGATTGAAAACTGGTGGCCCCGCGATGACAGTCGAGGAGATCGCCAAGGAAGAGGAGAGTGGCAGCAGTTATTTGTGCGGATGGTTTGAAGGCCGCACAATTGCCAAGGAAACCTACGAAGAGAACATGTTGGCGCGTTACAAGTCACGGGACGACGCCGATTCATTTAGCTACAGCCGGTAACCCTCCTCCGGAGGTTCTCCTGTAACATAAGCGTCCCGCTTTCTCGAAGACCGGGCGCGCTTCCTTCAGCTCGCTGCCGGAGGCCAGGTTCGCCATGGCCCGCTCTGGTGGGTGCGACCTTCTGCGCGCACGCACGGATGTTGTTTAAGATCGCGGGATTCTGCGTCTGCGGGCGAGGGAGAGGCAATCCAGCAGTGGCCCTAGGCGGTTCTTCTGGTGGTAGCAATACTTTCCGCAGGCGGCACTTAACAACCCTGTGACACAGAAAGAAGTGCGGGGTAACCGCCCCTTCTGGAACCGCTCTTCGCGACGGGAACGCGCATCAATGCAAGGTTTGGGTGAAACTCCGCCCAGCCGGGAGAATCGGCCGAACGGCTGGTGCCACACACTCCGGTTGCGGCCCGTTGCAATCACAACGATTGCGCCCGCCCGTTGACGGCGTCCCCAGCTCCCACTGCGATCGCCCGCGACTCAATTTGCAACCAAGTTTCTTTCACGATGCGTCGTCCGCTTGCCCTTTTTCTCTCTCTCCCTCTCGCTGTCTTCGTTTTCGCCCTTATGGCGGTGGGTTCCCCCGGAACCGCCTTCATTAAGCTCGCCGATGGATTTGAGTATCCGGTCGGGACTTCGCATGGCGAAGGGTACCATGTTGCGCGGGGTTTTCGCCCAAACGGGCATTTGGGCGAGGACTGGAACGGCAATGGCGGGGGTGACACGGATCTGGGCGATCCCATCCACGCTACCGCCAATGGGATCGTAGTTTTTGCCAAGGACGTGCGCCTCGGCTGGGGCAACGTCGTCATTCTGCGCCATAACTACCGCGATCATGACGGCCTCATCAAGACGGTGGATTCGCTTTACGGGCATCTCCAGGCGATTCTGGTGAACGAGGGCCAGCAAGTACAAACGGGCGAAATCATCGGCAAGATGGGGAACAACCGCGGGATGTACGACGCGCACCTCCACTTCGAGATGCACAAGAACCTGAACGTCGGAATCGATCGGTCCTCGTTCGCGCGGGACTTTTCCGTGTATTTCGATCCCCGCCAGTTCATCGATTCGCACCGCAATTTGACCGGCAGCATCGGCGGCTACCCAGTCGTGATGAACACTTTCAACGCGAACCCGGAGCGCGCGCTTTATTCTCCGGTGGACGATTCCACCCTTTCGACCCGGGAAGTGCTGGCGTTGCGGGCCGGCTTTACGCGGGCGGGAACCACGCCCGTGAAACACTCCAATTGGCGAGTCAGCCGGTATTGAGCAAGCCTTCGGAACAACGCTGGTTGAGTTAGGGCTCCTTGGCGCCCGCTTTCCGACCGAGGGCATCGACGATTTCAAGGGCTCGAATGCCGGTGACCCGGAGTTCCCGGAGCAACGCCCCGCTCTTTGGATCGGCCGCGTCCCCCAGATGGAGGTGCAGCCGCTCCACTCCGGACTGCATGGCGGTAACCACCATGCGCAGATCCTGGGCGATGATTCCGAGTAGTTGCTCGCGCTCCCTGGCCAGGCTCCTCAATTCGTCCCGGGCCTGTTTGAGCGCCAGATGCTGGCGGACGCGCGAGACTAATTCCGCCTTGTTGAAAGGCTTGGTGACGTAGTCCGCTCCTCCGCTTTCCAACCCCTCGACAATCAGGTTTTTGTCATCTGCGGCGGAAAGAAAAATGATCGGGACACTGGCGTAGGACGGCTCCGCGCGAATGCGTCGGCAGGTTTCGATTCCATCCAGGCCCGGCATCAGAACATCGAGGAGGACCAGGTCCGGCAGCCGAGCCGCCATTCGCTTCAGGGCTTGTTCGCCGCTCGTCGCCGGCACGATGTCGAAACCCAGAGTGTCCAGGAGAGTTCCGACTACCTGAACGTTTGTCTCTTGGTCATCCACGACAAGAATGGTGGCGCGGACGACGGCAGTCGGAACGGAGCTCATTGGGAACAGGATATCGCTGATCGACGGTGCTTTGGCTGTGCCACAGCGGCGCAAGTTCTTTCCACGGCGAAGTTTGTGCCCCGCGATCAGCCTGGACGTTTAATACGGTCGAAGTGGAGGGGGCAGCCGAAGCATTGGAACCTACCCGATAATGTAACGCCTTCCCATGCTGTCGCACTCGTCTCGGCCGGGTTTTCGGGGCGCGACATTTTCCCAACCCACGAGACGGATGACCGAGACTCCTCAGCCCTTTTTGTACGATCGGATTCCACTGCCGTTCTCGAAAAGCGCGAACTTCTTTTTTGCCTCGGTTTCCTTCCGAGGCATCGACGCACAGTTTTGCACTCGGGCCCCGCTGCGGGGTTTATGTCTTTACTCGTCGGATGAGGAGTCACCATTCAGAGTCTGCCTGGGGATGTTCGAGCAGGGCATCTGGGACTGGATCGAGATTCCTTTCAGTCTTGAGGGTCGGTTGCAGATCCTCAGCCCGTCCCAGAGTCACAGCATCACGGCTGAAGTGATCGCTTCCGACATCGTCGCCTTGGAGCTCAGCGACGAGGAAACGGCCGAGGTGGCCCAGCTCGTGCGCGAAACACGGGATGACCGGCGCCTTCGCACCGTCCGTCTGCCTTAGGGCGGGAAAACGCGATCAGGCAGGTGTCAGCGAGTGTCCGCCTAATGACACTTGTGACGTTAAGCTGACGCTTCCAAGGGCAGGAAAAAGGGGCTCACCAGAGTAACTGCCCGTGTGGCACGGGGCTCGCAATAGGGATGCGCACAACTCGAACTCAGCACTCCGACATCATGAACGCTTTACTCGAAAGAAAATACACCGCGGTCTCAACCTTTGCAGGCGCGGAGCCCACGGACGAGCAACTCATCCTCAAGATCGCGGACGGCGACCAGATGGCGCTGAGGACCCTCTATTCCCGGCATGCTGGCTTGGTGCGCACCATCGCCTATCGCGTAATGAACAACGATCACGACGTAGACGATATCGTGCAGGACCTTTTCATCGAAGTCTGGAACCAGGCTGATCGGTTCCGCGAGGCGAAGGGGACCGGCATTGCTTGGATCTCCACGCTGGCTCGCCGGCGGTCAATCGATCGCCTCCGCCGCAAGCAGGCCTACCTGCGGGCCACCGACCGTTTCCGGGAGACGGCGGAAAAGGACGTGGATATTTTTGCGCCGCAATCGGCGGACGAAAACGCCATCCTCTCAGATCGCGCTTCTGCCCTCCAGGAAGTGATGGCCAAACTTCCTCCCGCGCAGAATCAAGCGCTGCAGTTGAGCTTCTTCAAGGGACTCAGCCAGCGCCAAATTGCGGCCCAAACGGGCATCCCACTTGGCACAATCAAGACCCGCCTCGAGCTGGCAGTGCGAAAGATCCGGGAGGCCGTGACCACTTCCACCGGCGGTGCCGTGGAATGGGCTTTCGTAAACGCGTAAGTTTTCCAATTTTTGCCGCCGCGTTCGTCGGCAATTCACCCCGCCCGTCCCAGTAGCGAATTTCGGTCGCTGCCGGTGACGGGCGGTTTTGTTTTGCCCACGCCCGGACTGGTGTCAATTTTCGAATGCCCGCCCATATCCACCTTTGAACCCCGACCGATAAGCCTCAGATTCCCGCCCGGCGGACTCAGCGAGGATCGATTCCATTTCCACGTCGTTGGGTTTCGCAAGTCCGGCCGTGCGCCGGACCTGGCCGAGGCGTAGACCCTCGTTAAATCCGGCCGCGACGCCACGTTCAGGTGCGCCTGGTTGCGACGTTCCTGAAGCAGCGGGCGGCGCAGTACGCTGGGTGATCAAACCCACGCCAAAACCGGCCACGATGATCACGGCGAGGCCGATCCACAACGTTCGGTTCTCGGAAGCTGCTGGATCTTTTTTTTCGCCGGTAAGCATGGAAATGAAGTCACAGTGGTCTGTGCCGCGCGGAAACGCCCCAGACCGCATCCTGGAGATTGTCATGAGACCTCTCGCCCAGCTTGGGGATCCGATCAAAGCGGCGCCCGGGACATAGCGATCTGGCTTTGTGCTATGGTAACGAAAGTGTCTCACGACCTGTTGGTGCGAGTGGCGGCTCAACTTCCGCCGGGCGAGCAGACTATTTGGGTCGGGCGACCCGCCCCGGGACGTTTCATAAGACGATTTGGCGCCGAGCTCGTCCTCTTCGTCATCCTCTGGATTCTTTTCGCCACCTTCTGGCTCGCCGGTGCCCTCGGGCGTTTCCGGTCAGGCACTGGGTTTACCTCGGAGTCGGTGGTCATCCCGCTCATTCTCGTCATCACGTTTCTGTGCGCGCCCCTGCTGAGGCGATGGCGCAAGGCGCGGGGGACGACATATGCCATCACGGATCGGCGCGCTTTGATCCTGGAAGGAGGAAAGTGGGAGCGGATCTCACTTCGCGAGTTCGCCCCAAGAATGCTCCCCGGACTCCGACGCATTCAGAATCGGGATGGATCGGGCGATCTCATCTTTGAGCGCAGCGAACCGGTCGGCCGGGGCGGGCAAGCCAGCGCGATCGGATTTCTCGCCATCCCTCGGGTGCGGGAAGTGGAGCGACTGCTCCGGCAACTGGCGCATCCGGACAAGCAAGAGTCGCCGGACTATCGAACGTCCGAAACCGATGCCACCCCGAAGCAGCGGTTAAAGGGCCATTCGATGACGCCCGAGAGCACTCTCCCGGCGGGCTTGGCGGAACTCGTCTCGGCGGAACTGGAGCCCGGAGAACGCATCCGCTGGCTGGGGCAGCCGCTTGCCCCGCTCTTCTTTTTCGGAGCGGGTATTTTTGCATTTCTCACCGGTCTTGCGGCCGCCGCTTTCGTGGCGTTCATCCTCACAAGTCGTGCGGAGTTCCAATTGCCAGCGATCGGGCTCGCGCCTTTTTGTGGCGCGATTTTCCTCCTGCTTTTGGCGGGCGGGCTGGTTCTCGTCCCTATTTCGATGCGCCGGACCGCCCGGCGCACGGCGTATGTGATCACCGACAGGCGTGCGTTCATCCTTGATGCAAGCGCTTGGCGTTCGATCGCGTTTCGCTCCTTCGGACCGGCCCAACTCGAGGGCGCGCACAGCGATGCGCGGCGCGACGGTTCGGGCGACCTGATGTTCGAACCGGAGTGGCCGGATGGCGATAAGAGCACCGACAAAGGCTTTCGCGCGATTCCCGACGTGAACGACGTGGCGCAACTTGCCAGACAACTCGTCGATGAAACAGCGGAGGCGGCGCGCGCTCTTTTGCTGGAGCGAAGCACCCCACGCCGGTATCCTAAGACATCCTCCGTCCTCCGGCGAGGACACGGCAAGGGGCTTTATCTTTTTCGGCGCGGCACCGATCAAAGGCACGGTCACGTGGAGGTGATCGCCGATCCGCTGCCCGTTTCGTCCGGGTGGTCCGTCGTCTGGAATGTCCCCGGCGATGTTCTCCTCCCGGAGCACCGGAAACAGATCGAAGCGGTGGCCGTGAACTGCCTCGCGAATCTCTTCGCTACGTGCCCTGCGCGTTCCGGCGTCCGCCTCATGATCGCAAATGGAAGCTGGATCGGCCAGATGCGAAACGACTACGAACGCGCCACCCGCGTTGCGGTCGGAAGAGCGCTGGCCGATGCCGGGATTCTAACGCCGCCAGCGGCCGGCTCCTGAGATTTGTGCTATTGCACTCAAACTGTCTCACGACCTGATGGCGCGAGTGGCGGTCAACCGTTCCCCGGCACTTCTTTTTCTGGCCTAGTGCTTGTGTTTCGGCGTCCTGGTCGCGCTTTATGCTCTTGAACACCGCGTCGTATGCCAATGCCGCCGAAAATTGCCGATATGCGTTTGAGGCTGCGCTGGATGGGCTCGCGATAGACCCCAGCTCTCACCCGTGCCTATCGACGCCGGCGCCACGCGAAACCGGCGCTGACAACCGCGAGCACTCCGGCAAACACGGTCCCGGGTTCGGGCGCGGCAACGACGACATTGTCCACGTAGCCATCGACCGGAACGGAACCCGTAAGGGCAATTCCGAAATCGGTCGTGTTCGCGAGCACGAAGGCGAGGGAATTCCCCCGTACGAAAACCCATCCCGGATCGCTGGCATCGAGCGGCACGCTGACTGTCACCGACGAACCTGAAGCCGGAATGGTCACCGGGTACTGCCACTCGGTATTGCTGACTGAATCGTAGAGGTCGAGCGCAGCGTAGTTGGCCGAGCCCGAACCGATGAAGATCGTGAACCGTGCCTGGTTGAGTCCCGCGGAAGTGAAATCTCCGACGAACGCACCGCCCGACGCGCCGCTGTTCGCGTTGATGAAATCGCCATCTCCCGCGCCACCGACGGAGGTGAATCCGAGCGCGCCGCCGCCTGCGGCCGTCTGCATGAGGGTAAGACTCCCAAAAACGTTCGCCCAGCCTGAGGTGGAGCCGGGAGTCGAAAAAGTCTCGGTAAACGCGAACGCCGCCGAAGCGGCCGGCGCGATCGTGAGAGAGGCGCCCATCACGACGCCGGCAATGAACGTGGTAAAACGCGACATGCGTGGGGGATAGCAGGTGTACTTGTCCGAGGCAAGCGCCATTTGACGCGCCATTTGGCGGGCTGCATCGGACCGATCGGACCGCGCTTGCCCAGCGCGCGAAAAATCAGTAACGCTGGACGTGGGAATGAATTCCGGCAAACGGAAACCATTCCGCGGCGAAGATCGGAAAGACGGGGTTGCGCCAAATGGCCGAAGACCACGAACGGCGAAGGCGCGATTCTCCGGGTCTCGCCGACAGTCCTTGGAACAACCTGCCTCCAAAAGCGTACCTCGGTCTGCCTTGTTCGCCGAGCGGATATGCGCGAATGGCGTGCGGGTGTGATGTCGGACGAGATGTATTCCCTTCATTTTTGCGGGCGACGCGAAATCCCGGCGGAGGACACCGACGATGTCAAACGCTTCGCGTATCTTTTGCAAGATGCCGCCGGGCTTCGAACGCAAACTTATCGCGGCCGAAAAGCCCAGCCCTCCTGGCCATTTTGTGTCGGTTTGTTCGCGCCGCCGGGACGGATTACAATAAAACCAATTGCGCCGTAAGTGCTTAGGAGCATTGAGGAAAATGAAGTACCTTCTTAATTTACTCGCCGCCCTCGCCGTCGGCTCCGTCACAGTTGGCGCGGCGGAGGTTGCTTATCCCAAAGAAGGCCCTGCCTTCTCCATCACGTTTCCTGAGGGCGAGATCGTCACAGGGAAAACGGGAAATCTCGTTTGGTTCGCAAAGGACGGATATCGTCTGGTCGTTCGGCCCTCGACCGCCACGAGCAAAGCCGAGATGAAAACTGCTGCCGTCGACGCACTGAAATGGCACGTGAACGATTCCAAGATGCAGGAGTTGAAGACCGGTGAACCGCTCGAAAAAGACGGGATGATTTTCCTCTCTGGCGACTGCAAGTATATCAGCACCGATCCTGCGGAGAAGCCGACGCCATATGCAGGCAACGCGGTAATCTTTGAGGCGGGAGGCAAATTCTTCCAACTAACCAATCTGGCGCCGCCCGCGACAGCAGAGGCGCACAAGCCGGATTTTCAAACCATTGTGAAGTCGATCATGCCCAACGGCGGCGACGCAAAGAAGGAGACGGCGGGAAAGCCGGACAAACCCGCCAAGGCAACAAAGAAGGAAAAAGCCAAGGACGACGACAAGGATGAGGAGGACGACGACACCGTCAGCATCGGGGCTGCAGTAAAAAAGGGCTCCGAGTAGTCAACGAGAAATGAGAGTGGGGCGAACGCCCGGGGCTCGATTGTGTGACAGTTTGAATGCGTGCATTTGACTCGGCAGCGGCGCGGGGCCTATTCGGAGATGAAAAAACAAACCGTTGGGATATCGGTATTTACGGCGCTTTTGCTCTACATTGGCTTGGCCCTTCCGGTCCGGGCTGAAAGCGAACTCGACTTCAAGCTCGTCAACAGCACGGGCTATGATCTCAGCGAACTCTACATCGGACCATCCTCGGAGGAGGATTGGGGCGACAACATCCTCAAGAAACCATTGAAAGACGGGGCGTCCCTCGACATCTCGTTTAGCCCGAAGGCGAAAGCATCAAAGTGGGATTTCAAGGTCGTTTACGAGGTCGATAGCACCTCGGTCCAGTGGCTTGGGTACAAGCTCAAGGAGATCACCAAGATCACGCTCTTCTATAACAAGAAGGAGGACAAGACGTCGGCGAAAACGGAATAATCCGTTGAAGTAGCAGCCGCGAGCAACGCGGCCGCCGTCTGAAGGCTCGCGCCCGCGCCCAGGGCCGAAATGCTCGATTTGCGTCGACTTGGCGGAGTGTCACAGCGCCTGCCCGAAAAGCGAAAGGTTTTTCTTTCCCGTGACAAAGCTTTCGCATGCAAAAAGCTTCGGATCGATCACGCTTCGCGCAGATGAAACTGCCAGACGGATTTCGCGCCGATCCTTCCTTCAAGGCGCTCGCATGGCGGGCTGCCAAGTTGGGAACTGTTTCCTTTGCCGACTTGGAACGGGTAGACAGCTTATCCGAAGAGGACGCAAGGGAGTTTTATAGCGAGCACATCGGGTGCCAAAAGGTCGAGCGCCGACCCGCCCGAGTCGAAGACCTGGCGCTGTTAAGCCGCGAGTCAGTCGACTATTTCGCCGTCGCCGCGCGGCCAATGCGGAAGGCGGAATAATAGCGGTCGTCCGCGTGCCATAGGGCGCGCTCGAGGCGAAGGAGCACGTCGCCCCCGTCTCAAGGTTGGAGCCCGCGCTAAGGGCCGAGATGCTCGATTGCGACGACCTCGCGAAGTCGTGGGAGTAGCGACGACTCTGCTCAATGCGAGGCAGCCTTTGCGCGCGGCGGCGCGAAAACGATTACTTCGTCTGACTGCGCACGCTGATGAACCGTCTGCGGACGAAAAATGCCGCCACTCCGAAACCGAGAGTCAGCACCGTCGAAGGCTCGGGGATCGGGAGACCAATTGGCACGCCCGCATCCGTGGTGAAGGCGAGAAAGGTCGGACTGCTGAGGCCATTAGCCGCGGTGGCGAAGACTGAACCGACCCCGGCCGAAGTGAATTTTTCGATCGTGTTATCGCCGAGATTCGACACGTAAAGGTTGCCCGCGCTATCGAAGGCGATCCCGCTCGGGCTTATTCCGGTGCTGGCGAAGACTGAACTGACCCCGCCGGAGCTAATACGCATGATCGTATTGGTGTTATTGCTGGCCGCGTAAAGATTGCCGGCAGCGTCGAAGGCGAGCCCGTAGGGCTGTGGCACAGTGGCGAAGACCGACCCGACGCCTCCGGGGGTGAATCGCTCGATAGTGTTGCTGCCGTTGTTTGCCACGTAGAGATTGCCAGACTTGTCGAAAGCCAGACCCAACGGCAAACTCAATCCCGTGTTGGCGAAGACTGAGCCGGACCCGCCGCTGGTAAATCTCGCGATGGTGGCATTGCCCTCATTGGCCGCCAGAAGTCGGCCGGCGCTGTCGAAGGCGAGCCCGAAAGGGGCGCTCAATCCGCTGTTGGCGAAGATCGAACTGCCTCCGGCAGGGGTAAACCTCGAGATGGTGAAGTCTCCAGCGTTGGCCACGTAAAGGTTGGCCGCCGCGTCGAAGGCCAAGCCACGCGGATTGGGCCCGGTGCTGGCAAAGACCGTGCCAACCCCACCGCTGCTGATTCTCTCGACCGTGCTATTCCCGTTGTTGGCCACGTATAGCACGTCTGCGCGCACGGGCGAGATCGCCAGCGAATTCAATAAAAGGAAAATGGCACCGGCGAAAGCGGAGTGGACGGTGGCTTTCGGAAATACAACAAATGGCATGGTCGGAGGATAAATGTTTTAATGAATCTAGCTGGCAATCGCCGCGAATGCGGGGAGTTGCGCACGATCTACTCAGTCACGTAGGAGGTGCTGGCTGTCAACGGCGACGGCATTCCGATGCACAGAAATAGGGCGGCGGGTTTTTATTCGTAACCGGGGCAACAAAAATTCTCCCATGGGAGGACTTTCTCACAGCACCAGCACGTACGACCCATCCTCCTGCTCCACGGCCCGCTGTAACTCCTTCGCAGTCACCCAGCGCATATTGAGGGCCAGAATCATCAGGCGTTCGCCTGGATACTTGGGGTCCGTGATTCTTTCGAATATGCCGACGTACTCCCGGCCGCGTTCCTTCAACGGGACTCGTTTTCCGTCGACGTGGGAAAAAGAGCGGGGAACGGACATCTCAGCCGAGATTCGCCCAATCTGCTTTATCTGGTTGTGTTCCTGCGGGTTGAGAAGGAAATGAGTTGGGAGTGCGATTCCAGACCCGCACCGCATTCGCAGCGGAAGCGAGTGCATCCGCGGACCTGGGCGAAGATGCGCCGCCACGCCGGGAACTGAAATTTGCGGAATCGGACGTAATGCCAATCGACCGGTTGCCGTACGTTGCCGTACGCCAATGCTTCGTTTTAGCGGTATTTTGCTTCGTATTAGTTCCGTCGATCGGGCCGAAATATCGGGCTCTTTTTTCGGTGTAAGTCCCTTATTGTAAGGGTGCCGCCAACCGGACTCGAACCGGTACTCCCATTTCTGAGAAGCAGATTTTAAGTCTGCTGCGTCTGCCATTTCGCCATGGCGGCAGTGCGGGAGCATCCGCGGGAAGGGCGCGCTGTCGAGCACTCAGGCGGGCGTCTTCTCGGTCGCCGGCTCCGTCTCGGCCATGGGGAAGGCGAGTTGCTCGATCGGATCCACCGGAGGCGGAGGCAACTCCGGCGCGGATTGAACATCGTTCAGCTTGCGCGTGAGTACGCGCGAGCGGAGGCGCACGTCGTCCACTTTGTTCGCCGCTTCCTGGAGCTTTTTTTGCACCGCCTCGATCGCTTCGCCGAAGCGTCCGAATTCGGTTTTCACGCCGGCCAGAATGTTCCAAACCTCGCTGCTCCGCTGCTGAATCGCGAGAGTCCGGAATCCCATTTGGAGACTGTTCAAAAGCGCGGCCAGCGTCGTGGGGCCAGCCACGACCACCCGGAAATCGCGCTGCAACCGTTCCACGAAACCGTTCCTTCGGACGATCTCCGCATAGAGACCCTCGGTCGGCAGGAACATGATGCCGAAATCCGTCGTATGCGGCGGCTGCAAATATTTTTTCGAGAGCTCGCTCGCGCACAAGCGGGCGCTGGCCTCGAGGTCCTTGGCCGCGCGCTCGATCTCATCCGTGGCGGCGCGTTCCTGCGCGTCGAGCAACCGTTGAAAGTCTTCCACTGGGAACTTGGCGTCGATGGGCAGCCAGACCGGCTTTTCGCTCCCGGCATCCGGGCCGGGCAGCTTGATGGCGTACTCCACGTATTCGTTGGATTCCGGTCGCACGCGCACGTTCTTCTCGAACTGGCCCGGCTGCAGCACCTGTTCGAGCAACGCGCCGAGCTGCACTTCGCCCCAGCCGCCGCGCGTTTTCACGTTCGTCAGAACGCGTTGCAAGGAGCCGACATCAGACGCGAGCTGCTGCATCTCGCCCAGGCCACGGTGGACCTGCTCGAGCCGATCGGAGACCAGGCGGAACGATTCGCCGAGCCGGCGCTCAAGCGTGCCTTGCAGCTTCTCCTCCACGGTGGCGCGCATGCGCTCGAGCTGGGCGGCATTGTCCTGCTGGATGGCGCGGAGCTGGCCGTCGACCGCGAGCCGCACGGTTTCGAGCTGGCGCTCCGTGCCTTCGGCGAGCTTGGCCACCTGCTGGAGCAGCGTCTCGCGCAGTTGGCGTTGCGCCTCCCCGAGGCTGACGCGCAGGGCTTCCCCGCTCGCTTGAAACTGCGTGAAGAAGCCGGCGATCCGGGCCTCCACCCCGTCCCGGAGCGAAACGAGCCCTTCCCGGCTGGCTTCGGTGCTCGCGCGCACATGTTCGCTGAAGGAGCCCAGGGCCTGGCCGAGAAAATCGCGCACGGCATTTGCGTTCGTCACGGCAGTTTCGCGTCCGACGCCAAACTCGCGTTCTACCGATTCGACCATCTGCCCCTGGGCCAGGCGCGAATTGGCGGCAAGGCGGGTGAAGTGGTCCTCATTCGAGGCGAGCATGAGGCGGATCTGCCCGCTGAACTGCTCCATTTGCTCCACCTGGGCCTGGTTCACCAGCGCCAGTCGTGCGAGCAGATCCTCCGCGAGGCCTTTCAAGGAGGTGGCTTGCTCTTCGCGGCTGCGCTGCGCGCTTTCGCCCGACTCGCGGCGCATGGCGGCGAGTTCCTCGCGCGTCGTACGCTCGCTCCGCTCCTGCAGGGTCGAAAGCGTCGCCAGCGCCGGGGCCAGGCTGCTTGGGTCCGCCCGCCGCACGCGGGCGAGCACCACGAAGAGCAGCCCAACGGTGGCGAACAGCAGCACGACCGCGATGGCCGCGAGCACCGGCACCAGCGCGGGATCCACCAACAATGCCTGCATCATTCTACGCCTCGGCGATGCACTCGATCTCGACGAGGCAATCCTTCGGCAGGCGCGAAACTTCCACCGTGCTCCGGGCCGGACGATGGGCGCCGAAGAACTCGGCGTAGACTCCGTTCATCCGCGGAAAGTCGGCGAAATTCTTCAGGAAGACGGTCGTCTTGACGATGCGCGTCCGGTCGAGGCTGCGGGCCTTCAGCACCGCCTCGAGATTCTCGAGCACCTTGCGAGTCTGTTCCTCGATCGCCCCGGGCACGAGTTCCATCGTCGCCGAATCCATCGGCGTCTGCCCGGCGCAGAAGACAAAGCCGCCGCTGGCGATGGCTTGGGAATAAGGCCCGATGGCCTTGGGAGCGGAGTCGGAGTGAATGATTTCCATGCGAAGGGATGTACCCGCGCCCGAGTCCCGGCGCAAATCTCAATGCCGCACCTCGCCGGCTCCGCGGATGACGTACTTGTAGGTCGTCAGTTCTTCCAGGCCCATCGGGCCGCGCGCGTGCAGTTTATCGGTGCTGATTCCGATCTCCGCGCCAAAGCCGAAGGCGCCTCCATCGGTGAAGCGCGTGCTCGCATTCCAGTAAACCGTCGCCGAATCCGCCTCATTCAGGAAGCGCTCGGCCGCCGCTGCATCGCGGGTGACGATCGCGTCACTGTGATGCGAACCGTAGCGCTCGATATGCGCCAGCGCGTCGTCGAGCGAATCCACCACTCGCACCGCGAGCACGAGATCGAGAAACTCCGTTTCCCAGTCCGCCGGTTGCGCGGCGCTGCAGTGCGCCTCGCCCAGGATGGTGCGCGCTGCGGGATCGGCGCGCAGCTCGACCCCAGCCGCGCGCAGCGCCGCACCGAGCACGGGCAGCGCCTCCGCCGCGATGTCGCGATGCACCAGCAGGGTCTCGATCGCATTGCACACTCCCGGCCGCTGCGTCTTCGCGTTCAACGCGATGTCCCGCGCCATCGCGAGATCCGCCGCCGCGTCCACGTAGAGAATGCACAAGCCGGTGTAGTGTTTGATGACGGGAATACGCGCGTGCTCGACGACCGCGCGGATCAGCCCCTCGCCTCCCCGCGGCACGATGAGATCGATGTGTTTCTCCAGTTGCGCCAGCAGTCGGATCGCGTCGCGATCGGTGCTCTCCACCAGTTGAATCGCGTCCGCCGGAAGTCCGGAATTCTCCAATCCGCGCCGGAGCGCGCCGGCGATGGCGGTGTTCGAGCGCAGCGCTTCCGAGCCGCCGCGCAGGATGCAGGCGTTGCCGGACTTCAGGCAAAGCGCGGCCGCATCGCTCGTGACGTTTGGACGCGACTCGAAAACGATTCCGACGACCCCGATCGGCACGCGCACCTTGGCGATTCGAATCCCGCTCGGGGGCGTCCATTCGCGCAAAATCTCACCGACGGGATCGGGGAGCGCGGCCACCTCGCCCACCTGCTGGGCAATGTCGGCCAGGCGCTGCGGGTCGAGTCGGAGGCGATCGAGCAGCGCGCCCGAGATGCCCCGCGCCGCTGCCGCGGACAGGTCGGCCGCATTCGCTGCGAGAATCTCCGCCTCCGCAACCACCAGCGCATCCGCACATGCCAGCAGCGCAGCGTCTTTCCGGGCGCGCGAGGCTGACGCAAGCTGCCGTGCGGCCGTGCGGGCGCGCACCCCGAGAGCGAGAATTTGAGCGGCGAGGTCCACCGGAACTTTGGATCAGGCGCGCAGGCGCGCAGGGAAGCGCGTGCCCACATTTTCGCCGGCCAGGATGCGCGCCAGGAGGCCGGCTTTGCGCCCATGGGCGATGACGGCGGGAATCCCGGCCTCCACCGCGAGCTTTACGGCCTGCAGCTTCGAGGCCATGCCCCCGACGCTCAGGGGCCCGCGCTCGGCGCCGGCAAAACCCATCGCGGCGTCGACGTCTTCGACCAGCGGAATCGCCTCGCTCTCCGCCCGGCCGTCGCGGGTGAGGCCATTGGCGCTGGTGAGGAGAATGAGCAGATCCGCGCGAATCAAATGCGCCACTTCGGCGGAGAGCCGGTCGTTGTCGCCGAAGCGGAGTTCCTCGACCGCGACGGTGTCGTTTTCGTTGATGATCGGCACCACCCGGCGCGAGGCCAGGAGGTGTTCGAGCGTATTTTGTGCATTGGCGTAGCGCGTGCGGGAATCGAGATCGGAATGCGTGAGCAGAATCTGGGCGGCAAGCAGGCCGTGGCGATCCAGCAACTCCCCGTAGACGCGCATCAGGCGCGATTGTCCGATCGCAGCGCAGCCCTGGATCGCGGCGAGTTCCTTCGGGCGCTCCGCGAGCCCGAGCGCCATCAATCCCGCTCCCACCGCACCACTCGTAACAACCACGCATTCGTGGCCGGCGGCGACGAGGGCCGCGATTTCATCGGTCAACCGCTCGAACTGCGGCAGATCGAGCCCCGCGCCACCGGGCTGGGTGAGCAGGCCAGTGCCGAGTTTGATGACGAGACGGCGCAAAGCGGACGACATGGAGCGCGCACCTTATCTGGAACGGCTCATTGGGCGAGCCGCGGCCGTTTCTTTCAATTCGCGTCTGCCGAGGTTTTGATCGCAGCCGGCGCGATCGCGGCATTTCCCTCGTCCACATAGAGTGCGCCTGCATAGCGAGTCAGTTGGAGATATTGCCGCCAGACCCCCTTGGCCACGATGCTGCTCGCTTCCGTGCGCTCGGTCCGCGGCGGCAGGGGCTTTTCCGCGATTTCTTCGCGCAGCGCTTCAAAGAGCACCCGCCCGTCGCAAGGCGCCTCCGGCTTCAGCGCCAGCAAGCGCAGGATCGTGGGCGCGACATCGATGTTCCCCGAAGGCAGCTCGCTTTCCAATCCGACTCTGAAATCGCGTCCGGCCGCGATCAGCGTGTTGTGCTGATCGAACACACTCAGGGAAGCATGATTGCCGCCCCCGGGCATTCTCCCTCCATCCGAGATGATCGTTCCCGGCGTGCCGTGGGCGCCTTTCGCCGGGGTCCAGCGCATCGAAACGACGATGTCGGGGGCCTCCTCCGAATCCATGCGCACATCGGAAAGCCGATGCGTCCCCGGCATCGCCTCGCGCGTCAGGATGGTGCCGGCAAAATCCGAGTTCTGCAGCACTTCGATGATCCGTTTCGCCAGAACCTGGTCGTGCCCGATCACGTAAAGAAAGACACTTCCCCCGTGCCCCACCACAAAGACCTGCCCGGGTGCGGGCGGCTCCGTGAATTCGCGCCGGGCGTCGACACCGGCGTCGCGCAGGGCGCGGGCCACGTCGGCCCGCGCGCTGACCGTAGAAAAGCCGTGGTCCGAGACGACCAGGATATCGACCGCATCGCGCATGCCCCGCATTTCCAGCGCGGCGAGAACGCGCCCGAGATTGCGATCCGCGCTGCGCAATGCCGCCAGCGCCGGACCAGAGCCCGGCCCGTGCTGATGCTGGGTGAAATCGGGCTCGCTGAGCCAGAGCAGCGAAAAGGCCGGCACCCCATCCCGCCAAAGCCGTTCGACCATCATACGCGTGGTCCACTCATCCTGCCGTTCGTTCGGATACGTGATGTTTTCCGGGATCGGGTCGTCCATGGGCACGAGCGTGGGCAGGGCTCCGTCCGGTACCGTGAGCGAAATGGTGCGCCGCGGCGCGCTGGGTGTCGCAGAGATATCTTTCGTGAAGAGGACAATCGAAGGCGGGCTGGTGGCGCCCCGGCGGCCCGCCGGACGGTCATGCAGGAGCACTACGCTTTTGGTTCCCGCCACGGCGGTGCGCAGCCCGGCGGACTGCACCCGCGCCGCAAGAGTCGGAAGCAGAAGGTAATGGCCATTGGTCAGAACATCGCCCTTCTGCACCGTGTCGGGCGCCTGCGTGTCGACGCTCTCCAGCGGGTTGATCGCCGGACGATATTCCCGGTTCCCCACAATTCCGCTGCTCGCTGGATGCCCGCCCGTGGCCAGCGCCGTTCCGTTCACCTCGGTGGCACCGGGGTACGAGGAGTGGTGATTCTTGAAGAACACTCCGCGCGCCGCCAAGGCGTACAGGTTGGGAGTGACTTCCGGCGTGACAAAATCCGGCCGCAGTCCATCCCACACCATCAAGACCACCCGTCGGTCCGGCGTCGCCCCCTGGGACGAAAGGTTGGCACACACGGCGAGCGCGACAAACAGGCAGCGGGGCAGAAACACGGGCGCAGATTGCGCAGCGAAGGGGCAGGCGTCCAGTGGTCCTTCATCCGGCCCGCAAAGGAACAATTCACGAGGGGACGCCCATTTGCCAGGATAGTCAGGATTCGGAGGGTAACTCGCGCAAGCGCGGCCAGAGCGATTCCACATCTGTATCGCCCAACGCGATTTCATGCCAGCGCCGGTCGAGCGCGATGGCCTCTCGCACACACCGCTCGGCCGGAATGAGTTCGCCGAGCTGGCAGTGATAGCAACCGAGCTGGAATTTGACGTGCGGGTTGGCCGGAAAAGCGGTCTCGGCATCGCGCAGAATTTCGCGGGCCACTTCCAGCGAAATGCTGTGACGCGTCGCATCGGCCAGCCAGACCCACGATTCCGCGTGTCCCGGCCGCAGGCGATGAATCAGGGCGGCCACTTCGCGCATTTCTTCCCAGCGGTGCGCGGCGCGATAGGCCGTCATGCGCAGAGCCAGCACTTCGAACCGGGGGCCGATCTCCGACTCCAGTGCCGTCAGTTCCTCCAGGGCTTCGTCAAACATTCCCAACTCGAGATAACCCTGCACCGCGTCGAATCGCTTTTTGAGGTTCACAGCGGACATGGCGGAGGCTTGAAGAGTCCGCTCTTCCGTCGAACGTGCCAACGCCAACCTTCCGGCCATGACACACGAGTTTTTCAGCCAGACCTGGGCCGAGGCCTTCCGCGAACAAATCAATCGCAACCCCGAGTACCGCCGCTCCGCCCGGGGCTGGCAGCAGGTCGTCGCACTGGTGCTCGAGCCCGCGCCAGAGGTTCCGCGGGGCCGCCATCTTCTGCTCGATCTGTTTGAAGACGAATGCCGTTCCGTCCGGGCGGTGAAGTCAACGGAAACAGAGTCGGCCGCCTTCATCGTCAGCGGACCGGCGGAAGCGTGGCGGCAAATCTTTCTCGCGCGGTCCGATCCCATTCTCGCGCTCATGCAGGGTCGGTTGAAACTGGTCAAAGGGGCCATGTTCGGCCTCGCCCGCGGCTCCACGGCGGCGAAACAACTGGTCCACAGCGCCACTCGCGTGCCCACCCGCTTTCCGGGCGAGGCCGATTCGCCCTGGCGCGCCGCCAGCACGCCCCGCCTCTGATGGAGGGGCTGGCGATCTCAGCGCGTTTCCTTTTTGACTTGGTTCCCGCGGTGCGAACAAATGGGCCGGATGAAATCCCCCCTTGGCCTGCCGTTTTTTGCCGCCGCCCTTTTCGCCTTGCCGCTCGGTGCGGAAACTCTGCCACCGGCGAGTTCCCCCGCCGCCACTCCGGCGGCGATTCCCACCGGCAAGCCGAAGAGAGAACTGCCGGCCATGCTGCGGAAGTACGACACGGACGGGAACGGCATTCTCGATCCCGAGGAGAAGGCAGCGATGCGCCAGGAGCGGGCCGAGCGGGATGCCGCCCGGAAGGCGGACCACCTTAAACGCTTCGACACCAACGGCGACGGCAAGATCGACAAGGCGGAGCGCAAGAGGATGAAGGAAACGCTCAAGGCCGAAAAGAAGGCCAGGAAGAAGGCGGAGCGCGAAAAGAAAAAGCAGGGGGCAGCAGCCGGGGCCGCCACTGCCACTTCCGAAACTACGGCGGCGCCGAAAACGAAGGCGACGCCGCCGAAAAAATAGTCCTTTCTTTCCTCTCCCCAACGTATCCCGATGCCAGCCTGGACCTGGTGGGCGCTCGCCTCCGCTCTCTTCGCCGCCCTGACTGCCATCCTGGCCAAGGTCGGCGTGGGCGGGATGAATCCGGACGCCGCGACCTTTGTACGCACCCTCGTCGTCATCGTCGCGCTCGGTGGGATTTTGCTGGCGCGCGGACAGTGGAACGAAGTCACCTCGGGCACGCCGCGCGGTTATTTGTTTCTCGTGCTCTCAGGCCTCGCAACCGGAGCCTCCTGGGTCTGCTACTTTCGTGCGCTCAAGGCGGGCGACGCCGCGCGCGTTTCGGCGGTCGATAAACTCAGCCTCGTCCTCACCGCGCTGTTTGCGGCGGCCCTGCTTGGTGAAAAGCTCTCACCCTTGAACTGGCTGGGCCTCCTTCTCGTCAGCGGTGGCGTGGTGCTCGTGAGCTGGCGGTGAGAGCCAACGCCGGGAAATCGGTGTTACGTCACTTCCCCAATCGGGCCGCCAGTCGCTCGAGGACGGCGGGGTCCATCTTTACGAGCTCGGGCCAACCCCGATGGTAGCCCTCGCCCGGCAGTTTCCGCGTCGCGTCGAAACCCATGTGCGACCCTATGTTCGGGTCCGTCGGCGCGTGGTCGAGGGAATCGCAGGGATTCTTGATGAAGGTGGTGTCGCGCTGCGGGTCGGTGTTCGCGCACAGCCGGAACAGCACCTCGCTCGTGTTGTGCACGTCGCAGTCATCGTCCACCACCACGATGTACTTGCTAAACATCATCTGTCCCATGCCCCAGAGTCCGTGCATGATTTTGTAGGCTTGATACGGGTACTGCTTGCGAATGCTGACGAAAACGAGGTTGTGGAAGACCCCTTCCGCAGGGAGCGCGAGATCGGCAATCTCAGGGAAATTCATCCGGAAAACCGGGAGGAACACACGCACGCTCGCCGATCCCATATAGAAGTCTTCCATCGGCGGCACGCCGACAATTGTCGCAGGATAGACCGCGTCTTTGCGGTGTGTAATCGCCGTAAGGTGAAAGACCGGATACGCATCGACCGGCGTGTAAAAGCCCGTGTGATCCCCGAAGGGACCCTCGGGCCGCTGCTCTCCCGGCTGGACGTAGCCTTCGAGCACGAAGTCGACATCGGCCGGCACTTCCAAGTCCACAGACTCGCACTTCACGAGCTCGACCGACTTCTTCCGGCAGAAGCCCGCGAAGAGAATCTCGTCGAGCCCATCGGGCAGTGGAGCCGTCGCGGCGAAAGTGTAAGCGGGATCGCCGCCGAGCGTCACTGCCACGGGCATCCGTTCGCCCCGCTCGTAGTAGCGGCGTCCATGCCGGGCACCCACCTTGTGCACCTGCCAATGCATCCCGGTCGTACGGTCGTCGTAGACCTGCATGCGATACATGCCGAGATTTCGTTCGCCGGTATCGGGATCCTTCGTGTGAACGTTTGGCAGCGTGATGAAGCGCCCTCCGTCCTGCGGCCAGCATTTGAGAATCGGAAGATCGAGCAGCGTGGGAGAGACGGATTCCAGCGCCGCTTTCGGATCCGAGGCGGATTCTTCGAAGCGGTGCACCACTTCCTTGCAGGGGCCCCCGCGGACGTGTTTCGGTCGTGCGTGCAGGAGGTTCACTCCTTGCTTCAGAAGCTCCCAGCCCTGCCGCAGATTGGTCGGCGGCTTGGCTTTCAAAATGAGCTGCATTTCGTGCGCGAGTTCCTCGATGTCGCCGAGCTTCAGCGCCATCGCCATGCGGCGCTTCGAGCCCATCGTGTTGATCGCGAGCGGAAACTTCGAGACGACACCGTTCACGGTCGGCTGCTCGAAAAGCAGCGCCTTCCCTCCCCCGGGCAATTTCATCTCGTGGTCGGCCAGCGCCGTGATCTCCAGCTCAGTCGCAACCGGCTCCGCGATCCGGCGCAACTCACCCGCAGTATCGAGGGCCGTCACAAATTCACCGAAGGAGCGGTAGGACATCAGAAGTGCGGATTGATCGATTGGAAGAAGGGAAAAGGCAAAATATGTCAACCTGTCTCGCTCCGCCCGGCTGCGGATTGACCAAGTTGGATGAGGAACTAGGCGAAATTTGTTGGTCTGTCTCACCCGCTTCGCGGGTTCGACTGCGGATTGGCCTTATTGGATGCGGCAGATGAAGAGGGGACAGAATCCGAGCAAACGCGAAAGGGCAAGAGGGTAGCCCGAGCTGGGCAGCCTCGGGCACCGGCTATCGGCTATAGGCTATCAAACCCGA
The DNA here is from genome assembly GCA_038226705.1 of Chthoniobacterales bacterium. Lineage (GTDB taxonomy): Bacteria > Verrucomicrobiota > Verrucomicrobiia > Chthoniobacterales > SZAS-18 > SZAS-18. The sequence goes on along the minus strand of JBBRQH010000028.1, from coordinate 30,467 downwards.
GCACGTGGCCCAAAGCGCGAGGGCGGCAGGCGAAGGACGGGCGCCTCGGGCAGGGCCTCTCCTTCGGCTTGCGGCGCAGGTTCCTGAACGCGTGTTACCGCCCCGAGCGAGGCATCGACCGTGATCCAATCGCCTTCCTGGAGGTCCTCGCTGGCGCCAGTCACACCGGTCAGGAAGGGAACACCCAACCAGCGCGCGAGCCGCGCTACGGCGTCGGCCACGCTGCCGACTTCCACAATGATCGCTGCGCAGGCGGCGAGCTGAATCGCCCAGCCGGGCTCGATCGCCCGCGCCACCAGAATATCGCCCTGCTCGAGGAACTCCCCGCGCGCATCGTGCAGGAGGCGCACGCGTCCGGTCGCGCTTCCCGCCGATCCGGCCGTGCCCGACCGACTCTCCTGCAGGGCCCAACGCGCGGTAGAGCGCGAAGCGGTCAGCGGAGCCGCCCCCAAGACTGGACCGCGGGTTTCTACGGCCCGAACAGTCGCCGCGATGGGTGCCTGCACTTCAGCCGCCCGGCCCGCGGCCACCCGTTCGAGCGACAAATCCACGCCCCCGCCTCCGACAAATCCTGCGATCTCCCCGGCCGTGAGCCAGCGAATCGTGTCCGCCCGGCGGAGGGCCCCGGCAGACTGCAGGCGACGTCCCCATTCCGCGAAAAGCCGACGGCGCAGGCTGGAGAGCCGGCGGCGCGTGGTGTCGAGAACGTCCAGCTTTTCCAGCGCATCACGGGCCTCCTTCAAGGCGCGTTGCAACGCCCAGCGGCGCGGCTTCTGGGCGAGGCCGCCGAGCTTTGTCTCGATGATTTGCTCCGCACGTTGGACCGCCTCGGCACAGCCGCGCGAAGGCGGTCGATAAGGGGCCCGCCAAAAGCCGAGCGCGTAGGTTCCCAGCGCCCGCCAGAGCGGCTCGGGTTCCTCCGCAAACGAGGGTAGGTCCAAGCCGAGATCGCCCGGAAACGGGCTGTCCGGCCCGTGCGCGAGTTCGAGCGCGAGCCGCCCTTTTTCCTCAAGCGATTCGAGCGCCTGGCGCTGCGCATTGGGCGACCCGCTCGCCAGTGTGCGTACGACCTCTTCTTCCGTCTGCAAAGTATCGGCCGCTTTCTGGAACATTGCGACACTGCGCGTCAGGGGCGATTCCGCGAGCGAAGCGACCAGCACGTACGCGAGTCCGCGTTCGCCCAAGTTTTTCTCGCAGGCCCCGGCCAGTTCCAGCAAGGAGCTTTCGGCCTCGCCGGAGGTAACGCGAATGGATTCGGCCAATCCTTGTTCCAACCGTTCACAGTCGCGCCAGCTTCGGAGCAGCTCCTCCACGCGGGCCGCGGAGAGTCCCTTCGCGATGGACGCGACGACGCTCTCCGCATCGCCCAGATCCGCGGTAGCGGCCGGCACAGCCGTGGGGCTTTCGTCTCGGAGCCAAATCCGCCCACCCATCCAAGCGGTGCCGCCGCCGCGGCCCACCGACTCGCGCAGGACCGAAAAAGTCAGCGGAGAAACGTCTCCACTGACGAGGCGTTCCGCCGGCGCCCGATCCCAGCGCACGGCGTGGCTTTCGGGATCCACCGGTCCGCTTTCGCCGCCGCGCGGCCGCGCGGTGGTCAGCCACGGCTCGTCACCTACGAGTAGCCACTCCAGCTCGAGCAGGGAACCAAATGCCTCGGTCGCCCGGCGGGTGAGAGCCGCAATCTCGCGCAGGCGTGCGGCGTCGAGCGCGGCCGCGTCGCCGACCTCGGCCGGAAGCGCCCGGGCCTCGGCTCCGCCGGCACTGACCGGGAGAAAGGCCGCCGTCTTCCGAACCGGTCGCGCCTCGACCAGCGCACCCGATTCATCCAGCAGGAAAAAATCCTCCGGGGCCGATGCTTCGGCGGCCAGCCCCAGGCGGGCAAAGACGCTGGTGCGCCGGCGCGAGCCCGATTGCACATCCATCGCCACGGTCCGGCAGCTTGCATCCGCGGGGAGCGCCGCCTGCACGAGGACGGCAGGCCATTGCAGGCCCGGCTGTTCCCGCAACGCGCGCTGCCAGAGTTCCACAATCCGCAGCGGGACCTTCTCGAGTGGGACGCACCAAAGCTCGAGCGCCGCGTGCTCTGCGACGCGGAGCGAGACCTGACCCGTATTCAATCCGCGCAAGGCGCGCTCCAGTTCATGCTGAACGCTCGGCCCGAAGGCCACCTTCGCGAGCAGATCCGCGATCTCCACCCCAGCGCGGGCCTTGGCCAGCGCCTGGGCTTGCCAGGGATTCAAGCTCGCGCGCGCCGCCCCCGGCAGCACGGCGAACCACGGCGCAATGCGCAAGCCCGCTCCGGCCAGCGCGGCCAGGGCGGCTGCCCCCGCCCCGACTTCATGCGGATCGAGCGCGGATTCCTGACCGGAGACGATAAACTTCATGCCTGTGGAGCGGCAAAAGACCGCGCAGGCGCGGCCCGTCAAGCAGTCTGCCACGGATTGGCTTGACGCCCGCGCGCTTTGCATTACAAAGTCCCTATGGATCTACCGCAGGCCGCCGCCGAGCATCTCGGCGTCATCCGTCGCCTCATGGAGCGCGCCACGCTCTATCGGGCGCTCTCCGCTCCCACGGCGCTGCTCGCCGGACTGCTCTCCCTCGCCGTGGCGTCGGCGCAAATCGTCTTCCACGGGGTTCCGGGTCGCTCTGGCCTGGAAGGCGGAACAGCGCGCGAACAGGCGATCGGCTTTATCGCGCCGTGGCTGGCCGTCCTTCTCGCGGTCGCCCTAACCAGTGCGTGGGCCATTCAGCGCGAGGCCCGCGCGCGCGGGGAGCTCTTTGTCACGAGCGGCATGCGCCTCGCCTTGCGCCAGATGGCCCCCGCCTTTGCCGCCGCCGCGTTTTTCACCGTGGCGGATCTCGTCGCCGGTGGAGAACCGCTCGGGACCGTGGCACGCTGGCTTCTGTTCTATGGGCTGGCGCTCCTTTCCACCTCCGTTTTCGCCCCGCACTCGCTCGTGGCGCTCGGGGCCGCCTTCTTCGGCGCCGCTCTCAGTTTTGGATGCGTCCGACTCTTCGGTTATGGACCCGGTCCGGAAGTGCCCGGCACCGTCGCCGCCGCCTGGCTCATGATGAGCACCTTCGGCTTTTTCCATCTCGTCTACGCAGCGTTTGCGTGGCGCGGCGAAACCCTCCCGCCGCCCACCGCCGGCCACGATTGACCGGACCATGTTCGACTTCGACCGACTGGACAAGACCATCCACGAGCGAGGTCGGCTCGCGATCATGACCCTGCTGGCGACTCGCCCGGACTGGACTTTCAGCGATTTGAAAACCGAGTTGAGCATGAGCGACGGCAATCTGGTCACCCATCTCCGCACCCTCCATGCCGGCGGCTACGTCGCGATCACGAAGGAAGTCCTGGACCGACCCCAGACGCGCTATGCGCTGACCGTCCGGGGACGCAAGGCCTTCAATGAATACCTCGTCATGCTGGAGGAGATCGTGAAGTCCGCCCGTGGCTGAACCCGCTTTTTTTGCCCCAATACTTTGCCAGACAAAGCAATCTCATGAAAATCCTGCTAGCTGAACACTACGGCCTCTGCTTCGGAGTCCGCGACGCCTTGGCCCGGGCGGAAGCGCTCGCCACGGAGGGACCCCTCACCATCCTCGGAGAACTCGTCCACAACCCCCTCGTGACCGAGCGCTTGCACGCGTCTGGCGCCCGCCTCGGCTCCCTCCAGGATCAGCCGGACTCCGTCGATGGACGCGTGTTGATCACCGCCCACGGCGCCTCCGACGTGGCGCGGTCGCGCTGGACGGGAGCAGGCGTGAGGGTGGCGGATGCCACTTGTCCGCTCGTGCGTCATGCGCATGAGCAGCTGCGTGTGCTGGTTGCCTCCGGCTTCACGCCCGTGGTGATCGGCCAGCGCACGCACGTCGAGGTGCAGGGGCTGATCGGCGATTTCCCCGGCGCCTTCGTAGTCGAGGATGAGGGCGATATCCCCACCCTGCCTGCGGCTATTTCGCTCGGAATCATCTCCCAGACCACGCAGATCAGCGGGCGCGTTCGCACCCTCGTCACGGCGATCGTCGAGGCGGAGCCGGCGCGCGAAGTGCGTTTCGTCGATACCGTCTGCCAGCCGACGAAGAACCGGCAGCTCGCCCTCGGCAAGATTCTCGCCGAATGCGAGCTGATCGTGGTCGTGGGAGGACGGCACAGCAACAACACGCGGCAGCTCGTCGTGACGGCGACCGCGCTGGGACGCCGCGCGGTGCACGTGGAGCGCGCGGCGGAGTTACGACCCGAAGACTTTGTCGACGTCGCCTCTGTCGGGGTTACCGCCGGGACATCGACGCTCAAAGAGACGGTCGCGGAGGTCGTGGCTCGGCTGGAGGAGATGGGGGGACAGGCGGTGGGGGCGCGGTGATGAGCGCGGCCCGGGGCTTCGGTTGCCGCGTTATGGAGTGCGGCAGTCCTCTGGCGCTTTCCGCGGCAGTTGTGTGTGCCGAGGCCGATCACCAGGGCCGCGAGAGGAATGGGGACTTCCGGTGCCTTGCGCGATTGCATTCGCAGGCGCGCAGTTCCACGGAAAGCGGTAGAGGACTACCGCACTCCATATTTCCGCAGCAGTCGCGAAATCCAGGTGTGGTCACCAGATCGACACGAGATGCCCGCCCATTTCGCGGCGTCTCCAGCCCTCCTCACACCGGCGTCGGCGCCGTGGCGCGCAGTCCTGCCCAGGAATACAGCGCGAGGCCAAACCAGATGCAGCCGAACATGACCAAATCGATCGGACCGAGCGTCTCGCGATAGAGCAGCACGCCCAGCAGGAAGGTCATGGTGGGCGTGAGGTACTGCATCAGACCGAGCGTGGCGAGGGTGAGCCGACGGGTGGCGTAGGCATAGCAAAGCAACGGCACGGCGGTGACGATACCCCCGCCGACAAGAAACAGCGGCACGCGCGGCCAGCCTTCGATGAAAGTGGGGCCCGAGTCAGGGCCGACGAAGAGAAAAAGATAAAGCAACGACGGCGGGAAAAGCGCCGCGCACTCGATGACCAGGCCCGTGATGGTATCGAGCCCAGCCAGTCGCTTAATCAGGGCGTAACAGCCCCAAGTGCTGCAGAGGCTGACGGCGATCCAGGGGAAAACTCCGACCGTGATAACTTTAATGAGCACGCCGAGCGAGGCGATACCGACAGCGACCCAACGCAAGGCGGGGAGGCGCTCGCGGAGAACGATTGCGCCAAGGGCGACGGTCACCAGCGGCGAGAGGTAGTAGCCGAGCGACGACTCGACGACGCGGTTGTGATTCACCGCCCAGATGTAAATGAACCAATTGATGCCGATCAGCCACCCCGCGAGCGCCGAAAACCAAAGCGCGCGTGGATGCCGCAACGCCTCGCGCAGGCGTTCCCGATTGGCGGCACTTACGCCGACCACGATGACGAGGAGGGCAAGGCACCAGATCGTGCGGTGGCTCACGATCCGATCGGCCGCCACATCCGCGATGCGTTTCCAATAGAGCGGCACCACGCCCCAGGTAAGGAACGCGATGAGGCCGACGAGAACGGCGCCAGTGCTGCGATCGGGAAGTCGATTCAAAGGCCGGCACGATAGCGCGGAACCGCTAGTGGTCCCGCATCAAAACGAACTCCTCGCGAAACGGATCGCCGCTTTGTTCAGGCGTGCCGGGCTCTTTTGCGTTCTCTACAGTGAGTCGATCCCTTTGGTCTCGCTCGTGCGGCTACTCGAGGTCGTAGATCTCCACCAGCGCGACGCCACTTGTATCGTTCACGCCGCGCACGATTGCGGTGTATGGGCCGGGCGCGAGCGTGGCAATCACGGCGCATTCCAGATCGTTTGTCGGCGGAAAACCTGAGCTGACGATCGCCGCCATGTCCGGATTCACGCCGCCGCCGGGGGCAACCTTCCAATTGTCGTTTTCGGCGATGACCAGGCCCCCCTGGAAAATTTGGAGCGTCGGATTTGCCATGGCGTTGGTCACGCCGAAATTGGTCAGCGTGGGGCCGACGGCCCGAATGATCACCTTTTTCGGCGAACTCGTCCCGATCACAAAACCGCCGATCATGACGTTGTCGCCGGTGCCCACCTTGCCGCGCGAAGAGATATTGATCAGCAACGGGGCCTCCGTGGTGTTGAGTTCGTAGCCCTCAATGATGGCCACACCGGTGGCGCCACCCACCCCGCTCACGATTGCGGTATACGAACCGGGCTGGAGCGTAGCGATGAGGGCAGAATCGAGGTCGTTGGTCGGCGCGAATCCGGTCGCCTGGATGTCGGCCTGCTGCGTGGCCTTCCAGTTGTCGTTCGAAGCGACGGTGTTGCCCTGACCGTCCTTGAGTACGATCTGTGGATCGCTCAATGCCCCCTGCACGCCGAACGCGGTCAGGGACGGCCCAAGTGAGCGCACGAGAATCCGTTTCGGCGCCGAGCCGCGCACCACAAAACCTCCAATCAGAACTTCATCGCCCACGCCCACCTGTGCGCGGGTGGAAATGTTCGCCAGTCGAGCGCTGGGCGCGGTCGGAGAGACGTTGACGTTGAAGGTCGTGTTCACGCTTCCCACCGAGTCGCGAGCGGTGAGCGTCACGTCTGCGGAACCGGACGCATTGGCGCCCGTGGGGAAGTTCAACGTGTAGGCGGAGCCAGCCACGCTGACAGCGGCCGCGTTTGCGTTTGAGCTGGAGGCCGTGAAACCGAAGGGTGCCGTGATGGTGTCGAAGATGAGGTTGGATGCACCGACGGTGCCCCCCGAATAGTTGCGGACGGGAAGTGTGTCGAAGGGACTGCCGGCATTCACGCGAGGCAACGCCACGATGGAGTCGACCACATTCATCCCCAACACCACGCGAGCGAAGACGGTGAACCCACCATTCTGCGCATCTAGATTTGCGCTGTTGTCGGCAAGATTAACGAAGAATTGGGAAGTTGCACTATTCGGGTCTGTACCAAGTTTCGCGTATGCGAGCGTCCCGCGGAGATTGGAAATCCCGGGTTCGTTTTGCACCGGGGGAAAAGTCACAACACTTCCCTGCGCATTGTTCACAAAATTGAAGCCTCCGCCTTGTAGGACGAATCCCGGGACGCTGCGGTGGAAGAAGGAATTCGCGTAGCGGTTGGGGTTCGCGTTTATGTAGGCGAGAAAGTTTGCCGCCGAAAGCGGTGTGCGGGTGTCGAACATCTCGAGTGCGATGTCTCCGAGTGTTGTTTGCATGGAAATCTGCGTCCCCACTTGCTTCAACATGCCCGTCCCGTTGAAAACGTTGGTGCCATAGAAGCGCACGGGTCCCGTGCCAGGACGCGCCGTGAGATTCACCGGCGCAGCCGAGACGACGGGCGGCGATTGGGCTAGGAGGGGAGTGGCGAGGGCCGAAATGCCGACGCAGGCGCAGAGAAGCTCACCAATACGAACAGAACTCATAGCCGCGACGTTGCGTGCAGACTGCCGGGCGTCAAGGCAACGGGAAGTTGCGGATTCGGACTGCCGAACGCCATTTCGCGGGCCGCAAAAGGAGCCAGACGTCTCCTGCGTAAACCCCGCAAAGCACGGTTCGCGCGCAGCCTGACCTGCCGGCACACCCGGAGGATCGCTCAGCAAATCGGCCAGAGCGGACAGAGCACCTTCAACGCCATCTGCATATCCTCCACTGTAATCGTGCGCGACTTTCCGTTCTTTTTGAAATGCTCAGCGAGGCGCGCGGGCTGACCCGCCAGATTGGGATTGATGCTCTCGATCGTCGTCCCGTCGACGGGCAGCTTTTCCACCGCGTCGCGAATCGCCTTCAGCAAGACTTCGCGCGCCTCGGGCGCCAGGGTGAAGTGCTCGTTGCGCAATCGATCCTCGTAGCGTTTTGCCACATACTTGAGGGCGTCATCCCGGACTTTTGTCTCTTCCGGTGCGGCGCTGATAGCGGCAAAGCCAGGCGGCAACACGAGCGCCACGATTAAGAGGAACGAGCGGAGACTCATAAGATTGACTGAGTTTCGAAAAGGGGGGCAAATAGGCCTCGGCATCCTACCCTCGACTCCGCTTTCTATGCACGAGAATTCCAGCCGCGTGCATCAACCGCCTTGTCCGTCCCCGCTCCCAGAGGTTGAAAACGATGGCCCTCCGCGCAAGTCGTCCTACCCTTGCCAGCCATGTCGACCGCATCCTTCGTCCTCGTCGTCCACCTCCGCATCAAGCCGCAGTACATCGAGCGCTTTACGACCCTCGTGCAGGAAAATGCGGCGGCCGCGCGCGCCGAACCAGGCTGCCGGCAGTTCGACATCGTGGCGGATCCGAAGGATGCGACGCGCCTGATGCTCTACGAGGTGTACGACGACGAGCGCGCCTTCGAGGCCCACCAGGCGGGGCCGGATTTCAAGCGCTACCTCGAGGTCGCCGTGCCGCTCCTCGAAGCGCGCGAGCGCACAGTCTGGACGCGCATCGCGGGCTGAGCCCGGCTGCGAACGTGCCAAAATCGCTCGCCTTCGCCCGCCTGCGCGCCGAGACGCGAGCCGCGGCCTGCGCGGTGCCGCACGGTCGCGTGACGACTTATGGCGACATCGCGCGTCATCTCGAAATCTCGGCGCGCCATGTGGCGTGGGTTTTCGCTCAAGGGACCGCGGATCTTCCGTGCCCCATCCCGTGGCACCGGGTCGTGAGCGCCGGTGGATTTCTTCGCATCAGGAACGCCGCCGACCGCAATCACCAGCGGGAACTGCTCGAAGCAGAGGGAATCGAGTTCACCCCCGAAGGCAACATCGCGGATTTCGAGGTCCGGTGCTTCCGCTGGCGGCGACGGCCCCAGCGTTTCGGGGTGGGCCGGGGACCGTATAGCGATCCCGCCACAAAACCGCTCTTCCCGAAGTCGCTCCGGCTCGGATATCCGCTGGCCTAAACGGCAAATCCTACGGACGCGTCCCGCGATTTCACATCCTCGGAGGTTCCGACCGCACGTCCGAAATGGGCTGGAAAACCAGCGTAACATCCCGATTGTGGCGATAATGTCACGATACCGAACGGGAGCGCCTGGCGGTTTTGGCGTATGGAACGCGGACACGATAGACGCACCCCAAAAGCCATGACAAAATCCCTCCTCACCTGCGCCCTCGCCGCCGCCAGCCTCAGCCTCGCGGCCGGGGCCGGCGCCCAAGTCACCACCTTGAACGGGGCTGGCGCGACGTTCCCCGCCCCTCTCTACACCAAATGGTTCGCGGAGTATCAAAAGGTCGACGCTAAAACCCAATTCAACTACCAAGCCATCGGCTCGGGTGGCGGTCAGAAACAGATCCTCGCCCAGACGGTCGACTTCGGCGCTTCCGATGGCCCGATGAAAGACGCCGACCTCGCCAAGGCCCCGGGCAAGATTCTCCATCTTCCCACCGCCGCTGGCGCCGTGGTCGTCTCCTACAATCTGCCGGGTGGGCCGGCACTGAAGTTCGATGGCGAAACCCTGGCAGGCATCTTCCTCGGCACCATCGCCAAGTGGAATGACCCGGCCATCGCCAAGCTGAATGCTGGGATCACGCTCCCAGACCTCGCGATCATCTCGGTGCATCGGGCCGACGGCAGCGGCACCAACTACATTTTCACGGACTACCTCTCGAGCGTGAGCGCCGACTTCAAGTCGAAGGTGGGTGTCTCCACCACGGTCGAATGGCCCGGTGGCGTGGGCGCCAAGGGAAATGACGGTGTGGCCGGCCAGATCAAGCAGACGCCCGGTGCGATCGGCTATGTCGAACTCATTTACGCGCTGCAAAACAAAATGGCCTTCGGCGACCTAAAGAACAAAGACGGTGAGTTCGTGAAGGCGTCGATCGACTCTGTTACGGCCGCGCTCGCCACCGCCACCATCCCGGACGATTTCCGCTTCTCGATGGTCAATGCCCCCGGCAAGACCTCGTATCCCATCGCCGGTGCCACCTGGCTGCTCGTCTACCAAGAGCAGAAGGACGCATCGCGCGGGCAAAAGCTCGTCGACTTCCTTAAGTGGTACGTGAGTAAAGGCGCGGACTCCGCCAAGGGCCTCGACTACGCTCCACTCCCGGAAAACGTCCGCGGCCGCGTCCTGAAGGCCATCGAAGGGATCAAGGTCGCGAAGTAAGTTTGGTCTGAAATCATGCTGCCTGGGGGTGCAAAGGGCTGACGGTTGCACTCCCGGGTTTTTTCTTTCCGGTTCCCACGTATGGCAACACTCGACGCGCCCGTTGCCACACCCGCACCGAAGACAGCGGCGCAGTTGATGCCGGCCCCGTCCAAGCTGGGTGATATCTTCGGCAAGTGGCTGACGCGGACGATGGCGTTTTCCATCTTCGCGCTGATCGCGCTCATCGTGGTCTCGCTGGTGATCGGGGCGCTGCCCACCCTCAAGCAGTTTGGATTGGGCTTCATCACCGGTTCGAGCTGGAACCCGGTCACCGAGAAATTCGGGGCCCTGCCCTTCATCTACGGCACATTGCTCTCGTCGCTCATCGCCCTGCTGATCGCTGTCCCGCTGAGCGTCGCTTCTGCCGTGTATCTGACGGAACTCGCCCCGCTTTGGATTCGGCAGCCGCTCACTTCGCTGATCGAAATGCTCGCGGCCATCCCGAGCGTGATCCTCGGCCTCTGGGGCATCTTCGTGATGATCCCGTTCCTGCGCTCGTTTGTGTATCCCGGGTTGCAGGCCGCCCTGGGCTGGACGCCATTTTTTAGCGGTCCGATTTTCGGCATCGGCATGCTCTCGGCGGGAATCATCCTCGCGATCATGATCATCCCGATCATCACCTCGGTCTCGCGCGAGATCCTCAGCTCGGTGCCGAACCTCCAGCGTGAGGCGGCCTATGCTCTCGGCGCGACGCGTTGGGAAGTGACGCGGGTGGCGGTGCTCAGCTATGCCAAACGCGGCATCTTCGGCGCGATCATCCTCGGGTTGGGCCGCGCGATCGGCGAGACGATGGCCGTCACCATGGTGATTGGGAATTCCTCGAAAATCTCGGCTTCGCTTTTCGCGCCGGGCAATACCATGGCATCGGTGCTGGCCAGTCAGTTCGGCGAAGCGAGCGACGAGTCTTTCCTTAGCGCCCTTTTCGCCGTGGGCCTCGTGCTTTTCGTCGTCACGATCATCGTCAACCTCATCGCGCAGTTGCTGTTGCTCGCGGCCGGGGGTGGACATTCCAAAGTCGCGTGATTGCCGCGTTCTCCCGACAAGTATGAGTGACTTCAACGCCGTTCGCGCCCAAGGCGACCATCACGAGCGGAGAAAGTTCAAGAGCAGCGCGGTCTCGGCGGTTTGCATCGCCTGCGCCGTGATGGTTGTCCTGCCTCTGGCGCTCGTCTTCATCTACCTGGTCATCCAGGGCGCGGCCTCGGTGAATTGGGATTTTTTCACTAAGCTCCCGAAGCCCAGCGGAGAACTGGGCGGAGGCATGGCCAACGCCATCGTTGGAACCTTCATACTCTTGTGTCTCGCCTCGCTCATGGGCGTGCCGCTGGGCGTCCTCGGCGCCATCTACCTGGCGGAATACGGCGACCCCAAAACGAACTGGTGGCTGCGGTTTAGCAGCGACGTGCTGAACGGCGTGCCGTCCATCATTTGGGGAATCGTCATCTATGGCATCATGGTCGTGCCGATGAAAGGGTACTCCGCCTGGGCGGGAGGGGTTGCCCTCGGCTGTCTGATGGTGCCCATCATTCTCCGCACCACCGAGGAAGTGCTTTTGCTCGTGCCCCAGGGCTACCGCGAGGCGGCTCTCGCCCTCGGAATTGCCAAATGGCGGGTGATCTCCCAAATCGTGGTAAAGACGGCGCGCAAAGGCATCGTCACCGCACTCCTGCTCGCGCTGGCCCGGATTGCCGGTGAAACGGCTCCGCTGCTGTTTACGGCACTCGGCAACAACTTTTGGAACCAGGGTCTGGGCCAGCCCATTGCCGCATTGCCGCTCCAGATCTTCGCCTTTGCCACCTCCGCTTTCGACGACTATCACCGTCAGGCGTGGGCTGGCGCGCTGGTTCTGGTGAGTTTTGTCTTCCTCTTGAACATCTCGGTTCGATTTCTCACCCGCAAGGGTGTTTGAGTACCGTTCCTCCTCGCCACTCTTCCGATGTCTCCTTCAACCGCCCGACGCACGCCCGTGGCCTCCCCCAACTCCGCTGGTTCGCCTCCCACCCCTCTTTCGCCCAGCGATTTGCCCGCCTTTGCGGCCCGGCAAGTCTGCGTGTGGTACGGGACGAAGCAGGCGCTGTTCGGCATCGATCTCGACGTCCAGCCCCGCTCGATCACGGCCATCATCGGACCCAGCGGCTGCGGAAAATCGACTTTTCTGCGCTGCCTCAACCGCATGCACGAACTCGTGCCTTCCGCCCGAATGGAAGGGAGCATCCGTCTCTTCGGCGACGATCTCTACGCCTCGACCGTGGATCCCGCCATCGTGCGTCGCCGGGTCGGGATGGTTTTCCAGAAATCGAACCCGTTCCCGACCATGTCGATCGGCGAGAACGTCATCGCCGGCCTGCGCTTGAATGGCGTGCGCGACAAGGCGTTCCTGCGCGAGCAGATGGAGCGTTCGCTGCGCTTGGCCGCGCTCTGGGATGAGGTGAAAAACGACCTCGACCGGCCTGGCGTCAGTCTTTCCGGCGGCCAGCAGCAGCGCCTCTGCATCGCCCGGGCGGTGGCCATGCAGCCTGAGGTGCTCCTGATGGACGAACCCTGTTCTGCACTCGATCCCATGGCGACCCAGAAGATCGAGGAATTGATGCAGGAAATTAAGCAAAACTTCACTATCGTGATCGTAACGCACAACATGCAGCAAGCCACGCGCTGCTCGGATCGAACCGCCTTCTTCTACATGGGGAAGCTGATCGAAATGGACTCGACCGCGAAGATCTTCACGAACCCAGCCGTCAAACAGACGGAGGATTATATCACCGGCCGGTTTGGTTGAGGAAAATGTCCGTCCGCGGGTGACGCGTCCGGATTTCCCGTTTCCTCATTCCGGCCCCTTCTTCCGCCCCGACCGCCCTTTCCGAAACTTGTAGCCGACCCGCGATGCAATCTCACATTCTGCAAAACTTCGACGCCGCGCTGGAACATCTGCGCAACACCGTTCTGATGATGGCGAGTCTCACGGAGCGGAGCCTCGCGAATGCCATGAGCGGCCTGTTCGAGCGCGATACCGATCGTTGCAACGTTGCGATCGCCGATGACGAGGAGATCGATACGCTCGAAAAGCAGGTGGATAAGGAAGGCTATGAATTGCTCATCCGTTTTCAGCCCGTCGCGAGCGATTTTCGACAGGTGATTGCCGCCATGAAAGTGAGCAACAATCTCGAAAGGGTGGGAGATGCGGCAGTCAGCATTGCCCGCCGGGCGAAAAAGCTGAACGAGCATCCCCAGCTCAGCGAAATGCGGTTGCTCGAGCCGATGTATAGTGAGGCCAGCGCCCTGCTCAAGGATTCCATGCGCGCGTTTACGGACGACGACATCGAGCTGGCCATGGCCCTGAAACCTCGGGACAAGAAGATCGACGAGATCAACCGCCATGTAGCCGACAAACTTACGGAAGAAATGCCCAAGCATCCAGACCAGCTCCGCGGCTATTTGAACCTGATCTACATTTCACGCTCGCTGGAGCGGGTCGGCGATCACGCCACGAACATCGGGGAAGATGCGATCTTCGCAGCCAGCGCGCTGGATATCCGGCATGTCCATCCGCCGAAAGAAGCATAAGGAGATGAGGTTCGAAGCGGCATTCGGTCAGCAGAAGAACGCAATCGCGTGGCGCGTTGGGAGCGTAGACATCCTTTGGGATGGTCGGGCGCTACCCCAGACGTAAAGGAACCCAAGCCGAATCGCAGCCGTCTTCGCCTGCAAACCCCAACGCGCCAAGCGCCGGTTCACTCGCAGCGCGGCACGGATATGCGTTTCGGAGTCACGCCCGAAGTAACAGCTCGCTGCGCTCATTTTGCGGTTCCGAGGCGAGGACGGTTCGGGTTCGGCTCAGGTTCCTTTACGTTCATCGCGCGGCCTTGGATTCCTGCACTACGCACCGATCTTGGCGAGGTTGCGAAGAAAGTTGAGACAGGTTTCGGAGTTGGGCCACGTGAAACGCCTCTGCCAACCTTCCGAGCACACCAAATAATATGCTATTCAGTTCCGCACCCTCGCGGAGGCGTCCCCCTCCCCCTCCCCCTCGCCCGCTCGCGCCTGAGTTGCCCGACGAGTTTGGCCGAAAACGTTGCCCCAAACTGCCCGGTAATTTCTCCCGCGGATTCGTCTTGTGCCAGTTGCCGGTTTGTCCAAGATAGCCGCTCTTCGAAGCACCGGGTAGGTGTCGACACACCTGACCCACCTTCCTCGTCACCAAAATCCATGTTTCACCAATCCATCGTCAACCGCGCGCGAGCGTGGTCCCTAGCCGTCGGTTCTGCCGCCAGCTTGTTTCTGATGAACGGCACCGCTCAGGCGAATGCTACGTTCGGTTCGCTTTCGCTCATCGACTCCAACGGAGGAAGCTTCCTCCTCAGTTACACCACGGATACCAGCACGCCGAACACGTTTACGATCACGCTCCCGAATTTTGCGATCGGTGATCTTTCCTCGGGTTCTCTGTCGCTCGGCCTCGACATCCTGCTGCCGTCTTATCAGACCCTGGCCAGTGCGGCCTATACGGTTTCAGGGATTTTCAGCGGGGACGGTTTCGCGAACGGGAGCATTCAACTCACAGATTCGGTGACGCCTGCAAATTTCTCCAACCTCGACAGCCTTAGCCTCCCGCCCAACGCCAGCGGACTCCTTGTGCTCCCGACGACGGCCACCGGTGGCTCCATCAGCCTGGCGCTTAATCTCGATACCAATGGCGCCAATCCCAGCACGGCTGGGGTCTCGACCATTTCGTTTACGGTCCAGGCCGTACCGGAGCCGGGCACATACTTCGCGGGCCTCCTGGCCGTGGCCCTGGCCGGTTATGCGTTCCGTCGGCGTTCGGCGCGGGCGCTCGTCGTGGTGGCAGCGTCACTGACGCTGGCAGTGCAGCCCATGCTCGCCCAAGCGCCGCGTCGCGCTGCCGGGGAGTCGCGGCTGGCCGCCTCCAAGGCGGGAAAGAGTGCGCCCCAAACGGACATGACAGAATTCGCCCGCATTGCGGCGGGCTTCGCCAAACAGCGGGCTCTCGGCAAGGTCGCCCGGATGAGCGGGAACAAAATCATCTTCGAGTATCCACAGGGCAAATCCGTCACGGACGGCGGTCCCGCCGATGAAGGCGATGACGGAGATATCTTCGATCCAGATTCCGTGTTCGTCGTGCCCGGCGGCCAGGCGGAATACTCGATGGCGGTCGACAGCACCGGAATGCATGTCATCCTCACCTACAACGATACGCGCGGCTTCTCGACCGTTCCGGTGAGCGTCTCGGGGTACTACTATTCGGATGATGGTGGCACGACCTTTACGGATGGCGGACAACTCCCCATCAATTTCGGCGCCATCACAATGATCGGTGCAACAAGCTACCCCCAGGTCTTTGGTGACACCGACGTGAAATACGCTGGCGGGAGCAACTTTGTCGTTTCGTCGATCATGGTAAGGACCATCAGTGTCACCGGCACGGCGCAGACCATGTGCGTGCATCGTTCGACCGACTTCGGTCACACTTGGACGGGTCCATTTGAAGTCACCGCGGCGACGAATCCGACGGGTGTTTTGACCGGGGTCAATGCCCGTGATGCGGCGGACAAAGAGTTCATCGATGTCGATCCCTCGACGGGCCGCGTGCTCATGGCCTGGACCAACTTCACGGTTGGTCAGTCGATTCTCGCCACGGTCTCGGACAACGTCTTCAGCGCGACGCCACCGACCTGGACAACGGGCGCAACGATTTCTCCCGCAGGCACCGGCGGCCCGAGCGGTGCCCAGCCGCGCTTCAAGGGTGATGGCGTCTCGGCCTATACCGTCTTCAACGATCGCGGTCGTCCGGCGGATGTCTCCGGCTATAGCACAAACAACATTGCGTTCTCCAAGTCTACAAACAATGGCGCCACTTGGGCTGCCCCCGTCTTTCTCACGACGGATTTCACCATGCTCGACCAGATCCTGGGCGACGATCGCGTGCATTCCTTCCCCTTCATGGCGGTGGATCGGACCACGGGCGCCAGTCCCACAAAGGGGAACATTTACGTGGTATGGGCGCAGAACCGGAACGCAGACGGCGGCGACATCGCCTTCGTGCGCAGCACGGACGGCGGCACTACGTTCTCATCCCCAGTCCTGCTCAACAGCCGGCCGGGCACCGACCGCGCGCAATGGTTCCCGACTTTGACCGTCGATAGCAGCACGGGGCGAATCTTTGTGACGTATTACGACCAGGGAATCGCCACCAGCGGGGATCAGACCGAAGTGACGGTCGTCTCATCCACCGACGGAGGCGTGACCTTCACCAAGCCGGTTCCATTGACCACCGCGCCGTTTAAGGCGGGCTGGGGCAATGACACCGGCCAGCCCAATCTCGGTGACTACAACTACACCTTTGCGCAGGCGGGTGAGTTGTTCAGCGTTCACGCGATCACCCAGTTGAAGCCATACACGGACGGGCAGCCCACGAGCGGGAGTTTCGGCACGCCCGATGCGTACTTCAACCGCACGACTCTGCCGGCGATTCCCTCGGTTCGTCCCGGCGCCGTCACCTTCACCGAAACCGGTGGCAACGGATTCATCGATGCGGGCGATCAGGTGCAGTTCACGATTCCGCTCTTCAACTACGTGACCAACGCGAGCAATGCCGCCTCGGTCACCGGGGTGAGCGCCACGTTGAGCACCACGACACCCGGCGTGAACATCGTCCGGCCGACCTCGGCTTACACGACAATCGGGGCAGGCAGCACGGTGAACAATACGGCGAAATTCGTCGCGAAGGTTGCGCCAAACTTCGTTCCCGGCACACCCATCGTCTACACGCTAAATGTTACCTCCAGTCAGGGAAATGCGACGTTCATCGGCACGTTCCAAACAGGAACGCCTTCGGGAACCGTCATCTTCTCGGAGAACTTTGACTCGACCACCGCCGGCTCCCTGCCGACCGGCTGGAGCACCTCGCATGCGGGCGGCGCAAATACGGTGGCGTGGACGACCAGCAGCACGGCCTTCCGTGCAGTCGGCTCGCCCAATAACGCGGCATTCCACATCAATGCGAACGACGGCGTCGGCGGGACTGGCAACCCCATCCGCTTCGAGCGGCTGTTCAGTCCCATCTTTTCCGTCCCGGCGACGGGCTTCGACTATTTCACGATCGAAATGGACGTGGCCTACAACACGGAAGAAGATCCTAACTACGGCGTGCTCGCGTATGACGGGTTCACCCTCCGCGTCACCGATCAAACACCGGGTCGCCTCTTGCGTTCCGTGCTCTTGGAAGCCTTCGCGGATCAGTTCACCACGGGAAATTTCCTCCACTTCCCCCGGCACCTGCCGCGCAACGGCAGCACCTCTTACTTCCAAGACATGTCAGTCTGGGGCGGCTTCTCGAACGGCTTCCAGCACGTCCGCGCCACTATTCCGGCCAACGGCTTCGCCGGATCAATGGTGCAACTGCGTTATGAGTTCACCCAGGACTCCGGCGGCACCGCCTTCGACATTCGTCCGCAAAATCCGGCGGTTCCGGCTTTGGCGACGTCCGGCGTGTCCGTCGATAACATCGTGATCAAGGGCTACAAGTCCGTCTCGGTCGAACTCGCTGCGCTGAAGCTGACCCCCGTGGCCGGCCAGGTGGGCAAGTTCACGGCGGTGGTCACCAGCCAGGCGATTGCCCCCACCGGCGGCATCACTGCGACCTTGAGCACGGGCTCAGGCGCCGTGGCGATCCCAGCAAATGCTACCATTCCAGCAGGAGCGACGACCTCGTCTCCCTTCATGGTGACCGTGGGCCCGGCGGCTTACAACACCAACGCAACCATCACGGCCACGGGTCCAACAGTGGACGCCACCCCGGGTAATGTCCGGACCGCGACGGTGTTCGTGCGCCCGTAGTAGCTTGATTCAGATCAGGCGCCGCCTCTGCAAGGGGGCGGCGCCTTTTTTTGACCTCATCAGAATTCAGGATTGTCCGTGTCACGCCGCGCCACCGCTCGGCAATTGGGTTGACCGGGCCGACGATCGCGCCGACGCCCGTCCAAGTTGATACCCGATGCAGATTTGTCATTCGCCGCTCGCAAAGCTCGCGGCGCTGTTTCTCGGCGCCATTTCCGTGTCCGCCGAACTCCCTGCGGCTCAAGACATTTGGGCGGAATCGACCGCAGCGCCATTGCCGGCCCGCGCGAACTCCGGCGTGAGCCCCGCGCCCGCGCCGCACCGCCGGCTGGCACTCGACCGCTCCAGTCTTGAGGCCATCCTCCGCACCGCCCCGCCCGACCCGTCGAAATCGCAGCGCGGCGTTGAGATCTGGCTTCCTCTGCCCGCCGGAGGATTCGCGCGCTTTCTGGTTTGGGATTCGCCCATCATGGCGGCGGGGCTGTCTGCACGTTTTCCCGAGTTGCGCACGTATTCGGTGCAAGGAATCGATGATCCAACAGCGACGGGCCGCCTCGACCTGACCCCGCGAGGCTTTTCGGCGGTAATTTTCTCGGCCCGGGGACAGTTTTTGATCGATCCCGCCGGCGACAGCGTTCCCAGCCAGCACGTGGTCTACTATCGGCGGAACCTTGGGCGGCCGCATGCGCCGCTCCCTTGCGAGATGCGGGAGCCGAAGTTCGACCCGTCAAAGCTACTTGTGCAGGCTCCGCCGCCGTCACGACCCACGGGCGCCAATCTTCGTGTCTTCCGTCTCGCACTCGCCGCCACGGCCGAGTACTCCGCGGCCGCTTCGGGGACGCCAACCGGGAGTGTGGCGTCCGCGCTTGCGGCCATCGTGACCTCGATCAATCGCGTGAACGCGCTCCTCGAACGCGACCTGGCTATCCGGCTCGTACTCGTCGCCGGCACGGATCAACTCATTTACACCAACGTCGCGACCCAGCCCTACTCGAACGCGAATCCGATCCTCCTCCCCGGGCAGAACCAGGCCAACCTCGACAGTCAGATCGGGAGCGCGAACTACGACGTGGGCCACGTTCTTGGCACCGTCGCGGGTGACTTCACCACGCTTGCTTCCGTCTGCCAGGCGGGCAGCAAGGCGGAAGGCGCGACCGGTCTGACGAATCCGGCGGGCGATCCCTTCGATATCGATGCCCTGGCCCATTCGCTCGGGCATCAATTCGGAGCCCACCACTCTTTCAACGGCAACGGTGGACTGTGCGCCGGCGCGAATCGCCACGCCGCGAACGCGTTCGAGGTGGGAAGCGGTTCGACCGTCATGGCCTTTGCCGGGCAGTGCTCCGATCCGTCCCCGGCCGCATCCCAGGATCTCGCGGCCCAAAGCGATGCCTATTTTCACTCGGGGTCTTATGACGAAATCGATGCCTTCGTTTCCGCGTTGAGCTGCGCCCAATCGTTTCCCACCGGGAATGCGATCCCCGTGATCGCGCCTCTCCCGAACTTCGTCATCCCGGCCCAAACCCCTTTCGCCCTCACCGCCTCGGCGAGCGACGCAAACGGCGATGCGTTGACCTATTGCTGGGAGGAAATGGATCTCGGGCCGGAGCAGGATCCCACGGCCGATCCGCGCGACAACGGGAGCTCCCCGCTTTTCCGTTCGTTTCCTCCGTCGCCGAATCCGACCCGTCTTTTCCCCTCGCTTGGTTATATCTTGAATTCCCTGAATCTTCCTCCGGCCACCGTGGGCGGATTCGCGACGGGCGAGACGCTTCCCTTGACCGCGCGGTCGATGAACTTCCGCGTGACGGTTCGGGATAACCGGGCCGGCGGCGGCGGCTCGGACTATCGGGCGATGACGGTCACGTCGATCGCGACGGCCGGGCCCTTCGCCCTCACCAACTTCTCCAGCAACACCACGCTGGCCGCTGGCTCCCTTCAGCATGTCGACTGGAATGTCGCGGGCACCGATGTCGCGCCGATCAACTGCGCGAGCGTGCGGATCAGTCTTTCCACCGATGGCGGAAACACCTTTCCCTACGTGCTCGCCTCGGGCGTGCCCAACAACGGCACCGCCCTCGTCACCATCCCGGCTTCGCCCAGCGTGGCGACGCGGCAGGCCCGCTTCAAGGTGGAAGCGGCCGGCAACATTTTCTTCGACATCAGCAAGGCGGATCTCGTCATCACTTCCGCAAACGCGGCCCCGCTACTCAACGTCACCGGCAGTATCTCCGTGCTGCGCGGGACGCCCACTGCGACCACGGCGGCGGTGGCGACCGCGACGGATCCGAATGGCGACAATTTCGGCGTCTCCGCCTCGAATGTCCCCGCCGGCCTCAGCGTCATGCCGTCGCTCCAGGCGGGCACCATTTCGCTGGGCGTCATCGCGGCATGCGATGTCGTCACGAGCGTCGGCGGACGCGACTACCCACTGACCCTCACGCTGACCGACAGCAATGGCGCCACGACCAGTGGAGTGGTCCTCGTAACCGTGCTGCCGAACCCGGCACCTTCGCTCGGTGACTATGCCGACATAAGTGTCCCGACCATTGGCGCCACGGTGACGAATGCGCCTGCGACGCCGCCAGACGATGCGAACGCCAACCTGATTTCGGCGCCCGTTTCCGTTTCACCGCTGACGCTTCCTGGCGCCGGCACCATCGCGGTCGACGCGAATACCGGGGTCGTCACGATCGCCTCCACCGCGGCGAGCACACCCGGCATTACCCCTGTTCGCGTGACCATAAGCGATGCCTGCGGAGCAGTGACGATCCGAAGCTTCAATGTGCGGGTGGTGGCGCCCGTGCCGGTCTTGCAAGCGGGCACGCCGGGAACGCCGGGGAGCGAAAATTGCGTGCCGCCCAATGGCGCCATCGATCCCGGCGAAACGGTCACAATCAGCCTGCCGATCGCAAACATCGGAGGCGCTCCGACCACGAATCTGGCCGCGACCCTGCAAACTTCCGGGGGCGTCACCGCGCTGGGCTCGCCGACGCGAACGTATGGGGCGATTCCCTATAACGGCATGAGAGCGCAGACGTTCACCTTTTTGGCGAATGGCGCGTGCGGCGGGACGATTACGGCGACGCTGCAACTGCAGGATAGCGCGATGAATTTCGGGGCCGTTGCGTTCGTGTTGCGGCTGGGCGCGGACCAGCAGACGACGAACACCCTCGAGCACTTCGATGGCATCAATCCGCCGGCGTTGCCCACCGGCTGGAGCACCACCGTGGTCGCCGGATTCATCGATCCATGGGTCACAGCCGCGGTGGGCGCCGACAGTGCGCCCAATGCGGCGCTCGCGATTCCGGTCAGCAGCTCCGCCGAGGTGGTTTTGGACACGCCCGCATTTTCGGCCGGGGCGGGGACGAATCAGCTTCGCTTCCGCCAGCGGTGGAACACCGAGTTTGGCTTCGATGGCGGCGTGCTCGAGATTTCCCTCAACGGCGGAGCGTTCACGGATGTCATCACGGCCGGCGGGAGTTTCGTTTCCGGCGGCTACAGTGGCGCTCTAAGCGGGGGGAGCGTCCTGGCGGGTCGGCAGGCGTGGACGGGATCCAGCGGCCCGGACTACCGCACGACGCTCGTCACGCTCCCGCCCAATGCCAGCGGGCAGAGCGTGCGCCTGCGTTTCCGGCTGGCTTGCGACGATTCCGGTGCTCCCGCAGATCCCTATTGGCGCATCGACACGCTGGATCTTCTCTCCAGCCTTTACGTCTGCACCTCATGCAATCTCGCCCCCGTTTTCACGAGTGCACCGCCCGCTTCGCCCGTCACGGTGGGAACACCGTATTTCCACGCGTTCACCGCGTCGGGTTCACCGACACCGGTCTTTGGTCTCACGGCCGGAAGCTTCCCGCCGGGGCTGGTGCTGGGAACGACCGGACTGCTTTCGGGCACACCCACCGGGGCGGGCACTGGCTCCTTCCCGAACATTACCGTGACCGCCTCGAACGGCGTCGCGCCGAGTGCCAGCCAGACCTTCTCGCTGGGCGCGCGGACCGTCGCGGCGAACTATCTCGCCGGATTTGGGCTGACCGGCGGAAACGCCGCCTTAACGGCCGATCCGAATGGCGACGGAGTGCCGAATCTTCTCGCCTACGCACTCGGGTTCGACCCCACCGTCATCTCGACGAATTCGCTCCCCCGCGTGGCGATTAAGAACTACGCCGGGACCCCCTATGCGATGATGACCTTCCAGCGCTCAAGCGTCGCGACCGATCTCATCTATCTCGTCGAGGCTTCGGCCGATCTGAATGCCTGGACTACGATCGCGACAAGCAGCGCTGGTGCCGCCACCAGCGGGCCCGGATTTGTGGCGGAGACCGGCGTTGTCCCGACGTTCACGGTTGAGGTTCGCGATGTGGTCCCCGCAAACCCTGCAAACGGTTTACATCGCTTCCTCCGGTTGCGGGTGACGACTCCGTGAATTGCGTTCGACTCGTCTCTTGGTCATCGATTTCCTACCCCTGAAACTGCAGCGCGTCACAGCACACGGCGCAGTGTTGGTGCATCGGAGGCGTCGCCCATTCCCATTTGCATAGCCGCCCCTCTATTCCCCGCAGCATCTGGATGCTTGGCTTCGTCAGCATGAGCATGGATGTCTCGTCAGAAATCATCCACAGCCTGCTGCCGGTGTTCATGGTGACGACTCTCGGAATGACCGTCTTCTCCGTCGGATTAGTCGAAGGCGTGGCGGAGGCTACCGCCCTGATCACCAAGGTGTTCTCCGGCACACTCAGCGATTGGTTGGGGCGCCGGAAGTTGCTTGCCACGATCGGCTACGCGCTGGGCGCCATCACCAAACCGGTCTTCGCGCTCGCGGGCGGCGCCGGTCTGATCGTCACGGCCCGCCTTGTGGACCGGATCGGGAAAGGGATCCGTGGCGCTCCGCGCGATGCACTCGTCGCCGATCTCGCCCCACCGGAAATCCGCGGCGCCGCCTTCGGTCTTCGGCAGTCGCTCGATACGGTGGGCGCATTTCTCGGTCCGGCGCTTGCAGTCGGGTTGATGCTGCTTTGGCAAAACGAAATTCGCACCGTTTTTTGGATCGCCGTCATTCCCGCTGTTGCCGCCGTGGCGCTACTCATCTTTGGCGTGCAGGAGCCGGAGCGGAGCGTGACGCCAGACGCAACGAAGAGACGTTTTACCTGGTCTTCCCTGCGCGAGTTGAACTCGGCTTATTGGTGGATTGTCGGGCTGGGCGGGGTGCTCTCGCTGGCGCGCTTCAGCGAGGCCTTCCTGGTTCTCCGCGGACAGCAGGTGGGCCTGCCGGTCGCATGGGCACCGGTGGTTTTGATCGCGCTGAATCTGGTCTACGCCGCCTCCGCTTATCCGATCGGACGGATGGCGGATCGGATAAGTCGGCCCCTCCTTTTGCTCGGCGGGATGCTGGTCTTGATCGCGGCGGATCTCACGCTCGCTTTAGCTCCGCATCCATTCTGTTTCCTGGTGGGTGTGGGGCTGTGGGGGCTGCACCTTGGCTTCACGCAGGGCGTTTTCGCGGCCATGATCGCGGATGTCGCGCCCGAGCAACTCCGGGGCTCTGCCTTCGGATTCTTCAATCTCGCCAGCGGGGTGGCGACGCTGCTCGCCAGCGTCCTGGCCGGCTGGCTCTGGGATCGTTTCGGTTCCTTTTGGACTTTCGCCGTGGGAGCGGGCTTCTGCCTTGCGGTCGCGGCGGCGGTACTCGCGCTGGGAAGGCTGGGAAAGCTTGTCACCGCGGAATTTTAGCGCGACCCGGCTTTGAGCTCGGCCAGCACCCGATCGAGCACTGCTTCCGCTTCGACCGGCTTTCCGGCATCGATCAGGGGCTTGAATTCCTCCTGCATGGTCCGTACGAGCCGGGAAGGATCCCGCTGGCTCTCGACCACCCGTTGAATGCCGACCTGCACCTGCGCCACCTTTTCGGTCAGGCGCTTCCGCGTCTCTTCCACGAATTTCCCCGCCCCTTCCCGCGTGAGTTCGCGCAGCTTGGTCTGCTGCTCGGGCGTCAACTGGTTCTTGATCGCCGTCAGCGTGGCGATCTGCAGGCGCTTCATCTCGCGCTCGGTCTCCAACACTTTGTCCAGCTGGGTCAGCAGTGCCGCCTCGTTCACGCGATCCGGTTTGGCCAGAGCACTCAGCGCTGCAGTCTCCCGCTCAAGTCGCTTCCGGATCTCCTCCGACTGCACCTGCACCTTTTCGGTCTGCGCACGGAGCGCATCGGACTTTTCTTTGCTCAAGCCAATCTGCTCGCGCGCCAGCATCACCACCTCCGGCGGGAAAAACACGCCCGCGAGCGGATCGTTGGGATTTTCGCTGCCGCGGACGAGACCGGCGGACAGTCCGGCGGCCAGAAGAGTGAGGATGAGATGGGGCCTTTTCATGGGAGGTGGATGGATGGGTGGTTTTGGAAAAGGGCGCGCCCCGTGCAGACGGGAAGGATGGCGCCGATCATTCAGATGGATGCCGCACCTCGCGCAGCAGGTTCACTTTTTCCCTGCGCCTGTGCTTTCATTCCACGGAACACCGGCGTTCCGCGTGTCCGTTTCTCCCGGTTCGTCTTCTGTTCTCCCGACGATCGAGGTGACCTTTACCCTCCTGCGCCCGGCCGTGGAATCGACCGGTTACGCGGATGTCGATCACGCGGCCTTTGGGTCCGGCGGGATCACCCTCGAGAAGCCCTCGCGAGTCGCGGTCTCTCGCAGAAATTGACGCTGGCCTTCCGCGGCAGACCGGCCGCGTAAGACGTGCAATCCACTTGATCGCTCCCACGAATTCTTCTATCTCGCGTTAGTCCCGTTCCCACCCCATCACGGTGAAACCGGGCGCCAGGCAGTCGCGGTCCTAACCCCAGCAGGATTACGGTTGTTTCGGTTCCCACAGAGCACAGGCCGGCCTGCGGCCTGCGGAATCGTGAATTGTCGTGCCCGGATTGGATTAAGATGTGCGTTGCGCTTGCCCGCGGCGAATACGTTCTCGTGGCCATTGCCCGAGTCGAAAGATCGTTCGCGCAGGCCAGCCGTCGGCGGTGGGAAGCAAGCCGGCGCCGGCGCACTCGCGTCGGATTCAGGCGGAAAGGCGGCGACATGAAGCGCGTGCTGATCGTCGACGATCATCCCGAGATTCTCGACCTGCTGCGCGTGCAGTTGGAAGGTGAGGGTCTTGAAGTCGGGGAGGCGACGAACGGGGCCGAAGCCCTGCGGAGGGCGCGCCTGAGCCCGCCGGATCTGCTGATTTCCGACCTGCTCATGCCGGTCATGGACGGTTACACGCTCCTGCGGCACTGGAAGCTGGACGAACGGCTGAAGCACGTCCCTTTCATCGCCCACACCGCCACCTACACCGAGGCGAAGGACGAAGACCTCGCAACCGGTTTGGGCGCGGATGCCTTCGTCTTGAAGCAGGCGGGATCGAAACCTCTCCTCGAGCAGGTGCGCGCGCTGCTCCTCCGAAAGCAGGCGCGGGAGCCGGCGGATTTGCACGGGAGCGAAACGCCGCTTGAACCGCTGGTGACGCCATACAGCGAGGTCCTGGTCCGCAAGCTCGAAGCGAAATGCCTCCGGCTGGAGCAGGTAAACCGCGCCCTGGAAGTCGAGATGGCGGAGCGGAGAAAGGTGGAGGCGGCCATGCGCTTCCAGGCGCATCTCCTGAGCCAGATCGGCGAGGCGGTCATCGCGACGGAAGTCGATGGCACCATCATCTACGCCAACCGTTTGGCGGAGAAACTCTACGGCTGGACCGCGGCAGAGATGGTGGGGCGCCATGTCTTCGACCTCACGGCGCCGCCCGCCAGCCACGACCAGGCGATGGCGATCATGGAACGGCTGAACCTCGGTGAAGTTTGGAGCGGTGAGCTCCCGGTGCAGAGGCGCGATGGAACCCTCTTCCCGGCCGCGTTCCGTTACACGCCGATCCGCGATTCCATGGGATGCCTCACGGCGATGGTGGGAATCTCCGCCGACATCACGGAGAAACGGCGCACCGAACAAAAACTGGCCGAGAGCGAAAGGCGGCTTCGGACGATTTTCGAAACCGAACCCGAGTGCGTCAAGCTCCTCGGTCCGAACTGCTCGCTCCTCGAGATGAATCCCGCCGGACTTCGCATGATCGAGGCGGATTCCCTTCTCGAGGTCGTGGGAAAATCGGTCCTCGGGTTGATCGTGCCGGAGAATCGCGCCGCCTTCGCCGCGCTCTCCGAGCGCGTGCTGCATGGGGAATCCGGTTCGTTGCGTTACGAGATTCAGGGCTTGAAAGGCACCCATCGCTGGCTCGAAACGCACGCCGTGCCAATGGCCGGTGCCACGGGCGAGATCGTCTCCGCCCTCAGCATAACCCGCGACATCACGGAGCGGCGGGAAGCCGAGGAGGCGCTGGCCCACAGCGACCGCCGCTTCCGGGCGCTCCTCGAACGCAGTGCGGACAGCATTTCCATCATCGACGCCGACAACAACATTCTCTACCTCAGCCCGGCCGTCACCGCCGTGGAAGGCTACACCCGCGAGGAGTTGCAAGGCCGCAACGGCTTGGAACTGACGCATCCCGATGACGTCGCGCACGTACAAGCGACCGTCGCGCGGCTCATGGATCATCCGGGCGAGCCCATCCCGGTCCTGTGGCGGCGAAAGCACAAGGATGGCCACTGGCTTTGGCTGGAAGGCGTGGCGACGAATTTTCTCCACGATCCGGCAGTGGGCGGAATCGTGACCAACTACCGCGACGTGACCGCGCGGAAACGCGCCGAAGCGGAGATCCGCCAACTGAATGCGGAGCTCGAACATCGGGTGGAGGAGCGGACGCGCGAACTCGAGGAGAAAACGCGCCAGATGGAGTCGTTTACCTACTCGGTATCCCACGATCTCAAGGCGCCGCTGCGCGCGATCGACGGCTACAGCGGGCTTCTTCTGCGGGACTACGGCGACCGGTTCGACGACGATGCGCGCGAATTCCTGAAGAACATCCGGCGCGGCAGCGCGCAAATGACGCAACTGATCGAGGACCTGCTGGCCTATTCCCGGCTCGAGCGCTATGCGCTTGCCGTGGACTCGATCAACCTCCGCGAGTTTGTGCAAACCATGCTCGAGCGGCGCAAGGAGGACCTCGCCAAGGTGCAGGTGACGGTCGAGATTGGCGAACTCC
Organism: Chthoniobacterales bacterium; assembly: GCA_038226705.1. GTDB lineage: Bacteria > Verrucomicrobiota > Verrucomicrobiia > Chthoniobacterales > SZAS-18 > SZAS-18. The sequence goes on along the minus strand of JBBRQH010000028.1, from coordinate 3,396 downwards.
GTGTAGCGGCCGATCCAGAAGGCCTCGGCATCGCGCTGCGCAATCTGATCGACAACGCGGTGAAGTTTTCCGCGCATCAGGCAAAGCCGGAATTGTACATCGGCGCCAGCGCCCCGGAGGGGCGTTGCACCATCGTCGTACGAGACAATGGCGCCGGCTTCGACATGCGGTATCACGACCGCATTTTCGAGATCTTCCAGCGGCTTCACCGCGCGGAAGACTACCCCGGGACCGGCGTCGGCCTGGCCATGGTGCGAAAGGCCGCGGAGCTCATGCACGGGCGGGTCTGGGCGCAGAGTGCGCCCGACGCCGGAGCGACGTTTTGCCTCCAGCTACCTCTCGCGGAGGTTGCCTCCGCGCCGCTTCACTCCGATCGATGAGCGCGACTGATTTTTCCCGCACCCTTCCGATCCTGTTTCTCGCGGGCGTCCGGACGGACACGACCGGCGCAAGCAAGTCTCCTCTGCTCCGCGTACTCCCATTTGAAGGCCGGATCACCCCCTCGCCTCTCCCCTAGCCTTTTCACCACACATGCGGGTGCTTTACGTGGAGGATATGGCAGCGGACGCGGATCTCGCCCAGCGCGCGTTGCGCCGTTCTGCGCCGGATATCGAGATCGAGATCGCGCGTACCTTTGCGGAGGCGACCGAGCGGTTGTTCAGCCCGGCGTCGCCGCCCTTCGACCTCGTGCTCACGGATCTAAATCTGCCTGACGGCAGCGGTCTCGGGCTTCTCGCGGCCGTGCGCACGCGGGGGCTGCCGCTGGCGGTTGTCATGCTCACGGGGTCCAGCGACGAAAAAGTCGTCTTTACCGCCCTGAAGGCCGGTGCCGATGATTACGTGGCCAAGCGCGGGGATTATCTTTCCGTCCTCCCCCTGACCCTACGGGCGGCGTTGGAACGCTATCGGGCCGCAGCCGGCCGACGCACGCGCGGGGTCCGGGTGCTCTATGCGGAAACGAACGAACGGGCGGCCAGCCAGACCCAGGGGGAATTGGTGCGCGAAGCCCCATACGTTCATCTCGACGTCGTCTCTACCGCCGACGAGGTCCTGGCGCGGCTGCCCGCCGCGGGGCGGGCCAGCGAATTCGATGTCTTGTTGCTCGACTACCGGTTGCCCGGCATGTCCGGCACCGAATTGATCAAGGAGATTCGCGAGGTCCGCCGCCTGGATCTGCCGATCATCCTGGTCACGGACGACAGCGATGAGGAGATCGCGCGGCAGGCGCTCCGGTTGGGAGCAGCCGACTACGTGGTGAAATCGCCCGGCTACCTCCGGCATTTGCCCTGGGTCATCGAGAATACCTGGCTGCGGGCCTGCTCCGTGCGCAACGAAAAGGCGCTGGCGGCAGAGCGCGGCCGTCTCGCCGGCATCATCGGGTCGGCGCTGGATGCGATTCTCACCTTCGACGCCGAAGATCGCATCGTCCTCTTCAATTCCGCCGCGGAACCGATGTTCGGCCTCACCTCCCAGGAGGCGATCGGGCAATCGATCGAGCGGTTTCTGCCGGGGAGTTGGGTGAGCCCCGTCGTCGAGACGGCGTCCTCCGCCGCGCACGGGGACGGCCCCAACCCGGCGAATCGCAAGATCATCGAGACAATCGCGGTGCGCGCCACCGGGGAGAAGTTCCCCATCGAGGCCTCCCTTTCCGAAATCAACGTCGATGGCGCCCGGCTCCGAAGTGTGATCGTGCGCGACATCAGCGAGCGCCGGGAGGCGGAACTGGCTCTGCGCCGGAGCGAGGAACGCTTTCGCGACCTCGCGGCGAACATCAAGGAAGTAATGTGGATCTCGAGCCCCGATCGCACGCGGCTCGAATACGTCAGTCCGAGTTTTGTGGAGCTCTTCGGACGCCCGCTCGAATACGCGACCCGGTCCTACGCGGAACGGATGGAGTCCGTGCACCCGGACGACCGGGTGAAGATGGCCGAATCGATCGCGAAGAGCTCCCGGGGCGAGCCCTACGATCTCGAATATCGCACCCTGCGCCCGGATGGAACGGTGCGCTGGGTGCGCAGCCGCGCGTTTCCCGTTCTCGACGAGCTGGGCAACGTCCATCATGTCGTCGGTGTTGCGGACGACATCACGGATCGAAAGGTGGCAGCGGATGAATTGCGCCGCAGCGAGGAACGCTTTCGCCAGGCGCAGAAGATGGAGGCGATCGGGCTGCTCTCCGCCGGCGTGGCGCACGATTTCAACAATATCCTGACCGTCATTCAGATGAACCTGTCCCTGCTGCAGACGGGAGTTGCCCTCTCGACTCGGCAGCGGACGGCGGCCGATGAGATCGGGAAGGCGGGCGACCGCGCGGCAAACCTCACGCGCCAGCTTCTCATGTTCAGCCGCCGGCAGACAATGCAGCCGCGCGACCTTGACCTCAGCGAAGTGATTGCCCACATGTCGCGCATGCTCAATCGCATCCTCGGGGAGGATGTGCACGTGCAGTTGCATTTCGGTTCCAAGCCCGTGCGCGTGCACGCCGATGCCGGAATGATGGAGCAGATTTTGCTCAACCTGGTCGTCAATTCCCGGGACGCGATGCCCACCGGGGGACGGCTCGTGGTCGAGACTTCCGAAGTGGATTTCGATGAAGTCCTCGCCGCGAAGTCGGCCCAGGCGCGGCCCGGCGCCTTCGTCTGCCTGGCCGTGAGCGATACCGGGGGAGGCATTCCCGATGACGTGCTCCCGCACATCTTCGAGCCGTTCTTTACGACGAAGGATGTGGGCAACGGCACCGGACTGGGCCTAGCCACGGTTTACGGCATCGTGCAGCAGCATCAGGGCTGGATCAATGTCTACAGCGAACTCGGACAGGGCACGACCTTCCGCGTCTACCTGCCGCGCTTGCAGAGGGCGTTGGCCCCCTCCCCGGCCCCCGGCGTGGCTGGACCCGCCCGCGGTGGCAAGGAAACAATCCTCGTGGTCGAGGACGAGCCGGCGCTGCGCATGGTCGTGAAAATGTCGCTCGCGCATTTCGGCTATCGCATCCTCGAAGCGGCAACCGGCCGGGCCGCGCTCGAACTTTGGAAGGATCACAAAGACGAAATTCGTTTGCTCCTGACCGATCTGGTCATGCCCGACGGCATGAACGGAAGACAGTTGGCGGAAATCCTCCTGGCCGAGCGTCCGGAACTCAAAGTGGTCTACACGAGCGGCTACAGCGTCGAGTTCGCGGGGCATCAACTCAAGCTCGAGGCCGGCGTGAACTTCCTGAGCAAGCCCTACGACGCTCCGAAACTCGCTGAGCTCATTCGTTCGAAGCTTGATGAGTAATAATCCTCCCCGCAAGCCTGGTCAGCCGGCACCCCCTTCCCCCGCGACATGAACGCAGGCGAGACCACGTTGCAGCTTGGACGGGCGCCGGACTCGGAATTCTCGTCCGCTGGTTTTTCGAAT
>JBBRQH010000027.1:0-62512 GCA_038226705.1 Chthoniobacterales bacterium | reverse complement strand
GAGTCCCTGACCCGCGCGCTCGCTCTGCCGCCACGGTTGAATACAAAATGCCGCCGACCTTAAGGCGAGAGACCGCCGCGGCTTAAGCGGGGGTACGCGGACCTTCGTGCGAGGGTCACGCGCGAATGGGAATAGGGGTCAGGCGATAAATCTTGACACTTCAGCCGTCGCTGGCGGAAAGTCGGCGGCATGCCACGACACTTGCGATCCGTGCCCGAGTCCCTGACCCGCGCGCTCGCTCTGCCGCCACGGTTGAATACAAAATGCCGCCGACCTTAAGGCGAGAGACCGCCGCGGCTTAAGCGGGGGTACGCGGACCTTCGTGCGAGGGTCACGCGCGTGTTCCGAAGTGCCGCCGACCATTTACTTCACGCCGCTGACCTTCCGCAAAGCGTTGCGGACTCTTGAGAAGATGCCGCGGACCATTGGCAAACCGCCGCTGGTTCGTGGCAAAGCACGGCTGCCCATTTGGTTCATGCCACCGACTCTTGCCCTGATGCCGCGGACCTTTTGTTCAAGGTGCGGCGACCATTTGCACTATGGCCTGGACCATTCGCCGGACGCCGCCGACCTTTTACTCAATGCCGCTGGCACTTGGCTTGATGGCGCCGACCTTTTGCTGAATGCCGCTGGCTATTTCGCTTAGGGCGTTGGCCCTTGGCAAAGGGCCGCCGACGTTTTGCTTCATGCCGCTGACTATTGGCAAAGATGCGCGGACCTTCGGCAAAAGGTGCGTGTACCTCTGCCTGAAGGTGCGTGTACCTCTGCCTGAAGGTGCGTGTACCTCCGCCTGAAGGTCGAAGACCATTTGCCAATGGTCGGTAACCCTTCGCTTGGCGCCGGGGACCTTTTGCCGAAGGTCGAAGACCTTTTGTCGAAGGTCGTGGACCTTTTCCGAAGGTCGCGGGACCGTCACGGAAGGTCGTGGACCATTTGCTGAATGTCGGGGACCTTTTGTCGAAGGCCGCGGACCATTTGCTGAAGGCCGCGGACCATTTGCTGAAGGTCGGGGACCATTTGCTGAAGGTCGCGGACCATTTGCTGAAGGTCGCGGACCATTTGCTGAAGGTCGCGGACCTTTAGCTTATGGCCGCGGACTCTTTGCTGAAGGTCGGTGACCCTATGCTTGAGGCCGGTGGCGCTTGGCGCAAGGTCGGTGACTTTTCACCGAAGGCGCGGAACCCCATAGTGAAGGTTGGGCGCACGGCGGATGACGCCGTTGGCATGGGGAGGAGGGAACCACACCCGAGGGGTGCGGCAGAAGGCAAATTGACCACGGAAGGCCCAGATGTCGCGGATCCCGGGGGACGGGGGATTGTCTCACACGAAGCCACAAAGGCACGAAGGGATCGAAGTTTCACGCGAAGGCGCGAGGGGGAAGGAGATTTTCATCCGCAGATGGCGCAGATGTCGCAGATGCCGAGGATGCGAATGAAGGAAAAAAGCGCATGGAACAGCCAAGCGGAGACAGCATCGCGAAAATATTCCCGTCACCAACGAGGTAAACAGCCTCTCAAATGTTGCCAGGGCTGATTCGGATGTGGGCCTATTCGCCTTCTTGGCCTTCGTCCGACATCTGCGACATCTGTGAACCGAGCAGCGAGACAGCCAGACACTCTTCGCCTGGATCCTCCGTCAATCTGGCAGATCTGCGGATAAACTGCCTTCTTGGTGTTCCCAGCACCCCGGCTGTCCTGCCTCGAATGAATGCGAAGATTCTCGAAGGCGCGAAGCAGAAGGCGAATATTATCCGCAGATGGCGCAGATGGCGCAGATGGGGAACGAAGGCAAAAAGCGAATGGACAGCCAAGCGGAGATAACATCCCAAAAATATTCACGTCACCAACGTGGAAAACAGCCTCTCAAATGTTGCCTGAATCCGTATCCCACACGCCGTCGATTGCGGCGCGCGCTGACTGCCGCTAAGCAATTGCGATGGCCAAGCCCGCGCACGGTTACGACGAATCGAAGATCAAGACCCTCTCGTCGCTCGAGCACATTCGCGCCCGCACGGGCATGTACATCGGGCGCATCGGCGACGGCTCGCACTACGACGACGGCGTCTACGTCCTGCTCAAGGAGGTCATCGACAATGCGATCGACGAGTTCATCATGGGCCACGGTGCCGAGATCACGATCACGATCGAGGGGCCGGTGGTGGCGGTGCGCGATTACGGGCGGGGCATTCCGCTCGGGAAGGTGGTGGAATGCGTTTCGCGCATCAACACGGGGGCGAAATACAACGATGATGTCTTCCAGTTTTCGGTCGGCCTGAATGGCGTGGGCACGAAGGCGGTGAATGCCCTGGCGGCGGAGTTCACCGTCATCTCTTATCGCGATGGCGAGTCGGCGCGGGCCGATTTCAAGCAAGGCGTCATCCTTGGGCAGAAACGCGGCAAGCAGTCCGAACCGCAGCACGACGGCACGTTTGTGCGTTTCACGCCCGATCCGGAGATTTTCAAGCGGGTCGAGTTTCGCGAAGAGCATGTCGCCCGGCGCCTCCGGCTTTACACGTTTCTCAACGCGGGCCTGAAGATCCGCTATAACGGGACGCTCTTTTCCTCGCGGAACGGCTTGATGGATCTGATCGATGAGGAATCGGGCGACGAGGCGCTCTACCCCATCCTGCACCATCGCGAAAAGACGCTGGAGATTGCGTTCACCCACACGAACCGTTTCCACGAGGATCACTTCTCGTTCGTGAACGGTCAGTACACGAGCGACGGAGGGACGCATCTGAGCGCCTTTCGCGAAGGCGTGCTCAAAGCCGTGAACGAGTTCACAAAAAAGAAGTACGATGGGGAGGACGTTCGGGAAGGCCTGGTCGGGGCGATCGCGATCCGGCTGAAGGAGCCGATGTTCGAGAGCCAGACCAAGAACAAGCTGGGCAACACGGAGATCCGCGCAGACTTGGTCACGAAGGTGCGCGACGTGCTGACCGATCTGCTCCACCGCAATTCCGAGGCGGCGCAGAAGATCGTGGCAAAGGTGGAGGACACGGCGCGGCTGCGCCGGGAGTTGGCGAGCGTGAAGAAACTGGCGCGCGAACGCGGTGCTTCGGTCACCCTGCGGGTGCCGCAGCTCAAGGATTGCAAGATTCACCGCGGGCAGAAGCGCGGGGGCGGGGACGCCTCCATGATCTTCTTGTGCGAAGGCGTTTCCGCGGCGGGCAGCATCGTCAGCACGCGCGACGCCATGACGCAGGCGATCTTCGCCCTGCGGGGAAAGCCGCTGAATGTCTGCGATCTTCAGCGGGCGGCGCTCTACAAGAATGAGGAGCTCTACAACCTGATGCGCGCGCTCAATATCGAGGACAGCGTCGATGGTCTCCGCTACGAGAAGGTCATCCTGGCGACTGACGCCGACGTGGACGGCATGCACATCCGCAATCTGCTTATCACGTTCTTCCTCCGCTTTTTCTCCGACCTGGTCTCGCGCGGGCACCTGTTCATTCTCGAGACCCCGCTCTTCCGCCTCCGGAACAAGAAGGAGACCATCTACAGCTACTCGGACGAAGAGAAGGCGGCGGCGCTGGCGAAGCTTGGGGCGAACCCGGAAATTACGCGCTTCAAAGGCCTCGGCGAAATCAGCCCCAAGGAGTTCAAGGCGTTCATCGACATCCGCACGATGCGTCTATCGCCAGTCGCCCTCGAAAATCTGCATGGCGCGGATCTGATCCTCGATTTCTACATGGGGAAAAACACGCCCGAACGGCGCGATTTCATCATGCGCCACCTCGTGGTGGAACCCGAAGTGGTCGCGGCTTGAGCGGAGTCAAAGATTCACCATCTCGAGCATGGCCGGCTGATAGCGTTCGCCGGCCGCGGCGCCGGGCGGAAAGGCGTCTGCCAACTCCCGCGCCTCGGCGGGCATGAGATGGACTTCCATGGCACCCAGATTGTCCTCGAGGTATTTGACGCGCTTCGTGCCGGGAATGGGCACGATGTCGGCCCCCTGCGCCAGCACCCAGGCGAGCGCGAGCTGTGCCGGCGTGCACCGGCGATCCCCAGCGCGCCGCCGGACTTCCGCCGCCAGCGCCGTGTTGCGCGCGAAAGCCTCGGCCTGGAAACGCGGGTTCGTATGGCGCCAGTCAGAGGGATCGAGATCCTCCGGCTTCGTGATCGCGCCGGTGATAAAGCCGCGCCCGAGTGGGCTGTAAGGCACGAAACCGATCCCGAGTTCGCGACAGGCCGCCAGAATGCCGTTGCCCTCGACGTCTCGCGTCCAGAGCGAATACTCGCTCTGAAGCGCGGAGATCGGATGCACGCGATGCGCGCGGCGAAGCGTCTCGGCACTGCATTCGGAAAGGCCCAAAGCGCGGACCTTTCCCGCCTGGACGAGTTCCGCCATGGCACCGACGGAATCCTCGATCGGGACGGCGGGATCAACGCGGTGGAGGTAGAAAAGATCGATCACTCCGACGCCGAGCCGGTGCAGGCTTGCATCGCAAGCGCGGCGCGCGTTGGCGGGCGACCCGTCGACGCCGCGGATGGTGGCGCTGACATCGCCACCGGCTGGAGTGATGCGAAAGCCAAACTTGGTGGCCACGACGATTTGCTCGCGCGGTAACTCGCTCAGGAAGCGGCCGAGGAGCTCTTCGTTGGCGTAGGGGCCGTACACTTCGGCGGTATCGAGAAAGCGCCCGCCCAATTCGAAGTAACGATGCAGGACGCGGAGCGACTCGGCTTCGTCCGTGGGCCCATAGGCATACGACATGCCCATGCAGCCGAGGCCAAGAGAGGAGACTTCGAGCGAACCGAGGCGGCGGGTTTCCATGCCCGGAATGTCTCGCGCACTTCTTGCGCGGCAACCGGAGGATCGAGGCCGACCGCGTCTCAAGTGCTGGGACACATTTGGAAGTTATTCGCCGGAGATTCGGCGAACCGCGACGCTGCCCAGCTTGGCAACCATCGAAGCTTCGAGCGGATCGCTCGCATCGGCTCCTTGCACGACGAAGATTTTCACGACGATATTTCGCTCTCGGAAAACGAGGGTGAAGGCGCGCGAGTCGACCCCGAGGGCTTTCGCCGCCGGGCTATCGGGGCCGAACATTTCCGGTTCCTGGCCCACGAGGGCGGCGGTGGCGTACGACGGTGAACCGGCCGAGAGATACTCGAGGGAGGCGTGCAAGTAGCGGGTGGCAGCGTCTTCGTCCGGAAAGGCGAGCCGGATATCGACCATCCGCCACATGACAGAGCTCGCGCTCTCGGCGTTCCAGGCCCGAATGCCAGCCCGGAGACCCCCGCAGATCAGGTATTGCGCATCCGCGGCGTCGGCATTTACGCTCAGTGTCTGCTTTTTCAAGTGCATGCCGATCGGCAGATCGCCGGATTCGAGGAAGAGGCGCCGAAAGCCTTTCTCATCGGAACCGAGGGGCGCATCCGGCGCGTTCTCCGCCCCGAGAACCCGGGCGAAGAGCGCGCAGCAGAGAAAAATGGCGGCGAGACGTGGCATCGGCGCAAAACGTGGCGTGCACGGGCCCGTCGGCAAGGGCCCGACACGCCGGCGCGAGGTCAAACCTTGGCCAATTCAGGACTCACGGCGGGCTTTTCTTCCCCCGCGGGTTGAATCTCGGGCATCGGCTCGGCGGCGCGGGGGGCGGTCCGAATCGCTTTGGGTACGATTCTCCAGAACTTCGGCAGCGCTGCCGACCAATCTGCCAGGAGATCGCGCGCGCGCTCACTGCTGGTGTGATCGGCGTGCTGCCGGGTCAGCTGTTTGAGCCGGGTTTCATCCCCGCTTCCCGCCTCCACGCGATCGATGCGAATGAGCTGGCTATTGTAGCGCGTCGCGAAATCGCCGGCGAGATCGAGCACGTAGGCGAGTCCTCCGGTCATGCCGGCGCCGAAGTTACGCCCGACCTGGCCGAGGACGAGGACGCAGCCGTTTGTCATGTATTCGCAGCAATGATCCCCGGCGCCCTCCACGACCGCGGTCGCGCCGCTATTGCGCACCGCGAACCGTTCTCCGGCCCGGCCATTGGCATAGAATTCGCCGCCGCTTGCGCCATACAGGCAGGTATTGCCGACGATGCTGTTTTCGTGGGCAACGAACTTTCGCCGCACGGGCGGACGCACGATGAGGGTGCCGCCACTCATGCCTTTGGCCACGTAGTCATTGGCTTCGCCATTCAGCACGACGCGCAGTCCGCGCGTGAGAAAGGCGCCGAAGCTCTGGCCGGCCGTGCCGTTGAAGTTCAATTCGAGGAGATCGTCCGCGAGCCCTTCGATGCCGTATTGGTAGGCAATCTCGCCACTGACTTTGGTCACGGCGCTGCGATGAATGTTTCGGATTTTGTAGTTGAGCGAGAGTGGCTGGCCGTGGTTGATGGCGTCGTTCGCGTCCTGCAGGATGGTATCGTCGAGCGGGCGATCGCGATGCGCGTCATTCCGCTCCCGGGTGTGATAACGGGGAGCTTCGGGGTCGTCCGGCGGCGCGACGTCCACCAGCAGGCGCTTGAGACTGACGAGATTCGCCTTGGGATGATCGGCGATGCGCCGCTGCTTGAGCGATTCCACCCGGCCGACCATGTCGTTGATCGTGCGGTAGCCGAGGCGCGCCATGATCTCGCGCACTTCCCCGGCCACGCCGTTGAAGAAGTTGACGATGTTTTCCGGCTTGCCCTGGAACTTGGCGCGCAGCCTTTCGTCCAGCGTGGCTACGCCCACCGGGCAGGTGTTGAGGTGGCACTTGCGCACATAGACACAACCGCTCGCAATCAAGGCGGTGGTGCCGAAGTTGTACTCCTCGGCGCCGAGCAGGGTGGCGATGGCAATGTCGTTGCCTGTGCGCATGCCGCCATCGGTGCGGAGCGTGACGCGATTGCGGAGGCCATTGAGCATCAGCACCTGGTGCGCCTCGGCGACGCCGAGTTCCCAGGCGCTGCCCGCATTTTTGATCGAGCTGAGCGGCGACGCGCCGGTGCCGCCTTCGTGGCCGCTGATGAGGATAATGTCCGCGTGCGCCTTGGCGACGCCCGCCGCGACGGTGCCGACGCCCGCTTCGGCCACGAGTTTCACGCAGACCCGGGCGCGGGGATTCACCTGTTTCAGGTCATGAATGAGCTGGGCCAGATCCTCGATCGAATAGATGTCGTGATGGGGCGGGGGCGAGATGAGGGCCACGCCCGGAGTCGCATTGCGCAGACGGGCGATGATGCCTGTCACTTTGTGCCCGGGGAGTTGACCCCCTTCCCCGGGCTTGGCGCCCTGGGCCATTTTGATTTCGATTTCCTTGGCACTGGCGAGGTAGGTCGCGCTGACGCCGAAGCGCGCACTGGCGATTTGCTTGATCGCGCTGTTCGGCCAGTCGCCATTGGGCCGCCGGCTGAAGCGCGCCGGGTCTTCGCCGCCCTCGCCGGAATTCGACTTTCCGCCGATGCGGTTCATCGCGATGGCAAGGCACTCGTGGGCCTCGGGTGAGATGGCCCCGAGGCTCATGCCGGCGGTAGTAAATCGGCGCCGAATGTCCTCGATCGGTTCCACTTCCTCCAGTTCGACCGGGCCCGCGGGCGAGGGAACAAGTTCGAGCAGGTCGCGCAAGGCGAGGGGACGCGAAGCGAGCGCTGCCTGTACGTACTTGCCGTAATCCTCCGCGCTATTGGTTCTGACGAAGGTGTGAAAGTTCTTGATGAACGGCGGGGTCACCGCGTGCATTTCGCCTTTGGAACGGAAGCGGTACAGGCCGAGATCGTGCGGCCGCGCCCCTTCGGCGCCGCCGGGGATTTCCGCCTGGTAGGCGAGTTCGTGGCGCTGGATCGTTTCGCGCGCGACCTCGGGAAGACCGATGCCTTCGATTTGCGAGGACGTGCCGGCGAAACAACGTGCGATGAGCTTGGCGGAAATGCCAATGGCCTCGAAGACCTGAGCCCCTCGATAGCTGCCGAGCACGCTGATGCCCATCTTCGACATGATCTTGAGCAATCCGCTTTCGAGCGCGCTGCGGTAGTTGGCACGGCCCTGGACAAAACTGAGGCCGAGCGCCGGTGTCTTCTCGAGAAGTTCGCGCACCGTCTCGTACGCGAGATACGGGCAGACGGCGCTCGCCCCATAGCCGATCAGGCAGGCGACCTGGTGTACGTCGCGGGCCTCGCCGGAATCGGCCAAGATGCTGACCTTCATGCGCCGGCCGCTCGCGATGAGGTGATGGTGCACGGCGCCAACCGCGAGGAGCATGGGCACGGCGATGTTCTGGTGATCGACGCCGCGGTCGGTCAGGACGATCAGCCGCGCCCCGGCGTCCACCGCCTGCTCTGCCTCGGAGCAGATGAGCGCAAGCTGGCTTTCGAGTCCCGCCACTCCCGCACGGGCAGGCCAGAGGACGGAGATGGTCTCGCAACGATGCTCGCCGGGAAGCGTTCGCAGTGCCGCCAGTTCGTGCTCGAGCAGGATCGGAGACTCGGTCACGACCAGCCGGCAATGCTCGGGCGATTCGGCGAGCAGATTGCGCCGCCAGCCCATGATGGTCGTGAGCGACATCACGAGCTTCTCGCGGATGGGATCGATCGGCGGATTGGTGACCTGGGCGAAGAGCTGCTTGAAATACGTGTAGAGCAGGCGCGGCTGCAGCGAGAGCACGGCCAGCGGCGTATCGTCGCCCATCGAGCCGATCCCTTCGGCCGCGTCCACGACCATGGGCTTGAGGATGAGATCGAGTTCCTCGTTCGAATAGCCGAAGGCGATCTGCCGCTGCGTCAGCGTGAGAATATCGAGTTCCGCCGGAGGATCTGCGGCCGGGGCGTCGTGGAGCAGTTCGCTGAGGCGTACGAGGTTGTCCTTGATCCAGGCGCGGTACGGCCGCTGACGCGCGAGGGTTTCCTTGATCTCGGCGTCGCGCAGGAGCTTGCCGCTCACGGTGTCGACTGCGATCATCTCGCCGGGCCCAAGGCGGCCCTTCTCGATGATGCGCGCGTCATCGATCGGGGTCGCGCCCACCTCCGAGCCGAGCGAAACGATGCCGTCATCGGTCACAAGATAGCGCGAGGGGCGCAGACCGTTGCGATCGAGCGTGGCGGCGACCGAGCGGCCATCGGAGAAGATGAGCGCGGCCGGACCGTCCCACGGTTCGTTGATGCAGGCGTGGTATTGGTAAAACGCCTCGAGTTCGGGCGAAATCGTGCAGTTGTTCTTCCAGGCCGGTGGCACCAGCATGGTCATCGCGTGAAGCGGGCTGCGGCCGCTCATGACGAGCGCTTCGAGGGCGTTGTCGAGGCTCGCGCTGTCACTTCCGCCCGCCTGAATGATGGGTTTGAGCAGGTCAATGTCCTCGCCCCAAAAATCCGCGCGCAACTCGGCCTCGCGCGCGTGCATCCAATTGCGATTGCCGCGGACGGTGTTGATCTCGCCGTTGTGGGCCAGCATCCGGAACGGATGCGCCAGCGGCCAGGTCGGGAAGGTATTGGTGCTGTAGCGCTGGTGGTAGACGCAGAGCGCGGTCTCGTACTCGCGACTGGCGAGATCGACATAAAATTTCTCGAGCGAAGGCGAGACGAGCAGTCCCTTATAAATGATGACGCGGCTGCTAAAGGAGGAGAAATAGAAATGTTTGATTTTGTCGTCCGCCGCGCGCTTCTCGATCTCGTTCCGGGAAAGAAACAAGCGCCTCTCGTAGTCGTCGTCGCTCAAGCCCCAGGGCCGGCCGATGAGGGCCTGCTCAAGACGCGGCATCGTGAGTTGCGCGGTCTCGCCGAGCACCCCGAGATGAATGGGCACGCTGCGCCAGCCAAAGAGAAAAAGTCCGCGTTTGCGAAGCACTTCCTCGGTGATGGCCTTGGCGCGGGCCTGCGCATAGGCATTGTCGTGCGGGAGAAAGGCAAAACCCACTCCGAGATCGCGATCATTGTAGAGATGATGGCCCAGGCGGGCGACCTCGGGCGCAAAGATCTTGTGCGGGATCTGCGTCAGGACTCCCGCCCCGTCACCCGTCCGCGCATCGGCATCGACCGCACCGCGATGCGCGAGATTGCAGAGGGATTGCAGGCCCCAGCGCAGAATCTGGTTGGTGCGCCGGCCATTGATCTGGGCGACGAATCCGACGCCGCAGGCGTCGTGCTCATGGTCGGAATCGTAGAGAGAGCCGGCAGCGCGGCGCTGCACATGGTCGAGGGCGGCTTGGTTCAGCATGACGGAAAGTGGAAAATCGTGCGAAAGGACCTGAGGGAAGATTGCGCCTCGAAAAAAAGCGACCCCAGCCGGCGTTTGCCGCGGAACGAATACCCTTCGTCACCTGCGCCCAACCCGGAGGATGCCCAAACCCTCAGCCGCGTCTTCAAAACAAAGCTGAGGGTAGTCCGACCCGCACGCCACGCAACTTGGGATTGCACCGGATTGTGCGAATGAACCCGCTTGGCATCCTCCCCGATTCCGAGTCCTCTCGCCGCATGACCGAACTCTCCGATCCTCTCTCAGCGCCCAACGCGCTGACCGTCCCGGCAGGTTTGGAGGCTGGGGATGAGTGGTTTCATTCCGAGACGTTTGCCGCATTCATGTGGGGATCCTCCGTCGCGACGATTCCCTGGATCGCAGACGATGTGCGCGTGATTGCCGGCCAGTTGATTGCCATTGGGATCATGATCTTACTGCATCCTACCCGCCCCGTCCGGCGCGCTCTGATTGTTGCAGTTGCGGCGGGATTGACGAGCCTCGGCGCGTGGTGCCTCGGGGCCAACAGGGGAAATGCTGACTCCATTCTGCTGGTCCTGGCGGGGTTGGGCGCGCTGATCGGCGTAATCATGGCGTGGAAGCTCGAACGCGCGCGTTTGCCCGGGCTGCATTTCTTTCGCGGCAGCTTCCTCGAGTTCTGCGTCCTCACAGGATTGCTGGCGGGCTTCCTTTCGATTCCCAAGCTCAAATTCCGCGAGGCAGCCGACTTGGCGAGCCGCATCACCTTCGCTGTGGCGCTTTTCGGGACCGGATTTCTCGTTCCTTTTTTCCTCACTTCCCGGCTCGTGGCAAGGTTGAGGCCGCTTCCTAGCCGCGGCCGCCCGGTGGAGATGCTGCCGGATTCGGCGCGCGCGTCGCCGGAGGACCGGGCCGCGTGAGTTTGCCCGGCGGGGTTCATTTCTTCTGTTTCCGAAACTCTTTGTTGCCCTTGTCTTCGATCTCGCTCAGGCGGTTGGAGAAATCCCAGGCCGTGCGTGAAATCAACTCGCCGAGTTCCTCGATCGACGCGCTTTCCATCTCGCCGAGTTGGGGATAGTGCTTGCAGGCCACGTCGGTCAGGAAGGCAGAAGTGACATCCATCACCGCGTTGGCGCGTTCGTTTTCCTCGTCCATTTCCGCTTTGAGCCGATCGAGTTCGGCGAGCATTTTGTCGAATTTCTTTCGTTCGGCTTTCGTCATGCGCGCAGAATCGCGGCACATCGTGGGTTTGAAAAGTCCGGTCGAAAGCAATCCGATTCGGCGTGACGCCGGCCGGACGCGCATGCTAGACCCTCCGGAATGTCACGGGTAATTCATTTCGAGATTCACGCGGCCAACCCCGAGCGCGCGATCACCTTTTACCAGGCTCTGTTTGGTTGGGAATTCACCAAATGGGAGGGCCCCATGCCTTACTGGCTCATCAAAACAGGTGATCCAGCGACTCGTGGAATCGACGGCGGTTTGGTTTCGCGCCTGGGCCCGGAGCCGGTGGAGATGCAGGCGGTCAATGCGTTTGTCTGCACGGTGGACGTGGCTGAGGTGGACGCCGCGGTAGCCACGGCTCTGGCCGGCGGCGGAACCATGGCCGTTCCCAAAATGGCGATTCCTGGCGTGGGCTGGCTCGCTTACGTGAAGGATCCAGAAGGCAATATCCTGGGCCTGATGCAGAACGATCCAGCGGCGAAGTAGCGGCGGTGTTTCGCCGCCTGCGCACCGGCGCTCAGAGCCGCGCGAGTTCCACGCGAATGGCGTTCGATTCCTCGGGCAGAAGCTTGCTTTTGAGGCCCTCGTCGAGAAAGGGGCGCGCCTCACCTCGGCGGGAAGTTCCCGCCAGCATCAGGCCATAATATCCGCAGGCGTAAGGCGAACTTTTGACCGCTTCCATGCGCGCCTCCATCAGCGCGATCGCTTCACCCGTCTCGCCCCGGAGATAAACCGAAAAGGCGTAGGCCACGAAGGCTTCCAAGTCGTCCGGTTTCTCCAGATAGGCGCGCGCGGCGAGCTCGTGCGCACGCGGCAGAAGGGAGCGGCTGGCGAGGTAGAGCATGGCCAGGTTGCGCCGGGCGACCCGGTCTTCGGGATGCAGTTCCACCAGCTTTTCGAAGACGCGGCGCAGTCCCACGGAATCGAGCTTGTCGCGGTAATACGCGTAAAGGGAGCGCAGTAGATTCGTGGCGGATTTTGGCTCCGCATTGACAAGCACCCAATCGACGTCAGTGCGTTCGTCGGTCCAGCTCCAGGCGTTTGCGATTTGCTGGAGCTGGTGAAGTTGCGGGAGGTTTTCGCCGGCCGCGCGCACGGCATTGACCCAGCGGGTGCGGGAGATCGCCGGTTGTCCCATCTCGCGGGCAGCGCGCGCGGAGAAGGCGAGGCGCATGTACTCCACCTCGCCCCAGGCATCGTTCGTCAACGTGACCGCCTCCAGGCGCTCCCACTGCTTCATCGCCACGCACGCATCTCCGCGGATGACGAGGAGCTGAGGCACGTCGCGGACGGCGGGGGGCAGCGACATGAGCCAGGCATCCGCCTCTGCATAACGGCCGGTCCCGAGCATCCAGCGGCAGATCTCGAAAATCTCGGCGGAGTTTCCGGCCAGGCGTTCCTTCAAATCGGCGAGCACCGGCTCCGTTTGGGTGGGAGCGGCCACGAGCAGCGTGTTCAGAAGCGCGAGCTGATCCGCGATCCGGGCCTGCGGATGGGCGGCGGCGACGCGTGCAGTGCGCAGCGCGTTGTCGCGTTCGCCCGCCGCCGTGTAGGACATGGTCAGGGCGCGGGCGGTATCGAGCGCCACTTCCGGACGGTCAAGAAGCTCGGCAATCTTCGCGCGCGTGGCGGCAGCGGCGGCGGGATCCTTGGTGCGCTGGAGTTCCAACACGCCGAGGCGGAGCAGGGTCGCGGAATCATCCGGCTTGAGCCGAAGCAGACTGCGGAGGTTCTCCTCCGCAACAGCCGGCCGGCCGCTCGCCATTTCGCAGGCTGCCCGGAGGCGCAGATATTCGGGCGTTTGCCGTTTCCCTTCCGGAATGCCATCAAGCGCCTGTCCTGCCAGCGGGAATTGCGCGAACATGATCGCGGCGTCCGCCAGCTCGATTTTTTTGGACGCATCCTCCGGCGCAATTTCCGTGATGCGCTTCCGATGGATGAGGGCCTGTGGCGACCGCGCCTTCGTCAGCATGTCCGCGAGGAGCGTATGGGCGGCGAGATTGTTTTGGTCCGTCTGCAAAAGGAGGGCCAGCAATTTTCCCGCCTTCGCGAACTCGCCTTTCGAGTACTCCAGCCGGGCCTGCGCGAGGAAACGATTCACCCGAATGATGCGTACGACTTTGGTTCCCCCGTAGTAGGTGCCCGCGGCAAGCACGCTCAAAGTGGCGAGCGCGATTAAGCCGACGATGACACCGGCGGTGCCGAAACTCAGTCCAAGATTGCTGAGCCCATGGCGCAAGCTGTCCATGCTCCGGGTGAAGATCCGGATCGGCCAGCAGATCGGGCTCAACCAAATCCAATTGCCGAATCGCTGAAAGAAACCCCGCCAGGCCCGGCCGGCCTTGCCGGCCGTCAGGGCCGGTGCGTCGGCTTGGGCGACCGCGAGAACCCCTCCGCGCACCTTGCGCATGGCGCGCCGGGTGCCGCGCCCAAGATTGACGGAAGACCACTCGAACCGGACGAGGCGCTGAAACGCATCGCGAAGGCGGCGGCGGAAGCGACGGGAACTCATACGGAAGACGTGGGCAGGCGGACGAAACGACTCAATGGGCAGGCGGACGGAATGAATCAGGCACCGTTCGTGCGGGGATGGATCAAATGCTCAAGAACCTTGGGGAGGATTGTCTCCACCTCCGCCGCGCTGCCAGAATCGTAAAGCATGATCTGGATCATTTGCTGTCCGAGGTTGCGTCGGCCGGCGAGCGCGACGCGGAAGCGCTTCGAAAAATGGTCCCAGCCCCCGTTTGATTCGTAGGGGTTGAAGTCGAGTTCCGCGCGAGTGACCTCCTCGGAAAGCCCGTAGAACACCTGCAGACGCTGCGAACTCGGGCTGTCCAGACTCCGGCCGAATTCGAAGTGATGGAAAGCGATCGTGCGCTTCGTCCCGGGCACGGACCAGGGATGCGTGCCGTGATCCGCAATTTGGACAAGGCCGGCGGCGGGCAGGCAGACATCGGGCCGGTGGTCAGACGCGAGCTGCGCGGAATTCCGGCCCGGTTTCCAACGGAAATAAAAGAGGAGACGACCTCCGTCGCGTGGGTTCTCCGAAGCACTCCACGAGACGGAGCGACCCTCGTCAAAGCGCAGAATACGCGTCGTGCGCTCGGCGATGGGGATCTCCTTGAACTTGGGGGCCTTTTCCGGCCAGCTCACGTCCCAGCCGCCGCCGATTGCCAGACCCCGTTCGTTCCACCGATACCAGCCTTCGACGGCGATTTCGCCCGCGATCAGCCAGCCGGCCACGGCGACGAACATCCAGCGCGGGTAGGCAAAGAATGGCGCCGCAGATGGGGCCGGGGCGGGTGTCGGTGCTTCCGCCCTTCTTTCGCGGGAAGCTCCGCGCTTGAGCAGCCCCGCGATCGCGAGCGAGCCAAGAAAGACGGCCCCGAGAATGAAATAACCGATGAGATCGTGCTGCCGCTCGACCTCCTCGATCCCGCGGCGGGAAGCGATCCAGACGAGATACGTGGCGCGAAACGCGTTGGCAAAGAGGGCTGCGCCCACCGCGCCGAGAAACATGGTGATGCGCCGGCCCAGTCGAAAGCGGTTCAATTCGCCGAGCAACAGTCCGATCATGATGGAAGTCTGGAGCGAACGCACGCCGCTACAGGCTTCATTTACCCCGACCATCCCGCTCCCGATGCGGATCAGGTTTCCCTCGGCCTGGGCCGGGATACCAAAGAGCGCGACAACTTCCACTGCAAGCGACGCGACGCCGCGCATCAGTTGTTGAATGACTCCATCCTCGAGCCCGCGCAGCCACGGGACCGCGACCAGAAAGAAAAGGACCGGGAAGCCAAGATGCCTCAGCCAGGGCCACCCTCCCGCCCGCCAGATCACGAGCAACGTCAGGGCACAGGCGGCGAAGGCGTGCAGCCACCCGAGCGGCCGATACTCGGGATTCGCCACTTCCATCAGGCGAAGCGCGGGAAGCGCCAGCAAGGCGGCCCCGGCGCCGATCAACATGATGGCATCGCGTGCGGTCTGCGGGGCGGGCGGCCGGGCGGCGGGGCAATTTTCCCAGCGCAGCCAGAACAACGCCGCGGCGAGAAAGGGAACGAACCAGCCATAGCTGTATTGCTCCGAAAGCGACCATTCGGCACCGAGAAACCAGCTCAAAACTCCCCACAAGACGAGAGCGCAGGCGACAATGTCCCAGCGAACAGGCAGGGGCGGGACGGGGGCGGCGGGGGGAGTGGCTTCGACTCGAAGGCCGGACTCGAGAGACGCACTGGCAGTAGACATTTTTTCGTGAAATCGCGTGCTTGCGCGCGGACGGCGGAAGGGACACAAGCATCGCTCTCCGCTAACCTGTCAAGGCGACGGAGAGACATTCGCGATGCGCCACGACATTGTTGTACAACTCACCGGTTGGTGCCGGCAAATCCTTTTACCCCTCCTTTTGCTGGGCGTTTCCGGCTGCGAGCAGAAGCGCGATGTGCAGGCGGTGACGCTTGTCGTGTTGGGCGACGTAAAAAATGGTCGGGGTGGTGTGCTGCATCCGGGAGAACGGGTCGCGTGTGACGAACGGATCCTGACCGGAGAAGACGGATTCGTCGTATTTGCACCGTTGCCGGGAACCATGATTTGCCTCGAAGCGCGCAGCGATTTCGAGATTACGGCCATGCAGATGCGGAAATTGGATGACCGCGTGCTGGGACGTATCGTCCGGGGCAATCTTCGCGCCGGGCACGTTCGGGTTTGGGTGCAGCCGGCTGGTTCCGGCACAATCGATCTACGCCTCGGGATTCGCGGCGGGGAATTTCGGATCTTTGACCAGGCGATGGCCGACGTCGCCACGATCGGGCCGGAGGAATCACGGGTCGTATGTGCCGAGGGCCGCGTTGTGGTCAGCGGAGGAATTGAGCTACAAGAAGGATTTTACACTGTTAGTGAGGCGCGGAGCTTCGCGCTGGCGCAGGAGGCGGCGGGAAACGAGGTGGCTTGGAAGTCCCTGTTAGAGCTTCGGCAGCTGGAAGACAGACTGGGCGAAGTCCAAGCGCGGCAGAGAGTTTTGCGCCCCTAGCGCTTTCCGGCACCTTTTTCGTTTGTGTGCATCTTTTTGCTTGGCAAGCAGAGTTCTTCTCTTCAAGGTCTCGTTCGATCGCCGGTGTAACTTCCAAATCAACGACGAATTCACGTTGCAATCTTCCCAAGAACAGCGACCTACGCCCCCTTCACGACTTATGCGCACTTTCTTTCGTTCTCCCCTCCTCGCCGTTGCCGTGGTTTGGGCTTTCGCGAATGCCGCGATGCTCCCCACTGCAAACGCCGTCGCCACTACTTCTGCGGGTGAGCTTCTCGCGGCCGAACTTCCTGCCGGAGTATCCATTGCCTCGGCGCCCACGCCCGTGCTGGCCAGGGCCGTGACCGCATCCGTTTCAAAGCGGCGGGACCAGGCCGTCAGCATCCTCCGGGTTGCCTTGCTTTCCCGGAAGGCGAAGAAGCGGCTTGATTACAGCAAAGGTGGCAAAGGTGCCGGGGGTTACGGCCCAAGCGTGAGCGATGTGGTTGAACTCACCCGGGCGGCCATCGCCGGCGCGCCGGACCAAGCCCAAGCGCTCGTCAACGAAGCGATTTCGATCGCTCCGGAAGCGGCTGATGCCTTGCAGGCCCTTTTGGGAGCTCCGCTCGGCTCGTTTGGCTTCCCCATCACCCTTCGTGATCTCGATGCTGGAGTGGTGGGCGCCCCCGCGGGCTTCTCCACCTTGAACCCAGCGAATATTTCGGGACCCGGTGGTCAAAACATCATCGTTTCGCCGGAGCGCTGAGCGAGAAAAATCGGCCGTTCGGGTTCCCGATTACCCGAATGGCACGAGACGATGGGGCACAAATCGAGACACCTTTCTACCTTAACCGATGAAGCAAGCGAATTGCGCGCTCCGACGAGCGAAATCAGCCCTAATGCCGTGCGCCGCAATTGCTGCGCTCGGCTGGGGCGCTGGACTGTTGACCGCTCCGCGCGCTGACGCGCAGATCCTCACGGGCAGCCTGGGTCAATTGACCGGGCCCTCCCAGCCGGGCTGGCCCACTCTCGTTGGGGGGAATGTGAACAATCCGTCAGGCGTAGGACCTGGGGCAATCATGGGCGAGTCCCGCCGGTTTCGGTATGCGTTCACATTGAACCTTTCCGCGTATTACGACGACAACATTTTTATCCGCAATAGCAACAAGACAGGCGATTGGGCCTTTCTGGTCGAACCGCATTTTATCGTGGGATGGGGCGATATTTTTGGCCGAGGCGGTAACTACGTGCGCCTCGAATACGTGCCCGGATTCACTTTTTTCGCTCGCAACTCGGATCAAAACAACGTCGAACATCAGGTTCGGCTAACGAGCGTTTACACGTTCAGCAAACTCTCAGTCAGCGTGGGGCAGAGCGTGCAGATCCTGCACGGGGCTGACACGGATGTCGGGACGCGGATCTCTCGGAATATTTACCAAACAACCTTGGGGTTGAGTTACGCGCTCACCGGAAAAACGTCCGTCGACTTGGGACTCGTCTACACGTTGAACTCGATCCAGAATCAAGTCGACTCGGATTCAATCGGGGGATCGCTTTACGTAAATTACAATCCAGGCGGCAAGTGGACGTTTGGCTTGGGCGGAAATGTGACGCTCACCCGCGTTGACGGTCCCTTTAGCCCAGATCAACTCTCAGAGCAGATCAACTTTCGCGCGAATTATCAAGCCACCGGAAAGGTTTCCTTTAACGGGTCGGTGGGTTTGGAATTTCGCCAATTTGACGGCGCCCGCAACCAGATCATCGATCCCGTCTTCGAAATCGGGGCGGTTTATCAGCCTTTTGACGGAACGACCTTTACCCTGCGCGCCGGTCGCCGCACGCAAAACTCGGCAATCCTCGTCGGTCAGAATTTTACGACTACAAGTATTGCCGTATCGGCTCGGCAGCGGTTCCTTCAACGGATTTTCGTAACGGGTTCCGTAGCTTACGAGAAGTCGGACTACCATTCGAATTTCCGCGGCTTGACCAGCGGTCGCACCGACGACTTTGTGACCTTTTCGCTGAATGCCGACTACAACGTTCGGGAAGGTTTGACGGTGGGCGCGTTTTACACGCACCGCGAAAACACCGGCAACAGCCTTTCCCAGCCTTTCGTTTTCTCGAACAATCAGTACGGAGTTCGCGCAACTGTCAGCTTCTAGGTGTGCGCCGGCGGCGCATCCCGAATCCGTTGCGCGGTCGAGTTTTCTGTGATCCTTTCCTGCGATGTCTCGCCTCTCGTTTACCGTCGTCTTTTGCCTCGTCGCAGTTTTCTCGGGCATTCGCAGCCTGGTCGCCCAGGAGGTCTCGTCCTCCTACATCCTGTCCGTGAACGACCAGGTGCAGATCGACGTCTTCCAGGAGGAGGATCTCCGCACCAGTACCAAGATCTCGAAGGAAGGCACGATCACGTTCCCACTCATTGGGAGTGTCCGCCTTGTCGGGCTCTCCATCGCTCAAGCCACTTCCAGGCTTTCCGAATTGCTTCGGCGGGATTATCTCGTGAATCCGCAAATCACGATGACCGTCGTGAATTTCTCCAAGAAGCGTTTTACGATTCTTGGACAGGTGAATTCTCCAGGCATTAAGGAATTCCCGGATCAGGAAAGCCTCGATTTGCTGGAAGCGATCGGCATGGCGGGCGGCTACACGCGCATCGCCTCACCCGGTCGCATTACGATCAAGCGCAAAGACGGAGGACAGGACCGCGTGATCCAAGTGGATGGAAAAGCGATGGCCAAGCAGGGCGGGAAGGGATTTCAAATCCAGCCGGGTGACACGATCACCGTCGCCGAAAGTATTTTTTGACGTCCTCCTCGCTCTCTCATGGCATCTGTAAAAACTTCCGCGCCCAATTCCGCCTCTCCCTCGGCGCAGGCGCAACTCGAACAACTCTCCGAGCTGTTCCGGCCGCAGTCTGCTTTCGACTACCGGCATTTCTTCCACTTCGCCCTCGCGAAATCGTGGGTCCTGATCCTGACGCTGATCGCCGGATTACTCGTCGCGATCAGCTATGTGGCGCGCACGCCTCAGGTCTTCCAATCGCGACTCGTACTCGAAGTCGACGCCGCGCCGCAGCAGATCGTCAACATTCAGGACGTTCGCCAGCAAAACCTCGGCGCCCTCGATCAACTTCGGACAATCGAACAAAATCTGAACAATCGCACGCTCATGCAACGGGTGGTGCGCGCCCTCGATCTCACCAAGAATCGGGACTTCATGCCCCCGCCCGAAGGCGGCGGCGCGTTCAGTGAGGAATCGCTGGCGGCAGCCCTAAGCGGCATGGTCAATCCGCTCATTCGCCGCGGCACGCGCCTGATCGACGTCTACGTGCAGCACAACGATCCAAAGATCGCGCAAACTCTCGCCAAGTCTGTCGGGCGCGAATACATCCGGCAATCGATCGAACGCCGTTCCGGCACCTCCGAAATGGCGCTGCAATTCCTCATGGAAGAGGCGGAGCGACTGAAAAAGAAGGTGCGTGAATCGGAGGTCGCTCTCCAGGACTACCGCGAGTCGCAGAAGTCCACGTCGTTCGAGACTATGGAGAACATCGTGGTCGACAAATTAAAGGA
The DNA here is from genome assembly GCA_038226705.1 of Chthoniobacterales bacterium. GTDB lineage: Bacteria > Verrucomicrobiota > Verrucomicrobiia > Chthoniobacterales > SZAS-18 > SZAS-18. The sequence continues at coordinate 42,590 of JBBRQH010000027.1, read as the reverse complement.
TCTGAGTTCGAAGCTTAACAGCCTCAAGGCGGACAAGATGCGGCTCGAAAGCGATTACGCGCAGATTCGCGCGTTTGAAGGTAACGTTGAAAAACTCCTGACCGTTCCGAGCGTCGCCGGGCACGCGAGCGTGCAGGATCTGCGCAAGGAAATTGGCGGCCTCGAGGCGAGCATTGCGACGCTGGCACAGCGCTACAAAGAAAAGCACCCGAAGATGATCCAGGCACGCACCCAATTGTCTGAGGTGCAATCCAACTTGCGCCAGGCAGTGCTGCGTCTCCCACCGCTCATCTACAGCGAGTATGAAAAGACGGGCCAAACGGAGCGCAGCTTCGAAGCGGCGCTGGCTGAGCAGGAACGCATCGCGCTCGACCTGCAGAAGAAAACAATTCGTTATAAGGAGCTGCAGCGTGACCTGGAGACCGATCGTGCGCTGTTCGAATCTGTCCTGCGCCGCATGAAGGAAACCGACGTTTCGAAGGGGATTCAGGCCGACCCTGTGGCGGTGGTGGAAGATGCGACCCTGAACGGCACTCCGATCAAGCCCGACCGCGCGCGCGCCATCACGACGGGTGTCGTCCTGGGCCTGCTCGCCGGCGTGGGCATTATTTTGTTGCTCATGTATCTCGACTCTTCCGTGAAGACGGTTGATCAAGCCGAGAAGATTTTCGGTCTGCCAACCCTCGCCGCGGTCCCGCAGGTCAAGGACCTGGCCCGCTCCACTACGCTCGTAGTGGCCCGCGATCCGAACTCGGTCGTGGCCGAAGCATTCCGTTCACTCCGGGCCTCGCTGGCTTTGCTGGGCCCGGAATCGGAGCGGAAAATCGTGCTCTTTACCAGCGCCCTTCCGGGCGAAGGCAAAAGCTTTAGCTGCACGAATTACTCGATCGCGCTGGCGCAGCAAAATCTGCGCACGTTGTTGATCGACGCGGACATGCGCCGCCCATCGCTCCACAAGGTCTTCGGAATGGATCGTAAGGGCAAGGGTCTCACCGAGTATCTCGTAGGTACCGCCACGCTCGAGGAAGCCGTCCAGAAGACCCAAGTGGAAAACTTGTACGTCATGATGAGCGGCGACAAGGCGCCCAATCCCGCCGAACTTCTCGCCGGACATGGCTTCGCGGAACTTGTCAGCGAAGCGATGAAATCCTACGAGCGGATCGTGATCGATACCGCGCCGCTGGTCCCCGTGAGCGACACCTTGCTTCTGCTCCCGTTTGTCCAGACGATTTGCCTGGTGGTGCAGGGCGGCAAGAGCCCGCGCAATGCCGTCGTTCGCGCCATCGACATGATGCGCAAGGTTTCGCATCGGCCCGATGGCATGGTGCTCAACAAGATGCCCCGTCGCTCGGGCATCGATTACTACTACTATTACGGCGAGCACGGCTATCACGAAGGCGTGTATGGCATGGGTGGCAGTAAGAAGCCCGAGCCTGAAGTGGCCAAGGTTTGATTTTCGCTCTCGCCTGTCCGAAGCCGTTAGACGGGGCAAAGGCGAGCGAGATCGACGGTCGATGACACTGCCGAATCACCCCACGAAGAAGCCGGTGGTTCTGCTCGAGGAGCTGGCCAAAGTTTACGGGAAGATGCGTGCCGTCGACGGCGTCTCGCTCTCCCTCGAGCGCGGCGTGATCTTCGGTTTCCTCGGCGCGAACGGCGCCGGCAAGACCACCACCATTCGCATGCTCTGCGGCCTCACGCCGCCAAGTGCCGGGCGCGCGTTTGTCGCCGGCCGGGATGTCTGGCGGGAGCGCGAGGCGGCGCGGGCCGCCTTCGGCTACATGCCGCAGAAGTTCAGCCTGTACCCCGATCTCACGGTGCTCGAAAACCTGCGCTTCTTCGGTGCAGCCTGCCGCGTGCCGATTGCGGAAATGCAGCCGCGCATTGGCCGGCTGCTGGAGCGGGTGGATCTCGGAGGACGGCGCGATACTCCGGCGGGCAGCCTTTCCGGTGGGATGAAACAGTTGCTCGCGTTGAGCTGTGCGCTCATTCACGAACCGCCACTGCTCTTCCTCGATGAGCCCACCGCCGGGCTCGATCCCGTGCACCGGCAGCAGATGTGGGATTTGCTCTACGAGCTCAGCCACGGCGGCGTGACGGTTTTTGTGACGACCCACTACATGGACGAAGCCGAACGCTGCACCGAGGTGGGTTTTCTTCGGCAGGGCAGGTTGCTGGCGAAAGCATCGCCGCGGGCGCTGAAAGCCTCATTCAAAGCGAAGCTCCTGGAACTCGAGGTCGATCCGGTCATGGCCGGGCTCGTTCGCCTCCGGCACGAGCCGGGCATTCTCGGGGTCGCGTTGCGCAGCGGTTGCCTCCGCCTCTATGCGCCGGGGGCGGAATCGATGCTCGCCCGCTGGCAGAGCGTGTGGCCCTTTCCGGAAATGCGCCTGCTCAGCCATCGCTGGATCGAGGCCGATATGGAAGACGTCTTCAACGCTTATTCGCAAGGCTACAGCGCGCTCCTGGCGGAGGGCGCGGTGCCACCTGCTCCTTCGCCATGAACCCCCGCGCCGTGGCCAGCGTGGCTTACAAGGAACTCCTGCACATCTGGCGCGACCGCCGCATCCTCGTACTGCTGCTGCTGCTGCCGCCGCTTTTCACGCTGATGTTTGGGCACGCGTTCGAAGCCACCGCGCGTACGCATGTGCCGGCCTTGCTCTACGACGCCGATGCCAGTGAGGTGAGCCGGCGTTTCGTCGACGTCATCGGGACAAATCAAACCTTCCAATGGCGGCAGGCGGCGAGTGCGCCCGCGGAAACCCCGGATCTCCTGGGCGAAAACGTGCGGGCGGCGCTCGTGGTCCCGGCCGGGTGGGGGCGCAGCTTGCGGGCAGGCGACCCGCTGCCGTTGCGCGTCGTGCTCGACGGGGCGGACAGCAACACCGCGACCGAACTCGAAGGCGCCGTGCAGGCCGCGCTGGGCGATTTCCAGCTCAGGGAACGGCAGTATATGATCGACGATTTGCCGGAGGAAGTCTTCGAGCTGGGCAAGAAATTGCCCGTCGAGGTGCGCAAACAATTCGTCTCCTCCATGACGCCCTGGACCCTCAAGAGTCAGGTGCTCTACAACCCGAATCTGCGCTTCATCGAGTTCGTCATGCCTGGAATCATTGGGCTGATTCTCCAATTACTCACGGTGACGCTGACGGCTTGCACCATCGTGCGTGAGCGCGAGTCCGGCACCTACTCGCAACTCATGGTCACGCCTTTGCGCCGGCTTGAGATTGTGGTGGGCAAAACGCTGCCCTATCTCGGGATTTCGATCCTGATCATCGTGGGCATCATTGCCCTGGCGGGGTGGCATTTCGCGGTCGTTTTCCGCGAACCGTTCTCGCTCGCTCTCATCTGCTTCTTGTTTTTGCTCTGTTCGCTTGGTCTGGGCCTCGTGATTTCCGCCATTTGCCAGACGCAGACGCAGGCCATCCAGGCCTCGGTGTTTTTCCTTCTGCCCGTCTTCGTACTTTCCGGCGCGTTCGCCTCCCTCGAGAATCTGCCGGACAGCATTCGGCCGATCTCCGAGCTCTTTCCTCTCACGCACTTTTGCCGCGCCTTCCGGCTGGCCTATCTCTACGGTGCGCCGTTTTCTCGTCTCGCCGGCGATCTCGCAGTGCTGTCTCTCGGGGTGGTTCTCACGTTCGGGGGCGCCACGTTTCTGATGCGCCGGGTTCGGGACTGAACCCGCGTCGCCAGGCCCCGGCAATTTGGCCGGCGATTCCGGGTTGCTGCTTTCCGAGCGCACCGCGAGCGTGCAAAGGGAACGGCGCTTACTTTTCCGCCTCGCTGACCGGTGCCGCGCTGGATTTTTTCACCAGCTCGATCGAGTGCTCGCAGTCTTTCTTGTGGACGTAACCTTCGCTCGCGGTGGCAATGATATTTCCACTGGCGGCCTTGAAGCGCCAGCGCCACTCGCTTTTCGCATCCTGGTAGATTTCGAATTTCATAGAATCCGATTATTGCGGATGGCGCGATTTTGGCCAAGCGGAGATTCGGATGGGGGGGGATTCGAACCCCCGGTACCTTTTGGGCACACACGCTTTCCAGGCGTGCGCAATCGACCACTCTGCCACCCATCCAATTTCTCGCGGTGAAGCAGAATAGCGAGAGTGCGGGCGCGTTCAAGCACCGGCGGTCGCATTCGCGTCCGATTGCGCCGATTGCCTACGATTTCTCGATGTGCGACTTCGCTGCGATCAACTCCTGCTCGATCTCGGAACCGCGGTCCTGCAACTTTTGCAGCTTGAGCTGGAGCCGGTTCATTTCGATCACGGCGCGATTCAAGTGCCCGCGCATCTCCGTGGTTTGCGATTGATTTTCCTTGAGCTGGTATTTCAGTTCATCGACGCGTTTCTTCACCTCATCGTCCGCCTTGCCGCTGAAATCGTAGGTGATGCGCGTGGTCCGCTTGCCCGGCAGACGCATCGCCCCACCAGAAGATCCGGAGGCATCCCCTTCCTTTGGTTTACCTTCCCCCATGCTGCTTTCCGAGGCCTTCGGCAGATGAGGAGGGACCGTCACGCGCCCGCCGCAATGCGGGCAATTGAACGTCATGCCCGCACCTTCCCGGTCCACCACCAATTCGCCCTGGCAGTGTGGGCAGTTAAAAACGATGTCGCGCTCGCCCACATCCACGGGTCCGTCTGTCGCCGGCCCCACGGTATCCGAAGCAGGAGACAGGGCGGCAGGGACCGATTCGGGTTCAGACATGATCGTTGGGGAAAGGCTCGCGGGAGAATCGTAGGCTGCTCGTCGCGAATTTCACGGCAATTTTTCAAACAGCCGCCGCTTCAGTAGGACTTCCCCCACACCGCGCGCTGTTTGCTCGGCTCGCCGGAGAAGGGACAGACCCCGGTCTCGTGGTCCTCGAAGGGCAGGCACCGGATGGTGACCTTGAGGTCATCCTTGATCTTCGCTTCGACTTCGGCCGAGCCGGACCAATGGGTGAGAGCGAAGCCGCCGTGAATTTCCGGCTTCTCCGTGCTCCGTGGCGTGAAGAAGGCGTAGAACTCCTCCTGGGTGTCGATTTTCCGGGTGTGCGCGTCACGAAAAGCCAGCGCCCGGGCGAAAAGATTGTCCTGAATCGCCTGCAGACGCGCGGCCATGCCGGAGACGGCCTCGGCCATCGGGACGAACTCTTTCGACTTCGCGCCGAGATCCCGCCGGCACAGCGCCACGCTCCCTTTCTCGAGATCGCGCGGTCCCAGTTCGAGCCGGATGGGGCAACCTTTCTTGATCCACTCCCAGCTTTTCACGCCGCCGCCGAAATCGCGTTTGTCGACGTGCACGAGCAGCGGCTGTCCGTGGAACAATTGCGTGCGCAATTCGGCCGCCAGCTTATCTGCGGCGGCAAAGATCGCGTCCCGCTGCTCGGGCTTCGGGGCGATGGGAAGAATCACGATCTGGGTGGGAGCAACCCGGGGCGGGAGGATGAGTCCATCGTCATCGCCGTGCGCCATGGCGACGGTGCCCACCATGCGCGTGCTCACGCCCCAGCTCGTGGTGTAAGCGAACTCCTCCTTGCCGTCCCGGCCAGCAAACTTGATCCCGCTCGCCTTGGCGAAATTCTGGCCCAGGTAGTGCGACGTGCCGGCTTGAATTGCCTTCCGATCCTGCACCATTGCTTCGATGCAAAGCGTCTGGACCGCGCCGGGGAATCGCTCGCTGGCGCTTTTCTCCCCGGTGAAAACCGGCAGCGCAAGATGCTCGCGCGCGAATTCCGCATAAACGCGCAACATCAATTCGGTTTCCTCCCGGGCTTCCTTTTCCGTTTCGTGCGCGGTGTGCCCTTCCTGCCACAGGAATTCCGTGGTGCGCAGGAGCAGACGCGGACGCATCTCCCAGCGCACCACGTTGGCCCACTGGTTGATGAGGATGGGAAGATCGCGGTAGCTCTGGACCCAGCGCGCATAAGTTGCCCCGATGATGGTTTCACTGGTGGGACGGACGACGAGCGGCTCGGTCAATTCGGCGGAGGGCGCCGGGCGCATTTTCCCGTTCGGCCCGATTTCGAGGCGGTGATGCGTCACGACGGCGCATTCCTTGGCGAAGCCTTCGACGTGCGCCGCCTCCCGCGCCAGATACGACATCGGGATGAAAAGCGGGAAGTAGGCGTTCTGGTGGCCCGTGGCCTTGAACATGGTATCGAGGGCGGCCTGCATGCGCTCCCAGACGCCGTAGCCCCAGGGCTTGATCACCATGCAGCCGCGCACCTCGGAATTCTCCGCCAGCTCGCCGACGCGCACGATCTGCTGATACCACTCGGGGAAATCCTCCTCGCGCGTGGGCGAAATGGCGGACTTCTCGATCTTGGCGGACGGATTGGCGGATGCACTCATAGCGGGCGCGGAAGGTACGCGCGAACGCGTCGCGCTCAAGACGCGGTTTGCTTGCGAGGCCACGCAAGACTCTCGCTTCGCCTCAGCGGGCCGGAGTTCGCGTCGCGGGAAGGATCCTCAGGCGCACTGAACCTTGGGGCGAGGCTAGCGTATCCACAAAGTAGACGGCGGCACCCGTGCGGTCGCGGTAAAGCCGGTACATGCGTTTGAGTGTACCCGGTACCGAGATGCCACCTTCCTTTGGGAGAGTCCGGCGGCGGATCAGCGGGATCTTGTCGTATCCGCGATAAATTGAAAGGTAGCGGCCCTCGACCAGCACCTGCCCGTTCAAGCGCTGGCGATAGACGGTCTTGGTGTGATCCACGATGGCATAGCGAATCGATCCCTGGTCGTCGGACTCGATGATGATATCGCGCCGGAAGGCCCCGTATTCCTTCAACTCCACCGGGGTAAAATACGGGACATCGATCTCCACCGGTTCGACGGCGGCTAGCCGCACGCAGGTGACCAGCAAGATCCACCAAAGGGCCGCGGGGTGATGTTTCAGCCTCACGTGGGTCGTTACGCCAACGCCGGTTCGATTCAAGCGCTTCCGCCCGACTCAACGTCCGGTCGCATCGAGTGACTCCGCGTCGACGGGGTAATCGCGGCCCTGGATCACGACGCGGCCCTTTACCCTCGAGCGCTGCTGGGACTGCTGTTCGGCAAACTTCTCCTGGTCCGGCGCCTTGGCCTTCATTTCCACCCGCGCCGCTGCTTTTTCCCTGGCCACGCCGGTGGCGGCGGCGACGGGTGGCGGAGGTGGGGCTTGCGGCTTGGTGGGAGGGGCGGGGGCGGACTTGGCGGCGAGCGCGTCTGTCGCGGTCTGCGAATTGGTCGCTACGTTTGAAGGCTCGAACGATCCCTCGAACGTCACGACTTGTTTGAGCGTGCGATTCACTCCCGTCGCGCGAAAAGCGAAGGCATCTTCGCCACTCGCATCTTTGTCCTCCTTTTGCGCGCGTTTCACAACGGCGTTCGCGGCGCGTTGATCGAGCGCCGGCGCCCCGCCGACAATTTCGCCCCGGTACTCGGAGCCGTCCGCATCCACGACCACGATCTGTGAGCCATCTTGCTGGAGCGTGAATTCGTTCAAAACGTTTGCTTCCGTGACGGCATCTTTGCGCGCGCCGCGGAGTTTGCTTTGTGCGACCTGGCCGAAAGCGCGCTGCTGTTGCTGCGGCGGGGAAGGAGGAGCGGGTGCATCGGCCAGCGCCTTTGTGACGGGCTGTGGCGGGGCGACGGAGGAACCGCCCTCCACACGACCGGTTGGTGCGCCGGATGCCGGTGCAGAAGCGGGCGGAGGTACCATCGCCAGGCCGCCGCCCATAGCCGCGGCAGGATCGGCTGGCACCTCGCGATCGGCGCCGCGCCGTGCTCGCTCCTCGCTGACCGCAGGCAAGACGGGTCTGGCGGCCATTTCGTCGCGCGGACTCTCTGCAGGCGCCACCAACGGCGCGGGTGCGGGGACCTGTCGGTTCTTTTTGTAATCGTCTGCCTCCGCCAGCACCGACTCTTTTTTCCCGGCCACTGCGGCTGTACCCGCGGTTTCCGGCCGAGTCTTGGCCGCCGGTTTCACCAAGCCACTGCTCCAGCCAAAAATGCCGATGAGCAGCGCGGTCGAGCCGAGCGTTGCGACAGCCATCTGCCAGCGGAAAAACTTGCTCCACCAACCCTCGGTTTTTTGGGCGCCCGTGTTCCTGAAAGCACTCACGACTTCCCGGCGCAGAATCTCCCGCACGTGCCCGGGCAATTCCGGGGCGTGGTCGCCCAATTCCGCCCGACGACGCTCCGCCAGGCCGCGCAGGGCGGTATCCAGCGAATGGGAGCGGTTCGGATCTTCGGGCATGTGTCGAGTTAGACGGAACGTTGGCTTGGTTTGCTCGCGGAAAAAAGCGGACGCGCGATCTCTCCAAGCCGGTCTAGGCACTTGCTTAAACGCGAGCTGACCGTCTTCACATTGAGATTCAGCGTCGAGGAGATCTCCTCGTAGCTGAGATCGCCGAAATAGCGCAGTTCGATGACTTCCCGGCAGGGTTCGCCCACGCGTTCGATCGCGCTCCGCAAGAGACCCGCGTTTTCCGACCGCAGGAGTGCGTCGTCCGGGCGGAGACCGCGATCGACTAGGGCCGTCGTGTCGTCCGGATCGTCGAGGGCCACCGGTTCAAGCCCGCCACCCCGCTTGGCGGCGGACTGTTTCGTGCGGTAATCGAACGCCTTGTTGGCCGCGATGCGCAGGAACCACGTTTGGAAGGCGCTCCGGCCGTCGAAAGTCGCAATTCCCCGCACGGCGGCCACGAACGCTTCCTGGCAAATTTCCTCCGTGTCTTCGCGCGTGAAGCCGCCCGAAAGCTGAAAAACGAAGCGGAAAGCGATTGGATAATGCCGCGTGAAAAGGGTATCCCACGCCGCCGCGTCACCGGCCCGGCAGCGAGAGAGAATCTCTTCCATGCGCAAAATGAGACCTGCTTCGCTGCCCGGCGTTCGGTTATCCGCGCGAAGGCATTCTATCGCACCGCCGCCCAGACGCGGTGGACATCCTCGTGATCGTCGAGCGCCTGGAGGAACTCCCCGACATCGGCGCGATCCTCCTCGCCAAGTTCAGGATATTGCTTCGGAATATAGCCGATCTCGCTCGTGACCACCTGCCAGCCGTGCTGCGAGAGCCATTTCGAAACCTCTCCGGTCGAGGTCCGCTCGCAGATGAAACGCGCGCCGCTGGCGGCAGCCGGAATGTCGTCGTTCTGCGCGTGGTTGAGTTCTTCGACCTCATTCGCGCCCGCTTCGATGGCGGCTTCCTCCCGATCGCGGTTCGGCTCGGGATGATGGGCCTCCACCAGGCCGACCTGATCGAAGAGAAATTTGTTCGAGCCGCTCTGGCCGAGTAGACCGCGCTTAAATAGCACGCGGATCTCCGGCGCCGTCCGATTGTTGTTGTCGGTGTACACCTCCACGATCACGGGGACCTTGTGCGGCGCGTAGCCTTCGAAATTGATGTGCTCCATGATGAGCTTTTCGCCGCCGATTCCGGCGCCCTTTTTGATGGCGCGGTCGATGACATCCTTCGAGACGCTCTCGCGTTTCGCTTTTTCGACCGCGGCGAAAAGCCGTGCGTTCCCGTGGGGATCCGCGCCGCCGAGCTTGGCGGCGACCATGATCTCTTTGACGAATTTGCCCGTGTTCTTCGACTTCTTGAGCGAAGCGACGGCGCGTTTGGCGTGGAGCCATTGTCTTCCCATGCGGACAAGGAGCGCGGGCCGGGCGCGGCGGCAAGTACTGGTCCTGCACCGTGAAATGGCGCTCGCCAGCGCGAAGGGCCGGAGTTATTCCGACGCGCTTCCGCCTGTGGACTCCATTCTCCCCTTCGTCGCCGCCGCCTGCCTTGTCACGCTCGCGCCGGGCCCGGACAATCTGGGCATTATCAGTCTGGGCCTGACGCAAGGTCGGAAGGCTGGCATCGGCTTTGCGTTGGGCTGCGCGCTCGGCTGCCTTTCGCACACGCTCTGGGCCGCGCTGGGCGTGGCGGCGCTCGTGGCGGCCTCCGAGCTGGCCTTCAACATTTTGAAATACGTGGGCGCGGCCTATCTGCTCTGGCTCGGAATCAAGGCACTACGCAGCCGCGGCGCGCAACTCTCGGACGCCCCGCCGGATTCGGGCTCGCGGTTCCTGGTGCGCGGCTTCATTGCGAATGCGATCAATCCGAAAGTGGCGCTGTTTTTTCTCGCGTTCCTGCCGCAGTTCGTGGCCCCGGGTCCCGGCGTCGCTCTGCGCATGGTGGTGCTCGGGCTGGTCTTCACCGGGGTGACCCTGGCGATCTTCGTGCCGCTCGGCTGGTTTTCCGGCGCCATCGGCACATGGCTCCGGCGCAATCCGAACGCGGGCTGGTGGCTTGATCGCCTTACGGGCGTGCTGTTTATCGGCCTTGCGGTTAGACTGGCGCTGGTGCAGCGGACGTAGCGAGAGCCATTTGTGCCTTCTGAGCCTCTTTGCGGCGTTTCCAAATGGCTCCCTCTTACACATTCCGCCAAGCGCCCCTGTCCCGCATCACGCGCTGCGAGAGCCACGTGCCCAACGCCACGATCACCACCGCGATGACGCCCAGCGCGGCCCCGGGACCGCGTCCGGTCATGCTTTGGAAATAGAAGTAGATGCCGAGCGCGAGTGGCGCCTGCGAGCTCGAGGCGAGCAAGACAATCGTCACACTCAACTCCACTGCCGCGGTGATGAACGCGGTGAGAAATCCGGCGACAATTCCCCCCAGCATGAGCGGCAGCACGATGCGCCGAATGGCGCGGCCGCGCGTGGCGCCCAGGTTTAAGGCGGCCTCTTCGAGCGAGGGATGCATCTGCTGGAGTGCTGCCACGCACGAGCGCAACGCGTAGGGCAGACGCCGGACCGTGAAGGCGAGGGTGATGGCGAGCCAGGTCGAGAGCACGGCGGTTTGGGTGAAGGGCACATTCATGCCCTTGAAGACGCGCAGATAGCCGATGCCGAGCACAACGCCGGGGATCGCCAGCGACGCGCTCGCGAGGAAGTCCAGCGCCTGCCGGCCCGCCAGCGTCGTGCGCAACATGAGATACGCGATGGCGGTGGCGACGATGACGTCAATTCCCGCGGCGATGCCGCAGTAGAGGAACGTGTTCCCGATCAAGCCGGGCGAATCGTGCAACACCGTGAGGAAATGGGCGCCCGTCAGCGCATCGGGGAGGACGGAGAAGCTCCAGACTTTCGCGAGGGCGAGGAGGACGAGCCCGAGGTGAGGGGATAAGACCAGCAGGAAGACCAGAATTGTCCACCCGTACGCAAGCACCGCCTTCCCGCCGCGCAGGACGTATTTTACGGCCGCAGTGCCGCCGCGCTGAGCGGAGGAAAAATCGCGGTCTCGCAGCACGCGATTCGAGAGCCAGAGCGCGGCCAGCGAAATCGCCACGAGTGCGAGGCTGATGACATAGCCGAGCGGATCGTCCACTCCCACAGAGGTGATTCGGAGGTACGCCTGGGGCGCCAACAGGTTGGTCACCCCGAGCACCAGGGGAGTGCCAAGATCGTCGAAGACTTTTATGAAGACGAGGAGCACTCCAGCCAGGTAGCCCGGCAGCACCAGCGGTAGCACGATCCGGCGAAAGAGCCGCAGACCGGTGGCGCCGAGATTCTCCGCCGCCTCCTCGAGCGCGCCGTCGAGATTGGCGAGCGCCACCGACACATTCACGAGAATAAAAGGGAAGTAGTGCAGCGACTCCACGAAGATAACGCCGCCGAGGCCCTCCATGATCGGGATGCGGAAGCCGAAGTACTCTTTCAGGAGCAGATTAAGCGAGCCGTTCTTGCCAAAAATCATCTGCATGGCCACAGCTCCGACGAAAGGCGGCATCACGAGCGGCAGCATCCCCAGCGCCTGCACAAGGCCCGCGCCGCGAAATTGAAAACGGGCGGTCAAATAGGCCAGCGGAAGGGCGATAACGGAGGCGCCCAAGCAGGCGGCGATTGCGACGAAGAGCGAGTTGAAAAAAGACTCGCGCAGCAGCGTGATCGTAAAGAGCGACTGCAGGTGAACGAGGGTGAGTGAGCCGTCGGCATCCGTGAATGCCGATTTCACCACGGCGATCACCGGAACAACCAGCGCTCCCACGAGGAAAAGCGCGATGGCCATCCCGGCCAGAATGGCCTTGAAGGGGACACGCGTATCCGTCATTCGCCGAGGGATAACGGCGCGGACTCGCGCTGTCGAGAATGCGCAGGTGCCAGTGGGCGAGCCTTTACACGCGCCAATTGAATTGAACTGTTGGGTTACTCGTCTGTCATACGTTTGCCGCCTTGCCACATGGATACCCTTCAACTCCTCGGTGCCGCCCTCGGCCTCGCCACCCTTGCCGGGATCAATCTCTATCTCACCGTCTTCGTGACCGGCCTCGCGATCCAGCAACACTGGATCGTGCTCTCCACGCAGTATCAGGGTCTGGCCGTCCTCGGTGAGCCTGCCATCCTCATCGTCGCCGGTGTGCTGTATCTCATCGAGTTCTTTGCCGATAAGATCCCGGGAGTCGATTCGGCCTGGGATCTGGTGCACACCGCGATTCGTCCCATTGGTGGCGCTTTCCTGGCGCTGAAGGTCCTCGGCTCGGCCGATCCGGTCTTCGACGTGATCGTCGCGCTGCTCGCCGGCGGCGTCACACTGACCGCGCACAGCGCCAAGGCAGGGACGCGGCTCCTCGTGAATTCGTCCCCGGAGCCCTTCTCGAACATCGCCGTTTCGTTCGCCGAGGATGTGGGGGTGGTCGGCGGCCTGTGGCTCGTGGGCAAACATCCCGCCATCGCCTTCGTGGTTTTCACCTGCCTTATCGCGACCATTCTCTACTGGCTGCCCAAGCTTTTCCGGTTCGCGCGCATCAAGTTCGGCTTCCTCTGGAAGAAGCTTTCCGCGGCCGGTGGCGAGGCGAATGCCGGGGTCAGCGCCGATCTTCCGTCCGAGGCTGCGCTTCAACTCGCCGCCCTCAACACCAGCAGCGCCCGCCCGGAATGGGCGGTCGCATGTGTGACGGGCGGAGGCAAAGGACTGCCCAGCCATGGCCGGGTCTATCTCGTGGCGCTTGAGGGAGCTTCGCGGGCACTTTGGGTGGTTGGCCGCGTTGGCTGGAAGAAGATCGCGCAGCGGCTCGATTTGAGTGGTTACCAAGTCACCCGTGAATCGAAATTCCTCAGCGAGAACCTGGTGTTTTTCGCCACGAATGGCCGCCCCAAGTACACCTTCCTCTTCGACCGCACGCAATCGGCCCGCGTGCAGGCGCTGGTCGCTCGCTTGAAGACCGCGCTGCCCGCGCCAGCCGCGCTGACGCCAGCCTTGGCGGAAGTCGCGAGCGTGTGAACTGGGAGCGCGGGCGTCCCGCCCGCTTTGACCGCGGCACCCCGAATTGGGGTCGAGACCGCCCGCTTTGATCGCGACCGTTGGCTAACGCCGACCCATTCTTTCGAGATAGCCGCAAGAAGGCACACAAGGCGCAAAAAGGGGATTCACGGATTTGTACCCGCGGCAGTGAAAAGTGACTGATGAAGGAAAACTTCCGGGCGCTCTGCCGAGAGGATGGAATTGGCCCGCGCGTGGGCTACAAGTGGCGAGAGCGTTTCTTGGCTGAAGGGCAGCAAGGAATAGTCGATCGCAGTCGGCGGCCGCATGAAGGAGCGCCACCGGCAATGGGGGCCGCGCAAACTGCGGGAGGTTTATTAACTGCGGCAATGGGGCGAAGCGGCCACGGCCAGCGAGAGCAGTTTCAAGCGGGTGCTGGAGCGCTGTGGAATCGTCGAAAAGCGTCGCATCCGCCGAGAGCGGGGCACCGGACGGCTCAACAATGGAAGACAGGCGACGGAGCCCAACGAAGTGGGGACGGCCGATTTCAAGGGGTGGTGGCACGATGCCGAAGGCCGCTGTGATCCGTTGACGGTGCGCGACGGATTCTAGTCATTTCATCGTTGACGGACCACTACCGGCGCGCGGCGCCTTCCGCTCAAGAAAGCCATTTCACGATCCAATCGATCAGGCGCTGCGCCTTCGCCGTGAGGGGCGGGAACATCCAGTGACGAATGGGGCCGTCGAATTTTCGGTGAAGAATCGACAATTCGTTCGAGAAGGTCCGAAAGCCCGCCTCGCCGTGGGCGCGGCCGATCCCGCTATAGCCGGCCCCGCCGAAGGGAAGATACGGATTCATGTACTGCATGAGCGTATCGTTCACACTCATGCCTCCGGCCGAGGTGCCGGAAATGATGCGCTCGAGGGCAGCGTTATCGCGGCAGAACGCGTACAGAACGAGGGGATTTTCCCGCGCTCGGATGAAAGCCAGCGCTTCGTCGAGCGAATCGTAAGGCACAATCGGAAGAACGGGCCCGAAAATTTCCTCATGCAAGACCTTCGCGTCGAGCGGGACGTCGATGAGCACGGTCGGCGCCAGGAAGCGTTCAGCGCGAATGGCCTCGCCGCCGCAGGCAATCCGGGCCCCGCGCTTGGTTGCGTCCTCCACGAGGTGCAGCACCCGGTCGAAATGCCGTTCGCTGACGATCTGCGCCAGGTCGGGGGAGCGCGTCTGGCCGGGGCCGGTCGGACCGAAAAACTCCAACAGCGTTTGCTTGAGCGACGTGACAAATTGATCGTGCACGGAGCGTTGCACCAGCACGTAGTCAGGCGCGATGCAGGTTTGCCCGGAGTTCACCCACTTGCCCCAGGCCGTCACCCGCGCCGCGCGCGGAAGGTCGGCGGATTCATGGATGATGTTGGGTGATTTGCCGCCCAACTCAAGGGTGACCGGAGTGAGTTGCTCGGCGGCAGCGTGCGCGACGATCTTCCCGACGGCCGGGCTGCCCGTGAAAAAAATGTGGTCGAACTTCTGCCGGAGCAGCTCGGTCGAGACCGCGGCGTCGCCTTCCACGACCACGACCTCCTCAGGTGGGAAAATCCGTCCCAGGAAATCGTGGAGCCAGCGGGCGGTATTCGGCGTGCATTCCGAGGGCTTGAGCACCACGCAATTGCCCGCGGCGACGGCGGAGATGAGAGGAATGAGGGCGAGCTGCACCGGATAGTTCCAAGGCGCGATGATCAAGGCGACGCCCTTGGGTTCGCAGCGGATTTCGCTCCGCGTGCCAAAAAGGGGAAGGGGCGTGGGCACGCGACGCGGGCGGGACCACCGGGAGAGATTTCGGATGGAATCGCGAAGTTCGATGACCACGACCGCATGTTCCGTGAGATGAATCTCCTGCGCGGCGCGGTGAAAATCCTTCTGCATGGCCGCGCGCATGGAGTCGCGTTCGGCCAGCAGCGCCTCGAGCAAGTGCTGCAATCTTTCGCGCCGCGCGGCAACAGGACGCGCGCGCTCTCTCTCAAAGTGGGCACGCTGTCGCGCGACAAGAGCGGCCACGTCAGGCGTGGACAAGCTGGCGGCGGGAGGGGGCTCAGCCAAAGCAGTCATGGGGCGAAGATATCAGGCCGCCGCGATCCCGTGTAGCTCGAATCGCAACGATCATCGGAAAACTGAGGCGAGCCCGGTCGGACTTAACGCATGGGCCGAAACGAAAACCGCCCGTCCGCGATACAACGCTCGGACGGGCGGCTGGGGGAATCGGAACTTTGCTTACTTGGTGTAGACCGTCTTCGCATCCGGGCGTTGCACGGACGTCGTTTTCGGGCCGAACTTCAAGGTCGAGCCAAAAGCAATGATGTCCGCCGAGCCGTTAAAATTGCCGACGAGGCGGTGAAGCCCGGAGGCGTCAAGGTTATCGACGCGTGAATTCGCAATGAAGAGGTGGTTGTAGGCGAGGTTGAGCTCCATGCGGTCGCTCACCCGGTAGCTAAAGCCGACGGCGATCGTGTGGCGATCGTTATCGGGCAGGCGGGGCGTGCGGTCCACGCTGTTCGGGATGGGCGTATTGTCGTAGGCGTAACCGGCGCGGAAGGTCAAATTCCGATAATCGTAGGTGGCACCGAGCGAGTAGCGGAAGACATCCTTGTAATTCGCGCGTTGGAAGGCCGCGACAGAACCGGTATCCGCGTTGATGATCTCGAGTTTGTCGAAGCTGCTCCAGCGGGTCCAGGTGACGTCACCGAGAATGGTGAGGCCACAATTTGGCACTTTCTGGCTGAACGAGAAGGAAGCCGTGGCGGGAAGATTCAGCGTCGCCGTGATAGGACGGCCGTTGATGAAACGTCCGGCGAGTCCGTTCGCGCTCGGGGTAACCGAAGTGGCGATGCCGGTGGCAACCGCGCCCGCCGTGGGGGCGCCGACCAAAGGGGTCAGTGCGGCGGTGACCGCCGCCTGGATGGAAGCAGGAGCCGCCGCGTAGTTCGGGACGAGGGTATAGCGGGCATTCCCTTCAATATCGTGCTCGATATTGTGCCGGTAGCTCACGCCCAGCTTGGTGCCAGGAATCGGCTCCCAGAGGAGACCGATGTTCCAACCAATGCCAATCGCATCACCGCCGAAGCGGACAAATCCGTCCCGCGCGCCGGGAGTCGTGCTGCCCACCGCGGCAATGGCGCCACCTGCAGCGGCATTGGCTGCCGTTCCGCGAATCGCGGCCGGGATGCCTGCATTCGCGGCCACACCACCCTGCACCCCACCGACGAACGAAGCATTGATGAGACCGTAGTCGACGGCCGCACTCAGTCCGGTTTGCAGATACGAAATGTCCAAACCGACGCCGAGCGAAAGGTTGGGCAGGATCTTGAAGGAGAGCGCGGGGTTGAAATTGACATCCGTAATGCGCGAGTTCGTCGCGTGATAGCGCATGATCGAAGTCGGGTCCCAACTCGTCTCCAAGCCGAACGGAGCGCTTACGCCGAGGCCCAACGCGACGCGGTCCGTAATTTGATACGCGAGATAAAGCTGCGGCACGGTTTGGCCGAAGAACTTGAAGCCGGGAGCACCTCCCTGGCCACCGCTGCCGCCGGTCAACTGGCGCTGGAGCGGAGTACCGGGGGCATTGAGGGAACGGCCGCTGTCCGTATACTTGAGATCGGGGATGATGTAATTACTCCCCGTCGTGATCGTGAATTTTCCGGGCAGGAAGCTCATGCCGGCCGGATTGTAGAAGATCGTGGAGGCGTCATACGCCGAGGCGGCGCCACCTGCGCCGGCCGTGCCGGTGCCGACCACGGATTGATCGCCGAAGAGACTGAACGAAGCCGCGTGGCCGGTCGTGGCCGCGGCCGCAAGGCCGAGAGCCCCGATCACGCCGAGGCGGGGAAGGAAGCGAATACTCATGGGTGATGTGTGCTGTTGCACGGCACGGGCGAGCCGAACCGAGGGGGTTGGGAGGGTAGAGGTTAAGGTAGACCGCACGTGTGAGGCTGCGGCCAAGCTCCCGGGCGAACCGGAGTTGTGCTCGTATTCTGGTAATTAGGCCCAGAGTCAAGAGCAGCGTGTGAAAAATCGGAGTTCCGGCGTCTTTTTTTCGGCTGACCGAGCAGCGATGTGCGCGAAATTTCGCGCGCCAGCCGGCTTTACTCGTGCTATTGCTCCGCCGAAATAGTTAAGGACCTTAACTATTTGTCGCTCTTCCACCCCCGCCGCTCCCCTCCGCATGAAACTCCGCGAACCTCTCTACATCGTCGCCGGCGTGCGCACGCCCTATGCCAAAATGGGCACTGCGCTGGCTGGCCACGCGGCCGATGAACTAGGCCGAATCGCCAGCGCCGAAGTGCTCGCCCGCACGGGCTACGATCCCGCGCAATTCGACGAAGTCATCTTCGGCTGCGTCGCTCAGCCGGCCGAGTCGGCCAATGTCGGACGCGTGATCGCCTTGCGTGCCGGCGTGCCGCAGCAGGTGCCGGGAATCACCGTCCATCGCAATTGCGCGAGCGGTTTCGAAGCGGTGACGCAGGCGGCGGAAAAGCTCAACGCGGGACGCGGCGATCGCTTCCTGGTGGGCGGCGCCGAAAACATGTCGCAGGTGCCATTGATTTACCGCGAGAGTGCCGCCAAGAAATTTGGCGCGCTGGCGCGCAGCAAGTCAACCGGCGAACGGATGAAGAACATGCTCAATTTTCGTCCCGGGGATTTTTCCCCGCTGATCGGGCTTCAGCTGGGACTCACCGATCCGGTCTGCGGCCTGAACATGGGGCAGACGGCGGAAAACGTGGCGCGCGATTTCAACATCACGCGCGGGGAGCAGGACGAATTTTCCATGCGCTCGCATCATCGAGCGGTGGCCGCCCGCGAGAAGCTGCGCGAGGAGATCGTCCCGGTCTTCCTGCCCAATGCCAAGCCCGGCCAGCCGACCTTCCTGCAGGATGACAATGGCCCGCGGGAAGGGCAGTCGATGCAGGCGCTTGGCAAGCTTGGCCCGGTCTTCGAGAAGGGCACCGGAACCGTCACCGCCGGGAATGCCTCGCAAATCACCGATGGGGCGGTGGCGCTGCTGGTGATGGGCGAAAAGGCGCTCGCGCAATCGGGGCTTCAACCGCTCGGGAGGCTCGTCGGCTTTGCCTACGCGGGCTGCGATCCGTCCCGCATGGGCTTGGGGCCTGTCTTTGCGATTCAACGGGCCGAGGAGACCTGCGGGCTGGGCCTGAAGGACGCCGATCTGATCGAAATCAACGAAGCCTTTGCCGCCCAGGTGATCGGCTGCCAGCGCGCCGCCAAATCGGCGGAATACTGCCGCCAGAATTTGGGGCGCGACTCCGCACTCGGGGAGATCCCGGATGAGATTCTCAACGTGAATGGCGGCGCGATCGCACTCGGCCACCCCGTGGGCTCAACCGGCGCCCGGCTCGTGCTTACCGCGCTCAAGGAGTTAAAGCGCCGGAATGCCAGGCGCGCTCTGGTCAGTTTATGCGTTGGCGGTGGCCAGGGCGGCGCGCTCTGGCTCGAGACTGTCTGAAATCCCCGTTTGCTCCTCCCGAGTCGCTCCTGATGCTGCGCTGATTTTCGCCGGGTGAGTTTTGCCGGCGGCGGTTAGTGTCTTCCCGCGTGCGAACGTGGGAGCGAGACCCGTCAGCACCCAGGTTGCTTCGCCCGCCTTCCATTTCATTCACTCGCGGCCTGCCCGCCGCCCAGCTCTTCCCGACATGCCAAATCTTCTGCGCGACATCACTTCCTCCGGCATTTGCATCCTGACCTTCGACCGCCCGGATTCCTCCGCGAATATCTTCGACGACGCGACTTTCGGGGAACTGAACGCGCACCTCGACTTTCTGGCCTCGCCGGAGGCCGCGTCCGTCAAGGGAGTCGTCTTTCGCAGCGCGAAGCCGAAGATTTTTCTGGCGGGAGCCGATCTCATCGGCTTCACCAAAAACCCCAGCCGGGAGCGCATCGATTCTCTCGTCAAACGCGGGCACGACACTTTCTCCCGCATCAGCAAACTGCCGATTCCTTCGGTCGCAGCCATCCACGGGCTCGCCTTGGGGGGCGGTTGCGAGATTTCGCTCGCCTGCGATTGGCGCGTCGCGTCGACCGCAAAGGAGACCAAGATCGGCCTGCCCGAAGTGCAGATTGGAATCCTGCCCGGCTGGGGCGGAAGCACGCTCCTGCCGCGTCTGATCGGACTGCCTGCGGCACTGGAGATCATTCTCGGCGGAAAGCAGCTCGCGGCCGTTCCGGCTCTCAAGGCTGGACTCGTCGATTCTGTCGGTCCACGTGAGGCCCTGCTCGGCCTCGCGGAAAAGCTGATCGCCAAGGGGAAGCGGGGAGCATGGCCCCGGCATCTGGCCAACCTGGCCCCGGCCGCGGCTTTCATTGCGCGGCAGGCGAAAGCCACGGTGCTCGCGAAGACGGGCGGTCATTATCCGGCTCCGCTCAAAGCCTTGGAAGTAGCGGTGCAGGCGTTGCGCGGAACGGTTCCACAAGGCTTCGAACTCGAGCGCAAGGTCTTCGTCGAACTCGCCACGGGTCCGATCGCACGCCAGCTCCTTGGAATCTATCTCCTGACCGAGCGGGCGAAGAAGCTCCCGCTCCCCGATGATCTTCCGACCCTGACGGGGACGGTCGCGCCGCCGCCGGAAATCGAGCGCGTGGCCGTGATCGGAGCAGGGGTGATGGGCGCGGGAATCGCGCAATGGCTGGCCGCCCGCGGTTACGGGGTGGTGTTGCGCGACATCGGTCCCGAACCCTTGGGGAAGGGCATCGCTTCGATCCAAAAACTTTTTCGCGATTCCGTGAAGCGGCGCCGTTTCACCGAGACCGAGGCAAGGACGGCGATGGATCGCATCGTCCCGGTGGCCGGAAACATTCCCTTGCACCGGATCGACCTCGTCATCGAGGCCGCCGTCGAACGCCTGGACCTCAAGCAGCAACTCTTTCGCGAACTGGAAGACTCAGTGGGCGAGCACGTGGTGCTCGCGACCAACACCTCCGCGCTCAGCATCGGATCAATCGCCTCGGTCCTGCGGTGTCCGGAGCGGGTGGTGGGCATGCATTTTTTCAACCCGGTGCATAAGATGCAGCTCGTCGAGCTCATCCGGGGCGACCACACGAATGCGCTCGCCCTCGACAGTGCGCTGCGCTTCGTCAAGACGATCGGCAAGCTGCCGGTGATCGTGCGCGATCGCCCCGGCTTTCTCGTCAACCGCATCCTCAACCCCTACCTCACCGAGGCGGGCCGGCTCTTCGAGGAAGGTTACGCCGTGCTCGATATCGACAAGGCGCTCGAGCGCTTTGGCATGCCGATGGGGCCGCTCCGTTTGATGGACGAAATCGGGCTCGATGTCTGCCGCCATGTCGGCACGGATCTCGCCGTCCGCCTCGCCACGCCCGTGCCCCCGGCCGGATCGCTGCTCGACGAGATGATCGCCCGCAAATGGCTGGGCAAGAAGGCGGGCAAGGGACTCTACATTTACGATGGCCGCGCGAAACCCACGCTCAACGTGGAGGCCGAGCGGCTTCCTGGCCTCGGCGCGCGCAAACCCGCCGATCCGCAGCTCTTCGCCGACCGACTCGTGCTTTCCGTCATCAACGAAGCAGCGCGCGTTCTCGAGGAACGCGTGGTGGAAGCGGCCGAGGACATCGATTTCGCGATGATCATGGGCACCGGCTGGGCGCCCTTTCGGGGTGGACCGCTCCGGCATGCCGATTCGGTGGGCGCTGCGAAAATCGTGTCCGGCCTTGAAGCGCTCGCCCCCAAATACGGCGCGCACTTCGTGCCCTGCGAGCGGCTGCGGACCATGGCCACAGCGGGCGCGACGTTTTACCCAGCGTAAGCAGAATTACGAATAGCGGATTGCGGATTGGCTTCGTCGGCCGCGGCAGACGATAAGCGTAAGCCGGGCTCGAGGCGCGGATCGGTCGGATGCGTTGCGCTCGATTTCAGCCCGTCTGCCGCGTCTAAGAAGACCAATCCGCTATCCGCAATCCGCAACCCGCAATTTTTCCGCGCCATTGACGCGGGGCTTCAGGACGCCGTACCTCCGCGCCATATGGGAATCCGGCGCGCTGAAATCGATCGGGAAACGAACGAAACAAAAATCCGCGTCGAATGGGCTCTCGACGGGCGGGGCGAATCGTCCGTCGCGACCGGCCTGCCGTTCTTCGACCATATGCTCACGCTTTTCGCGCGGCATTCGCTCACGGACCTCGTCATTAAGGCGGAAGGTGATACGCAAGTCGATGCCCACCACACCGCCGAGGACACGGGGATCGCCATGGGGCAGGCGCTGGCCCGCGCCTTGGGCGATAAGTCGGGTCTGACGCGTTACGGCCATTTTCTGCTCCCGATGGACGAGACGCTTTGCCGGGTCGCGCTCGATCTGAGCGGCCGGCCCTTCCTCCGCTACGACCTTCCGCGCGAGATCGCCTCGCATCGGCATGAGCGGATCGGCGGGCATTTCCCGCTTCAACTCGTGGAGGAATTCCTGCGCGCGTTCGTCGTGCATGGCGGAGTGACGCTGCATTGCGACGTCTTGATGAGCGCCGATTTGCACCACGCAGCGGAATCCGTCTTCAAATGCCTGGCTCGCGCGCTGGAAATGGCGCTGCGCCGTGATGCGCGCGTGCCCGGGGTGCCCAGCACGAAGGGCATGCTCGTTTGATCGAGGGGTGGCGTGGTTTTCGTTTTTTGCCTTAAGGAGCCGCAGTTGCGGCCGGCTTTTTCAGGTTTCGATCGAAGAATTCCGCCGCACGTTGCGCCCGGCGCAGTCGCAGCAGCGGGTCGCTCAGCATGTGCGTGCCGAGCAACGGCAGGAACTCGTAGGGCTTCCCCGCGCGGTAAAGGGCATCGGCGAGCTGCACGGAATGTTGGAAGTAGACATTGTCGTCGGTCGCACCGTGCACGAGCAACAGCGGCCGCTTGAGTTCGGCGGCGTAGGTCAGCACGCTGCCCGCCCGGTAGGCCGCTGCATTCTCCTGGGGCAATCCGAGATAACGTTCGGTGTAGTGGGTGTCGTAGTTCTCCCAGGTCACGACCGGCGCACCGGCGATGCCGCAGGCAAAAATTTCCGGCCGGCGAATTGTCGCCATGGCGGAGAAATAGCCGCCGAAGGACCATCCCTCGACGCCGACGCGGGTGAGATCGAGCTCGGCGAAACGCGCCCCGAGCGCGCGGAGGCCGGCGGTTTGGTCCTCGAGCGCAATATCGATGAAGTCGCCCCGGATGGCGCGTTCCCAATCGCGCCCGTGGCCCGGGGTGCCGCGCCCGTCGATGCTCACGACGATGTAACCGCGGTCGGCATTCCACTGGTTGGGCAGAAACGCGCGCGGCTGGAGTCGCACGACCTTGTGCCCGGGACCGGCGTAGACTTCGAGGAGGACGGGGTAGCGGACCCCTTTTTTGAAGTCGCGGGGCCGGACGATGGCGGCATCGAATTCGCGTTCCCCAGCCCGGATGCGCATGTGTTCGACCTGCGGCCAGGCGCGGGGGGATTCGGCGACGGACGGAAGCGCACAAAGGAGTTTCCCCGTGGCATCGCACACCTCCCAACCGAGGCCGCCATCGCCCAGCTCGAAACGATGCAGCCAAGCTTTCACGCCGGGCGCGAAGACCGCCTGGTGCTGTCCCGGTTCGCGGGTGAGCGGTTCCCCGGCGGAGCCACCCGCGAGCGGGAAGCGATACAGATGGGTCTCGCGCGGATCTGCGCCACCGCTGACGACGGCACTCTGCGAGGCGTCTTCAAGGGCGACGAGCGACGCATTGCCGAATTCGCGCGGGGTCACGGCGTGACGGAAGGCCCCATCCGCGTTCCGAAACTCGAGTTGCCAGCCGCCCCCGCGCTCGGTCGCCCAAAGGAAGCCACTGCCATCCGCCAGCCATTTCGCTCCCGACCCCGGATCGAGATTGAGCCAGGCCGGGTCGGTTTCGCGCAGAAGTTCACGGGTTGAACCATTGGCCGGATCGACGGCGAGCAAGCGTTCGTCCTGCTGGCTGCGCGCCTGCACGAGGAGGCAAAGCGGTGCTTTCTCCTCCTTCCAGATGACGCGGGCGACATAGGGAAATTTCTCCGCTTCCCATTTGATCCAGCGGGTCTCGCCCCCGTCGCGCGAGATGATGCCGATCCGGACGTTCGCGTTCGTGGTGCCCGGCCGGGGATAGTAATTTCGCGCCGGCTCAACTTCCGGGTGGAGCGGGTCGCTGATGTAGCGCGCTTCGACACCGGTATGATCCGTTTCCTGGTAGGCAATCGAGCGGGAATCGGGCGACCACCAATAACCTTCCGTGCGCGCCATTTCCTCCTGCGCTACGAACTCCGCGACGCCATGCTCGATGATGCCGTTGGCACCGCTCGTGATGGCGCGTTCCTTCCGCGCCTCCACGTCGATCACGTGCAACTCACCCCCACTGACGGCCGCGATGAATTTGCCGTCGGGAGAGAAACGCGGGTCGAGCCAGTTTCGGCCCGGCAGCTCCGCAACCTGAAGATCGGCCCGCGCGACGACGTAGAGCTTTCCGGACAGGACGACGAGGAGCCGCGTGCCGTCCTTCGAAAGCTGAAAACTCGTGAAACCCCGTAGCGATTGGCGCTGGCGCTCGCGGCGTGCTTTTTCCTCGGCGCTGAGCGTCTCCTCCACCCCCGCCAGGATCTTTTCCGGCGTGAGAATCTCCCGCACCTTCCCCTCGGGAATGCTCATCTCGTAGAGCCGTAGGACGGGATCCCGGGCGCCTCCGCGCAGGAAAATTACCGCACTCCCATCCGGCGTAAGTTTCGGCGAAACGGGGTGACCGAGCGTGTAGTTGCGCGTTTCGGCCAGGTCTCGGAAATAGGCCTCGTCGGCGGGGGCGTCGCCCGCGCTGACAGACGACGAAATAAGGAGGGAGCACGCGCACGCAGCGGCGGTGAGCGGATGAAACCGGGACATGCTCCAGCGAAGCAGCGATCTGGGGGGGCGTCGATGGACGAAAACTGCTCGATCGCCCGCCCAGACCTCTGTCGGTTCAGGTCATGATCCCTGATCTTACACCCGCCGCCGCCGCGACCGTCTTGGCTTCCTCGTCCTCGAGCGCGCCATCGTCGGCCGGGACATCCCGCGTTTCGTAAGCGCTCTTCGGCACGGAGCGCAGGTCCCAGATCAGGCCCGTCCACGAAATAGCCCGCAGCACGTAGTAGGTGATATCGATCTCCCACCAGTAAAAGCCCTGCCGAGTGGCCGCCTGGTAACGGTGATGGTTGTTATGCCAGCCTTCTCCCAGGGTGATGAGCGCGAGCAGGAAGGAGTTGCGACTGTCATCCTTCGTTTCGTAGCGGCGGCTGCCAAACACGTGGGCCATCGAATTGATGCACGACGTACCATGGAAAAGAAAAGTGGTGCTAATGAAATAGCCCCACACGATCATCTGGAGGGGTGAAGTATCGATGCCCCAGCTCCGCAGCGAGGCGCCGAAAATGGCCAGAACTGTGAGCAGTAAAACCGAACCAAGCAGGTCGTAGCGATTGAGGATGCGGAGCTCGGAAAACTTCGCCAGGTCCTTGATCTTGGTATAGTCCGTCGGGTGGTTTTTGTTCGAGGTCAGCCAGCCGATGTGCGACCAGAGGAAGCCGTGTTGGACGGGCGAATGCGCATCGACCGGTTCATCGGAATGCCGGTGATGGTGCCGATGCACGTAAGCCCACCAAAGCGGTCCACGCTGGACGCAGGTGGTACCCAGCAGGGCCATGATGAACTGGGTGAAACGGGACGTGGAGTACGTCTTGTGACTGAAGTAGCGGTGGTAGATGCCGGTCACGAAGAACATCCGGAGGAAGTAGAGAGCGACCGCAGTCCAGAGAGCGGCCCAGCTCCAGCCGGTCCAGATGGCGCCGAGGCAGCCCAGGTGCAAGACTGCGAAGGAGAGACAACGCGCCGGGGAAATGCGTTCCGGTTGGGCGCGGATGACCTCGGGTGGGTCGATGAAATGGTCGGAGTCGAGGGCGCCAAGAATGGCATGGCTAGCCCGGGAGAAAAAATTCATGTTTGGAAAGTCGGAATGGCCCTGAACGGGCGGGTGAGGTGAAATTCAAAGTTCCGCGCGCCAGAAGAGCCGCGGAAACGCCGATCACACCAACACCGGGGGCGGGCGCTGCCCGCGTTCCGTTTCTTCCAACCAGGCATCAGCGCAAATCACCCCCAGGGGCGAGCGCAGCGGACTGGCAACACTGACAAACCTTGGGGCCGGCGCGACCGGCGCACATTCTTCCGTCAGGACAACGGAGGGGAAAAATTTCGCCCAAGTCGAGGAACTGCTCCGCACCGAAGTCGCGGAGGCCAAATGTACCCGAGTCGCCGGAGCCACGAGAACGGGTGCAGCGGCGGGAACGAGAATCGTTTCCGGCGAGTTCGCCGCGATCCACGAGACCGGTTCCTCCGTGGCGCTCGGCGTGAGTTCGCCCGTGACGACATGATAGCAGACCGCAAGACTCTGGAGCTGGCCTGGAGCCAGCATCAAGGCCGGCAAGGACGAGATAAACCTCCCGAACGGCTGCATCGCCGGCAACGAGAGCTTCGGCAGTGTGAAGGTGGGAAGGCGCGACCGCGAGAGGGAGGAAAGCCGCGAGAGCGAAGGCATCTCACCCGGCAGGCAACTCGCGACCGAAGCGGAAACCGCGTCCCAAGCGCGCCGGACACTTCCACGCCCAGCGGGTGCCGGCACGACTACGGGAGGTTGCACCGCCGGCAGGAAGCGTAGAATGGCGGCGGTGAGAAGGCGCTTCACGAAGATAATTCCACTCCTCTCTTAGACGCCAGCACGGGTTGGGACAAGCGCTTTCGCGCATTAGGACGCACACGAACTGCCCCTTTCAAAAGCAAAACGGCCTTCCCTGGAGGCTTCCCGAGGTCCGATCAATTCACGGACGGATCGTCCGGCTTAACCGCCATGATGGCGTACCGGCCGCCGAGACGGGCGAGCGTCGCGTTCCACAGCCGGGGCGCGTCCGAGAGCGCAAACGAACCCGCGACAGGATCGGCCAGGATCCAGGCGCCCTGGCGAATCTCCTTTTCCAACTGGCCTTCGGACCAGCCGGCGTAGCCGAGGAAGGCGCGCAACCCGGCGGCATCGCCCTCTTCCACGAGTTCGCCGACTTGGTCGAGTCCGAGGGCGTGTTGCACCCGGGCGATCTTCGATCCCGGATCGTACGCGAAATTCGTAAAGACGAGTCGGTCATCCGCGACGGGGCCTCCTTGATAGACGGGGACCTGCGCGAGGACGGAGGCGGGTTCGTGATCGGGCAGGAACTCGCCGGCGAATTGGTCGAGCGGCCGGTTCAGCACGAGGCCGAAGGTGCCTTCCTCCGCGTCGTGCTGGGCCAGGAAGACGACGGTCCGCCGAAAATTCGGATCGAGCAGATCCGGGTGCGCCACGAGGAGGCGCCCGGTCAGGTCATCAGTCGGCTCGCTCATGTCGTGTTCAAGCCAGGCCGGGCTACCGCGGGAATGCGCCGCACGAGCGGTGGCAGCGCCGCCTCGATGGGGGGCTCACCTGGAAGGAGCAGGATCTGGCGGGCGTTCGGCAGTTTCTGCTGCACGTAAGGGGGAATGCCAAATCCGCCTTCCACGTGCCCGCGTCCGGCAAAGACGACGACGCGAATTCCCGGGTGGCGTCGGCGCGCCTGCACAATGCGTTCCGCCATCGTTTGGTCCCAGAGCGTCTGCGCCCGATAGTAGCGCTCGTAGTCGAGTGCCGGGCCGGGATGCGAACCCATCTGCGCGGTGAAATGCTCGAGCCCTCCTGGCAAGGGGGCAAACCCGGCCGGCAGCAATCGTCGCTCCTCCCGCGTGAAACGAATTCCGCGGGAGAGCTTGCGCGCGAGAACAGGGGGCGCATTGAGCGCGAGGCAGCGCACGTCCGAGAGGGCGGCCCAGCGCAACATTTTCTCGTAGAAAGGGGAAAGCCGTCCCCAGGTCTTTTGAAAATTCGTCTGCTGCAGCATCTGCTCGGTCCCGAGGGTGCGCGCCTGCCAGGCGTCGAGCAACGGCTGTTGCGTGACGTCGAACATTTCCCAGCCGATGACGAACGGAATCCCGCGCGCCTTCAACCCCTGAATGACTTCAAACTGATAGGCGTGATGCGCCGCGTCATCGTGCTTCTCTCCCACGTAGATGACTTCTGCCTCCCGGAGCGAAGCCCAGTACGCGTCGCTCGCGAGGGAGGGGGCGGCCGGCGCGGCGGGGGGAAGCGGTTCCGGGGCCGGCAGCGCGATGCGCGAGTCCAGCGAGGCGCAGGCGCCGAGCGCCAGGGCGGCTACCACGGGCGCAGCCTGGCGAAGCGCGGAGAGCAGCGTCATTGCGCAGTTCAATTGTTCACAAAATACGCGAAGCGCCATCCACCCTCGTAGATACAGATGCCGGCGCGGTAGCCTTTGTATTCCTTCTTCGCCACAAACTCGCCCGGGGCGCACATGTACGCGCCGTTCGACGCGAAGGGCTGTTTCAGGACCTGGGCCAGTTCGGGCCAGACATTGTTCTTGTCCCAGTACGCGAAGACGCCATCGCCTTCGCCGGGCGGGTCCAATCTCCAGCCAAAGTTTGGCGTCATCATGGAAGCCAGCGTTTCGAAATCGCGGAGCGAGACCGCGCGCCGCAAGCGGTTCAGAAAGGCCTGAAAGTTCGGATCGCCCGATTGATCCTTGATGCTCGTCTTTTCGCGAATCTTCGCCGCGAGGACCTCCTTCTTTTGTTCCTCCGTCTCACAACCGGCGAGAGCGAGGGCGCCTGTGAGGAGCGCCGCGAGGAGGACACCGCGGGAAAAACGAAAAATCAGCATGGACGTACTTAAGCCGAGAACCCGCCGCGAGGAAAAGCGGAAACGCTGCGCTTTCGCATTCGCTTCTGCCAGAGACGGCCGACATTCGCCGCGCACAGCCCCAGGATGCGCAGGAGACGGCCCAGGCTGGCAGGGGGCGAGATGCCTTCCACCCGCCCCGCCCGGATCGCGGCGAAGACCGAGTCCACCGTCGGCGGCCCGTCCAGTTCCAGGCGCGAGAAATGTTCCCCGAACATCCAGCGGGCGTGGGCATCCGAAGTCGCCAGGATCGGCTTCCCGTGCCGCCGCGCGATGGCGGCGGCGGGGAGATTGCGGTCCCACCAGCGCGTGTGCATGTGGCAACGCTCGACGGCATCGAAACAATCGATGTTCTCTTCCAGCAGGCGGCAACCCAGCGAGGCGCCGAGGATGAAAGCCGGATGCGGCGCGAGCAGCAGGACGGTGTTTCCCCGCCGCGCGCGGAGCCGGCGCAAATCGTCAAAGCCGGCCAGTTCCGCGGCTTCGCCCGCGGAGACATTCAGGATCACGACATCACGGCCGGCGATGCGCCGCTCGATGCCCGGAATGAGCAGGATGCCGCGTTCCTCCGCCCGGCGGCGGACGTGCGCATCGTCGAGCACGGTATCGTGGAGCGTTACCGCGACGACAGCCACGCCCCTGGCCGCGGCCAGCTCGACGAGTTCCAACGCCGTGAAATCGACGTGGTCCATGGGATCCTCAGCCGTATGGAGATGCAGGTCCGCCCGCACCCACGCGCGCCCCGGGATTGCCGTGTTCTGAGCTGGCACGGCCAGACGGTGCGGAGCGACTGGGATCGCGCAACCAACCGCCGCGGCAGTGCAAATATTTGTTGCGTTGGGGGCGCGCTTCGCTAGGTGTCCCCTCCCTTGGTTTCCACCGATTTTTACGCGCGGGTGGTGAAATGGCAGACACGTACGTTTGAGGGGCGTATGCCGAAAGGCATGGGGGTTCAAGTCCCCCCCCGCGCATTTAATCATGCACCCCGATTGGCCGCCTCGAGGTCGGGCAGGGGTTGAAGAGACGCGGTGCGAACGGACTTTCCGCTTGCACGCACGGCTCCGGGCGACATCGTCCTTTCGTGCAGTCGGGTGTCTCCAGCGAAATCATTCTCAGTGCGGGCCTTCGCGGCTTGGGCGCGCTGTTTTCGCTAGGGCTTGTCACCCACTGATCGCCGTCTCCCGCTTTCGTTTTCCTGCGCCGTCGTACGCCGACGGCTTCCACGCCGCACCCGAACGCGCGGCGCGCCCCGTCAGTCCTTTCGTCTCTCTCAATCAGCCATTCCCTTCCATGTCAGATCGCATCATTCTTTTCGACACCACGCTCCGCGATGGCGAGCAATGCCCCGGAGCGTCCATGAATCTTCGGGAGAAACTCGAGGTGGCCCGCCAGCTCGCCCGCCTCGGTGTCGATGTCATCGAGGCCGGCTTCCCCTGTATTTCCGACGGCGACTTTGAATCCGTGTTCCGGATCGCCAGCGAAATACGCGGGCCGATCATTGCCGGACTGGCTCGCTGTGTCCCGGGCGACATCGATGCG
Organism: Chthoniobacterales bacterium; assembly: GCA_038226705.1. Taxonomy (GTDB): domain Bacteria; phylum Verrucomicrobiota; class Verrucomicrobiia; order Chthoniobacterales; family SZAS-18; genus SZAS-18. The sequence goes on along the minus strand of JBBRQH010000027.1, from coordinate 13,017 downwards.
GCCGCTCGCGCAGTCGCGCCGGCCGGCGCGCTCGGTCGCATTCATGTTTTCCTCGCCACTTCGGCCATCCACCGCGAGCACAAACTCAAGAAAGCCGAAGACGAGATTGTGCGTCTCGCCGTGGAGGGTGTGCAGCGCGCGAAGGGTTACGTGCGCGATGTCGAATTCTCGCCCGAGGATGGCTCACGCACGGAACCCGCCTTTCTCGCGCGGGTGACGGAGGCGGTGATCGCGGCGGGTGCCACCACGGTGAACATACCGGATACGGTGGGCTACGCCGTTCCGGAGGAATTCGGCGCGCTGATCCGCTATCTCATCGAGAACGTGCCAAACATCGGCGACGCGATCCTGAGCGTGCATTGCCACAACGACCTCGGGCTGGCCGTGGCCAACTCCCTCGCGGCAGTGCGCGCGGGCGCCCGCCAGGTGGAAGGGACCATCAACGGCATCGGCGAGCGGGCGGGCAATGCTGCGCTCGAAGAAGTGATCATGGCTTTGCGCACCCGTGGCGCGTCCTTCGGGGGGCTCACCACGAACGTCAACGCGCGCGAAATCGTGCGTACTTCGCGTCTCGTCAGCCGCATGAGCAGCTTTCTCGTGCAGCGAAACAAGGCGGTGGTGGGCGAAAACGCCTTCGCGCATGGGGCGGGGATTCATCAGGATGGGATGCTCAAGCACCGCGATACCTACGAGATCATGGACCCCCGCGAGATCGGTTGGGGCGAAACGGAACTCCCGCTCACGAAACACAGCGGCAGGGCGGCGCTCGCCCAGCGGCTCTCCCTGCTCGGCTTCGCTCTCAGCGACGCGGAAGTGGACGCGGTTTTCGCGCGCTTCAAGGAGATCGGCGACCGGAAGAAATTCGTCTACGACGACGATCTCGCGGCGTTGATGGAAGATGGGCCGCTGGCGGCGAGTGAACTCTACGCCCTCGAGTATCTTCACGTCACGAGCGGCACCACCGTCGTGCCCACCGCCACCGTTCGCCTGGCCCGCCGCGGCGCGGAGGGCGCCCACGGGGCAAAAGCGAATGGGTCGGAACCATTGCAGGATTCAGCGCCGGGCAACGGCGCGGTCGACGCCGCCATGAAAGCCATCGACCGGATCCTGGGCAAACCGGGGGAACTCGTGGAGTACACCGTTCGTGCCGTCACGGCCGGAGAGGACGCCATGGGTGAAGTCGTGCTGAAGGTGGACTTTGGCGGCGGACGCGTCGTCACGGGGAAAGGGGCCAGCACCGATGTCGTGGAGGCGAGTGCCCGCGCGTACCTGAATGCCGTCGGTCGGGTTGCGCGTCCGTCGCTGCGCCCTTTGGTTGAGCATCCCTAGTCGGCTCATGGTTCTTCCCGTCGGCTCGCGCCCCCGCTTTAGCTTGTCGGGCTTGGGCATCGCCGCTAGGAATTAGCACGATGGGCGGAGTCGCTGCCGAGGTGCTCGAATTTGTGCCGTCCCGCTTTGGCGATGCTGCGTCGATGCGGGCGGACGCCCCGATGCGTCCCGCCGCGATTGGGGGCTTCGAGCGCGTCGCCCGCATTGCCTCGATCCTTTTTGGCGCCCCGTGGGCTGCGGTGGTGTCCTTCGCCGGCGGGAAATTCGAGGTGCGCGCGCAGGCTTGTCCCGAGAACTCCCCTGCGCCGCTCGATGCGGAACTTTGCGCGGCCATTCTGGGCTGTGCCTTGGGCGAGGTTATCTGGACCGGCGATGCCGGCGTGGATGCGCGCTTTACGCAGCACCCGGCGGTGTCGGGACCCTTCGGCCTCCGCTTTTTTGCCGCCGCGCCGATCCGTTCGCATACGGGCGTCGTGGTCGGCGGATTGTGTGTCCTCGACGGGGTTCCGCGCCGCGCTCTCACGGCTGAGGTGGAGGCGCTGCGCGAGCTGGCGGCGATGGCGGGAGAAACGATTGAAGAACCCCCCGCCGAGCCGGCCCGCGCGGGCAACGGCGTCTTCGCGGTCACGACCCCCACGCGCGCCACGGCCCCGGTCGCGGCCGGCGGTCTGGCCGACGTTTCCGAGCTGCGTCCGCATCTTCTCCCAAAACTCGTTGAGCACAGCTCGGAAATCCTCGGGCTCATCGGAGCGGACGGCCGCGTGCAATATGCCGCCGGGGCGGTGCGGCCGCTGCTTGGCTATGCGGCCGATGAGATTCTCAAACAGGACTTTTTCGAGTTCATTCACCCCGAGGACTTGCCGAGGTCGCGCGAGGCGCTCGCCAAAGTGTTTACCAATGCGGGCGGGAAAGTGGAACACCCCGTGCGTTTGCGCCACCGCGAGGGACGCTGGGTGCAGATTGACCTGACGGCGCAGAATCTCGTGGATCAGCCGGGCTTGAACGGAATCTTCCTTCGCGTGCGAGACGGCGCCGATCGCCTGCGGCAGACGTCCGACATGCGTGAATTCGAAGAGCGCTATCGGCGGCTCTTTGAAGACAACCCGCAGCCGATGTGGGCGTTCGATCTTGAGACGCAGAGGTTTCTGGCCGTGAATGACGCCACGCTGCGGCACTACGGATACACCCGCGAAGAGTTCATGGACTTGTCGCTGGATGACCTTCGGCCGGCCGAGGACGTGCCGCTCTTCCGGGCGCACATCAATCGCCGGATCGAGGCCCCAGTGCGGCGCACCTGGCGGCATCGGAAACGGGACGGCGAAATCATCACCGTCGAGATCTACGCCACCACCGTGCGCATCCGCGGGCGGAAGGCGCGTCTGGTCGCGATGCAGGACATCACCGAGCGCACGAATGCGGTGGAGTCCCTCAAGCGCCGCAACCGCTACATGGCGGCGCAGGTCGAGCTGCAGCTCGAGCTGCTCAAGCCGCGGCCACTGCTCGAATCGATTCGCGCCCTGCTCGCCTCGCTCGGGAAGGCTTCGGGGGCGAGCCGGGCGTACTACTACTTGAACAGCACTGACGGGCGTACGGGGCAGCTCTATGCCCTGCCCTCGGGCGAGTGGTGCGCGCCGGGCATTTTCTCGGAGACGGAGATTTTCGGCAACGAACGCATTTCCTACGACGCGTACGATAAACGCTGGCTGCAGCGCCTGCAGGCGGGCGAGGCGCTCCCCCTCAATGTCGAGGCGCTCGCCGAGCCGGAGCGCTCGCTTTTCAGTGCCGGGGGCGTGCGCTCCGCCTTGCTGGCGCCCGTGCTCGTGCGCGGGAATTTCATCGGTTTTCTGGGTCTCGATGACTGCACCAGTGCGCGCCGCTGGGACCGCTCCGAGGCGGACCTCGTGCAGGGCGCCGCCGCGGCGTTGGCGCTCGCGCTGGAGGCGGAAACGGTTTCGCAAAACCTCGATGAGGAAAAGGACCGCTTTGCCGTCACGCTGGGGTCGATCGCGGATGGCGTGGTGACCACGGATGCCGGGGGCCGCATCGTCTTTGCGAATCGCGTGGCGGAAACCTTGCTGGGCCGCACGCAACAGGAGCTCAGCGGTTGCGAGCTCGGCACGTTCTTTCACATTGGCACTCCCACCGGCGGGGTGCGCGCCGATCCGATCCCGCGGGTCCTGCAGAGCGGTGAAGTCGTGATCCAGCCCAGCGGAGCCTTCGTCACCCATAAGTCCGGGGTGCGTGTGCCGGTGGCGAAATCCAGCGCCCCGATTCGGAATCGCACCGGCAAGATCATTGGCGCGGTGCGCGTCTTTCGCGATACCACGCCGGAGCAGCGCATGGCCTCGGAAATGGCAAAGGCTTCGAAGCTGGAGTCGATCGGAATCCTGGCCGGCGGAATCGCCCACGACTTCAACAACATCCTCACCGCCGTCGTCGGAAACATCTCGCTCGCGAAGATGTTTCTGCATGCGCCGGATCGGGCCGCGGCGAAGCTCGATGAGGCGGAGCGCGCCAGCTTTCGCGCGCGCGACCTCACCGCCCAGTTGCTCACGTTCTCGAAGGGCGGAGCCCCAGTGAAGAAATTGGCGAAGATTCACGAGATCATTCGTGAATCGGTCGATTTCGCGATGCACGGTTCCAAGGTGGTGGTGCGTTTCAGCCTGCCCGATGACTTGCCGCCCATGGAAGTGGACGCAGGCCAGCTTTCCCAGGTGATCAACAATCTCGCGATCAACGCGGTGCAGGCCATGGTCGATGGCGGCACGATGGACGTCTGGGCGCAGGAACGGGAATTGGAAGAAGGGCACCCCACGGGGCTGCCGCCCGGTCGCTACGTGAAGATCTGCGTGGAGGACACCGGGGGCGGCATCGCGCCGGAGGATCAGAGCAAGATTTTCGATCCTTTTTTCACCACCAAGGATCACGGCAGCGGTCTCGGGCTGGCCACGTCGTACTCGATCATCAAGAACCACGGCGGGCTGATCAACTTCGACTCGATCGTCGGACAGGGCACGATCTTCCGCGTGTATTTGCCAGCCTCCGAGGAACCCGCGAGCGCCGCCGATACCGCGGTTTTGGGGGCGGGCGCCGCCCCGATTTATCACGGGGCGGGGCGCGTTCTGCTCATGGACGACGAAGTGGAGATCCGGGAACTGGCCGCCTCGATGCTCGAACAGCTTGGCTATGATGTGGTCGCGGTGCCGGACGGACAACTCGCCATCGCTCAATTTGAAAGGGCGCTGGCGATCGGGCATCCGTTCGACGTGCTCATTCTGGATCTCACGATCCCCGGCGGACTCGGTGGGGCGGAAGTCATCGAGCGGGTGCGCGGAATCGATCCGGGCGTGCGGGCCATCGTTTCGAGCGGCTACGCCAACGCGCCGATCATGGCGGATTACCAGCGCTATGGCTTTGCAGACATCCTCTCCAAGCCCTATCGGGTGGAGGAAATCTCGGCCGCGATGGCGCGGGTGCTTGGGCCAGCCGCGGAAGGCTGAGGCACGGCCCTGGTCGCGCTTGCTCGAATGAGCAGGCCGCAGACGGCATGGTTCTTTTCATTCCGCCCGCCTCCCTGCATCCTCCGTCCGATGGGTCTCTCCGCGCGCTTTCTCACTTCCGCGGCGCTTTTGTTTCTGGTCTTCGGGCTCACGTCCTGCGGCCGCGCCCGCGCGGACCAGCGCCAGCGCGTCCTGATCTGGCACCAGAAAAACCCGGTCGAGCGCGTCGTCTTCGATCGCATCATCGCGGAATACAATGCCAGCCATCCCGACCGCGTCGTGGAGGCGCTCTACCGGGAGAACGAAGAACTGCGCAATCTCTATATCATTGCCTCGGTGGCCGGCCAGGGCCCCGACCTGATCTACGGCCCTTCGGATAACGTCGGCGTCTATGCGCTGACGCAGACCATCAAGCCGCTCGACGACATCGTGCCCGCCGAAATGCGGGCGGAGTTCATGCCGGAAGCCTTCGTGGAATACGAAGGGAAGCACTGGATGCTGGCGGACCAGATCGGCAGTCATCTCATGCTCATTTGCGATCGGGCCAAGGTGACGACGCCGCCCCGCACGTCCGACGAGTTGATCGCGCTCGGCCAGCAGCTCAAGACAGACCGCGCCCAGACGGGCCGGCCGGAGGAATACGGCCTGACATGGAACTACCGGGAGCCCTTCTTTTTCATTCCGTTTCTCACCGCCTTTGGCGGCTGGGTCATGGATGAGGAGGGTCGGCCGACTTTTGACAACCCCAAGACGGCTGCGGCGCTGCAGTTCATTCTCGATTTGCGTGACAGGCACAAGATCATCCCCCGGGAGGGCGACTACGAGATTGCCGATGCTCTCTTTCGCGAGCAGCGCGCGGCCATGATCATTAACGGCCCCTGGTCGTGGGGCAACTATGGCATCCCGGAGAAGGCGATGATTGCGCCTCTACCGGTCATGACGGAAACGGGGTTACCGTGGACGCCCATGTTTTCATTTTGTGGCTACTCGATCAACACCAACGTGCCGGCCCCCAAGCTGCCGCTCGTGCGCGAGGTCATGGCCCATCTCACCGGGCGGGAAGTGCAGTTGCAATACGCGGCGAAACTCCTCCTCGCTCCCACGCGCCACGACGTGCGGGCCGCGCCCGAGGTGCAGGCGAACGCCGCCCTGCAAGTTTCACTGCAGCAATTGCAGCGGGCCCGGGCGCTTCCCATTCGTCCGGAGATGCGCCAGATCTGGGATGGAATGCGCGGCCCGTATCAGCTCATCATGAGCGGAAGCGTCAGCGCGCGCGAAGGCGCCCGGCTCATGCAGCGCGAATGCGAACGCCTCATCCGCGACGCGCAGATGTGAACGCTGGCTCGCGGGCACAATAAAGGGCGGCCAGTCGGCCGCCCTCGTCCCGCTTGTCCGTCGTTCACATTTCCCACCAACGGCGGAAAACGAAAAGCGACCAGCGCTGGTACCAAGTCTTCAGGCGCACTCCGGCAATTGGCCCGCCGTCGTCCCCAAAAACCCCTTTCCAATCCTCATCCAGCCAGCGCGCAAACGGGAACGAAAATCCGCGCTTCGCGCCCCCCGCGATCCAATCCGGAATCTCCGGGACCGCATCGAGGAGCATGGTCTTGCCCGGACGCAGCCGGCGCGCCGGCAAGATGCCCGCCAGGTCCTCGTAGAACTTGCTGTCCACCAATGGCACCCTCAGCTCCAGCCCCCAGGCCATGCTCGCCACGTCGCTGTCCCGCAGGAGTTGATTGCGCATGTAGTGCGTCACTTCGTGCGTTCCCACGCTGGCGCGGACGCGCGCGTCGTCCTGACGGGGGACGCCGTTGCTCGCGGCCTTGTTCGGGAGAGCGGGTGCAGCCGCCCCCGCCAGGAAATGCGCGGTCAACGCCAAAGCCTCCGCTTGCGAGTAGATGCCGCGGCAGGCCGAGACCGCCCGCCCGACCGTCGGCGTTCCCGCCAGAAAATCACCCAGCCGCGCAAATCGCGGATGTCCCGGCCAGGCGCGTAAACCCGCGGCTACGAGCGGCCGGGCCGGTCCCAGCAAACTGGCCGTCTGCAGCATGCGCGGCACGCGTTGGAAACTCGGGTAACTCCCGAAGAGCTCGTCGCCCCCCAAGCCGGAGAGCACGACTTTCGCCCCGGCTTCCCGGGCCACCTTGGAAATCGCGTACGTGTTGAATCCGTCCACACTCGGCTGATCGAGTTGTTGGAGAAACTTCTGAAAGAGGTCGCGCGCCTCGCGACCGGTCAGTCGATAGTCCGTGTGTTGCGTGCCAAAATGTTCTGCGGTGCGGCGGGCGCTCTCTCCCTCGTTGAATTCCGCTTCGTCGAAGGAAAGTGAGTAGGTGCGCAGATTCTCGCGACCCTGCGCGCGGGCGAGGGCCACCAGGGCGGTCGAATCGATTCCGCCGCTGAGGAAAAGTCCCACCGGCACATCCGCCACAAAGTGCCGGTCCATCGTCTCGAGGAGCGATTGCCGCACATAAGCCACGTCGGCGTTCGCGCCGATGACTTCGGCTGCCTGATCCTCCGCGAACGGGACTTTCCAAAAGCATTCGGTGCGCAGGCGGCCCGCGCGCCACAGCATCCAATGCCCCGCCTCGAGACAAAGCGCCCCCGCCACCAGCGTGCGCGGCTCGGCCACGGATCCGTGCAGGAAAAAGCTCAGGAGCCCGTCCGCATCGAGCTGCTTCGGCACGATGCCGGTGGCGAGCAAGGCACGGAGTTCCGAGGCAAAAGCCAGCACGCCATCCGCCCGATGCGCATAGTAGAACGGCTTGATGCCGAGCGGATCGCGCGCCATGAAGCAGGTCTTCTCGACCCCGTCCCAAATCGCGAAGGCAAACATGCCCTGGAACCGTTTCACGCAGTCCGGCCCCAGGAGGTGATAGAGCAGCACGACCACTTCCGTATCGGATTGCGTGCGCAGCATGACCCCTTGCGCCTCGAGTTCCCGGGCGAGCGCGCGATAGTTATAGATCTCGCCGTTAAAGATGAGCGTGTAGCGGCCATCCAGCGCAAACATCGGCTGATGGCCCGCGGCGCTCAGGTCGATCACGGCAAGACGAGCGTGCACGAAACCGGCCTGCCCGTCCCCGGAGATGAAGGTGCCCGTATCGTCGGGCCCGCGATGCTGCAGGGCCGCCTGCAAATGGGGCAGCAACGGCTGCAGCGTGGCAGTCGCATTGGTGGGATGAAGCAAGCCGCCGATTCCGCACATGGGATAAATTCAAAGGGGACTTCCCGCAGGGGAAAAACCCTGGATATCAGCAGAATAGCACGTGAAAGCGATTCCGCAGATTGCGCCTTTGGTGCGCAGTCGCTTGAGCGATTCTGGGGATTCGTGCGGGGGCACCAATAGCGGAAGGCCCGATCATCCGAACCCGCCTCACCCCGTGCCGTTTGGCTTGCGGAAAAAGTCCTCGAAGTGCTGCGCGAGATGCGCGCGAAAACTCGCCACTCCGTAGGCGGCGATGACGCGCGCACGCAACGCGTCGGGCTCACGCAGGATGGCCAGGGGATGGCGGCCGGAAAGAACGGCGACGATCGCATCCCGGATTTCAGGGAGGTTGTCCGGATCCACCAGGACCCCAAGCTCGCCTTGCAACAAGGGATCGACGGTCCCGTCGGCCTTCCCGCCGATCACCGGCTTCCCGCAGGCCATGGCCTCGAGGAAAACGATGCCGAATCCCTCCCGCTTGCTTGGCATCGCGAAGACATCGCAAAGATTGTAGTGTTCGCACAGTTCGTCGTCGGTGATCCCGCCCGCGAGGGTGGCGCGATCTTCCAGCCCAAGTTCACGGACGATTTCTGCGATTCGCTCGTAATCGTTGCCGCGCCCGGCCAGGACGTAGTGGGCGGACGGCACCGCTTCGAGAATGCCGGGGAGCGCGCGCACGATCTGGTCGTACCCCTTGTAGCGCTCGCGCGCATCCACGCGGGCGACCGTGAGGATGATCTTTCGGTCCGGCGGGATGCGATAGCGTTCCAACAACTTCACGGGACGCGGGCCGGGCCGGAAACGATCGGCGTCGAAGGTATTGGGCAGCAGGTGGACGCGTCCTTCGTCGAGTCCGTGCTTCTCGATCAGCACGCGCCGCGTGTAGGTGCTGACCGCGAGAACGCGATCGCAGGCGCGCAGCGCGCGCACGATCGCTTCTCGCTCCAAGTCCCACGCCTCGAAGCCATGCGCCACCACCCAGAACGGGATGCCCGCGAGCCTTTGCAGCGCTCGGGCCACGGGGGAAAAATTGAGGTGCGAACTGAGGATGAGCGCCGGACGCCGGGCCATCCCCTGGAACAGGAGCTTTCCCGCGAAGACGGGCGTCCGCAGCGCCTCCGGGGGCCGGCTGCCGAAGTGAAAGCGCATCCCGGGTGGAAACGCGGCGTCCGCCGGACGCGTTTTGTCGTTTTTGAGAAAGACATCGGTGACCTGCGCTTGCGGGGTCGCGCAGAGCGCCTCGAGGAGAAAGCGCGAGTAGCGCTGAATTCCGCCCGGGCTCAGGAACATTTCCGGGCACCAGAAGTGCACGCTTCGCGGTCCCGCTCCGCCGCTCATTTCCAGACGCCGATGGCGACGCAGGCCTGCCGCAATCCGGCGAGGGCATTGCGATAGTTATAGGCCGCGACGATCCGGCTGCTCTCTTCGCCCCAACGCTGCAGGCGCACGGTGTCGGAGAGCGCCTCATGCAGCGCGGCCGTGAGGGCCGCCACATCGCCGGCCGGGAAAACGAGCCCATTCTGGCCGGAGCGGACGAGGTCCGGCCCACACCCCACGTGGGAACTCACGATGATCGGGCGCGCCAGGCACATCGCCTCGTTGACGGCGAGACCCCAGGTCTCATCGCGCGCATGGCTGGGGAGCACAAAGACATCCGCGGCGGCATAAGTGCGCGGCATCTGGCTTTGGTTTTGAAAGGGTACGAAGACCACGCGCGGATGCTCCCCCGCACGGGCGCGCAGCGCATTTTCGAGCTCTCCGTCGCCAACGAAGAGCAGGGTCGCTTCCGGCTCATGGAGGGCGAGGAAGGCCTCCAGCAGGTCGCCCGGCCGCTTCTTGAGCTGCAGCTTCCCGGCAAAGAGCACGACGCGCTGCCCGGGCGCGATCCCGAGTTCCGCGCGCCAGGCGGTCGCCTGGGCCTGAGCCTCCGCCCGCGCGCCGCCGAAACGATCATTGTCCACCGCATGCGGGGCAAAGAAGAGCCGCTCGTCCGGCACGCCATGCGCGTGAAAGTAGGCTCGATTCGCCTGGCCGACATAAAGAAAGGCACTGAAGCGGGAGAAGACCCGCGAGATCCACATGCGGCGGACCAACTCCTTCCAGCCCCGGCCGGGAACGAGCCGGTGTGAATCGCCGCGGAAGAGGAGGGGTGCCCGACTCTGATCCCAGCGCCAGATCAGCCGCTGGTGCGCGAAGTAGTTGTAACCAAACACCATCAAGGCGCGGGGGTCGAACTCGCGCAGGCGCGACAGCAGGGTGGGGTTTTTCAGCCCGCCAAAATGGTGTGTGCCGGGATCGCGCGCGGTGTTGGGCACGAACTCCGAGGCGTAACCGTCCAGGAGCGGCAAATCCCAGCGGATGGCGCGCCCGAAGCCCTCATCGAACTTTTCCGTGACCCCGAAGTCCCACAGATAGAAGACGCGCAGGTCGATACCGGGCTCCGCCGCGATGCGCTGAAACCAGGGTGCATAGTACTGCACCGGATGCGAGCCGACGATGGCGAGGCGCATCAATTCACGAGAGACGGATTACGAGGACGAGAGCGCGCTTCTCATCGCCGGCGCGAGATCATCTGAATCTGCGGTCCGGGCCGGCGGTGGGGTGGGCGGCGCCTTGCCGTTGCCGCCAGCCGTCCCTTCATCCGCACGGTTACCCGAAATCGCGCGGAGCACGTCGCGCAGCAACCGATAGGCGTAGCGCAGCGGGTAGGGGCGCATGAAAACCAAGGAGACTCCGAACAAAGCCATTGTCGCTTGAAAAATAGACGAGACAAAGACGCCCGCCGTGTATTCGACTTGGAAGGCGCCCCCGAGGACGATGACGGCGAAAAGGAAGCGAAAAGACATGAGGGGCACGCTCATGCTGATTTTTGTGACCCAGCCGTAAAACCAGCCGAGCAACGCCGAAATGCCCAGCGATCCGAAGATACCGAAGTTGGCGTACGCTTCGTTGATGAAGCCGAAACCGACACTGGTCTGTGTCTCGGCGGCGTTTTCGACGATGCCATAGTGGACTGCGAGCACGTTGTTCCCAAAATGGGCACGAGCTTTCTCTTCGTAAAAGATGCGCGGAATCAGCAGTTCTGGAATGACGCTATATGTAAGTCCCCCGAGATAAGGAATAAAGGAGCCGGTGGAATACTGAAAGTAGAGGAAAAGATGCATCAAGCTGGAGCGCTCCCAGAGGTTCCTGCCGGCGGCGCCCTCTTCCTTGGGTTTCTTCTCGCCGAACCAGTCTTCCTGGATTGTCTCGATCGAGTGATTCGACCAGTTGTAAAAGAAAACGGGGTAATCCACCGGTTCCACGGTTTTCCACATCTCTTCCCCCCAGTACTCGTCCCGCTGCGCTCCCTTCCCGGCATGCAGGAACGCGAAGATAACGAAAACGGCGAGAATTGCCCGCCAAGGGATGCGACCGCTGCCCAGCAAGTAACCGATGAACGCGGTCAGGAACATCGACATCGCGTTAACCAAAAGCATGCTCGTAACAGTCACAATGGAAGTGAGCGTAATCAGAGTGATGTACCCACCGATTTCGATGGGCGAAAGTCCGCCGACCCCGTGCTGGTAACTGAAGTAAAAAACCGCCAGGGTCGCGATCCCCAGCACGACCCCGCGCAGAATCGTGTAGCCCTGAGTGTCCGATCCCAAGATGCCGGCCAGCGTGACAAAATTGAAAACCAGCGAGCCGATGAGAAATCCCCAAAAAATCGTTTTGCCCCCTTCCATCGGGAGCAGCCGCACGCTCACGGGGGTTTCGGCCCGAGTCCTTACCGAAGGCCACCAGGCGAGCGTTCCCACCAGCAGACAGGCGGCGATGCTGATCGCGCCGTAGAGCTGCGTGAGAGGGGGGAAGAGCGCGACAATCGGATGTTCGGAAAGGAGGGGAATCGCGTACGCCATGATGGCCGTAAACGTAAAAAGGGGCCAGATCGGGAGACCCTTGGCGCGGCCCCGGCACCACAGCCACCACGGCAAAAACGCGGCAAAAGAGATGATCACGACGCCAGCCAGCACTTCGATGGGCAACTGTATCCCGATCAAAATGACACCCAATCCGTAGACAACCGCTCCGATCGCGAAATACCGGCTGTAACCCGGTACGCGATCCGTCGTCAGATCGTGAAAAGTCGCCAGGTATCGGAGGAAAGCGCGTGGGTCGCGTTCGTTCATGAGCTTCGAAGGTTACGTCCGATTCAAACGAACGAAAGCGCCAATGTCGCACGCCGATGGCGTTGAATGCGGTGGTTCGCCTGAAAATCGTTTCTTCTAAGTCGTTTTCAGAGACCGAAAATCATCGAGAAAAAGCGCTGCGATGCGCTCGGGCCGGTATTGCAAAGCAGTCGCGCGGGCGTTCGATCCCAGGGTCGCAGAATCCAGCGGATTCGTGGCGAGGGAATCGAGAATGGCGGTCAGCTCTGCCACCGGGTCCTCCGCGCGGTGATCGAAGCGACGCGCATTTCTCCCATCCTCGACGAAGTCGCCAAAGCAAGCCAGCCCCGAAACGACGACGGGACACGCCTGTGCCATGGCTTCGAGGACGGCGAGTCCGAAGGTCTCGCCGGATTCATCAAGGCTTGGATACACGAAGATGGCCGCTTGCCGCAATTCTTCCCGCAGCGCTTGAGGATCGGCTACGAAGCCTGCCCACTCCACTTTCTCACGGACTGGGGAGGCAAGCGCACGCAAATCCGCGGAATACTCCGCTCCGCCACCTCCATGGGCAATATCCTCCGGGCCAACGAGTCGGAGTTTCCACTCGCGCCCAGCGTTCGTCCCGGCGAACCGCGCGAACGCAGAAAGGAGCAGCCCGATACCCTTCTGCGGATGAATGCGGCCGGCGAAAACAATCCGGCGCGGGCGATTGGACACAGTCGGATCAGCGTCAACGCTGAGCATCACATCATCGAGCGGATATGGGATCGTTCTGACGCGGGTGCTGTCCCCTCCGAGGATTCGCGTGATTGCCGCAGCGACAGGG
>JBBRQH010000026.1:0-65296 GCA_038226705.1 Chthoniobacterales bacterium | reverse complement strand
CTGAACGTCATCCATTCGCCCGGCTCGACCCTCGGTTTCGAGTTTGGCAACGATCGGGCTTTTGTTCCCGGCCGACCGGACCTGGGGCCGGCAGGCGGATACGCGAGCGTTTCCCTCAGCAGCCTGGGATTCGCCTACATCGTCGCACCCGGTCTGGCTTACGGGGGTGGCGGCACCGGACCGGACGGAAGCCAGGGCGCCGTCGCCGAGTGGGCCATGCCCTGGTCATATTTCGAGGCGCTCACGAATCCTTCGTCCGTGGGCTTCGATGCCTCCGCGGTCTTCCCGATGGTCGATCGAAATGATAACACCACGAACGCCATCCGTTTCAACCTCTCACAGTCATTCGGCTTCTCCGTGAACGGCGGCAACGCGTCCTACGGCTACACCCGTCTCGGCGTTATCCCGGAGCCCACGACCGTTTTGGCCGGATTCCTCGCTGCCGGCCTGCTCGGAATCGAAGTTCGCCGCCGACGGAGCCGACCCGGCGTCAAAGGGTAGGATTCGAAAACGCTCCTTTCGCCACGAGCTCGTGCCTGAGTCTCGCGGTGCCGTTGGCCTTCAATCCGTGCGCAGTGCCACCATGGGTGTTGCTGACGACAAGGCCACGGTGACGGTGAGCATTGCCAGCAAGGCGAAAGCCGGTGACTGCCCAAAAAAGCGAAGCAATAAGCGGAGTTTCGAGCTTATGCGAGCGGCGGGGGAATGAGCTGAATCTGGCGCTGGCATTCGGCGTAGAGCGCGTCTTAAACGATGAACTCACGCGCCAAAATCTCGTGATCGGTCAGGCCCAGCGCGCTGAAACCGAACGCAACCCAACGGAGCCCTTCGCCGGCGGGGTGTGGCTGGGCTGGATGCGAATCCGCCGCCCGCACGATCTGCGCGAGCAGGTGCAGCGCGGGATCCTTCAACTGATATTTCTTCACGAAGGTTCCTCATCCATTTGTCGGCTGACGAGCGAGCGGAATTGACGAGCCTGCTGCAACGCAAAGTGCTGGCAGCCTTCAAGCGTCAGCGGGCGCAGATCTTCCTGTTGGCCGATGAAGATCGTCGGGAGGGCGCGCTGGCGGATCATCAGATCGCCGCCGCTTGCAACTGCAGTCGCTCCAGCGTGGAACGCGCGCGCGTGGATCTTTGCGAACGAGGCTTGCCGGCGGCTTTGGAGCGCGTGAAAAGCCCGCAAGTTTACGAGCGCAAATTTGACGGCGCGACCGAGGCCAAGCTGGTGGCCATTTGCTGCGGAGCGCCCCCGGAGGGGCAGGCGCGGTGGAGCTTGCGTCTGCTAGCCGACACGCTCGTCGAACTGAAGGTGTTCGACAGCGTCAGCCACGAAGCCGTCCGGCGCATCCTGTGCGCCAATGAACTCAAACCCTGGTTGAAAAAACAGTGGTGCATTCCCCCCCTCGGCCAACGCCGCGTTCGTCTGCAACATGGAGGACGTGCTCGACGTCTACCACCGCCCGGCTGATCCCAAACGGCCCTTGGTCTGCCTGGACGAGTGCGACAAGCAACTCGTCAGCGAGACGCGCCCGCCTTGGCCGCTGGAGCGGGGCCAGCCCGAGCGCGTGGACTACGAATACGTCCGCCATGGCGTGGCCGCCTACTTCATGCTGCTGGCGCCCTTGCTGGGCTGGCGGGAGGTGGTGGTGACCGGCACGAAAACGAAACTCGACTACGCGCACGTGCTCAAACGGCTGGCCGATGAGTTCTTCCCGGCGGCCGAGAAAATCGTGCTCGTGCAGGACAATCTGCGCACGCATGAACTCAATTCCCTTTACGCCGCCTTCCCCGCCCAAGAGGCCCATCGCCTGCGGCAGCGTTTCGAGATCCACTACACGCCCAAGCATGGCAGCTGGCTGAACATGGCCGAGGTCGAACTTTCGGTTCTCAACCGTCGCTGCCTCGACCGACGTATTGGCAGCGCCGAACTCCTGTGCTCGGAGATCGCCGCCTGGACTGCGCGGCGAAACGCCAAAACCAAAATCTATCGATGGCACTTCACCACCGCGGCAGCTCGCACTAAACTCCACCGCCTTTATCCGTCAGACCATCAGTGACACTGGACTAGGAGCGTGCGATCGCGGTAGCCGGCGGCGGTCTGCAAATCGGGCGCGGCCAGGATGCGGCGAGCCTCGAAATAGGCGCGTGGAGTTAAGGAAAAGGCGCCGACTGCCTCCAAAATGGCGCGAATTGGCCCAAAAAGGCGCCGAGGGTACCGAAAGAGGCGCCGAGGGTACCGAAAAAGGCGCCAGCGGTACCCAAAAAGGCGCGGACTATTCCCTTTTCGGCGTGGCCTGTTCCCAAATTCTCCATCCTCTTGCCTTTCCGGCGTGACTCCGCTGCTCTCAGGGTACGCTCGACGCCTTTTTGGCGCCATGAGTTCCCTTTTTCGGTACCTTCGACGCCTTTTTGGCGCCACCCTACCCTGCCTGGAGACCCTCGGCGCCTTTTTGGCGTGGACCGTACCCTGCGCGGGAACACTCGGCGCCTTTTTCGCGTGCCCTGAAGCGGAAAAGGGTGCCCCCGGCGCCTTTATCGCCACCGGCAACCGGCCACTTGGTACCTGCGACGCCTATTTGGCGTGCCTCGGCGCCTTGTCGGGAACACGGGACGCCTTTTTGGGTACTTCGTACCCAAAACGCATTCCCCTCCGCGAAAATTTCGCATGACTCGGCGCCGATTAAAAATGCCTCGGTGCTTTTTCGCCGTGGTTCGGCGCCTGTTTGGGTACACCCGGCGCCTTTTTAGGTAGTTCGGACCCGGCAAGGGTCCACCTCGCGGAACTAGCTTTTCGCCCTGTCGTCGAGATTGAACCAATACATGTCGCCTTCGGCCTCGCCGTAAAGTTTCCGGTAGCGGGGATCGCCGGACTCGATGCCCTGCACCCGCAGCGCCATCAGTTGGTCCAAAATCTCCGGGAATTGGGTGCGCACGAGCTGATTCGCACTGTCGATGTTGTGCTGCCAGCCGGGGCCGCTCTGGACGCTCCCGTTGAGGATGAGACGGTCGAGGCGGTTCGCGTATTTCACCGCGTAGGCGAGCGCAGGCATGCTGCCATAGGAATGACCGAGCACCGTGATGCGCTCGAACCCGAGCGCCTGGCGCAAAGCCTCAATGTCCTCGGCATCCCGCTCCACGGTGTAACGCTTCGGATCCTTGAGGCGGTCCGAGCGTCCGCGGCCGAGATTGTCGAAGTAGATGACGGTATATTTCGCGGCGAGCCGCGAGAACCAGGGATGGAAGTTGGCGTGCGTTCCGCCTGGTCCCCCGGGCACCAGAATGAGCGCCGGGCCGGCGCCTTCGCGTTCGTAGTAAATGCGGCCGTCCGGCGTGGCCACGAAATCGCCGTGCCCGTGCCGCGGCACATGGTAATTTGGTTTCGGCGGTGGCTCATCCGCCCGCGCGACAGCGCAGGCAAGAACGAGAAGGGCGAGGCGGAGTGTTTTCATTCGATTGGGCGGAGGGTTGGCGGGTGAGGAGCCTGCACTCGCGCATCCCCGTCTCCGGCGCAGGCACCTTCGCCTGAAGAAATCTTAAGCAGTCAGGCCGTCGGCAGCGTGATGCAGAAAATGCTGCCCGCACCTGCCCGACCTTCCACCGCGATGCTGCCGCCCTGGCGTTCGACCAGCCATTTCGCGATGGCCAGGCCGAGTCCCGATCCACCCACTTCGCGGGAGCGCGCCTTGTCGATGCGATAGAAGCGTTCGAAGATTTTTGTCCGATGCTCCGGCTCGATGCCGGGGCCTTCGTCGACACAACGCAGGTGGACCCAGTCGTCTTCCTGGGTGGCATCGAGCACGATGACGGTTTCCGCCGGGCTATAGCGAATCGCATTGTGCAGGACGTTTACCATGACCTGGCGGAGGAGCTGCCGATCGGCCCTCACGGTCGCGTGCGGGTCGCCGCTGAGCTGGATGCGCTGCTGCTTTTCCTCCGCGAGGATCTGCAACTGCTCGCGCACCTCGGCCAGCAAATCGCGCACGACGATGTTCGCGCGGGCGAAGGAAAGGGCGCCGCTGTCGGCGCGCGCGAGCACGAGCAGGCCGTCGATCAGATCGCCCAGGCGGTGGGCCTCCTCGATCATGCTGCCGATCGCATCGCGTAACAGGGCAGGATCTCCTCCATTCCGCAGCGCGACTTCCCCGACTGCGCGCAGCGCCGTGAGGGGAGTACGAATCTCATGTGAGGCATCGGCGGCGAAGCGCTTCAATTCCGCAAACGAATTTTCGAGCCGCTGCAGCGTCTCGTTGAAAACCGTGGCGAGCCGGCCGGGTTCGTCGTGCGGATCGTTCACAGGCAGGCGTTCGCTCAGCGATTCTGCGGTGATGCGCCTCGCGCGCTCGGCCATCACCGCCACCGGCGCGAGGGAGCGGCGCGCAATGAAATAGCCGCCAAGGGCCGACATTCCCACGACCAGCGGCACACCGGCGAGAAAGAGCGCCACGATCTCACCGAGCGTCCGGCGCGTCTCGGTCTCGGCGCGGATCAGGCGCACCATCATCGCTTTCTGATCGACGCGAAAGGGCCGCTCCATGATGCGCAGGTGCAGGTGCGCTTCCACCTCCGTCGAATAGAAGCGCAGAAGGTGTCCCTCCGGCGCCGGCAGGCCGCGCCCACCTTGCTTCCACGGTAGGCCAGCGGCGGAGCAGGAGTTTTCCCGAGGTGGACCACACTTCAAACCAAATGGCGGCGCGCAGCACCCCGTCATCGCCATGGGATCCGCGGGTATTCCAGCGCAACGCGCCATCGGCCTCCCGTTCCAGTTGGTGCGCCACGCCGTCGAAATCGATTCGGAGCTGCCGGTCCAACTCGGCCTCGAGGCGTTGTTGCAGGATCAGCCAGAGTGCTGCGCCAAAGGCGAGCAGGATGAAGACGGCCCTGCCGGCAAACCACAGCGGCAGCCGCAGGCGCAGCGAGCGCCGGCGCCACCACAGCCTCACCCCTCGTCCTCCCGCAGCGTGAAGCCCACGCCCCGCACCGTGTGGATCAGCCGCGCCGCGCCGCCGAGGTCCACTTTCCGGCGGAGGTGGGCGATGTGGACATCGATCACATTGTCCAGCGACGTCATCCGCTGCGGCTCCCGCCAGATCTCGCGTGCAATCATCTCCCGCGTCACGATGTCCCCGGAGTGCCGCAGCAGGTAAGCGAGGAGATCGAACTCCCGCGGGGTGACTTCGATTTCGACCGCACCCCGGCGCACGCGCCGCCCCTGCACATCCAACTCGAGATCGCCAGCGCGCTGCGTCGGACCTGGCTCCGCGTCCGTGCGGCGCGAGAGCGCGCGCAAGCGCGCCAGCAGCTCCGCGAAGGCGAACGGCTTCACCAGATAATCATCCGCCAACCCGTTCCGGCCAAGTGGCGCGTTCCTGAAGAAAAATTCAGAAGCATTCAACTCAAGTCGAGCGCGTCGCGCATGCGGAGTTGCGCGGAGGCACGGGCGCGAAGTCCGGCGGCGGCGAGGATGAGGACAAAAGTCCGGCGAAACTAATGCCGATGATGCAAATCGGGAGTGTGCGGATGGCGGTGGGTGAGCGGCTCGTGGCGATGCCAATGATTGTGTGGTTCTCCCGGAGGGTCGCCGGGCCCATGGGAGTGCTGATGATGCGCATCGTGCGCATGGAGGTGCTCATGCTCCAACGGTTCGTGCGAATGCTCGTGCTCGTGGTGCTCGGTCAGATGCAGCGAAACGCCGACGCCCATGAGCAACAAGGCCGGCCAGAAAAGCGCCGATGGCGCCTCGCGTAGAATCACGAAGGAGAGAACAACCCCAGCAAACGGAGCGGTGGAAAAATAGGCGCCGGTCCGCGCACTCCCGAGATCGCGCAACGCGAGCACGAATAAAGTGAGGCTGACGCCATAACTCAGAAAGCCGAGCACGGCGGCCGCCAGGAGCCAGCCGAACCCCGGGATTCCGCCCGCGGCGAGGCAACCGATGGAAAGATTCACCGCGCCTGCGGCCAATCCCTTCCACATGGCGATTTGCGAGGGATCCGCGCCGGAGACCTTGCGCGTGAGATTATTATCCACGGCCCAACCCAGACAGGCCCCGGCCACCAGCAGGGAGCCGCTGGAAAAACGCAGCCCGCCCGCCCGCGTGTCCCACGAAAGCATAATCCCACCGGCGACGATGGCGGCCATCCCCAGCGCAATGCGGCGATCGAAGTTCTCCCGAAAGACAAACCAGGCGATGAGCGCCGTGAGAACTCCTTCGAGATTCAAGAGCAATGCGCCCGTGCTCGCCGGGGTCGAAGCCAGGCCGAAAAGCAGCAGCATCGGCGCCGCAACTCCGCCCGCGGCGATAGCTCCGCCAAACCAGGGCAAATCGGCGCGCCGCAGCGGGGCTTCCCGGACCTCCGCCTGCGCCCCCCTTCTCCCCCGTCGCCAAATCGCCAGACCCAGACCCGAGCCGGCGTACAACGCTCCTGCCAGCACCACAGGCGGTAAGCCGCGCTCGAGCAGCAGCTTCGCAAAGGGCCCGCTGGCGCCAAATAGCAGTGCCGCCAGCAAAGCATTTCGAACTCCAGTCGAGATCATTACCCAAGCTCGTCCAGTCGTCGCAGGTGTCCACGTTGGGTCACCCCGCGATTCTTTCTGGAACCTTTTCGCGGATGTTACGTCGCCAATTTCGCCTCTTTCTCCTTTCCGCGGCCGCGCTCGGTGCCGCTTGGTTGGGGTCCCACCAAGTGATGGCGGCGGAGGATCCCGGGAGCCTGCCCTACGCCAAGATCGAGGAAGTCTTTACCCGTGGCGACGCGCTCGATCGCTCGAAACTTCGGATGTACGTTTCTGTAGCGAGCAGGCAATCGGGTATCTCCCCCAAGCAAATTACCCTGACCATCCAGAGTAAATCAGGCAATGTTGCCATTCCGATCAATGCGGCCGGTGAACTCGGCAATTTCCCGCGGACACCGGCACTCCGGGCCGAGAATCCCACGGTGGTAACGAATCAGCCGAAAGGCACGCTCGCGCTCACGGTCGCAATTGGCCTGGTTCCGCCGGAGGCGAATGCCGTCCCGGCGGCGCGGCTAACGAGCGTGCTGGCCGAGCTCAACAAATTCATCAAGGCCCAGACCGGGCTCATGTCGTTCGTCGTCCCCAAACTTCAAAACGTGATCTTCGAGTTTCCCGCGGCCACAAAAGCCACCGTGACGATTAGTGGCGCCGGCGCGGAGCGTGTCTTGAAAGCCGATGAGACGGGACATGTCCCGATCAAGGATCTTGCCGACCTGTCCCGTGCCAATGCGCAGTTCACCTTCTCCGAGCGTCCGAACCGAATCACCCCGGAGCGGTGAGGTCGGGAACGGTGGCGCCCACGGGATAACTTCTTTACGATTCTACCTCGCCGAGAGGCAGGCCGGCCCGAACTCGACTATGAATTCGAAAAGCAGCTCGGAGAGCCGGCCGTTCGAACTCTTGAATCCCCGGCTGGAGGCGACCGCATAAACATCCCCTTCCGGGGCAGACGCGCCCGGCTGGACCCAGCGGAAACACCGATTGGGGGAGAGAAATGCTTCGATCTCTCGCTCTGCTGAATTACTCCGGCTCAGGACTCGCTGACCGGCGCATCCAGCCACAACTCGATTCGAAAGGCGGTTCCGTCGCCTTCCTCCCTCGTGGGCGGGAGCAAAAGAAAGCCGCGCCGTTGGTAAAACTTCAAGAGCCACGACTGCCGTTGCAGATCGGCTCCGGCCAGCGCTCCATGCAGCAGCGTCACCCGCCTGCGCTGCGCGTGGTCGACCAGGGTCCGCAGCAACATTTCTCCAATCCCCAGGCCGCGCAGCTCCCGGCGGCCCCAAAATTGCAGGGAGCCGAAGGGACGCTGAAAGCGCCGGGCATCGATCTCGTCGCTCACCCAAAGGGCCGTGATGCACAGGCTCCGCGCTTCCGCTTGCAGCGTGCCGTGACTGTGCCCGATCGTGACGCGATCGACCGTCGCCTGCACCAGGAGCTCGTCGCCCGCCCAACTCGGCTTGAGCCGCATCCTGCTCATCCAGCCCGGAAGCTCCTTGGATTGGCCCACGGCGGCACCCTACGCACGATTGCAGAAGCGACGAATCCGAATTGGATGAGTCGACGGACGAAACGCTTGTGATTCGATCGCGAACGCCTCATCCCCACGGCCGAAGACGCCTCCGCGCACCTCGCCATCACGCCTCAATGAGCCAACGCTCGATCTCGCGGACGCCGCACGTGACAAGCACGCTCCCCCCTCCAGGAGCGCGACGTAGCGGCCATCTGGATTCTGCAATCCCTTACGGCGGGAGGTGGACAATCGCGGAACGGCCCACTCGCAGGAAGTCGCGCCCGGAAAGTTGAGCTTCCAGCGCGGACATCGTCTGCCGCAGAAGATGGCTCTGCTTGCCCATATGGAGCACCGCATGGTTCCCGTCTACCTCGATCCAATCGATCTCCTGGGCTGAGACGAAATCGCGCCGCCGGCCCCGGCGCACGCTGAACGTCGTCGATGACGAATCTGACGTCGCGGGGTCCGTCGCCGGAGCGGCGCCTTCACGCCGGAGATACTTTTACACGCGCTCCGGGGTTTGGCCCAGCCGCTCCGCAGAAAGCGGTTTCAAGAGATAATCCAGCGCCGCGTGCTCGAAGGCGCGCAGCGCATGGGCGTTGCAAGCGGTGACAAAGACGACCCCGGTGGACGGTCCTCCGCGAGAAACTCGAGCACTTCCAATCCTTCCATTCCCGGCATTTGAATGTCGAGAAAGGGGCCGGGCGCGACTGGTCGCATCTGCAATTGACGCTGCCGTCCAGGCCGCGGCGAAAAGCCGACCGGCGCGAGCGGGTGGACTTCACCTTCCGGATCGACCGCGCGCGCCTGCGCCTGGCGCGCCGCCGCGAGGGCCGGTATCTGCTGCGCAGCAACCTGACGGAGAGTGACCCAGTCAGATTGTGGGACATGTATCTGCAGCTCACCGAGGTCGAACAAGCGTTCAAGGACCTCAAGCACGACCTGAGCGTGCGGCCGGTGTATCATCAAAAAGACAGTCGGATCGAAGCCCACATCCTGGTCTGTTTTTTGGCCTACTGCGCGCATGTCACGCTGCGCGAAAAGCTGCGCCGGCACGCTCCCGGACTGACCCCACGGCAGGTGCTCGATCACTTGGGGAAAATCCAAATGATCGACGTGCATCTGCCAACCACCGACGGACGCCAGTTGCTGCTGCGTCGGCGCACGGAGCCCAATACCGAACAAGCCCTCCTGCTGGCGCAGCTCCAGCTGGAATTACCGGCACAACCGCCGCCCAAGATCAGCGCGACGTAATCGGCGCGATGTAAAATAGCCGCGCGCTTGTGGGGCAGACCTATTAGCAGCAGATGTACGGCGTGATCTCGATGTTTCGGTACAACGCGAACGCATTCTCCGTCCACCATTTCATGAACGCAGCGCGGTTCTCGAGCCCTTCCGTGGGGTAGCGCAGAAAGCGGAGATGACCTTCCAGCACGCGCAGAAACGAGACGTTGGCCAGATAGGCGTGCCAGCGGGCGATGGTTCCGGCGTCAGAATACGCTTCAATCTCGCGCACGAACGAAATGATCCGCGGGGAGGATAGTTCGGCCAGCTGGGCCTGGCCGGTGGACGTGGTCAAATCCGTCAGCAAGACCGGACACGTGGCGGGCCGCCAACGATGGCGGTGCGCGCGGGTGACCCCTGCGGCGCGAAAGATCTCGCTCAAATGCGATGGCGCCTCGCGTGGGCCCGTTCGCATCGGCAGCTGATAACCGGCGAACCGCACTTGACGCTCATCCTGCCGCAAGCCGCAATCGGGGCAGTAGCTGCTCTGACTCACCGGCGCATCGAACGCGAAGAGCAGGCCAAGGGCCGCAGCGCACAAAGTGAGGGGAAGGGCGACTGGAGGCAATCTGAGGAAGAAGGTTCTCATAACAAAAGGACCCGCCGGCGTCGCAAGACGCCGGCGGGCGCGTAAATTGGAACGGTCAGTAGTTCGGCTGCACCGTCGAGAATTTCCGCTGGATCAGCTTGCTGTATTCATCGAGTGGGCTCGTGTCCGTGCTCAGGACGCGGGCCATCTTGAAGAAGACATCGGTTTGATCGAAATACCCGGTGAAGAGCAGCGCGCCCGGCCCATCAGCTGTGAGCGGCACGCAGGAACCGGTGTGATTGCCGGTGCGGAAACCAACCGCGAGCCGGAAGCGGTTTGTGTTGTTCGGATAGGTGCCGGCTGCCGTACCCCCCGGGGCGAACGCTTGATCGACATAGTCGGGAAAACCGACGACCTCGCCGACATTGCTTCCAGCGTTGCTCGGGGCTGCCGTCGTGCCGCTCAGGATCGGGTCGAACGGCGCGATCGTGCGCGGATAGACGGAATTGCTGCGGGTGTTGAGGACGCCGCTGGCGTTGTTCACGTCGGTCACCCCGACGATCTGCATGGACTGATCGTGGTCCGCGGTGACGATGACGAGCGTGCTGCGGCCGCCCGTCGAGGCGGCGTAGGCGCGGCCGACGCCGACCGATTTATCGAGTTCTATGACATCCCAGACGACGCCACTGGCATGATTGGGATGCGACTGCTTGTCGATGGAGGCACCTTCGACCATGAGGATGAAAGGGGCGCCGCCTTTGCTGAGTGTGCGAATGGCCGCATCGGTCATCTCGTCGAGGAACGGCTGATCCGGATAGCCGTTGAAATTGGCCACGGGCTCGTCGGCCGTGCGGGTGAGACCAAGCTTGTCGTAGGCGACGGACATGTTGCCATTCGCCGCGGTATTGGCCGGAGTGCCGGGGCCGGTGGTCAGTCCGCCGTCCACGCTGGCCACGGAAGAGAAGAAAAGCCCGAGGAGCTTATCCGGCGGCGTGCCGGCGCGGGCGGCGTTGAGCTGGCTCCGGGTCGCGGTGTAGGTAAAGCCGGCCGCTTGAAATTCGCTAATCAGGTTGCGCGTGTCGCCACTGTTGGCGGCGGAGCGTTTGTCGAAATGCTCCCGACCCCCTCCCAAAATGACATCGAAAGTTGGACCGGCGGTAAAGCTGCCGTCGAGATACTGGCGGGCGATGTCGAACGTGAGCGTGCGGGTCAGCGTGTGCGACCCTTCGCCGCCCGGCGTGGCATCGGTGATGTCTGCCGTGGAGACGATACCGGTCTTGTAGCCGTAGAGGCGCTTCAGGTATTCCCAAAGCGTTTCGATGCGGGGATTGTCGAGCGCGAACTGTTTGGTGCCCTGCAGGTTCCCGGCGGTGAAGCGGGAATCGTTGTTGTCCGGGAAGACGCCGTGCGTGCCGTCACTGGTCTTGTTGCCGGTGCACCAGGCGGAAGCGGTCGGGGAGCTGTCGGGCACAACGCGCTCGGAGTTGTAGGTCATGACGAAACCGGAGGCGGCCATGGTGTCCATGTTCTGGAGCTGGTCGAAGAAGCCCTCCCGGAAGCGGTTCCCGGTGCTCTTGGCCACGATTCGACCGGCATCGCGATAGGCCGTGCCCATGGCGTCGCCAATGTAGAGGATGATGCTCTTCTTCGCGATGGAGCCGGGATTGAAATCCTGGACGCCGACCCGTTGGGTGAAAGCGCCCGTCTGACCGGAGCTGGTCACTTTCGCGACGACGGTGTGGAGGCCCGGGGTGCTGAAGCTCAACGAGCGATAGACCCAGGCGACATCTGGCGTGGCCGCGTCGGCGTCGTTGTTGGTGCTGAATTCCGCCACGGGCAGCGTGGCCGTCACGTCGTTGCCATCGATCAGCACCTGAATGGTTGAGGCGGCGGCCGCGTTGACCGCTTCGACCCGAAGGTCGAAAAGCTGTCCATTGAGGAGGCGGAAACGCTCCGGTAGACGGATGCGGACGGTGGGAGGCAGAGCGCCTTCGGCGCTTTTTTGCGCGAAGGCGGGAGAGACCCAGGCAGAGGCCAGGGCAAGAACGGCAAAGCCGGCGAGGTAGTTGGATTTCATACGGAGGATTGAAGGGAAAGGAACGAAATTCTAACCGGCGTGCGTGGCGCCACGACGGCGCCGGAAAGTCCAGGCTGCGAGGGCGAGAGCGCCCAAGCCGACGGCGATGGTGCCGGGCTCGGGCACCGCGGTGACGGCGACGTTGAACGCCCCGAAATCATCGTTGGCGAAGCCGCTTAGGACGATCGTGTACGTGGTGTTGGCGTTGAGGATCAGCTGATTGCCGTTCACCGCGGAACCAAATGACGTGGCATCAGCCAGGAACGAAGCGGCGAACGGGCTGGAACCGGAAATGCTGAAGTCGTCGTCGCCGGCGACGAGCCCGGCCAACGGGGCCGCCGGGTTGAAAGAAGTGTAGAGAAAAAGGAAGCCGTCAGACAGACCGCCCGGGCCACGATAGTCGCCGAGGATACTGTAAACCCCGCTGAAACTATTGGTAGTGAAAGTGGCAGTGTTGAAGACGACCGCACTGCCGATGTCCGAGACTGACGAAGCGCTGGAAGGTCGGTTGAAGACAGGGTCGGCCGCGGTCAGCGCGCCCCCGTAGGTGAGGATCATGTCTGCCTGCATTTGGGCAGGCGGCGCAAGCAAAGTGGCGAGGAGGAGGAGGACGATTCGTTTCATAGGCTGAGGCACGAGATGTCGTTTGCACCGCCCGCTTGCCGTCTTCAAACAGCGCTTCGCAAAGAATCCGCCACGTGGCGGAACTGACATGAACCGCCTCGTTGAGGGGCCTTCCCTTCGCGCTGGTCTTTGGCAATTTTGTGGCTTGCCGAAGCCCCGATTCGCGCCGGAAGCCCGCAGCCGGAATGTCGGCCAACCCACCCCGCGGTCACGGATGGAGCGGCGCGCAGATGACGCGCTGGCTTTGACCGCTCGGCGCGGGTTGAACTCGCGGATTGTCTCCCGCAAGCGGAGCAGGTTCTTGGGTGCATTATCGAGAGGGAACTTCGCCGCCGTCCAGCCCCCCAGCTGGACGACGGCTTGGTTGCCATCGGGAGGCATAAGCTCTGCCCGACGATCTCGAGGCGCGGCGCGAGGCCCGCCAAATCCGTGCTTGAAATCGCGTACCTGATCGTGGCCTAGGAATGCCGATCGCCCGATCGAAGCAGTTGTGGCGCAGCATCGCCCCGAGTACTCCGACGGAAACGCTGGCGGGCAGCAATCGCGAAGATTGCCAGTATGGCGGCGGCGGGAACGCCCGGTTCCGGGATGGTCGCGCTGATGGCGCCAGGGCCCGATAGCGTGGCCGAATAAGCGCCGAAATCACTGTTGCTGAAACCGTCGATGACCAGGAAGTATGTATGCGCCGAGTCGAGCGCAATTCCGGAGAGGGCCGAATTCGTGGTGCTCACATGCGCGTCGTCGTTGGCCGCGACAAAATTCGCTTGTGGGTTCACCGGGGAAAATCCATCCACATACAGATGGATGAACGTATCGAAAAGCGCCGCGTCCGCTGCGATCGCCGCGAATGAATACATGCCCGAAAGCGAGATGGTGAGGCGTATGACTTGGAAGGGAACCGCCGCGCCGACACTCGACGGAATTCCCGTTTCAGTGGGCCGGTTGAAAACGGGCTGGCCCGTGGTGTCTCCGTTGAGGTCGACGACATCTGCAAATGCTGGCGACACAAAGGTGGCCAGGGCCAGGGCCGCGCGGAGGAGGGGAGTTTTCATGAATGGGAGAGCGCTAACCACTACTCGCCCTGTCGTGACTGCCGCAACGCTGGCATGGTTAAACGATTGTGACGGAGTCACGAGAATTCGACGCGCTTGGATGGGTTTCTCGCAATTCCAGGAAGCCGGATTCGATCCGTCGAAAGCATCGGACAGCTTTGCCGCCGCCCAGCCCCCCAGCTGGACGACGGCTCTGTTGCCGCCAGGCGGCGCCGCTGGCGCCACCGACGAAAGCGAAGCGCTTCCCAGCGCATTTAAGGCATCTCAAAAATCTTCTGCCGACGACCCGCGTGCGGGGCCAATTTTTGCGTTCAGCCACGCACCCAGATCTCGACCCGACGGTTTTTTTCGCGACCATCTGCCGTCTCATTGCTCGCCACCGGCGCATCGGAGCCAAACCCGCGCATGCCGCCGACGCTGAGGCCCCGCTGCTGGAACATTTTGGCCACGGCCCGAACCCGTTCCTCGCTGACCCGGAGGTTGACCTCGGGCTGCCCCTTGCCATCGGAAAAGCCCAGCAGAATGACCTTGCGCGAGCGCATCTCGGGCGAGGAGAAAAGGCGCGTGAGCCGGTCGAAATCGGCGATGGCTTTATTGTCCACGTCAATTACGCCGGAGCGAAACCGAATGTTCAGCGCCACGCGCTCGGCGCCATTGGTCACTCGGTCGTATTCCGTGAGTTCGCGCGGCGTCGCCGACTTCACTCCCAGAGGGATGGGAGCGAGTTCCGCGGTCGAGACCGTATGGGCAATCTGGTCCACGAATCCCGTCGCGGCCGCGATGCGTTGCCCAACATCGCTTTTGACGTAGCGCAGGAACTTCGCCGCCAGCGGATTCGGGATGGCTGACGCGCTGTACAAAAAGAGTCGGCGAGAGAGGGGGTAATCCTCCGTTCGCACCGTGAAAGGAGTCGGAAGCAACGCGGCGCCACCGTCTGAAATAGCGAGGGCTCGCGCGCTGCGGACGAAGGCGAGACCCGCGAAACCGATCGCATTCCTATCCCCGGCGATGGCGTCGGAAAGCGCCCGGCTATCCTCGAACCGGCGGGCTTTGTCGGCGAGCTTGTCCTTCCCGAGCACGAGGGCCTTAAACGTATCGAAAGTACCGGACTTATCGTCACGGGCATAGACGTTGATGGGGCCGGTAAGTCCGGCGTTCAGCTCCGCCCAATCGGTGAACCGTCCCGTGAAAATGTCGTGGAGTTGTTCCTTGTTGAGGGCCGGGAGCGTATTCGCGGGATTGACCAGGATGGCCACGCCGTCGAGCGCGAGGACGTGCTCGCAGGCGGGGGAATGCAGGTCACCGATCTGTTGCAGCCGGAGCAATTCCGCTTCGCCGGCCCGGCGGGACGCCATGCCGAAATCGCACTGCGAAGTCTCAAGCCCTTCCCAGGCGGTATTCGTTCCCCGGGCCACGATTTCCACCGCTGCAGCGAATTCTGAGGCTGCCGGAATTCCCACGATGGAGTATACGTCCGCGTCATTGGTGGGAACGCGCTGCACCGCTCTCCATCCCTCCTCTTTGAGGAAGTCGCAGACGAGGTTTCCGATGAGTTCCGCACCGATGGTGTTCGAGCCTTGGAAACGGAGGACCGTTACCTTCGGCTGGAGACCGGTTGGTACGGCCGGCCGGGCCGGCCGTTCCGCCTGCAGCAAACCGGCCGTTACTCCAATCAGAAGGGTGGAGGAAAGAAGGCGCGAGAGCAGACGATTCATGACATGGGATCTTCTGCCGCCTCCGCCCGCACCGCTATCGGGCAGTGGTTAAACGATTGTAACTCGACCGCCCCGCCAAGGCGGACAGCCGCAAAAATGCGCGGTTAAGAGGCTCTTTTTCCACACTTTATGAATCGTTTTAATTGCTGCAATGCGGGGATTTTGGACCTTTCGCGTTGCCGTGGTTCGGCAAAATCCGTCAGTCAACTACCCGCGCACCCAAATCTCCACCCGCCGATTCTTATCGCGACCGTCCGCCGTCTCATTGCTCGAGACGGGGGACTCCGCGCCGAACCCACGCAACGAGCCAACCGTAAGCCCGCGCTGCTGAAGCAGCTTCGCCACGGCCCGCGCGCGCTCTTCGCTCACCCGGAGATTCGCTTCCGCGTCGCCCTTGCTGTCCGAGAAGCCGAGCAGGATGAGTTTTCGCGCGCGCATCTCGGGGGAATTAAGAAGTTGCTTCAGCCGGTCGAGATCGGCCAGGGCCTTGTTGTCGGGCTGAATAACACCCGGGCGGAAGCGGATGTTCAGCGCCACGCGCTCGGCGCCGTTCGTCGCTTTTTGGTATTCCGTCAGCGCTCCGGGGGCAATTGCTTTGGCGGTCGCGCTCACGACCGGCGCAGCGCTCCCAGCGGGCGCGGTCTGCGCAATCTGATCGACGAATCCTGTCGCAGCCGCCATGCGCTGCCCGGCGTCGCTCTTGGCGTAACTCAAGAACCTTACCGCCAACGGCTTGGAAATCGTGGCGGCACTGTAAAGAAACAATCGGCGGGAAAGCGGATAGTCCTCGGTCCGAACCGTAAAAGGAGTGGGCAGCATCGCGGCGCCGCCATCGGAAATTGCCAGGGCCCGCGCACTTCGCACAAAGGCGAGCCCGGAGAAACCGATGGCACTGCGATCTCCGGTAATGGCATCGGAGAGCGCCCGGCTATCTTCGAAACGTCGGGCGTTCGCCACGAGCTTGTCCTTCCCGAGCACCAACGACTTGAAAGTGTCGTACGTGCCCGATCTATCGTCGCGCGCATACACGTTGATCGGGCCGGTCAGGCCGGCATTCAGCTCCGTCCAGTCGGTGATCTTGCCGATGAAGATATCGTGGAGTTGCTCGCGGCTGAGGGCGGGCAACGCGTTGCCCGGGTTAACCAGGATGGCGACGCCATCCAGCGCTAAAACGTGCTCGCAGGCGGGCGAATGCAGATCGCCGATCGGCTTCAAACGCAGCAATTCCGCGTCGCCAGCCCGCCGGGAAGCCATCCCGAAATCGCATTGCGCGGACTCGAGACCTTCCCAAGCCGTATTTGTTCCCCGGGCCACAATTTCCACCGACGCCGATTCGCCCCCGGACGCCGGCACGCCGACAATCGAATAGACATCGGGGTCGCCGGTCGGCACGCGCTGAACTGTTTTCCATCCCTCGTCCTTGAGAAAGTCGATGACGAGGTTTCCGATCAGTTCGGCTCCGATGGTGTTCGACCCCTGGAAACGGAGGACCGTCCGCTTGGGTTGGGGGGGTTCCGAACCGGAGGCCGGGGCAGCAGGGGTCTCGGCGAAGCTGAGACCGGCTGTAGCGGCGAAGAGAAACGCGCGCGCCGATATTTTGAAAAATGGGAGATTCATGAGAGCGGAATCGTACTCCCGGCGTCCCATCTCGCGACCCCAGGGTGGTTAAACGATTGTAACTCCCGGGCCCAAAATAGCCCGGAGGCACGTCGAACGGCGCAGCGCCGCCAATGCAACGGCAAGTTCATTTGTCGGAACTCGGGAAGGACGGAACCCTTTCCCCACCCCGGAGCAGCCGCTTCCCGATTGGATATGAGATACGCCTTGCTCGCCGACATTCACGCCAATCTTCCGGCCCTCGAAGCGGTGCTCGCCGACGCGCGTACGCAAGGCTGCTCCAAGATCGCTTTCCTCGGCGACCTGGTGAACTACGGCCGCCAGCCCCGGGAGTGTGTCGAGCTGATTCAAGCCTTGAACGCTCCCTGCGTAATGGGGAACCACGACGAAGCCTGCTCGCACGAACCCACGGATGCACGCTATCTGCCCAAGGTGGAACGCATGTTCCAGAGGACGTCGAGCCGGTTGACCCTTGGGCAACGGCGCTGGCTGCGGGAGTTGCCCCTCGTGCACTCGGTCGCGGATTTCACGATCGTGCATGCGAATCTCTCCGCGCCGGCGAAATGGGGCTACGTCTTCCAGGCCGCCGAAGCCGCGCCGAATCTCCAGGTGCAGCAGACCCCGCTCTGCTTCTACGGCCACACCCACCTGCAACGCGTTTTCCGCGATGGCCCTGACCCCGCCGGCGAGCGCGCTCCCGCGCGGCTGGACCTGGACCCCGCCCGCAAGTACTTGGTCAATGTAGGCAGCGTCGGGCTCTCGCGCGATCCCGACCCGCGCGCTGCTTATTGCATCTACGACCAGACGCGGCGCGCGGTCGAATTCCGGCGCGTCGAGTACGACGATCCCGACTTTGCGAACTGCTCTCCGTCAGAAGAATCGCGCGGATTTCGGGCGGGTCGCGCACACTTCTCGCATTGAGCGGCAGTGCCCGAGGAATGTTTCGGGTGACAGGGGGAACGCGCGGGGTAACGCAGCACATGAAGTTACCGAATGGATTCCGCGACGATCCCGCTTTCCAGGCGCTTTCCTGGCGGGCCGCCATGTCGGGCACTATCACCTTCGAGCAGTTCGAGAGCATGAAGTCCCTCCCCGAGGAGGAGGCGAGGGAATTCTACGGGCCCTTGATCGAGTGCCGTTCGCGGACGGCCGGCGTGACGCGTGACGCCACAGCCGAGTATTTCACGATCTCGAAGTCCCCCGCGACGACTCGGTATTGAAGCGCCCGCGGAGCGGGCGGGAGGCGAGGTAACTCTTTTCCGGAAATCGGCTCCGCGAAACATCCCGCGAGGCGTTTGCGTGCGAACCGACTGGGGATTGGATTTTTCCCTTTCCTCTCCGTCGTGCGCACCCTGACCTACATTCTGTCACTTCCCGATGGGCGGACCGCATCCGCGACGGTCGAGGCAGGAACGCCTTTCGAGGCAACGCTCGTGAATTGGAGGGGAGACAGGATCCCAGAACTTCCCCGCGCCCTCATTTTGAGCGCCTCCACGCTCGCCGGGCTCTTTATGTCTGTGGCGCGCCTCCTCAAGGGCACGCACCGGGTTACGTTGAATGAAAGCGGTGCTCCGCCCCCGCTCTCGCCGATCCCGGGAAGCGTCTAAATCCTGGCCTCTTCCAGTGGCACGCAGGGCTCCGTTTGCGGCACACGAAAGACCGCCCCAGATTCCATCCTCGCTAAGATTTGTGGTCGGCGCGCGGCCAGGCGCCCAAAAAAACAAAGCGCGATTGTGCCTTCCCCATTGCGGTGCAAACTGCGGTCGCTGCGTGGCAGTTTGAACCTCGATGTCGCTTCCGTTCGATCCCACTACCAGAGACGCACCGAGCCGCTCTCGCGCCATGCCGGCTGCCTTCGCTCTCCTCGAGCAGATCATGCATCGCTCGAAGGACTTCATGACTGTCTGCGACCGAAAGGGCAACGTCCTCTTCGCCAATTCCGCCGCGTACCGCCTTACCGGCGTTGGTCCGGCGGAAATGGAAGGCACTCCGCTCGAAATGCATTTGGCGCCGTCTGACCGCGCCAGCTTCCGGAATATCGTCCTTCCCGCGCTCTGGGAACACGGATCCTGGGTCGGGTCCGTGGGCATGGTGCAGATCCCTTCCGGCGCAGCGATTCCCCTGCACGCCGAACTTTGCCGACTGACGGAATCGGCGGGAGGCGCGCCTTCCCATTTCACCTTCCGGGGGCGCGACCGGCGGCCGGAGCAAACCGCCCAGCAGGGTTTGGAGGCCATCCGGCTCTTTCACCAGCGCCTGCTCGACAGCATTCCCGCGTGCGTCAAAGTTCTCGATCTCGCCGGCAACCTGGTGGAGATGAACGGCCCCGGGCAGAGTCTGTTGGAAATCGCCGAGCTCGGTCCCTTGCTTGGAACTTCGTGGGTCAAATTTTGGGCTGAGTCCGAACGGCCCGCCGCGCAGGCCGCCATCAATTCCGCGCTGGCCGGAGTAATGGGCGAATTCGAAGCTCCCAAAACCACCGCCAGCGGTGAGCAGAAATGGTGGGAGGTCCTCGTCACGACGATTCCCGACGCGAAAGGCGATCCCGAAAAATTGCTCGTGATCTCGCTCGACGAGACGGAAAAAAAGCGCGCGCGGGAAGAGCTCGAATCGAATCGGCGCCGCCGGGATGCACTCCTGGTTTCAGGCGACGTCGGCACCTGGGCCTATCAAATCGCGGAGGATCAAGTGTGGGCCGATGCTAACGTGGCGAGGCTCTGCAACGTCACCAGAGACGACGCCAAGGGCGGCCCGTTGGAAGCGTATCTGCGTTCGGTCGTGGCAGAAGATTTGCCGGGTCTGCGGGCCGCGCTCGCGGAAGCGACCGAACGGCGAGATTTGTTCCAGGTCGAATATCGCTTGCGGCAGGGCGATGGATCGATTCGCCACGTGCTCGCGCGCGGTCGGGTCGAACGCAATTCGGAAGGGCGGGCCGTCAGCCTGCCTGGGGTCATGATCGACATCACCGAGGACGTGATTGAACGAGAGCGCGTCGCCGAAGAATTGGCCCTGAGCGAGGCCAAGTTTCGACAGTTGTCGAATTCCATTCCCCAGCTCGCGTGGATGGCCCGTCCAGACGGATACATCTTCTGGTTCAATGAACGCTGGTATGAATATACCGGCACGACCTTGAAAGAGATGGAAGGAGAAGGCTGGCAGGCGGTGCATGACCCCGTGGCATTACCGCGAGTCCTGACGCGCTGGCGAGCCTCCGTGGAGAGTGGGACGCCCTTCGACATGACTTTTCCGCTCCGCGGCGCGGATGGAATCTTCCGACCTTTCCTGACGCGCGTCCAGCCGGTGCGTAGTTCAGACGGGGAAGTGGCACTTTGGGTCGGCACGAATACCGATGTGACAGCGCAGGAAGAAGGGCGGCGGGAAGTGGAGGAACTCGCCGAACGGCTGCGCGAGAGCGAAGCCCAGTTTCGCGAACTCGCGGATGCGATGCCGCAAATCGTCTGGGCCGCGCAGCCCGATGGGATGCTCGACTATTACAACGCGCGCTGGTTCAAATTCATCGGACTGCCGTCCGACTCAGGCGCTGCCGCCGCCTGGGATCGCTATATTCATCCGGCGGATTTGCCGTCGGCCTACGAAGTGTGGTCGGAGTCGATTGGGACGTTGGAGCCTTACACAAAGGAGTTCCGCGTGCGCGACCGGACGGGCAACTATCGCTGGTTTCTGGCGCGAGCCCTCCCCATTCAAGACGCGGAGGGAGCGGTAAAGCGGTGGTTTGGAACCTGCACCGACATTCAGGACCGCAAGGAGTTGGAGCTGCAGAGGGAGCATTTGTTGAACTCCGAGCGGTCCGCCCGGAACGAAGCGGAGCGCGCCAACCAGATGAAGGACGAGTTTCTGGCCACCCTCAGCCACGAATTGCGCACGCCACTCAACGCTATTTTCGGTTGGACTCAGCTCATCCGGGAGGACCAGAACGACCCCGAGCTGGTCGCCACGGGCATCGAGATCATTGATCGCAACGTCCGCGCGCAAAACCAATTGATCGAGGATCTCCTGGATATGAGCCGGATCATCTCCGGCAAGCTGCGCATCCATGTGCAAAGTGTCTCCCCGGCCGCCTGCATTGAAGCTGCCATCGAGACTGTTGCCTCCTCCGCGGAGGCGAAGCAGATCCGCCTCACGCGCATCCTGGATCCGCTCGCCGGACCGATCTCCGGCGATCCGGCGCGGTTGCAGCAGATTGTCTGGAATCTCCTTTCGAACGCCATCAAATTCACGCCCAAGGGCGGCATGGTGAAAGTGCTCCTGGAGCGCATCAACTCCCACCTCGAAATCAGCGTGGCGGACTCCGGCCAGGGGATTTCCGAGGATTTTCTGCCCCATGTCTTCGAACGCTTCCGGCAGGCCGATGCCGCCACGACGCGGCAACATGGCGGCCTCGGTCTTGGCCTGGCGATCGTCAAACAGTTGGTCGAACTCCACGGCGGCAGCATCCGGGTGGAGAGCGAAGGCGAAGATCTTGGATCCGTCTTTGTCGTCAGCCTTCCCCTGAAGGCCATTCGCCAGCCGACGGAGTCTGCTCGCACTCATCCGGCCGCCCCGAAGCCGCTTCCCCCACTCCGCGAGTCCATGCAGTTGACGGGGTTGCGGGTTCTGGTGGTCGACGACGAACCGGACGCGCGCGAATTGCTGCGCCGTGTCCTGGAGGATCGCGCTGCCACCATCTTCTGCGCTGGCTCCGCCGCGGAAGCCCTGTCGACTCTGCAGCGTGAAATACCGGATGTGCTGGTGACAGACATTGGGATGGCCGGCATCGACGGGTACGAACTCCTGCGGCAGGTGCGCGCTCTGGCCAACCCTGCCGCCAGCAGCGTACCTGCCATCGCTCTAACGGCTTTTGCGCGATCGGAAGATCGTACCCGCGCGCTTCTCGCCGGTTTTCTCGCGCACGTCGCCAAGCCCGTGGAACCCGCTGAGTTGATCGCGACCGTCGCGGCCGTGGCCGGTCGAAATGGCGGCCGCGGACATGATGCGGTTGAGTCTTGAACGGTTCAATTCAAACTGTTCCGGCCAAATCTCGCGGGAGGGAGCGCCGCGTGAACTCCTCCATGATCTCGTTGGCGTATTCCTGCAGGTGGCGTGCGTCCCGCGGCGTAAACTGGCGTGGCTTCACATCGAGAAGACAGAGCGAGCCGACCGCCTGTCCTTCCGCTTGCAAGGGCACGCCTGCATAGAAGCGAAGTCGCTGCTCGCGGATCCAGGAATTGCCGGTGAAGCGCCGATCGCGCGCCAAGTCTTCGACGACCGTCAACTGATTGGTAGCCACGACGTGCCCGCAAACCGAGTGTTCGCGCGGAGCTTCCCCCTTTTGGGCTAGTTCCTCGGGCAGGCCCACCTGACTCTTGAAGATCTGGCGGTCGCGGTCCACGAGCGTGAGCAACGCGATGGGGACCTCGAAAATCCGGGCGATTTTTGCCGTGATCCGATCGAAGAAAAAGTCGTGGCAGCTGATCGCCAGTTGCAACCGGTCCACGGCGGCCTGGCGCTCGAGCTCGTCGTCGGGAATCGGCGCGGGAACGCCCGTCTCAGCTGCAGGCAAGGCGAGCTTGGAGATTTGGAGGACCGCCTCGGCGAGAGAGAGCACCACTTCATCCGCGCCCGAATCGCGCAATCGCCGCGACGGTTCGGTGGCGCCTTCCGTCGCACCCCAGAGCCCTACCACAATCTTGACCTGGGGGAGGCGCGCGCGCACTTTCGAACAGAGGTAGCGGGCATGGATGACGGTGGAAGGCGGAACGACAGAAATGCAGACCACGTCGACGTCGGCCTCCGCCACCAAGCCAAGTAAATCACCCACACTCAGCTTCGGGGGCGCGGACCAGGTCTGGTTGCCCTCGGACTCGAGCAAATGCGCGAGCATCACGCCCGCGAGTTCATCGCGCTCGGCGCGCGCCGGCACGCAATAGACCCGAAAAGGCGGAACCGGGGGGCCGGACGCCGTCGTGCTGGCAATCGCTTTGTCCGCCTCGAGTTGCGAGACGACGGGGGGCCTCGAGCCCAGATCCAGGACGATGTCGCGCAGGCTCTGTTCGACGAGCACGAGTTGATTCGCGTCGAGCAATTCCTCCCGGATGTCGCTCTCCGCCGCCGCGATCACGGGCACGAAAACGGCGTCATAGAGCGCGGTCAAGGAATTCGTTTTCAAGTAGGATTCCACGAATTCCGCGTCGTCGTGATTGCTCGGAGAGAGGAGGCGGTGGTAGAAATCCTCTGCCGGCGTGAGGGCCTCCTCATCACTCAGCAACACCGCCAAAAACGACAACCGCGCGACGTGCCGCCCCATGACGACGAGACACACCGTCAGCGGAGTGGCGAGCACGAGGCCAACGGGCCCCCACAGCCACGTCCAAAACACCGCGGCAACGATGAGCGCGATGTTCGAGACGCCGGTGCTGGAGCTGTAAAGCCAGGGCTCGAGCACATTATTGCTGAGAAGTTCGAGCACGACGAACAGCGCCACCGTCAAGAGGGGCATCGTCCAGGTGGGTGAGACCGCGAGTGAAAGGGCGACCGGGAAGGCAGAAGCGATCCACGAGCCGATGTATGGGATGAAGCGCAAGACCGTGGCGAAGACTCCCCAAAGAATCGCATTCGGCACGCCGATGAAATACAACCCGATCGCGACCGGGATTCCATACGTGACGTTCACCACGAGTTGCATCAGCAAATAGCGCGAGACGCGCTTCCCCGCATCGTCCATGGCGCGCGTCGTCTTGCTGATGTGGCCCTGCCCGATAAGACGAATGACGCGGCTTCGCAGATCCTCCCGTTGCAGCAGCATGAAGACTACGAGCAAGATTACCAGCGCGGCCGTCCCGAGCGGTCCCAGTAACGGGGCGAGCACGGACTGCAACGTTTCAAACGGACTGCTCTTCGAAATTTCGACTTGAACGGGGGCGGCGGCAGCCGCGGGCGTACGGTTTGGGTTGCTGCCCCTTCGGTCGGGAATCGGCACGGCCGGTTCCGCTTCGCGGACCCCCGGCAGCTCCTTTTTTAAGTCATCGACGGTCTTGGAGAGTTCGGACAAAGCTCCATCCCTCGGCGTGCGGAAGGAATGCAACTTGGCCACGATGTTGCCTTTGTAGTCCGGCAACTTCGTCGCGAGATCGATGAATTGGCGCGTCAGCACCCAGCCGGCGGCACCCAGCGCGGCAAAGATCATCGTGACGACGACTAGAACAGCGGCGATCCGCCCCACCCAACGCTCGAATCTGGTGACCAGCGGAGCCAGCAGAAAAGTGAGAAGTGAGGCCAGCGCGAGCGGGATGAGGGTGTCGCGGGCGAAATACAGCAAACCAATGACAAACGACGTGAGGGCAACGTTCGAGAGCACCGCGAGCGCCTCGGTTGAAGGTGTCCTGGCTTTGGGTATGGGCATGGGAAAGGAGCGACGCAGGTCTCGCGTTCGTTCGGGGCTCGCAGTTGGTGGACGGAAAGGATCAGCCCCAGCGGCCGATTTGCTCTGGGGCGCGTGGCCGACGGAATTACCGGGGTGGCTTGCCCGTGGGTTTGTCGATACAGAAAAGCCCGGCACGGAGGCCGGGCTCTTCTCTTTGGGTGATGTCCTGCGACCGGTTTACCGGCCGCGTTAGGAATCCTTCGCGGATGCTTGTCACGCCGGATGCCTGGGAGCACCCGCGGCGAGCGGCCCGGGCACTAAATACAGGAAATGGTTAGATGAGAGCCAATCGCAAAAACCGGTTGTGTTAATGCGCTTTTGTCTCAATTATATCGGGAACGAATCGCAACAACATGTTTCAATCGCCCCGCTACCCCTCCGTACCTTTCGTTCCCTCCCTACGCTCCGCGCCCTCAGTCTTTCCGCTTCGCCGGCGGATAGTTTTGAGGGCCTTGGCTGGTCTCGCCGCGTTTGCGCTCACAAGCTCAGCCAAGGCCGATCGCTTTTTCACGTTTCCTTACGGCAGCTACACCGAGGCGCCGGGCGTGGTCGAATCGGAGAATCAGATCTTCGGGCGCTATCGGCGTGTCGACGGCCAGCGCACCTTCGGGATCGATGTCCGGAATGAGATCGAATTCGGTCTCGGGAAGGACTTCCAGCTCGGCCTCTATGCGGCGAATTGGAACTGGCGCAATGGCAAGGGCGGGGAACCGCGCGGCTTTACCTACGAAAGCGCGGCAGTCGAGGGAAAGTACCGCATCTTCAATGAACATGCCGGCAAGCCGTTCGGTCTCGCCGTCTTGGGCGAAATCGCGGCCGGCCGTCGCTTCTTCGGGCTGGAAGGCCGACTGATCGTCGACAAGCGCATTGGCCGCTGGCAGGCCGCCTATAATTTGGTCCTCGAGTCGGAGTGGAGCGATCGAAACCTGCGCACGCGCGATCTCGTCCTCGGCCAGCACGCGGGAATTCGATACGACGTCGCGGAACACGTCTCGGTCGGTGCCGAGGGCCGCTTTGAAGTCATTTTCCCCAACCAGGGCAAGCCCACGGAACACGTCTTCTTCGCCGGTCCGCTCGCGACCTTTCATACTGAGCGCTTTTACGTCACGGCCTCCGCGCAGTTCCAAGTGACGAACGGAGTGGGCGAACCGCGTTTCTTTCCGCGCGTGATCGCCGGATTCAAATTTTGAGGCAGATCGCTCTCCGCGCGCTTCGCTATTTAGTTTAGTGTTTCCGTTGCTTTGCCGAAACTCAGATAGCAAGGGCGAAAATATTGAACTCGCCGACCCAAACACCGCATGAATGGGGAAATGGCAGTCACTTCTCCACTGACGGACGCAGACGCCGTGCTGATCGCCCGGGCGCGCGGGGGAGATGTGGAGGCGTTCTCCCGCTTGATGGAGGAACAGCAGTCGCGACTCCTGGGTCAGGCGCTGATTTTCTGCAGAGATGCTCATCTGGCGCAGGACCTGGTGCAGGAAACGATGCTCGCGGCCTGGAAGAGTTTTTCGCGCTTCGATGGCACCTGCCGGCTGTTTACCTGGCTCTATGTGATTTTGCTCCGGCAGCATCAGCGCGCGCAGGGCTGGTTCGCCCGGCGCCTCCCTCCGCCCACACCGGAGCAGACGGCAGCGGCGGTTCGCAGCGCGCTCTCCTTTACGCCGGCCGCAGCAGGGCTGGAGCGCCGGGAAAGTGAGCAACTGCGCCGCCTCGTGGCGCAACTACCGGAGCGGCATCGGGACGTCATCCGCCTCCGCTTCTATGCGGAGGCGAGCGAGGCGGAAATTGCCGCAACGCTGGGCATTTCGCCCGGGACGGTGAAGAGCCGCCTGCATTATGCCCTCGAGAAACTGCGCCGGATCAAGGAAAAAGTGAACCCGCTGCGTGAGGCGCTGCATCCATCCCACTAAAGACCGCACCATGCCCGTTCCGCCTCCCGAATCTCCCGAGCATGCTGCGCTGATTGCCGCGCTGCGGCGCGATGCCGCGCGGGTGCCGCAGCCGGAGTTCGATCCGCATTTGCACGGGGCCGTGTGCCAGCGCCTCGCGGCGCTGACGGAGACCCCGCCAACCTGGTGGAGCACCTGGCGCTGGCCGGCCCCCGTGGCGCTGACGCTCTTGCTGGCAAGCCTCGCCATCTGGTCTTCGCGGGCGCAGCAGGGCGGTGCCGCAGAGGAACTTGCTTATGTACTGGCGGAGTCGCGCCAGGCCGTGACGAAAATGTCCGCTCGCTCGTCCGCGGCGCTCTCGGCGTGGGAGTCC
This sequence comes from Chthoniobacterales bacterium, assembly GCA_038226705.1. Classification (GTDB taxonomy): domain Bacteria; phylum Verrucomicrobiota; class Verrucomicrobiia; order Chthoniobacterales; family SZAS-18; genus SZAS-18. Next base: position 38,693 of record JBBRQH010000026.1, on the reverse strand, counting down.
CCCACTGCCTCGCTTTTGAGTCCGCCGCGCCAGCCCAGCCTGCAGCCCACGCCGCAGCTCTGAGTTGAGCGGTGCCCACTTTCCCATTAGGAACAAGGAACGGGAGAGTCTCAACAAGCGCGGTTGGCGCCGCGTTTTCCAGAGTAGAATCGCTTGCGCTCGTCGCGCGAGATTTCGAATTCGAACCGCGAGATCTAATTGATCCAGAAAAGATTGACCTCGGTGCTAAGCGCGCGGAAAGCGTCAATGTTTTCCAGATTGGCCAGCGTGACGGGGAACCTAATAAGATGCGCGTGGTGGGTGGCTGCCGCGACACGCATGGAACCCTGGTCCTCACTCGCATCACGGACTAAACAACTCGGAATGTGACCATCTCCACGCCAACTTCACAGCGCAACCCGCTATCCCGATGCGTTCCGCGACTCAACTTCGACCAGCAGATAGACGCGTTTGCCGGCATCCACGTAGCGCAGGCATTGCCGTGAAATCGCCCAAGCCCCGCCCTCGGTAAGGCGCGGCAGGAGATCCTCGGGAATGAAGACGAAGCGCGCAGCCGGCGGGAGTCCGGCAGCAGCGTGAACGAAACTCAGCTTGCGCGTGAGATAGAAAAAGGCCGGTACGGAATCCGGCTTGAACGCAAAGAGAACGTCCGGGGGCGGGACTATCCGCTCGAGTTCGCCCGCCAAAGCGCGGTGCCGCTCATGCGCGGCCGCGAGAGGAGGCGCCACAATGCCGTACACGAGGACAATCCACGCCATGAGAAGGGAACTCTGCAGGGTCAGGCGGCGTAGCGGGCTTTGCGCAGGGTCGCGGCAAAACAGCAAGAGAACCCCCAGCGTGGCGCATCCCCCGAGCACCGATCCCAGCCACCATCCATCTTGCAAATGGGGCGGCAGCGGCGAGGAGCGGCCCGCGTAGATTCCGTAGGCTATCGCCATGAATCCCCCGCCCAACGCGATCCCGCCGAGAAGACGCAAGCTCGGTCGCCAGGCCCGGCTCACCGCCGGGAAAATGCCGGCGTCGCGCGCGCCCAGGCGTAATCCGAGAAGCAAACTGGCGGGCACCACCAGAGGGAGCACGTACCGCGGCGAAGCCCCGGGAGCGAGCATGACGGCGATGTAACTGGAGCCCAAACCCCAGCGCAGTCCGCGACCAAGGGCATACGTGCGTCCCTTGCGTTCTTCGACGGACGGGCGTTGCCAGGCGAAGGGCAGAAAGAGGACCCACGGCAAAAAATTGATCCACGATTGGAAGAACAAATTCCGCAGCCAGTTGGCAAAACTGAATGACATCTCACCGTTGAGGCGCTGTGTGAATTGCTCGAGCCAGACCGCGGTCACTTCCTCGGACGCAGCGGCCCGCGCATGCGGGACCGCCCACGCGCAGAAGATGGCGATGGCGAAAAGGAGCCCGGCAAAATGGGGCAGGCGTCCCAATTCGCGAAGTTCTCCCGCCGAAACGAGCACCGCGGAAACAATCGCGTAGAAAAAAAGCAAATGCAGAGGCCCTTTCAAAAGCATCCCGAGCCCGAGGAAGGCGCCCGCTCCGAGCCAGCGCGTCCAGAGGCCGGAGCCCGGCGAGCAGGACCACCAGCCCCGGAGCCAGACGAGCAGGGCACAGCCAAAGACGGCCGTAAAGGGCGCTTCGATTTCGATTTTTCTCCCCTGCTCCATCAAGCCGATGTTCGTGAGGATGAAAATTGCCGCACAAAATGCCCCCAGCTCGCCGCAGGCTCCGCGCCCCAAGCCGTAGGTCGCCAGGGCGAGAGCCAGCATCGCCAGGGCCGAGGGTAACCTCACCGCCCACTCGTCCCGTCGACCGGTTACCATGACGCCTGCGGCAGCCAGCCAATTGATGAGCGGCGGTTTGCGAAAATACCGCTCCCCGCCGACGCGCGGGACGAGCCATTCATGATTGTCGATCATTTCCAGACCCGGCATCGCCCGCCTCCCCTCTTCGCCCTTCAGTTCAATGCTGCCCAACGCCGGCAGGTAAATCGCCGCCCAACTCAGGACCAAAAAGATCCAAGCGATCGTGGCAGCTGGCAGGTGGTCGCTTCTCATCGGTCGCGGAGGTGACGACACTCGCGGAGCAGACCGACGCTGCGCGCCCTCAATGGGAATTCTTCTTCGTCTCGGCCGCTTTTTCTGCCGCCTCAGCCGCGGGGGTCTCAATTTTCGTCGAAACAATTTTCCCTGTCTCCGCGTCCACCTGAACTTCGGTCACGTTTTTCGTACGCGGCATCGCAATATCGAAAGACCAGACGAGCACGCCATTCTCGCGTTCAAGCTCCGCGCTTTTCGTTTTGCCGCCCGGAACGCGGGCAAGCGCCGTCTTCTCCGCGGCAGCCCGAGTAATTTTGGCCTGCCCTGGCAAGGATCCGGGCGACTCTTCCGCGCCAAACGCAAGCGAGCCGCCAAGAGCGAGGCCCAAGGACGCGAGGGCGGTGAAGGCGAGCGACGAGATTTTCATGGGGGGCAACCTTCCGGCTGAGAACGCACGGCCAAAATGCACACTTTCCCTCCACCCGGCAACCCGCGGGGCGAAGTCGCCACATTGCGCTGGCGCCCCCAACGCGGCGCTTGATCGGCTGGGATTTCCCCGGTCCCGTCCGGCTTTACCTCGGCTACTTGGGCGCATTGCCACTGGTTCCCCTGAAGAATCCCAGTGGTCCTGCACGCATGATATGACGGATCCGCCACGAGGATTTTTGGCGGCTGGCAAGACGCGAGCGAGAGGGGATATCCTTTGCGATATCCACCGAGCAGCCGAACGAAGAGAGACAGCCGCTCAGACTTCCTTTCTACAAAAAGCGGCAACCAACGCCGCCAGCCGCCAAAAAGACAGCGGCCTTGGGCGAGGCGGAAAACCGCCCGGCGCCTGCGTTGGTTGCCGCACTTTCTTGGATGAATGCTTGAGCGGCTGTCTCCCTTCCGTCGGCTGTCGGTCACGGGGCTGCCTGGAACCCGCTTCGTTGCCGTCACTTCGCTCCGCCCTGCGGGCTGCCTGCGGCAGGCTATCTCGCAGACTCGGTTCTCGCGCCTTAGCGGCGGGCGGTTTTGCGCTTCGCGGATTCATCATATCATGCGTGCAGGACCACTAAGCGGCGCGGATGGCCTCAGCACGTACGACGGCTCTGTCGCCGGCTCGAACAATTCCGCCACGGCGCCTTGGGCCAAGACGCGGCCGGCCTCGAGCACCAGCACTTCATCGCACAAGGCAACTACTTCCGCCGGATGGTGGCTCACGAAGATGATGGGCACGGCAAATTCATCCCTCACCCGCGCCAGGTAAGGCAGCACGCGCGCCTTGAGGGCGGCATCCAGCCCCGCCAGGGGCTCGTCCAGCAGCAGCAACTCCGGACCTGTCAGCAGGGCCCGCGCGAGAGCCACGCGCTGCCGTTCCCCACCCGAAAGGCTGGCGATCTCGGGCCGGTCGAGCAATGGGCCGAGCTCGAGCGTCTCCACCACGGACTCGAACGAGAAAGCCGCCGGAACCGCACCGCTGGCTTCCCCTCCGCGTCGCGCGCTTCGGCTGCCGTAGAGCACGTTGGCGCGAATCGAGAGATGCGGAAAAAGGGCCCCATCCTGCGGCACATACCCGATGCGCCGGCGTTCTGGCGGCACCCAGACGTGCGCCGCGGTATCGACAAGCATCCGCTCCCCCAGTCGCACGCTGCCTTCCGTCGGGCGCCGCAATCCCGCCACGATCTCCAGCAGAGTCGTCTTGCCCGAGCCCGAGGGTCCGAAGAGTGCCGTCACGCCAGCCCGCAGATCGGCGCTCACCTCCAGCGCAAACGGCGCCAGCGGCGCCCGGAGACCGGATAATCGCAGAGTCGAGCTCATGGGATGAGCCCCGGCCCCGTTCTCCGCCGCAGCCAGAACTCCGCGATCCAAAGTGAAGCGGCCGCAATCACGATCGAGACGGCGAGCAGTCGCAGGGCGGCGCCGTCCTGACCAAGTTGCACCAGCCCATAAATCGAGAGGGACAAGGTCGCGGTCTTCCCGGGAATATTTCCCGCCACCATGACGGTGGCCCCGAATTCCCCCAGTGCACGGGCAAAGGCGAGCACGGCGCCGGCGAGCAGCCCACGCGCTGCCAGCGGCAAAGTAATGGAAAGGAAGACCTGTGCGCGCGTCCGGCCCAGGGTGCGGGCGACCTGTTCCAGCCGCACGGGCACTTCTTCGAAGGCCACCCGCGCAGCCCGCACAAAGAGCGGAAAGCTCATGACCGCCGTGGCGATGACCACCGCCCGCCAGGTGAAGACGATTTCAACGCCCAGCCAGCGCTCGACCAGGCCACCGAGGGGACCGCGCCGACCGAGCAGACGAAGCAGAATCAGCCCGGTCGCAACCGGGGGCAGCACGAGCGGCAACGCCACGAGCGTTTCCACCAGGGCCTTGCCCGGCCAATCGCGCCGGGCGAGCAACCAGGCGAGTCCCATTCCTGGCGGCAGAATGAGAAGGGTGCCGAGCCCCGAGACTCCCAGGGTAAAGACGACGATCTGCCAATCCTCTGCCGTCATCGGGGGTGCGGGCCCACAGCCTTATTTGAGAACGGCAAAACCGGAGCCGGTGAACACTCCGCGAGCCTCCGGGCCGGCCAGGAAAGCGAGGAACCGGCCAGCGGCGCCGGGCTCTTTCGATCCCTGCAGAGCCGCCAACGGATAGACGATTCTCGGGCCCTCGGTGGCGGGAACTTCCCACGCCACGCGCACCTTCTTCGAGATGAGTGCGTCGGTCTTGTAGACGGTGCCGGCTTCGACGTTCCCGCTCTCCACGGCCGCGAGGCTGGCGCGGACGTTTTCGGTCGGCACGACTTTCGGGCTGATCTTCTCCCACAGGCCCAGCCGGCTGAGATAGACTTTGGTGTAGACCCCCACCGGCACGGAATTTGGCTCGGCCACGGCCACGCGCCGAATCTCCGGGCGGATGAGGTCGGCCGCGGAATTGAAGATGATCGTGCAGTCGGCGGGCACGGCGATCACCAGCGTGTTGCCGAGCAGGTTTTCCCGGGTCCCGGCGAGGAGGAGACCGGCTTTCTCGAGGCCATCCATCTGCGCCTCGTCCGCCGAAAAGAAGACATCGGCCGGAGCGCCCTCCTTGATTTGGCGCGCCAACAGGCTGGAGGCCCCGAAATTGAAGAGGAGCTTGTCTCCGCTTTGCTTCTCGTAGACGGGCGCAAGTTCCTTCAACGCATTCGTCAGACTCGCCGCGGCATGGACGGTCAATTCCGCTGCCCCGGTGAAGGGAGGGGCGATGAGAAGCAAGGCATAGAGAAGGCGTTTCATGGGCACGGGATGAAAGAGCGCATCGAAGCTTCAGTCCTTCTGCCGCCGCACGGAGACATTGGTCGCCTTGACGAGGGCGGCGACGCGATCCCCCACTTTGAGTTCCATCTCCCGCACCGAGCGCGTCGTGATGACCGCCGCCAACTCGCCGCTGGCGGTCTCGACCAGCACTTCGCTCAGCACCTGGTCCGAGACTATCTCCTTCACCGTCCCGGAAAGTTCGTTGCGAATCGACTGTTCCATCGGGACGCCATCGTCCTCTTCCAGTTTGGATAACGCAACCGAAATGTCGCCCTTCCCCTTCGAGTTCAGCCAGGGTTTCAGCCGCGCCCAACCCGTTTGTGCGGCCCGCGAGGCGTCCGCCGCCATTTCTGCGTAAAGTGCGAGCACTTCGCGTCCGGCCGGGGTCAGCCCGGCGCCGCCGCCCCTCTCCCCTCCCCGCGACGACACGACCAGGGGTTCTCGGAAGCAGCGATTCATCGTCTGCACGAGGCTCCAGGCATGCATGTACGAGATTTTCTGGCGTTCCGCCGCTTTGGTAATCGAGCCAGTTCCGGCGACGGCCGCGAGCAACTCGACCTGGCCGGGCCCGAGCCCGACTTCCTCGCCCCACAGCACCCGCAGGCGCACGGAAAGGACCGCCGGCGGCGCCCGCCGGGAGGGCGCCGTACGTGCGGAAGCTGGGCGGATTGCAGCCACAGAAATGAGGTTCGGAGCCGGCTCAGGAAAATCTGCCAGGAACGTCGAGCGTCCTCTTCCTTACTTGACATCGGAACAGCCCGAAGGCGAGAAGAAGTTATCCTGCGGCAACGTTTCTTTCCGTCTGGACTCGCGCGAAAGACTGGCGAAGGACAGTCCCTCAGGTCCGGCGAAGGTCCGTGGCGGGTGGCGGTGCCTGACGACAAGCATCCCGTTCGATGGGTGAGCCAGGTGATCGCTGTCAACCTTTTCGCCGGGAATGAGCTAAGCGTTATAGTGTCGACATCATGTTCCAGGTTCAAACAACCCCAGACGCTCCAAAAGCAGACCTTTACCGCGACCTCGCCGCCCAAGCGGCCGGATTACTGACGGGGGAGACGGACTGGCTCGCCAACAGCGCAAATGTCGCCGCCTTGATCTTCCAGGGCATCCCCCATTTGAACTGGGTGGGCTTCTATTTCTGGCGGGGTGACGAACTGGTACTTGGGCCTTTTCAAGGCAAGGTCGCCTGCGTGCGCATCGCCCTGGGTCGCGGCGTCTGTGGGACGGCCGCCCAGCGCCACGAAACCGTGATCGCGCCCGATGTGTCGCAATTCCCCGGCCACATCGCCTGCGATTCCGCCTCGCGCTCGGAGATCGTCCTCCCGCTCGTCAAAGACGGCATGTTGCTGGGTGTGCTCGACCTCGACAGTCCGGACCTCGCACGTTTCGATGCGGAGGACGCCAGCGGCTTGGCTCAAATCGTCGCGATCCTGCTGGAACGAAGCGATTTTTCGAAAGCGTTTAAGGGCACGGTCGGCCGCTCGACCGCTCCGAAGTCCTAAATGCGGAACCCTTCCGTGGTTTCACGCGAAGCCGGTGCGTAGCCTGTCTTCGTTCCTATGGGGCGGAACCCCCCACGCTGACGCGACCTTTTGGGAGGCGGCGGGGAAGCTCAGGAGAATTTCGGTCCGGCGGCGGCTGCGACCGCGAAGCCCCGCGGCTTTCCGTTCGGCGTGTATTGACCGCCGAGATGGACTTTGAACGTGCAATTCAGCCAGATGAGATGGCCCCGCTCAGTCCGTTCCTGGTCAACTTGGCACGTGGTACGGATCGACCCTTCCGGTTGCCTCCAGAGGAATTCCCGGTTGGACCGCAGAAAGGCCCGTAGCTCGGAAAGCGCTCCCGCAGAATGCCGATGAGTTCCAAAGCTCACTTTCCAAAGGCGAATCCATCTTTGGGATTCGCGCGGACCAGCCCCGCCGACAGCATCGAAGAGTTCGAGTTCCAGGGGCGCCTCCAGTAAATCGGCCGGCCACGTGAACTCCTGTATCATGCGGGGTTTGAAATCCATAGGCCAACGACGCGTGGGTCGGGTGCTATGCCCCATTCGTACAGAATTCGAGCGCCGGATGTATAGCGGTTATTGGAAGCCGAGGAGCGCGTACTCGCCCACCGTTCGCTCTTACGCGAGCCCGCGAACCAGAACCTGCACGCAGCGCGAAAGCCTTTCGCGAAAGAGCGGGAGGTCGGGCGGGGGCTGGCCCGGATCGGGCTCGCCCAAGCCGTGGCAGGCGCGAACGAAGAGCGCAGCGGCTTCGGCAACCGAGAGGCCTGCCCGCCCCAAGTTCAATGCCCCCTGCTCCGCCCCTTCGGTCAGAATCCTGGCGATGATCCGCTGGAATTTGAGGTCGGTCTTGACGAACAGATCGGCGCAAAGCGCGTTCTTCGAATCGATGATCTCCGCAGCGTGCGGGGATCGATCGATCACGGCGTAAACGAAGACGAACTTCGCTGCGAGAGCCTCGGTTAACCGAGCCGAAAGCGCACCGACCTTCTTCGCTGCCGCCCGCGCATCCGCCAAAATCTGATCGGCCATCCGCTCCGCCACGGCCCGAAAGACTTCCTCCTTGCTCTTGAACGAAAGATAAACCGAGCCCTTGGCGACTCCGGCCGCTTGCGCAATGTCCGCTACGGAAGTGCGCCGGAAACCGTAGCGCGAAAACAACTCCTGGGCTGCCCCCAGCACCGCCGAGGTTCGCGTGTCGACAAGCGGCTTCTTCATTTCCAAATTTAGCACAGCGCGCGCCCAAAACCTACGCTTGACCTAATGACTGAAATAGGTCATCTGGTCATTAAGGCCGAAACCTGTTTCCTTGGAACGCGCGGGATGTCTGCGCTGGCTCTCGCGTGCGAAAAAAACCATGATCACCGAACTAAATGGAAAATGCGCGCTGGTCACAGGCGCCTCGAGCGGACTGGGCGTGGATTTCGCCCGCGAATTGGCGGCACGCAGTTGCTCCCTCGTCCTCGTGGCGAGGCGAGACGACCTCTTGAGGAAGCTCCAGGCGGAACTCGTCCAAAAATATGGAGTCGCGGTCGAAACAATCGCAATGGACTTGGGCGGGAGAGACGCCGCGCAGGTGCTTTTCGATCAGCTCGCTGCCGCCGGGAAGGCGGTCGACGTCCTCATCAACAACGCCGGCCTGGGACTCTACGGCGCGTTTCTCGAAATCGACTGGGCGCAAGAGCGGGCAATGCTTGAATTGGACATGCTGACGCTGACGCACCTGACCAAACTTTTTGTCAGGCCGATGGTAGCGCGGCGTTGGGGACGCATTTTAAACTTGTCGAGTGTCGGCGCTTACCAACCCACCCCGACCTACGCAACGTACTCCGCCGCCAAAAGCTACGTGCTGAGCTTCAGCGAAGCCTTGAATTTTGAGCTGAAGGGTTCAGGCGTCAGCAGTACTGCCCTTTCCCCAGGAATCACTGCGACAGAATTCCTGAAAGTCTCGGGGCAAAAACCGACGCCGTACCAAAAGCTCATGATGATGACGAGTCCGAGCGTCGCTCGCATTGGAATTCGCGCGATGCTGGCGGGTCGGAGTTCGATTGTGCCCGGACTGGCAAACAGCCTGGCGGCTTGGTCCACGCGTTTCACGCCGCGCCGTCTCTCCACCTGGATCGCCTATCGAGTCATGCGGACTTCCCCTTGAGGACTACATCGCGCAAAAACTCCTCCCGACATCTGTTAGTTGTAAAATAGGCGTCGCCGCCGGCTCGGCGGAGGCGGGAGGACGCAGGCACCTACGCCCGGACGGTATTCAGAAGCGCCCCGCCACCGTTCCCATTTCTTCTTGCGCCGTGCGCGGGCCGCGATACAGGGGCCGCGCGCCGCCCTCCGAGGGGCGTTGCGCTGCGGAAATTTCTTCCTTTTTTGTCCCCCTTCCCTCCCCTGCCATGTCCACCATTCGCCGCGCTGCCGTTCTGGGTTCGGGCACGATGGGCGCCGCCATCGCGGCCCATCTGGCCAATGCCGGAATCCCCACGCTTTTGCTCGATCTGCCCACCGAGGGCAAGGATCGCAATGCCATCGCCCGCGCCGGGCTCGACCGCGCCGCCAAGGCCAAGCCCGCCTCCTTCATGGACCCGGCTCGCGCGGCGCTCGTCACCGTGGGCAATTTTGAAGACGATCTCGGCCAGCTCACCGACTGCGATTGGATCGAGGAAGCGATCGTCGAAAAACTCGAGGTGAAACGTTCCCTCTGGGAAAAGGTCGAGGCCTGCGCCGGCGCGCACGCCATCATCAGCTCGAACTCGAGCGGGATCCCGATGCACGATCAGATCGAGGGCCGGGGCGCAGATTTTCGCCGGCGGTTTTGCGGGGCGCATTTCTTCAACCCGCCGCGCTGGCTGCATCTGCTCGAGCTCACCCCCACGGCGGACACCGATCCGGCGGTCCTGGAAACGCTGAAGGACTTTGGCGATCGCGTCCTCGGCAAGGGCATCGTCATCGCCAACGATGTGCCGGGGTTCGTGGGCAACCGCGTGGGGGTCTACGCCATGCTCCAGGCGGTGCGCGTAATGGAGAAACTGCAGCTCATGCCGGAAGTGGTGGATCTGCTCACCGGGCCGCTGCTGGGCCGTCCGAAGAGCGCGACGCTGCGCACGGCCGATGTCACCGGCATCGATGTGCTCTACTACGTCGCCACCGGATTGGCGGCGGCGACGAAGGAGGATTTCACGCTGCCGAGGATCCTCGAAAAGCTGATGGAGAGGAAAGCCTTCGGCGAGAAGAGCGGGGCCGGCATCTACAAGCGGGTGAAGGGCGCCGGGGGAAAATCGGAAATTCTCTCGCTCAACTTCGACACGATGGAATACGAGGCCCGCTCGAAACCCGAGCTGCCCGAACTGGCGGGCATCGTGCGCCTGCCCAGCGCGCTGGAGCGAACGCGCGCCGTGCTCGCACTCGACACGCCGGCCGGCGATTTCACGCGGCAGACTCTGTACGAGATGATGCATTTCGCGGCCGAGAAGGCGGGCGTCGTCTGTCAGGACCCGCATCACATCGACAATGCGCTCAAATGGGGCTTCGGCTGGGAACTGGGGCCATTCGAGCTCTACGACGGACTGGGCCTCGCCAACGTGGTGGAGGCGTTTCAGAAGATGGGCCAAAGCGTGCCCAAGATCGTGGCCGAGCATCTTGCGAGCGGTCAGCCCTTTTATCCGCAGGGCAGCGGGGCCGGCGATGCGACCCATCTCTCGCTGGCTGGCTACAAGAGCGCCAACCCCACGAAGATCGTGCGCACGTCCAAAGGGGCGAGCCTGGTCGATCTGGGCGACGGCGCCTTGCTCGTCGAGTTTCACAGCAAGGCGAATGCGATGGGCGACGATGCGATCGCGATGCTGCAGGCCGCCAAGGAAGAAGTGCCGAAGGGCTTTGCCGGGCTCGTGATCGGCAACGAGGGGCAGCATTTTTCCGCCGGAGCGAATCTCGCCGCGATGCTCCAGATGGGGCAGGCCGGGGATTTCGCCGGGCTCGAGAAAATGATTTCGGGATTTCAGGGGACGGTGACCTCCTTGCGTTACGCGCCCTTCCCGGTGGTGGCCGCCGGCCACGGCATGGCCCTGGGTGGTGGCTGCGAGACCCTGCTCGCGAGCGATCATTTGCAGGCCCACGCCGAGCTCTACTGCGGACTCGTCGAGATGGGCGTGGGTCTCATCCCGGCCGGTGGCGGCACGGCGGAAATGCTGATTCGGTTCACCCAACAGCTCCAACCGGGTGCGGATACGTTTGACGCCGCGAAGCGCGCCTTCGAGTTGATCGCCCTGGGCCGGGTCTCAGCCTCCGCCCAGGATGCGCGTAACCTCGGTTTCCTGCGTGAGTCCGATGCGATCACGATGAACAAACGCCGTCTCCTTTCCGATGCCAAGGCCGCCATGCTGGCCCTCGCGCGGGACTACGTGTCGCCGTTGCCGCGGATGATCCCAGTCGGCGGGGAAGCGATCCTGGCCAACCTGAAGTACGCGGCGATGTCCTTAAAGCTGGCCGGCCTGGCGAGCGAGCACGATGTCTGGCTGGCGAGCGGTCTCGCCCGCGTCCTGAGCGGCGGCAGCCAAAACTACAAGACGGTGGTTTCCGAACAGCACCTGCTCGACCTCGAGCGCGAGGTGTTTCTCGCCTGCTGCGGGCATCCGAAGAGTCAGGAGCGTATCGCACACATGCTGACGAAGGGGAAGCCGCTGCGGAATTGAGGCGGTGACACTCGCACGCTCGCGGTGACGGGGTCCGTGCCACGCTTTCGGTAGATTTGGACTGGGATTCAGGCACTTTGGCTTCGGTCACCCGACCTCTCACATGAACGATGATACGCTGAAGACCGGCTGTGTGGTGGGCGTGCTGGGGCTCGGCTTCCTCGCCTGGTGGGGCTGGCCGTGGTCGCTCTTCCTCGTGCTCGGAATGTTCGCCATCGGCATTGGCGGGCTGGTTTATTCCTCGAAGTTCAGCCTTAAGGCCAAGCAGGAATCCGCCCTGCGCGCGGGGCACGTGGGCGAGACGCTGTCGGCCATGTTTGAGGCGGGCCAGCAGCAGCAGGTGATCTCCTTCCTGCGCTCCCAGTCCACCTTGCGCCTGCCCGCCGGCATCGCGCGCGACAAGATGCTCCTCGCCGCCCGCGGTCTTTTCAAGGTACAGCAGTCCGCCCGCTCCACCGCCAACAAGTACATTCCTTCCGAGATCAAGGACGACGCGGTCCGCCAGTGCATCGGTTCGTCCCAGGCGCTCTTCAACCTTTGCGAGCGCCTCACGCTCGTCGCCCAGCTCGGCACGGATACGAAGGAATTCGCCCCCCGTTTCGCCGAGGTGAATCGCGGCTTCGAGGCGATGGCCGCCACCACGGACGGTGTGCTCACTCAATTTTCGAAACTCACGCTTGGCGCCAACAACGATGCCATCGATCAGGCCCGCAAGGACGTCGAATCCGTCGGCTGGCAGGCGAGCGAAATGAACAAGCTTGAACAGATCCTTAGCGCTTAGGCGGATAGGTCTTTCTTGCCTGCGCTCGGCTCCGTCGTCAGTCCTCCGTCTTCCGTTCTCAGTCCTCCGTCCATTGTCCCCTGTCCTCCGTTCTCTCCCCCCATGAAACACGCCTACATCGTCTCCGCCTGTCGCACTGCCGTCGGTCGCGCCAAAAAAGGTTCGCTCGCCAATACCCGTCCTGACACGCTCGCTGCCATCGTGCTGGCGGAGGCGGTCAAGCGCGCCGGGATCGAACCGGGCGAAGTGGAGGACGTGATCATGGGCTGCGCGATGCCCGAGGCGGAGCAGGGCATGAATGTGGCGCGACTTTCTGCGCTTCTCGCGGGCCTGCCCGCCACAACGGGCGGCGTGACCGTGAACCGGTTTTGTTCGTCGGGTTTGCAGACCATTGCCATGGGCGCCCAGGCCATCATGAGTGGCATGAGCGAATGCGTGGCGGCGGGCGGAACCGAGAGCATGACGATGGTGCCGATGACTGGAAACAAGCTCTCGCTGAACGCGAAGCTCGTGGACACGCTGCCCGACGCGTACATCGGCATGGGCTTCACGGCCGAGAATGTGGCGGCAAAGTATGCCGTGCCGCGCCAGCGGCAGGATGAATTCGCGCTCGCCTCGCATCAAAAGGCGGCAAAGGCGAAGGCGGCCGGTAAATTTACCGATGAGATCGTCGCGGTGCCGGTGCGGGTGGACAAAATGCGCGGGACGAAAGTCGAATCGATCGAGGTCGCCTTTGCCGATGACGAATTGGTGCGCGGCGACACGACGATGGAGGCGCTCGCCGGCTTGAAGCCCTCTTTCAACCCGCGCGGCAGCGTCACGCCGGGCAACGCCTCGCCGCTCTCCGACGGCGCCGCGGCCGTGATCTTGGTGAGCGAAGAGAAGGCGAAGCGCCAAGGCCTGAAACCGCTCGCGCGGTTTGTCGCCTTTGCCGTGGCAGGCGTGCCGCCGGAGATTATGGGAATCGGACCGGTGGAGGCGGTGCCAAAGGTGCTCAAGCAAGCCGGGCTCACCCTCGACGATATGGATTTGATCGAGTTGAACGAGGCGTTTGCCTCGCAATCGCTGGCGGTGATCGATGCGCTGAAACTGCCGCTGGAAAAGGTGAATGTGAACGGCGGGGCGATCGCGCTGGGCCATCCGCTCGGATGTTCCGGGGCCAAACTAACCGTGAGCATCATCCACGAATTGCGCCGGCGCGGCGGCCGCTACGGCTTGGTGACAATGTGCATCGGCGGCGGCCAGGGTGCGGCCGGGATCATCGAAGTGCTGAATTGATACGAGTGTGCCGGAGCGCAGGTCTAAAGCTTCGAAGGAACGACAAATTCAGCGCGACCACGACGAATTCGCTGAGGCGGGATGCCCCGCGCCTGCGGGGCATCCCGCCTTTCGATCTGCTTGTTTGGTGTGCTCGCGAAGGCCGACAGCGCATCACTCGGATACTCCGACGCTCTGGCGCTCTGACGCTCCGGCCTTTCGCCACTGCCACGCTTCTGCGTATCGTCGTCCCGATTCGTCTTTGTCCAAACCCGTCACTCCCGCAATTTCCCCATGGCCTTCGATCCCCGCAACGTCACCGCCGGCTTCAAGCCGTCGCGGCTGATCTTCCCCTTCATCATCTTCCTGCTCATCGTCGCGGTGAGCTCGTCCGTCTTTGTCGTGCATCCCAACGAGCGTGCGGGAGTTCGTACCCTCGGCACCGTCACCACCACCGTGCCACTGCAGCCCGGGGTGCACTACAAGTGGCCTTTCATCTCCAGTGTCGACGTCGCCCAAGTCAGCCTCACCAACCTGCATATCCCGAAATTCGCCGTCACCACGATCGATAATCAGATCATCACGCTCGACATCAATATTTCCTACAGCACGCCCGATAGCGCCGTGTTCCACCTCCTCTACGAGGTCGGCCGCCGGGGCAACACCGACATCCACGACAACATCATCCCGATCGTGCAGGACCGCGTCAGCCGCACCTTCAGCAGCCAGAACACGAATTACATCAACGAGAAGCGCGAGGTCATCCAGCAGGAGGTCACCAATTCGGTGGCCCAGCACATCAAGGAGTTGTTCCGCGTCGAGGTTGTGAGCCTCCAGATCGCGAGCATCGCGTTCTCCGATGCCTTCAATGCCAGCAATGCGACCGCGGTGCTCTCGAAAAACAAGGCCGTCGCGGAGGAGAACAATCTCCGCGTGGTCGAATTTCAGGCCAAGCAGGAGATCATCAAAGCGGAGGGCATGGCGAAGCAGGCGATCGCTAAGTCGGAAGGCATCAGCCGAAGCGCGGAACTCGAGGCTCAAGGACGCGCCAAGGCGACGATTCTCGAGGCCACCGCCGACGCGCAAGCCCGTGAACTGCGCGGCAAGGGTGAAGCGAGTCGACTCGAAGCGGAAGCGAAGGCCCTCGGCGGCGCGGCGAATTACGTCTCGTATCTCAACGCCCGCGCGCAGATGCAATGGAAGGGCGAATACCCCGCGAATATGACCGTGCTGGGCGACAAGACGCCTGTGCTCCTCGGTTTGCCCCCAATTCCAGCGCAGCCGAAACCGGAGAAGTAGACGCAACACCTCTCGACGGAAAAGCCTGGGCCAGGGCCCAGGCTTCCGGCCGCCAAGAAGGAGGCAAATGGAACTCAGTTCGGCGGAGCTGTCGGATCCATGTCGTAGACTTCCACCAAGGCAACGCCTTCGGAACCCGCCGCGCCCCGGACAATCGCCGTGTAAGATCCCGCCGGGAGATTGAGCAGGATGGCCGATTCACGGTCATCAGACGGGGCCCGGTTGGTCGCGGCAATTTCCACCGCCTGGGTCGCTCTCCAATTGTCGTTCGTGGCGATGGCTTGACCGGACGAATTGTAAATCGTGAGCGTCGGATCGGCCATCGCTCCCTGCACCCCGAAAGCGACTAGGGACGGCCCCATCGCACGGATGAGAACCTTTTTCGCCGCTGGTCCCTGAATAACAAATCCCCCAATCATCGCGTTCTGTCCAACGCGCGACATGCCGCGCGTCGAAAGGTTGATCAGCATGTCAGGGGTTCCCGCGGTGAGATCGTAAACTTCGATCAAGGCCACGCCGGAACCGCCGTCGGCGCCCCGCACGATGGCGGTGTAAGCGCCGTCGTTCAAACTCACCACCATGGCAGCTTCGCGATCGTTCCCCGGGGCGAGATTGGTACCCATGATTTCGGTTTGCTGGGAGGAGCGCCAGTCGTCGTTGGCGCGCAAGGAGCGACCCAACGCATCGAAGAGCTCGAAGGAAGGATTAACCAGAATATCGCTCACCCCAAACGGCAACAGCGAGGGTCCTAACACCCGGATCAGAAGTCGCTTGGGGCCTGTTCCGTGGATGACAAAACCGCCGATGGCGACGCTGGAGCCCGTCTCGACGCGCACGCGGGTGGAGATATTGGCAAGAACCGTTTCCGCGCGGGCTAGCGTGGAGAGACCGAAAATAAATGTGAGGGCGAGCAGAACGCGCCACGGAAAACGGCGTGGGCGCGGGTTCGCGAGGGTTGGATAAAAATAAAGGGCATTCATGGGATACGACTAGGGGGTGGGAACAGACGTGAACCCGAACGGGCTCAACGCTTTTCCTATGAAACGCGCCTCCGGCGCCGGGCGGCCGTCTTACGCGGAAACCTTTCTGACCGATGACACATTTTGTCTTCCCGCTGCCGGCGCCGGGCGAGGGAACAGCGCCATTCCGAGGGTTGGTGCTCTCAGGCGGGGAAAATCGGCGTGGCCGGAAAACTCGAGCTCGCTCGCACGCCTGTTTCGATTGCCGCCAGGCCGGCCAGCACGACGTGATCCTGCCAATGCCGTCCGATCACCTGCACGCCCATCGGCAAGCCCGCGCTGCCGGCCTCCACTTTGCGGGCAGTCTTCTCCGCTAGGTCGCGCGAGGCGGGAAGATCGCTTTCCTCCCCGGGCTTCACTCTTGTCACGGGAACCACCCCCGCGGGCTGTCCGGAAAGGTTGGAGACGGTCACGTAGATACCTGGCACTCCCAGCTCCTTCGCGGCGCCGTGCGTAAACGCGGGCAACGGCGAGGCTGGTCCCAGCAGCAGGTCGAGCGGGCCGCCCTCCGCCGCGTCCATCGCCTTCCCAAACCGTTCAATGTAGTCGAGCCGCAGTTCACTCAGGCGCCAGTAGTCGTCGACCGTGATCCCGCCGAACGCGGGTAAAAGATTAGCCAAGTGCTTCTGTCCCAGTGATTTCGTCTTGGATCATGGTCGAAAGCGGCGCGGGAGGAACGAATTCCCGATTCGCAGCGAGTGAACCCGAAGATCACGACGACGGGAAGACGCAATCGCCGATTGCCGATCGCGGCTCGCGGCTCGCGCTCGTCCGGCGGCGCGAGATTGGTCGCCATGATTTCGGCGCGTTACGTCGATCTCCAATTAATCCGGGAGTTCCTCTTGTTTGATCGCGAAAATGCGGACGAGGATGGGGCCCTCGCATCCACCGCACAACGGACCGCTGCGGGATGTTTTGCGGCTTCCGTTCAAGTGGCACACTCGCTCGCCAGGGGGTGGACGGGCCTGAGTGCCGTCCTCCCCTCTCGACTTTTCGCAACCGTGATTGCCATCCGGCGGGAATAAAAAGCGCCCACCGGTCTCGGGCGATTATTCTTCCGCGGGCCGGCCTTTCATTCTCTCGTCGCGCTTCCATCTGTATACGCCTGCTGGGCAGCTTATTGCTCGGATTTGGCAGTGGCGTGGGCAGTTCCGCGGACAGACCTCCGGGCAGCTTTCCGCTGCAAACCGTCTCGCATCCAAAACAGGGCACAACTTATGCATATGACAGACTTTCTTCCCTCGGGGTTTTCTGTGCCCGAGGTTGACTCCCCCTGCTTGGTTCCACCTCCCATGAAACGATCAGCCAACTACGCTTCCTTCCTTTTCGGCCTTTTCACCCTCGTGTCCGGCGCGACCGGACAGAACCGCGGCGCGGGTTCAGCCATCGGGCTCGGCTTTCCCGGCGGCCAGCGCGATGCCGCGGGTCCGCTTTTCAACGCCGCACCGCACTATCCGGTACCGGAGCGCTATCTCCGCCGTCCCATCGTGGATCTCGTCCGGCGCTGGAACGAGATCGCGATCAACGCCACCGGTCTTGATCACACTCCGGTGGCCCCGGGCGAGAGCCGGGTCTTCGGCGAGCAACTCGGGCCGGCGCGCGCGAGCCGGGCGATGGGCATCGTCCATGTCGCCATTTTCGATGCGGTCAACGCGATTGAAGGCGGCTGCCATAGCTACACCAATATCGGTCGTGCCCCGGCTTCCACCTCACAGGACGCCGCCATTGCGCAAGCCGCGCACGACACGCTGGCCGCGTTGTTTCCGTCCCAGACTCCGGCCTTCGACGCCATGCTGGCAGCGGATATCGCCGCTATTCGCCCCGGGCACCCGCGGGACAACGGCGTGGCCCTCGGCCATCGCGCCGCGAGCCTGATCCTCGCGCTGCGAGCCAACGACGGATCGATGCAGGCGGAGCCCCGCCTCGGAGTTGGCTTCATCACCAGCAACCTGCCCGGCAAATGGCGACAGGATCCGATCAGTCTCATTCCGATCGCGCTCGGCGCCTTTTGGGGCCAATGCCGGCCCTTCGTCATAAATTCCGCCGATCAGTTTCTCTGCCCACCACCGCCTGCCCTCAACAGCGCGGCCTACACCCAAGCCTACAACGAGGCCAAATCCGTGGGGGGTGATGGCATCACTACGCCCTCGCAGCGGACCGCAGACCAGACGATCGCTTCGACCTTCTGGGCCTATGATGGATCGCCGAGTCTTTGCGCGCCACCGCGGCTCTATAATCAGATCACGGTGGAAATCGCCGACCTGCGTCATACCGGCGCGGTGGAACTCTCGCGCCTCCTCGCGCTGGTGAATCTCGCGCTGGCCGACGCCGGGATCTCCTCGTGGGAATCGAAGTATCGCTACCAATACTGGCGCCCAATCACCGGCATCCGCGAGTCCGACGCCGGCACCGGGCCGACCGGCGCCGGGGATGGAAACGCCAACACCCACGGCGACCCGTCGTTCATGCCGCTCGGCGCACCCGCGAGCAATCTGAACGGACCAAACTTTACGCCGCCTTTCCCCGCCTATCCTTCGGGACACGCGACCTTCGGCGGCGCGCTGTTTCAGACCCTGCGCCGTTTCTATCACACGGACGCGATCGCTTTCACGTTCACCTCCGATGAGTTCAACGGCATTACGCAAGACCACAATGGCAACGTCCGGCCGCTGCATTCGCGGCATTTCCGCAACCTCTCGGAGGCGGAGGAGGAGAACGGACAAAGCCGGATCTACCTCGGAATCCATTGGGCCTTCGACAAGACCGCCGGGATCGACCAGGGCCGGAAGGTGGGAAATTACGTTTTCGACCACGCCCTGCGGCGCCGGGACGACAACTAAGCTGATCGTTCAACCATCGCGCGGCGCAGACGGTGCGCCGCGCGATTCCGGCTTGCGGCAGAACCTCAGCCGCGCAGCTCGGTGTTCTTCATGGCATCGAGCACGGTGATCTTCTCGAGCGAACCCTGCGGATCGGTGCGGAAGGTGAGGCGGGCTTCATACTTGCGCTCGAGATTCACGAGGAGGTCCTCGTCCTGCGAACGCAGGCGCTGCATCACATCGGGGTGAATGATCACCTTGTACTCGTGCACTTCGCCCCGGTGCTTGCGCATGATGGAACTGAGCGCGCGCTGCAACTCCACGCTCATCGATTCCGCGCTTTTCACCCGGCCGCGGCCGTTGCAATGCGGGCAGGCGATAAACATCGTGGAGGAGATGCTCTCCTGCGCCCGCTGGCGCGTCATCTCCATCAGTCCGAGAGCGGAAATCGGCAGCACGTGGGTCTTCGCCTTGTCGCGTTTGAGGCGGTGCTTCATCCGGTCGTAGACCTGCTGCTGATCCTTGCGGCTCTTCATGTCGATGAAGTCGCAGATGATCAGGCCGCCCACGTTCCGGAGACGGAGCTGCCGTGCGATCTCGTCGGTCGCCTCGAGATTGGTCTGGAGAATGGTCTTCTCCATGTCCTTTCCCTGGCCCTTATTGCGGCCGGTATTCACGTCGACCGCGATGAGTGCCTCGGTTTCGTCGATCACGATGTAGCCACCGCAGGGGAGCCAGACCTGCCGGTGATACGCGTCCTCGATCTGCTTCTCGACCCGGTAGTGCTCGAAAATCGGCACCTGACCCTGGTGCCACTCGATCCGACTGCGGGAGCGGCGGGAAATCTGGCCCACCAAATCCTGCATGCGCTTCACGCTTTCCTCATCGTCGCAGACGACCCGGTCGATTTCGTCGGTCAGGAAATCGCGCACGGTGCGCTCGATCAGGCTCGGCTCTTCGAAGAGGCAGGCGGGCGCCGGCTTTTCCTTCATCGCGAGCTCGATGGCACGCCATTGCTCGAGCAGGAGCGAGAGATCGCGGACAAAGAAACGGGAGCGCTGGCCTTCGCCGACGGTGCGCATGATCACGCCCATGCCGTCCGGGATATCGAGTTCGCGGAGGATCTTGCGCAGCCGGTCGCGCTCCTTCGGCTCATCGATCTTGCGCGAGATGCCGCTCTGATCGGAATACGGCATCAACACGAGGTAGCGGCCGGCGAGCGAAAGATTCGTTGTGACGCGCGGACCCTTCGTTCCGATCGGGCCTTTCGTGACCTGGACGATGACTTCCGATCCGACCGGATAGATGCTCGGGATATCCTTGACGGTCGGACGCTTGGCCGGCTTGGGCTTGCCGTCGCGTCCTTCGCGCGTGATTTCCTCGATTCCGCTGTCGAGCGCGGCCGGGAGTGCATCCCAGAAATGGAGGAACGCGTTTTTATCGAATCCGATGTCCACGAACATGGCCTTCAGGCCGTGCTCGATGTTCTTGACGCGGCCTTTGAAGATGCCGCCGACGATATTTTTCTCGGACGTGCGTTCGACGGAGTATTCCTCGAGCACGCCGTCCTCGAGCAACGCCACGCGATGCTCGAGGCTTTCGACGGAAATGGCGATGAGATTGGCGGGTTTCTTCCCGATGCCGAGGAGTTTTTTGACGGTGTCTTTCACGGCTTGAAGCATTTTGGGGGGTAAAGGATGGTGGGTGAATAAATAAGGGGAGCGACGCAGCCCTTAGGGCCGTTCCGCGCGCGGAATAGGAGTTGGAGAAGGATCGGTGGGCTTTCGTCCGCCGAAGAGCCGCCGCAGCACGCCTTGCTTCGGCGTCGGCGCGGGCATGGGCTCCACGCGTTCGGCCTGGCGCACCGATTCGCGGTCACCGGGACGCACCGCTTCCGCCCGCCGGACGGGAATCTGCGCCTCTTCACGTGCGGGAGAATCTTCGCGATTGACCGGTTCGGCCCGCCGAACCGCCACCCGCCCGCGCGCATCGGCTTCCGGCCGCAGCACGGGTTCGGCCCGGCGCAACTCGCGCTGCTCGCTGTCGCGCTCGCGCCCCCGGGCCGCCTGGGCCTGGTTGTCCTCTTCGTCATCGTCATCGGCCTCGTCCGACTCCGGCGTCGTGCTTTCTCCCGGGCGGGTGATGGCGGGCGTGCTCTTGCTGAAGTCGACTTCGCTGACGAACTGGAAGCTGCCGGGCGCGGGCGCCAGCGCGGCGAGTTTGACATCGGCGCCATCGTCGAGCGCCAGGCATTCTTCCATGATGCGGGCGGAAATCGGGGCCGAAACCCCGCCGCCGGACTTGGCTCCCTGCACGATGACCGCGATGGCATAGCGCGGTCGTTCGTAGGGCGCGAAGGAGATGAACCAGGTGTGATTGTCCTTCACGCCGTTCCGGTAGAATTCGGCGGTCCCGGTTTTTCCGGCCACGGCGACGCCCTTCAGCCTGGCGCGTTGCGCGGTGCCGCCGGAATCGTTGACGACCTTCCACATGCCTTTGCGCACCATCTCGATCTGCGCCGCGGTCCAGCCTTCTTCGAGGAGGTTGGTCCGCACGCGCGGCGGATCCTGCATCTCGATGTTGCCGTCCTTGTCCGCCACCTTGTCGATCAGGCGCGGATAGAAACAGGTGCCTCCGTTCGCGAGAGTGGCCGCCACGAGTGCCATCTGGAGCGGGGTGGCTTCGACATATCCCTGGCCAATCGAAGTGTTGGCGGTCTGGCCATCCGACCAGCGCGCGCGTGGGGTACGCGCCACCAGCCAATCGCGACCGGGCTGCTGGCCCGAGGCTTCATTCGTCAGTTCAATGCCGGTCCTCTGGCCGAGCCCGAGGAGATGTGCTGCGGACTCGATCTGGTCGATGCCGGCCTCGTTGCCGTATTGGAAGAAGAAACTGTTGCAGGAGAACTTCAGCGCATCCTCGAGCTTCAACGTACCGTGTACGCCGCGCCCGAAGATGTGGCACTTCATGAACTTGTCGCCGTATTGGACCCCGCCGGAACAGTTGTAAGTGCGGTTGCCGATTCCCTTCTTCAAGCCGGCCAGCGCGGTGATCGGCTTGTAGGTCGACCCTGGCGCGTAGGAGGAAATGGCGCGGTTGATGAGCGGGTTGGTGTCGTCCTTGATGAGCGCGTTCCAATCCGCCGTCGGGATGGAGGGAATGAAAACGTTGGGATCGAACGACGGCACCGAAGCCATCGCGAGAATGTTGCCCGTCGTGGGATCGACCACGACCGCGGCGCCCCGGCCGACCGCGCGCAAGGCTTGCTCGACGATGGTTTGAATCCGCGCATCGATCGTGAGGTAGACATCCGAGCCGGGCGTCGGCGGCGTGTAGCTGGCTTCGCCCTCGACCACGCCTTTGACATCACGGCGCAGCACCCGCACCCCGGGTTTCCCGCGGAGGTATTTGTCCATCGTTAGCTCGATGTTCGATTTCCCGGTCACATCCGCCTGGTAGAAATTGAAACGCTTAGCCTCCTCCGCATCGGTATCTTCCGCGCCGACGTAGCCGAGAACGTGGGCCGCGAGGGCGCCATAGGGATACTGCCGCACCGGCCGCGGCGAGACACTCACGCCTGGCAGGCCGAGGCTGCGCTCCGAGAGCCGGGCCATTTCGGCGAACTTCAGATCCTCAATGAAGGTGAAGGGCACCTGCGTGTTGTTGCGATAATGCCGCTGGAGTTTGTCCGCGTTGTAGTCCTGCTGCACGCCGAGCTGCACGAGCCGGTTTTGCACGACGTCGTTCACGATGCGCACAACATCGACTTCCTTGGCATCCTTGCGCAGGCCGCGCACGGTGTGCTGGATTGGAATGGTAGGCATGAACTTCGTCCCTACCGTCCGCCGGTAGCCGTCCACCATTTCGGGGAGATAAAACTCGAGCTGATAACTGGCGCGGTTCCCCGCCAGCGTGACCCCCGTGCGATCTCGGATTTCCCCGCGCACGGACGGAATGCGCACGGTGACATTGGATTCGCCCTTGATCCGCTGGGTATACATGTCGCTCCGCACTACCTGGACCCACCACAAACGCGTGAGCAGGCCAGCCCCCACCAGCAGCACGAAAAGGCCGAGGAGGGCGATGCGGATTTCTTTGCGAAACAGAGCCACGGGAGAAAGACAGCGAGGAAAAGGTAGAATTTAGAGGCCGGAAAGTGGTCGCAGGGGCGATGCCCGGCTCTCGCGCGTGTTTTCGCGCAGACCCAGCCAGTGGGCGGCGATCGTGAAGACCAGATAGACGAAAGGGGCGAAGATCATCGAGGCGACCCCGGGGGCAAAAATCCGCCACCAAACCGGCGCGGAGAAATCCAGACCGCCCCGCTTCAAGCTGACCAGAAGATACTCTGTCAAAAGAAGTGTGACCGTGCACAAGCCGCTGAGGAAAATGTGCAATTCCCAGTGCCCGCGCAAAAAGAGCGGACGCATGCCGTGCATGAGCGTGCAGAAAACGCCGAGCAACAGAACCCGCAGACCGAGTCCGATCTCGACCACTGGTGCCTTGAGGAGAGTCACGGAGGAAGTGAAAACTTGCAGCGTGAGCAAATCCCAGGTCAGGCCGGCACAGAACGCGAGGGCCAGCACCAGCGGATACGGCAGGGCGAGCGAACCGTAGGCCAGGAGCGCGGGGAAAAAGAGGAAACGCGCGCCCCCCAGCGCCGCTACGGAAGGCACCAACGGCTGCAGGATCTCCGAAAGGAGGGTGAGGCCGAGGAGGATGGAAAAGTAGACTGCCATGTCAGCCGCCCTCCTTCCCCGGGACGATGACAAAGAGATTCTCGAGCCGGGCCAGGTCCACCGCCGGAGAGACGCGCACCTGTGCATCCAACTCGCGAGTCTTGGGCTCTTCCACCACGGTGCCGATCAGGATCCCGGAGGGAAACACCCCGCCGCTGACCCCGGACGTGTAAACTTTCTGGCCCGGTTTTGCCTCCGCACTCTTGGGCAGAAAACGGATCAGGAGTTCGGGTGCCTGGCTGGTGGAAATGCGCGCGCCCGAGAGAATCCCTTGGTCCCGTGCGCCCTCGATCGTGGCGGCCACCTTGCAGTTTTCATCCGCGAGCAACAGAACGTAGGCGCTGCGCTTCGAGACGATCGTGGTCTTGCCGACCACGCCGACCTCCGTCAGCACCGGCATGTCGGCTTCGATCCCATCGTCCTCCCCCCGATCGATGAGAATCTGGCTCCACCAACTGCCCGACTCGCGCGCAATGACGCGGGCGGGCACCAGCTTGTATTTGGAACGCTGCTTGAAATCGAGCGCCCGGCGGAGGGTCGCGTTCTCTTCCTCGAGTCCGCGCAGAAATTGCGCCGCCTCCCGGAGCTGCTTCGCCTCGGCCTGAAGCTTGACGTTCTCCGCTTCCAGCTCGGCCAGCGACTTCACGCCGGTGGTGTAGGCCTCCACCTTGTTTTTCACTCTCGAACCCGTGCTGAAAAGCGGCGCGATCGTGGCTTGCATCGCGGAGGCGAGCCGCTGCTGCGTGCGGGGGCTCAGGCTCAGCACGATGCCGGCCGCGATCAGGAACACCGCCAGTGCGATGAATCCGACGCGGGTCATCCTGCCACCCCCGATCTGATCGTCTGGCGCCGCCGATCCTGCGGCGCGACGATTCTATCGGAGAGTGAAGCGGGGCATGGGATCGTCATTGCCCGGACGCGGCCGCCTTCAGGCGGTCGCCGAGCGCCATGGGCGGTCGGCCGCCGCCACCTGGCGCAAGAATTTGATTTCGTTCAGCACTTTGCCGGTACCTTCGGCCACGGCGCTGAGGGGATCCTCCGCCACGTGGACCGGCAGGCCGGTTTCTTCGCTGAGCAGTTTGTCGAGCCCGCGCAGAAGCGCGCCCCCGCCCGCCAGCACCAGGCCGCGGTCCACGAGATCGCTCGAGAGTTCGGGCGGGCAGCGTTCCAAGGTAATCCGGACGCTGTCCACGATGGTGGAAATTGGCTCGAGCAAAGCTTCGCGCACTTCCTGGGAAGTGATGGTCAGCGTCTTGGGCAGGCCGGCCACGAGATCGCGGCCTTTCACCTCCATGCTCGTTTCCTTTTCCATGGGATAGGCGGAGCCGATCTTGATCTTGATCTCCTCCGCCGTGCGCTCGCCGACCATGAGGTTATAGGCGCGCTTGATGTATTGGACGATCGACTCGTCGAGCTCATCGCCCGCCACACGGACGCTGCGGCTGAAAACGATGCCGCTGAGCGAAATCAGCGCCACTTCCGTGGTGCCGCCGCCGATGTCGATGATCATGTTGCCGGCCGCGTCCTGGACGGGCAGGCCCACGCCGATGGCCGCGGCCATGGGCTCTTCAATGAGATAAACTTCCCGGGCGCCCGCATGCTGGGCGGAGTCTTTCACCGCGCGTTTCTCCACCTCGGTGATGCCGCTGGGAACGGCGATGACCACACGGGGGCGGACAAATTTGCGCCGGTTGTGAACCTTGCGAATAAAATGCCGAAGCATAGCTTCGGTGATCTCGAAGTCGGCGATGACGCCGTCTTTGAGGGGGCGAACGGCCACAATGTTCGCGGGGGTGCGGCCGAGCATGCGCTTGGCCTCGTTGCCGACCGCAAGCACTTTGTTGGTGCCAGCCTTGACTGCGACCACCGACGGTTCACGGAGGACGATGCCGTGATCTTTCACATAAACGAGCGTGTTTGCGGTGCCGAGGTCGATGCCGATGTCGTTGGAGAAGAGTCCGAAAATACTGCTAAACATTCAAGCGAAAGGGTTGAAAAACGTGGACTTGGAGAGGTGGGTGGCACACCGGCGATTGCTCGCCAGCCCGCCCGGGCGGACGACCAGCGGCTGGAAGATTTTCCTGACGGGCGACCTGCGAGTCCACCTGGGCAAACGGTCGGGAAAAGGATCAAGACGACTGGGCGAAGCCCGGCCAGAATCTGACCAGGCAAAGAAGGGGAGGCAGGGCCCAGAGTCAAGCCCTCTTGGAAGAATTCGCTTGCCGAGTCTGTCAGTCCAGACATCTTTCGTCTTCCGCCGCAGGCCGTGGCGGCCGCACCAAATCCTGAGTAGCTCAGTGGTAGAGCGATCGGCTGTTAACCGATTGGTCGTAGGTTCGAATCCTACCTCAGGAGCGTGTGTGACGGGTGAATTATCCGGTATCCGAATGGTTATCCAGCTTCCTCGAAATGGAAGCCAGCCCTCTCAGCCGGAAAGCCACCTTCCTCGCGGTAGAAGCGAGCTATCTCAGTCGGTGAACCAGCTTTCGCGCGAAGGAACAAGCTATCTCAGCCGGAAATCCGCATCGAGGTAAGCTGGCTCCGTCGTTGCGTAAGCCGGCAACCTCCCCCGAGGGAACTCACTGGCTCTGGCGAGGGTCTGGCAATCTTCCGCAGACCCCCGGCTGCCTCAAAGATCAAACCGGCAGCGAGTCAGAGAAAGCGAACTTTCGCGGCCGCCTGGCAGACGGACGCGGGCTCCGAGCGGGCCCGCCCGCAAATTCAATACGCTGCCTGCGCACCCTTGAGGTTGCGCTTGCCGATCCACGGCATCAGGCCGCGCAGCCGCGCGCCGGTCTTCTCAATCGGATGGTTTTCCCCGGCCTTGAGCAGGCGAGCGTAATTTTTCCGCCCGGTGCGGTATTCCTCAATCCACCGCTTCGCAAAGGTGCCGTTTTGGATCTCCTTCAGGACCTTCTTCATCTCCTTGCGCACGGCCGCGTTGATGATCCGAGGCCCCACCGAGACGTCCCCGTATTTCGCGGTTTCCGAAATCGAGAAACGCATGCCGGCGATCCCGGCTTCGTTCATCAAATCGACGATGAGCTTGAGCTCGTGCAGGCACTCGAAGTAAGCCATTTCAGGTTGATAGCCCGCCTCGACCAGCGTTTCGAAGCCGGCTTGCACCAGCGCCGTGGCGCCACCGCACAGCACGGCCTGTTCGCCGAAGAGATCAGTCTCGGTCTCTTCCTTAAAGGTGGTCTCGATCACGCCCGCGCGCGTGCCGCCGATGCCTTTGGCCCAGGCCAGCGCGTATTTCTTCGCCCTCTTCGTCGCGTTCTGGTGGATGGCGATCAGGGCCGGTACGCCTTTTCCTTCCACGAATTGCCGGCGCACGATGTGTCCCGGACCCTTTGGCGCCACCATGAAGACATCGACATCCTGCGGCGGCTTGATCGTCTTGAAATGGATCGCGAAGCCGTGCAGGAAGACGAGGCCTTGGCCCTTTCGGAGATGCGGCGCGACTTCCTTCTCGTAGATCGGCGCCACCTTCAGGTCCGGCGTAGCAAACATTACGAGGTCGGCGCGCTTCACGGCCTCGGCCACATCGACCACTTCAAACCCTTTCTCGGCCGCCACCTTCCGCGACGGACTGTCCTTGTACAGGCCGATGATGACGGGCACGCCGCTGTCCTTGAGATTCAAGGCGTGCGCGTGGCCCTGCGAACCGAAGCCGATGATGGCCACGGTTTTTCCAGCGAGGGCGGCGAGATCGGCGTCTTTGTCGGAGTAGATTTTGGCAGGCATGGGGAAAGCGTGGGAGGGGGCTGATGTCGAAGCGTGCGACGCGCTCAGCGATTCACCTGCTCGGTGCGCATCATTGCGACCTTGCCGGTCCGCGCGAGTCCGCCGATGCCAAAGGGAGTGAGCATCCTGATGAGCTTCTCCATCTTGGCCTCGTGCCCCGTGGCTTCGATGACGAGATTGTTCGGCTGGATGTCGACGATCTTGGCGCGGAAAATTTCGCAGAGCTGCACGATTTCGGCGCGCGTGGCGGGCGTCGCAGTCACGCGGATGAGCACGAGCTCGCGGTCCACGTATTCCCCGTCGCGGAAGTCCTCGATGTGGATCACGTCCACCAGTTTATCGAGCTGCTTGATCACCTGGTTGAGCACCGCGTCGTCCCCGCGCACCACGATGGTCATGTGCGCCAGCTTGGGGTCGTGGGTCGGACCGCTGTTGATCGTATCGATGTTGAAGCCGCGGCCGCTGAACATGCCGGCGATGCGCGCGAGGACCCCAAAACGATTCTCTACCAAGACCGAAAGCGTGTGCCTCATGATGCCGTAATTCCTTGCGTGCCTTGACCGTGGATGCCGTTTTTCCCTTTGGATTAGAGTGAGGTTGTGGACGTTTGTTCCTTTCGTCAACGCGAAGTTCCGCTATGACAGCCGCGCTGTGTTCGATCCCGCCCGTCTGTCCGAGTTTGCCGCCCTCTTCTTCGATCTCGACGGCACGCTCGCCGATTCGATGCCGGTGCATTATCGTGCCTGGCGCAGCGTGCTTGACCCCCAGGGAATCGAATTTCCGGAGGCCATCTTCTATTCTTGGGGCGGAACGCCGGCGCGCGAAATCGCCGCCCGGCTCAAGCGCGAAGCCAGCGCCGAGTTCGATTCCGAGGCGCTCGCGACCGAAAAGGAAGCGCGCTTCCTCCTCCTGCTGCCCGAAGTGCAGGCCATCGGCGAGGTCTGCGAGCTGGCCCGGCTCGCCCATGCCCGTGGCCTTGCCCTCGGGGTGGTTTCAGGCGGACGGCGGGCGATTGTCGAACGCACGCTCGAGCTAATCGGCCTGCGCGCCATGTTTTCCGTGGTGATCGCCAGCGAAGACACGCCGCAGGGCAAACCGGCCCCCGATCCTTATGTGCTGGCCGCCTCGCGCCTGCACGTCGATCCGGCCCTCTGCTTGGTTTTTGAGGACTCCCAGACCGGCGAGGCCTCGGCGCGCGGCGCGGGGATGCAGGTGGAACGCGTCGATCAGTGGGTGCGGGACTGACCGCCATTGAATGCGGTCGCGCCGGCCTGGTCGAAGTCGACCGCGAATTGCACTTTCCATTGGCAGGGCAGCGAATAACCGTGCGGCGATTTGAACTCCTCCCCGGTCATTTCCACTGTCGGCGTGGTCGGTGCCGCCGGCACCGTCGGCGCGAGTTGGGTCGCCCTCTTCCGGCACCACGGCTTTAACGTCATCGCCCAGGATCCCTCGCCCGCCGTGCAGGAACGGGTTGAGGGATTTATCGCGCGGGTGGAGCCTGCGTTGCGCGAGCTGCACCCCGTCTCGATTGCGCCAGGCGCGATCGCGTACACGACGGACTTGGAAGCCGCCGCCGCGACCGACTACATCCAGGAGAACGCCCCGGAGAAAGAGGTGCTCAAGCGCGAGATTCTGGCGCGTCTCGATTCCTGCGCGCGCCCCGAAGTCGTTATCGGCTCGAGCACTTCCGCGCTTTTGCGGAGCAGCATTGTCGCGGATTGCCGGCGGAACCCGCGCCGCGTTCTCGTCGCGCACCCCTTTAATCCGCCGCACCTTTTACCCCTCGTCGAACTCGTCGGCGAGTCACGGGAGGATCCCGCCGTGCAATGGGCCCGGCAATTCTTCGCTTCGCTCGGCAAGACCCCCATCGTACTCCGCCGCGAAGTCATCGGTCACATCGCCAACCGGCTCAATTCCTCGATCTACCGCGAGGCCGTCAGCCTCGTCGAACAAGGCGTGGCCACCGTGGAGGAAGTCGATGCGGCCATGACCGCCGGACCCGGCGTGCGCTGGGCTGTGCTCGGCCCGCACCTGCTCTATCACCTGGGCGGCGGCCCCGGTGGAATCCGGCACTATCTTGAGCATCTCGGACCGAGCCAAGCCGCGCGCTGGGCGGACTTGCGCACGCCGTTGCTGACGGACGAATTGAAGGCGCGACTGATCGCAGGCGTCGAAGAAGCCGCGCACAATCGCAGCATCGAAGCGCTGGAAGCGGAACGCGACGCGGCGATCCTCGCGTTGCTGAAGGCGCGTTCGCGCTAAAGGCGCTTGTGTTTTCCGACTAGCTTGCCCCTTTGCCGCGCGAAATGAGCGCCCTACCGCCTCCCCTGCCGCCGCTACCGCAGATCCCATCTTCTTCCCCGTCCACCGCCTTCCGGGTTGGCATTGCCTTCGCCGCCAGCCTCGTCGCGTTTGGATTTCGCCTGGCGCTCACCGGCTACCACCCGCCGCCGGGCGAGGAGGCGTTTTATCAAGGCCAGCTCGTCGGGAATTTCGGGGCCGCTTTCCTTGTTTCGGGGCTTTGTGCCTACTTCATTCGAAATTGGCTCGGGCCGATTCTCGGGGTGGCGCTGATCGTGCTTGGCTCGGCAGCGCCCCTTTTGCGGGCACGCCTGGCGGAGGCGGCCGCTTCCCCCTTGGGGCTAAAGACCTCGCCGAATTCGGATTCCGAAGGGAAAGGCGTCATCGAGGTGGCGCGTCGCTTCTCCCAACAGCGGATCGATTTCGCGGCGGCGCTCGACGCGCTCGACGACGAACTCGCGCAGGCGAAATTGGGCGAAGCCCTCGGCTTCCGCGAACCCGACTCCGTGGCACGCGGGATCGAGATTGCTCTCCGCTACCGGGCCGCCGCGAAAGCGGTCGCCGATGGGCAGGTGGAGATTGTCGAGCAGCTCAAGGCAGAATTCGTCAAGGCAGGCTATTCGCTCTCGAATCCAACGGTGAAGGGCGCGATCGCAGGGGCGGCGAAAGCGAATGAGCTCGAAATTCCGCTCGTCAATCAAACCACCTATGCGCGCTTGAACGTGGTGGATGCAATCCTCTGGCGCCTGAACGTTCTCCAGAAAAGCGCCGGCGGCTGGAGCGTGGACGACAGCGGCCGGCTCAGCTTTACGGACGCCACCGCTCTCCAAGAGTACAATGACGCGGTGGCCGAAGGCGAGCGCGCCTCGGCCTACTACACGTCCACCTACGCAAAGTTGCAGCAGGCGATTGAGGTGCTCAACAAAAAGAAGAACTAAACCGGGGCCATGCGTTCCGGGCTGACAGGCATTCAATCCCGCACCACGCGCTCGAGCTCGAGCCGCGGCGCGTGGCCGGGCGACCACGGATTTTGCAGAAACTGCGAAGCCTCGAGCGCGCGTTGGTAGCGATCGCACATCCCGCAGACCTCGGCGACGTGGAGCTGATGCCGGTGCGGCGCGAACGGACCGAGATTCTTGCGTGCGAGAGCAAAGAGCCGCGCTCCCGGGGGGAGGCGGCCTTTTTGCAAATGCACGAAGGCGCCGGCGAACTGAATCAGCGCCTTGTAGAACTGCCCATCCGCGCCGCTCCGATCCTCGAGCCACAAGTCCTCGAGCACGTCGTGGGCTTCGTAATAACGCTGCTCATTGAAGAGCGTGAAGTAGCCGGCGTAACGCGGATCGCCCACGACGTTGTCCGCGTCAGCCTCCAAGGTGGAAACGAATTCGGCGATTCTCTGGCTTTTCTTCATCGCAATAATCCGGTCGGGACACTTCCCATTAGGGAAGAATCAAGAATCAGGAATCAAGTGCCAAGGGGATTCAAGCGCAGCAAAGACTCAAGCATCGATTACTCCTGCGCGGGAGCATGGCTCTTTCATGTCTTCTTCTCTCCTTGATCCTTGATTCCTGATTCTTGATTCTTGATTCTTCCGCTCCGCGGTTTCTTGCTTCTTCGCCGTCCGGCGCTTTGCGGCGATCCCGCAGGGGAAGTAGGCTCCGTTTTTTCAAATGCCGCCCGCCGTTACGTTGCTGATTGTCGCACTCATCGTTGCGCTCGGCCTGGCGTCGGCCTTCTTCTCCGCAGCGGAGACGGCCATGTTCGCCCTGCGCGGTCCCGAGATCGACGCCGTCAAGAGCGCCCGTCCGCGCGATGGCGAATTGATGGCAGGGTTTCTGGCCCAGCCGCGCCGATTGCTCGGGATGCTCGTGATTGGCGACGTATTCGTGAACATCCCACTCTGCCTGCTTTGCCTGCTGCTGCTGGAGACGGAAGTCCCGGCTGTCTTTTCCCGCGAGGTCCCCAAATGGGCGGCGGCGCCGATCCTGTTTGCGATCGTCATCGGGGCTTGTGACCTGTTCCCAAAACTGGTCGCGCTCAAGCGCCCCCAGCCGGTCGCCCGCCACGCGGTGGGAGTCCTGCGCTGGCTCAGTCCGGTTCTCGGCCCCCTGGCCGATGCCCTCAATTTCATCAGCGAACGCCTGGCCGATGCGCTCACCCCGGCGCGCTGGCGCGCCTCGGCCCCCCTCACGCCGGAGGAGATGGAAGCCTTTGCGCAGCTCGCCGCCGAGGCCGGCATTCTGCGCGGCGCCGAAGGCCCTGTGATCGGGGAATTGCTCAAGCTCCGCGACAAAACTTCGAAGGACGTGATGACGCCGCGCGTCGACGCCTTTGCGCTCACCGACGATCTCCCGGCCCCCGACGCCGCTCGCCGCGTGCGGGCGGGCGGGCGCCGCTATGTGCCCGTCTACGGCGACACCCCGGATGACATCTTGGGCGTCCTGGACGCCCAAGAATTCCTCCTTCATCCGGAGGGCGATCTCTATGTGGAGCGCCTGCTCCCGCCTTCGTTTGTGCCGGAAACCATGCCGGCCCTTACGCTGCTGCGCTCGTTTCTCACGCATAAACAGCATCTCGCCATCGTGGTCGATGAATACGGCGGCTACGAAGGAATCGTCACGCCCGCAGATCTGGTGGAGGAGATCCTCGCCGACGCCCTGCCGGGCGGGGTCGAGGAACCCAATATCGAACATGACGAGGAAGGCCGCGTACTGGCCAGCGGCCAGGCCCGCCTCGACGACCTGGCAGAGCTGTTTGGCGTGCCGCTGGAAACGGAGGGCCTCGATACTCTGAGCGGGCTCATCAGCAATCGGCTGGGGCTCATTCCTCGCGCGGGGGCCCAACTTGAGCTGCCCGGCGGCTTGCACCTCACGATCCTGCGCGCTTCGCGGCGCCGGGTGGAACTCGTTCGAATCGAGCGGAGGGAGCCGGAAGTGGAATGAGTGCCGCGCCCGTCCTGGCGGTCCTCCCGGCCTCGATCCCACTCGCCCTCTGCCTGCTGGGAATCTCGTTCGTTTTCACGGGTGTCGAAGCGGGCCTGCTCGCGGTGAATCCCGCCCGGCTGCGGACGCGGGCGCGCGGCGGTGACAAGCCGGCGCAGCGCCTCGAGCGTCTGCTTTCGCATCCGGAACGGTTGCTCGCCACCGCGCTGCTCGTGACGAACTTCATGGACTTGGCGGCCCTGGCGCTCATCACCGGGCGCGCAGTCGCCGCCTTCGGTCTGCGCGGCTATGTCTTGGCCCTCGCCGTGGCTTTGCCCATCTATTTGATCGGGGTTCGCCTGCTGCCTAAGGCGCTTTTCCGGCGCTTTCCCGTGCGCACGCTCGCGGCGCTCGCCGGGCTACTGGAACTCACCTCGCGACTCGCCACGCCATTGCTCGCCTTGGGCGCGTGGCTCTCCCGCGCGCTCGGCTTGGGCCGCGCCTTCGATCCCCTGCGCCTTTCCATCGCGCGGGAGCAGTTCCAAGTGTTGCTGACCGGCGAGACCGCC
The DNA here is from genome assembly GCA_038226705.1 of Chthoniobacterales bacterium. Classification (GTDB taxonomy): domain Bacteria; phylum Verrucomicrobiota; class Verrucomicrobiia; order Chthoniobacterales; family SZAS-18; genus SZAS-18. The sequence goes on along the minus strand of JBBRQH010000026.1, from coordinate 5,735 downwards.
ACCGCTGGCGTCCTCACGCCCGTCCAGCGCGAAATCATTGCGCGCGCGCTAGCGTTCCGCCGCCTCCCGGTGGGCGAATGCAAGCTCGCCCTGCCGCCTACGAGCCAAGTCCCCGCCGGCGCGCGCGTGGCCGATCTCCTGCGACTAGTGGGAAAGTCCGACGTCTCAGCCGTGACCGAGGAAGGCTCCGGGGAGATCCGCGTACTCGAGCGCGTCAAGGAATTGGTGTTTGATCGCGACCCGAACCAGCGCGTCGACCGGCTGCCGAAACCTTTCCGGATAGCGCAAAGCGAGCCGGCGCATCGCGTGTTGCGGAAGCTCCGGGCCGAGCGCCGCGAGGTCGCCCTGATTACGGACGAGCGGGGAAACCCCGTGGGTTATGCCACCGCCGACGATCTGGTGCAGGCCATGCTGGGCGGGCGCAGCGAACGGCGCGAAAAGAAAGGGAAACCGGAATGATCGCGAGATAGGCAGCACTCGTGCCTCCATCGGTCCCATTCGTCCCATCTCCCAGTCCTCTCATTCATCCGAGTTGTTCGGCGAGGAGATCGCCCGCCCATGACAGACACCGGGGCGGGCCTTTTGTGAACACGTCCTTGCGATCTGCTATCGTGGCCTCCCGCTCATCGGCTTTTCGCGCCTCCTCCGCTTTTCGCGTTCCGAGTCTTTCCCATGAATCACCTTTTCCGTGTCTTCCGTTACATCCACCGCTATCGCTGGATGGCGATCGGGATGCTCGCCTGCGCCGCGGGCAGCACGCTCATGGTCATCGTCTTCCCTGCGGTGACGCAGCGCATCATCGACGATTCCATCCGCGGCGGCCGGCCCGAGCTGCTCGTGCCGCTCTGCGCGGTGGGTCTGCTCAGTTTCGTGATCCAAAACGGCCTGAACGGCCTGCGCATCGTGGTCAACAATGTCTTCGAGCAGCGCGTGATTTTCGATCTGCGCAGCGATCTTTACGAGCACCTGCAGCGCCTCCCGCTCGGCTGGTTCGACAACCGCGCCACGGGCGACATCATGACGCGGGTCCTGGAGGACGTGAATGCGATGGAGCGTGTCCTCATCGACGGGATCGAGACCGGCCTCATCGCGCTTCTGCAAATCGGGGCGGTGCTCTCGATGCTCTTTCTGTATCGGCCCTCGCTCGCCTTCGCCGCGCTCGCGCCCATCCCGTTTCTCGCCGGCGGCGCGATGCTTTACACCCTGACCGCCTACCAGCGTTACAAGGCGCAGCGCAAGGCTTCGAGCGCGATGAACTCGCTGCTGCACGACAACCTCGCCGGCATCCGGCAGATCAAGACGTATGTGCGGGAAGACGCGGAACACTCGCGCTTCAACGCCGTCAGCGATCAGCTCCGCCACGCCACCCTCTGGGTCATGAAGGTTTGGGCGAGCTACAACCCGTCGATGGATTTCTTCACGAACGCGGGGCTGGTCCTGGTCGTGTTCCTGGGCGGGCGCGCCGTCCTCGCCGGCGACATGCAAATCGGCGAACTCGTGGCGTTTCTCACTCTGGTGAAGTTTCTCTATGATCCGATCGGAAAGCTGCACACGCTCAATCAGATGCTCCAGGGCGGACGCGCCGCCGCCGCGCGTGTCTTCGAAATTCTCGATGAACCGGTCGAACCCGGCTTGCGGGCGGACGCGCAGCAGGAGGTTTCGCGAGCCGAAGCCCACGCCCGCGGCGCGATTCGCGGCAACGTGGAGTTCCGCGACGTCAGCTTCTCCTATGCGGGACGTTCAAACGTCCTGCAGCATATCACCCTCCGCGCGCAGCCTGGCGAAACGGTCGCGCTCGTGGGCACCACCGGCGCGGGCAAATCGACCCTGGTGAACCTCCTCACGCGCTTCTACGAATACGACGCGGGCGAAATCGCGATCGATGGCGTTTCCCTGCGCGACTATCCCCAGGATCGGCTCCGCCGTTCCGTGGGTCTCGTGACGCAGGAAAGCTTCCTTTTCAACGGGACGGTGCGCGAGAATCTGCGCTTCGCGAAACCGGATGCGACGGACGAAGAACTCCTCGCGGCGGCCGAATCGGCCGGCGCCCGCTCCTTTATCGAGCGCCTGCCCGAAGGCCTGGGCACCATCGTGGGCGAGCGGGGAGTGAAGCTCAGCGTCGGCGAGAAACAGCGCATCTCGATCGCGCGCGTGCTGCTGAAGGATCCGCCCATTCTCGTGCTCGATGAAGCCACGGCCAGCGTGGACAACGAAACCGAGCGCCTGATCCAGGCCGCGCTGGAGCGGTTGATGAGCCACCGCACCAGCTTCGTCATTGCGCATCGGCTCTCCACCGTGCGCAATGCCGATCAGATTCTCGTGCTGGAGAAAGGCCGGATCGTCGAACGCGGGCACCACGACGAATTGCTCGAACTGGGCGGCAAGTACGCGCAGCTCTACGCGGCCTCGATGCAGCGCGAGGAAGAGGAGTTGCGCGGGGAAACGGTGGAGTTGGCGGTGTAATTCTATCCCCACCCCGCGCACATCTTGAGCGCGGGGCGGAAGCGCGTAGTCTCGGGGAATGGCGAATACGATTCTGGTCGGCGCGCAATGGGGTGACGAGGGCAAGGGCAAAATCATCGACTTCCTCACCCGGGAAGCCGACTTGGTGGTGCGCACCCAGGGCGGCAACAACGCGGGCCACACGATTGTGCACGGGGCCGAGAAGTACGTGCTCAGCCTGATTCCCTCCGGCGTACTCCACCCGCGCAAGATGTGCCTCCTGGGCAACGGCGTGGTGATCGATCCCATTTCGCTCGTCGGTGAAATGGACGGCCTGGCCGCACGCGGCATCAGCGTGTCCCCGGAAAACCTGCTCGTCTCCGACCGCGCCCACGTGGTGCTGCCTTACCACCGCGTGATCGATGCAGCCCTGGAGAAACAAAAGAAGGGCCGGATTGGCACCACCAAACGCGGCATCGGCCCGGCCTACGGCGACAAGATCGCCCGCACGGGCCTGCGCATGATCGACCTCGCGAAAGCGGCCACGGTGGCCGAACGCGTGCGGGCAGCCGTGATCGGCGCGAATCGCCTGCTCAAGCAGCTCGACGCTGCGCCCCTCAAACCCGCGGAGGTCGTTGAGGCGTATTGTGCCGCGGCCGATCGGTTGCGCCCGCACATTACGGACACCGTAGCCTACCTGCATGAAGCGATGCGGCGGAATCGCCGCATTCTCTTTGAAGGAGCCCAGGGCACCTATCTCGACATCGACCACGGCACGTATCCCTACGTCACGTCCTCGAGCACCACGGCGGGGGGCGCGTGCACGGGTTCGGGCGTTCCACCCAATCGAATCGACGTGATTTACGGGGTGATGAAGGCCTACACCACCCGGGTGGGTGGCGGCCCGTTTCCCACCGAGGACAATGCTCTTTCCGATTCGCTCCATGGGATGGGACGGGAGTTTGGAGCGGTCACCGGACGGGCCCGGCGTTGCGGCTGGTTCGATGCCGTTTCGACCAGTGGGGCGGTTCGCATCAATGGCATTGACCGGATCGCCATCACCAACCTGGACGGCCTCGACCTGCAGCCGGTGGTCCGGATTTGCACGCATTACGACCTCGACGGCGAGCGCCTGGACCACGTCCCGGCCGATGCCGACGATCTCGCGCGGTGCCGGCCGGTCTTTGTGGAAATGCCAGGCTGGAAGAAATCGACGGAAGACGTGCGCCGGTTCGCCGACCTTCCGCGCAACGCCCAGCGCTACTTGAAAAAGCTGGCAGCGGTTTGCGGCGCGCCGATCCAGCTCATTTCGGTCGGACCGGGCCGGCACCAAACCTTTACCGCGTGAGTGCGATCGTCGCCCCGCCCGTCCGAGCCATGAGTGAACCTGCCGTCGCGAAACCCGCGTCCATTCCCCGTCACATCGCGGTGATCATGGACGGCAACGGGCGTTGGGCGACGCAGCGCGGCGAGATCCGGCTCGTCGGCCACGAAAGCGGTTCCCGCTCCGTGCGGGCCTGCATCGAAGGCTGTGTCGAACTCGGCGTGAAGTTCCTCACCCTCTACGCTTTCTCGACCGAAAACTGGCTGCGCCCGAAAGCGGAAGTCGAGGGCCTGATGCATCTCCTCGAGAAGTTTCTCGACGATAACACCGCCGAACTCTTCGAGAAAAACGTGCAGCTCCGCGCCATCGGCCGGCTGACCGATCTCCCGCTTTCGTGCCAGGCGGCGCTCCAGCGCGCCATCGATGCGACCGCGGGCTGCACCTGCCTCACCCTTATCCTGGCGCTCAGTTACAGCGGCCGGACCGAGGTCATCGACGGCATCAAAAGCCTCCTGACCGAGATCGAACAGGGCCGACTCGACAAGGCCACGATCGCTCCCGAGATGTTCAGCAAATATCTCTACACCCGGGATTACCCCGACCCGGATTTGCTCATCCGCACCTCGGGCGAGATGCGCCTTTCCAATTTCCTGCTCTGGCAGGTGAGCTATGCCGAGTTTTATGTGACGAAAAAGCTCTGGCCGGATTTCGGAAAGCAGGATCTGGTCGATGCCGTCTTCGAATACTCGCGCCGCCAGCGCCGCTACGGGGCGGTCGAAGTTTGATTCGGGATTGAAGGAGGGAAATGCAGACTGTCGTTATCGCCGATCCAGATGTCGATCTATTGAAGTGGGCCGTGCATCAGCTCGAGACCACGAAGACGCGCGTTGTTACGGCCACCCGCTCGGATGAGGCCCTGCGGCTCTACGCCAGCGAAGGCGCGGACGTCCTGATCGCCGACACCCATCTTCAGCCCCTGAGCGGCATGGAGCTGCTGGCCAAGGCCCGCCAGCGGGATCCCAACGCGATTGTCGTGCTCGTAAGCGCCTTCGGCACCACGCAGTCCGTCATCGAGGCCATGAAGCTCGGTGCGTTCGATTTCATCCGGAAGGAAGCGCTGCCCTTCAACCTCAAGGTCGTGGTCGATGCCGCCCTCAAACAGCGCGCCGAAATGCGGGCGGCCGTCACCTTTCAGCCGCAGCTCACGGTCGAGCAGCACCAGGATAGCATCGTGGGCCAGTCCGCCGCCATGCAGCAGGTCTTCAAAATGATCGGACGCGTGGCCGGCTCCGACGCGCCGGTGATGATCACGGGCGAGAGCGGCTCGGGCAAGGAACTGGTCGCCCGCGCCATCCATCACCACAGCCGGCGGGTGGAAAGGAATTTTGTCGCCATCAATTGTGCGGCGATTCCCGAAACCCTCCTCGAAAGCGAACTCTTTGGCCACGAGAAGGGAGCCTTCACCGGCGCGGTCGTGCAGCGGGCGGGACGGTTTGAGCAAAGCGACGGCGGCACGCTCTTCCTCGATGAAATCGGCGAAATGCCTTTGGCCGTGCAGAGTAAACTTCTGCGCGTGCTCCAGGAAGGCGAATTTTCCCGCGTGGGGGGAACCGCGACGCTCAAGTCGGACGTCCGGATTATCGCCGCGACGAACAAAAACCTGGAGGAGGAGATTGGCCGGAAGATGTTCCGCGAAGATCTTTTCTACCGGCTGAACGTAGTCCGGGTGCATCTCCCGCCGCTGCGCCAGCGCCTCGAGGACATTCCTTTCCTGGCCGAGTATTTTCTCTCCCGCATCGCCGTGCAGCGCCGCCTGCCGCGCCTGCGGATTTCCGAGGAAGCAATGCGCGCCCTCGAAAGCTGGCACTGGCCCGGCAACGTGCGCGAACTCGAGAACACCATCCAACGCGCCGCCGTCCTCGCCACGACGGATGTCCTCCTGCCGAAGGATCTCCCCCTCGGCACCAAT
>JBBRQH010000025.1:0-66594 GCA_038226705.1 Chthoniobacterales bacterium | reverse complement strand
ACCCCTCCATCCTCATACGAGGTTCGGTGATAATCGTACCCTTTTCGAACCCCAAACGCATGATGCAGAAGGCTTTGACTCATGCACCAAGCCTACCACACCCGTTTTACTCTGGAAACGCCGCAACTTCCCGGAAGAGCCTAAACTTTTTCGGTTTGAAGCGCAGACGCAGGAGGAAGCGATTGATCGCGGCAAGTCGGAGATGGAGGTGGCGACAAAGACCGTCTGTGCTTGGGCCTTCGTTCGCGATGTCTTGCTTCGAGAAGATGAGGAAAAAATCGATGTTCTCTCGGTCGATTTCTGGGCAAAAGGCATGGTTACGCCCGCCACGCTCATTCAAAGATACGAGCCCTTCGGTTCGCGAGGCGAATTCATGCTGATCGGCGATCCAGAGGTTGTCGTTGGAGGCATGATCCAGAAGCCCGAAGACGTTAAGCGCTGCTTCAAGTCATTCGCGACGGCGTAGCACAGCACCATAAAGTGACCGGTTTGTGGGATCGCTGGCATGCGAAATAATCTTGCGAAATCGTCCGCCGCCTACTTCGCGAGAAGGATCGTCTCGAGGACCTTCGCGGAGTTCTCGGCGGCGGCGCGCAGATATTTTTCCTCGGTGTTCACGCCGGCCTGGCCGCCGGCGAGGTCGCTGAGTCCGCGCACGATCAGGCAGGGGATTTTGTTGGCCCAGCAAACGTGGGCGATCGCGGTCGATTCCATGTCGAGACATTCGGCCTGCCACGTACTCCAGACGAATTCGCGGTAGGCGGAGTTGTCGCAGAAGACGCTCCCGCTCACCCCGGTGCCGCCATATTTTACTTGACAGATCCGGCCCTCGAGCGTGAGGGGTGGTGGCCGGGCAAGCGCTTTTTTGGCCAGCGCCACGAGCGCGGAACCGGCCGGGAATGCGGCCACGCGCTCATATTTTAAGAGCCCGCTGCGAATGACCACCACCTCATCGGGAAACATCATCCCGAAGTTTGGGTATTTCGGCTTGAAATACTCCGGCATTTGAAACTTCCCCGGCTCGCGTTCGTTCAAGTAGGCGCCTTCATCGTGGTACGCCCAACGCTCCGGCACGACGACATCGCCCGGCTGATAGCCGGGATTGACGCCTCCGGAGATGCCGGCGAAAAAAAGTTCCTTCACCGGGAAGCGTGCCAGGGCGAGTTGGGTGGTCATCGCGGCGTTCACCACACTCATTCCGGTGAGAAAGAACAGGTAGCGTCGCCGGCCCACGCGGGCCGATTCAAAGACCACTCCATTGATGGTCACACGCCGCAGCTTCTGGCGGTTTGGGACCAGCACTTTTTTAATGGCTTCGAGTTCCGCGGAGAACGAACCGGTGACCGCGGAATAGCGGATCTCGGCCGCGCCGAGCGGGAGGGCGAGAAGGAGAGCGAAGAGCAGCGCGAGGAATCGGTGCATGCGGAGAAATGGAAGGGTTTATCCTGCCGCAAGCAGCGGAAGTTCGCGAAAACTTATCCAGGCCCGGGGCATCGCCTGGACAACCCGGCTTCTCACGGCGTGAGCCGCTTCCGAGGCACGGCGGTGATTGAACCGGACGCTCCTCCGAGCGTCCGGCCTACCGTGCTCAAAGCCCAAGGAATCGGCGTGGGGTCAAAACTTGAGCTTGATGGTGCCCTCGACACGAAACGGGAGATCCGCGACGACCGAGTCGTTCGCGTAGACCGCGTTCGGCGGGGAGAAGTTCTTCTGGTCGGTGACATTCAGGAAAGCGAGGCGTACCTCGTAATTCTTCCGCTTGTAAAAGAGCGTGGTATCGAGCGTGTATTGTGCGCGGATCTTCACGCTCCCGTCGTAATTCAAGTTTTGCGAGCCGGTCGCGACCACGCCGACGGAGATGCCGAATCCGCTCTCGTGCTTGTAGGACGCGAGGGCATTGAACTGATGCTGCGGCACGCCCGGTTCAAGCACCTTGCGGCCCTTCGGAACGGTTAAGCCAGGCGCCTGGAAGGTATCGGTCAGATTGAAAAACGAACCGATGCGGTTGAACGGATAGTCCTGTACGCTGAACCCCGGGTTCATTTTCGGGTCCAGATACGTGTAAGCGGCGGTAACGTAGAAGTTCCGGTTCGGCTGGTAGTTGAGCTCGACTTCGGCACCCTTGACCCGGACCTTGTTATACGTGCCGCCCTGGCTCGGGTCGCTCCGGGTCTGGTTGAAAAGCGCCACGCCGGCAAAGAGCTTGTCCTTCAAAAGGGTCGCTTTCGCGCCGACTTCGAACAACTCCGAGGGGCGGTGGAAATAGCTGGCGGCGAATCCGCCGGTGCCGCCGACGTAGCCGCCACCGTTCGCGATACCTGTCGATTGCCCATAGTTATAGGTGAAGTACGTGCTAAGCCACGGGGTCGGCCGGAAGGTCGGGCTGAGGTTGAAATTCGGGATAACCTGCGTGGTGGTATCGACGGCCTGGGCGAACGCAGGCGCGAGCGGATCGCGCGCGGTGACGAAGAAGACATCGGCGCGCGCGCCCGCCAGGAGACCGAACATTTCGCCGAATCTGGCCTCGTATTGAAAATACGGGCTGAGCGTCCAGGCGCGGGATTGATTCGTGTCTCCATTGAAAACGCCGGGCGACGCGAAGCGGCCCGGATGGCCGAAGCGATCGAGTCGCAGCGAACCGCCGGCGAGCTGGTTCACGTAATTGATCTCGCTGCGCGGACGGCTCAAGTCCCAAGCATTGGCCGGCTCGTTGAAGAAATCGTTATAGGCGTTGACGCGTTGGTAACGGATCTCGAGGCCGGCGTTGATCGCATTCTTCAGCGTCCAACCGCCACTCGTCGCGGCTGCTTTGCCGTCCTTCCCACTGATGGTCGACTTTCTCCCGAAGGGGACGTCGAAGTTCAACTTGAATTCCGTGCGATTCGCGATGGCGTAGTTTCCGTCGAGGATCTCCGAGTAGTAGTACGAACTCAGCGTCTGGCGGTCGACGTAGTAAAAATTCGTGTTGTTCACGATCGTGAGCACGTCGTTGACCTTGAGCGTCTGGATGAGTTGCGCGTTAAAGCTCCTGCCCGTCGATCCGTCGCCGGGTGCAAGCAGGCGGATGCTGCGGTCGAGGTTGATCGTCGGTCCCGGCGTCACCACGTTGAATCCGCCGTTGATCGCGGCGACGTCCTGCGCGCCGTTGCGCAAACCCACCACGCCGGTGATGTAGCGCCCGTTGTCGATGAGGTCCTGGGTCGGGCGGTTGATGCCGAAGTTCTCGGTATAGCTCGCCCAGTAACCCTCAAAGTTGAACTCGGCGGTGTAACGCGCGGTCGGCGTATAGGTGAGCGCGAGATAAAGGGCTTGGGTGTTTTTATGGCCGGACTCGTAGAAGCTGCCGCTTTCCTCGCCCGAAAAGCTGACGCGATAGGCGAGCTTGTCCTTGATGATGGGTCCGCCGATGTCGAGCTGGTAACGGTATTGCTCAAACATCCCGAACGTGGCGCTCACCTCACCGCGGAATTGATCACCGTAGGGGCGCTTGGTGACGAGATTCACGGCGCCACCGACGTACTGGGATACGCCCATGATCACCGTGGGCGGACCCTTGATGATGTCCACGCTTTCAACCGCGTTGAAATTGATCGGCAGGCCGTTGCCATTCGAGGTGAGACCGCGGCGCATGCCGTTGACGAACAGATCCGACGTCTGGCCTCGGATGCTCGGATTTGACGGCGCGCCGAAGTTACTGGTCGTGTAGCTCGATGAGGTCAGTTTCGCGAAGTCACGAACGTCCTGCACGCTGATGGAATCGAGCTGCTCGCGCGAAATGACCGTCACGCTGCGCGGGACGTCAAGGATGTTGCTCTCGATGCCAAACGCCGACGTGTAGGGCCGGGTGGTCGGCAGGACCGATTCCTCGAGAGGAACGGCCGTGACGACGACGCGGGTTCCCCCAGCGGCGGTCTCTTCGGCGTTTGCTTGGTGGGTGCTGTGTACAGTGATTGCGCCTGAAACAGCCAGGCGCACGAGGTAGGAGATATTGGATTTTTTCAAGGTTACGGTTTGGAGCGCCCATGCCCCGCGCCAGCGCTTAGCACGCCCGATGCCACGGCTGCCCGTGGCTGCGGCGGCCACTGTGAAAAGGCGCCAAGACGCGTCTGGCAGGCCGCGCTGGAGCAGAAGGCGCCGGTTCATCCGAGCGAGTTTTGCTCGCGCTGACGAAAAAGGACCAGGCGTCCCGATGGATCGGAAACGCGACGCGAAACGCGACGCGGCGCGGAAATCCTTGCCCGCCGCAAGGGTCCGGGGCTTGGTGCGCACTCCGACCTCATGCCCCAACCAGCCCAACCAGCCGGAGCGCTCACGCTCCTGCGGCAGAATGCGGTCTTGCGTCTCCTTTGGGTCGCCGGGCTCGCCTCCAACGTGGCCGGAATGATGCAGGACACCGCCAGCTCCTGGATACTGGCCAACTCGGAGGGCGCGTCCCCAATGCTTGTGACGTGGCTGCAGGCGGCGTCGAGCATTCCTTTTTTCCTCTTCGCACTGCCGGGAGGCGCTCTCGCCGATGTCGTGGATCGCCGCCGGTTGCTTGTCGTGGCGACGGGCTGGCGTTTTCTCGTCGCCGCTGCGCTCGCCCTCGCTGGGATCGCTGGCATGCTTACCCCGTTCGTGTTGATCGGGGCGACGTTTGCGATGTCCCTCGGCGCGACCTTTACCCTGCCCACCTGGCAGGCGAGTTATCCGGAGGTCGTGGCGCGGGAAGATGTCCCGGCGGCCATGCGGCTCGCCGGCGCCGTCACGAATATCGGCCGCGGAGCCGCGCCGGCGCTGGCCGGGCTGCTGCTCGGCGCGCTCAGTGGATCGCATGTGTTTGTCTTGAATGCCGTGCTGATGGGCATCTCGCTCGCACTGCTGCTCCTCTGGCGGCGGCCGGTGCGGAAGGAAGTGTTGCCGACCGAACGCCTGGTCGGCGCCATGAAAGCCGCGCTCCGCTACGTCTGGCACGCGCCGGAGATCGGCGCGGTGCTGGTGCGGAACTTTGCTTTTGCCTTCTGCGCGAGTGCGCCAATCGCGCTGGTGCCACTCCTGGCCCGCCAGCGGCTCCAGCTTTCCGGTGCGGAATTCGGCGTGGCCATGGCGGCGATGGGTCTCGGGGGCATGGCGGTCTCCGTCTTCGTGCTGCCGAAGATTTGCTCGCGCTTCCGCATGGGGACCGTGGTCGCGGCTGCCACCGTTCTGCTGGCTGCGGCCACGGCCGCGATGGCCCTCGTGCGCAATGCGGTCGAGTTTTGTCTCGCTCTGGCCGGGCTTGGGGCGGCCGTCATGTCCGCCCTCGCGTCGCTGAATATCGGCGCGCAGCTTTCCGTGCCCGATTGGATCCGCGGCCGCGCTTCCTCGGTCTTTCTGCTCGTGGTGCAGGCCACGTTTGCGGTGGCGGCGTTGTGCTGGGGAGCGGTCGCCGCGCAGATCGGCGTACCGCGGGCGCTGCTCTCTGCGGCCGCGGGCGCAGTGCTCTCCCTAGTGCTCGGACGCCTGCTGCCGCTCCCGCAGACGGCGACGATGAACCTCTCGTCCTCCCACCATTGGCCCGCGTTCCAGCTCGTGACCACGCTGCGCCCGGACGACGGGCCGGTACTGGTGCAGATCGATTACCTCGTCCCGCCGGAAAACGCGCGCGCGTTCTGCGCCGCCATGCGGGCACTGCGCCGCGTGCGCCGGCGCGACGGGGGCCTGCGCTGGACTTTGCTGGACGATCTCGCACGACCCGGGCACTTCCGGGAATCGTTTCTGGTGGAATCCTGGAGCGAGCATCTCCGGCAAGTCGAACACGCCACGGTGGACGACGCGGCGGTTGAAACCTACGCGTGCTCGTTTCTCAAGTACGGCGAAACTCCGCGCGTGCGGCATTTTCTGGTGGTGCCGGAAGCGACGGAAGCGGAGGCACGCCGGACGTAAAGGACTCGCAGCCGGCTCGGGTTCTTCTACGACCCTTGCGCACCCTCAGACTCCCCCGGCAAGCCGTTCGGGACTCGCATTTCGCTGCGGGAGGCGGGCCTACAAAATGGTGTTCCCTTCCCCGTCCGCCTTCGGACGTACTGGCGCCCAGCGCTCCAGCGCCGCTTGCAGCTCGCCGAGACGCACCGGTTTGGAAAGATAATCGTCCATGCCGGCGGCGAGACAGATTTCGCGGTCGCCCTGCATGGCGTTCGACGTCATCGCGATCAGGCGCGGACGCGCGGCGTCGTTGCCGGCAAACTGGGAGCGAATGCGGCGCGCGGCTTCGTAGCCATCCATCTGCGGCATCTGCACATCGAGGAAGATGATGTCGTAAGACTTTAACTCGAGAGCCTGCAGGACCTCCCTGCCGTCGGCGACCGCATCGGCGATGTAGCCGAGGCGTTTCAGCAGAGTTACGCCGACTTTCTGGTTGATGCCGTTGTCGTCGGCGAGCAAAAGCCGGAGCGGGAGGCGCGAGGCGAGAGTCGTCTCCGCCTTGGCCGCGATAGGCGCCCGTCTCTCGGCTTTCTCCGGTCTCGGTAGCGCGCGCTCGAGCAACTCCAACAAGACGAAGGGGTGAATCGGATGATGGAGATATCCGCACGCACCCAGCGCCTCGGCATCGCTGAAACGCAGGCGCCGGGCAGAAAAGAGCAGCAGCGGGGCTCCCTCGGCGCCGGGGAGCGCGCGCAACGGGGCGATGCTCTCCCCCGGTTGGTCACCCAGAAGCCCGTAGTCGAGGAGCAGGACATCGAAGGGCAGACCCTCGGCCCGCAGCTTTTCCTCCGCCTCGCTGAGACTGGCTGCGTCGGTGAGTTCCACGCCCCAGGCCTGAGCGAGTTGGGCGACCATCCGGCGCTGCATGGCGCTGTCCTCGACCAGCAACATCCGTTTGCCGCGCAGATGCGGCGGGACGGGAGGTGGCGGGAACTCGGTCTCACCCCTTTGCACGCGGATGCTGAAATGGAATTTGGAACCCTTTCCCGCTTCGCTCTCCAGCGTCATGCCGCCGCCCATGAGCTCCGCGAGGCGCTTGCTGATCACCAAGCCCAGGCCCGAGCCGCCGTAGTTTCGGGTGGTCGAGCTATCGACCTGGCTGAACGAGCGGAAGAGCCGGTCCTGCTTCTCCTGCGGAATGCCGATGCCTGTGTCGGCCACCGTGAAGTGCAGATCGACATTGCGCAGATCGGGCGCCTCCTTCAACTCGGCCGAGACCACGATATCGCCCGCGTGGGTGAACTTGATCGCGTTGCTGATGAGATTGACGAGGACCTGCCGCAATCGCGTCACGTCGCCCACGACTTCCGTCGGCACGCCCGGGTCGATGAGGACGACCAGTTCGAGACCTTTCTCGGCCGCCTTGGGCGCGAGCAGATCCATCGCCTCCTCGATGCAGTCGCGGAAATCGTAGGGATGTTTCTCGAGCTCGACCCGGCCCGACTCGATCTTCGAGAAATCCAGGATGTCGTTGATAATCGCGAGCAGGCTTTCGCCGGAGCTGCGGATAATCTCGACAAAATCTTGCTGCTCGGTCGTGAGGTCGGTATCGAGTAGAAGCGTGGTCATGCCGATCACGCCGTTCATGGGCGTGCGGATCTCATGGCTCATACTGGCGAGAAAGGAGGACTTCGCGCGGGTCGCCTCCTCGAGTTTCTGATTGAGGGAAACGAGCGCGGTATTGCTATCGACGAGTTGCTGTTGGCTCTCGCGCAGCGCGCGGTAGGCCGAATCCCGCTGCGTCTGGTTCAGAAACGCCCGCGAGTGATGCCGGATGCGGGCAATCAATTCGACCCGATCCGGAAGCTTGACGAGATAATCGCTGGCGCCGGCTGCGAAGGCCGCGCTTTTCACCGCGGGATCCTCCTTCATGGAGAGCACGATGATGGGAACGTCCTTCGTCTGCGGATTCGCCCGGTACTGGTGGACGAGCGTCAGGCCATCCACGCCCGGCATGACCAGGTCCTGCAGAATGACGGTGGGCTCGACCTGCCCGGCGACCTTGAGGGCCTCGGCCGGATTCGAGCAGTAATGAAAATCGATGTCCGGCAGGTTGGCGAGCAAGCGCCGAATGGCCTCGCCGATCATGGCCTGGTCATCCACGAGGAGAACCATGACGGGGTAGTAATCGTCGGAAGGCTTGGGCGTAGCCTCGAGCGAATCGGGAATATGGGGTTCGCGCATGGGGGATCGCGGGAGGGGGAGGCTTTTGCTTAACTACCCGGCCGGGCAAAGGCACGGACGAGCCTTTGGCCGATTCGGTCGAGAGGCAAGACTTCTACTGCGGCATGCAGCGCGGCGGCGGCCTTGGGCATGCCGTAAACCGCGCTGGTGGACTGGTCCTGCGCGATCGTGTGGTGCCCGTCCACGCGCAGCGCCTTGAGCCCGAGGGCGCCGTCCCGGCCCATGCCCGTGAGCAAAACGCCCACCACTTCGCCGGTCCAGAATCGGCTCACGCTCTGAAAAAAAACGTCCACGGAAGGTCGATAAGAATAGGCGCGCGGTTCCGGCGTATACGCGAGCTGTCCCGGCGCAGTGAGCGTGAGATGATCGTTGGTTCCAGCCAGCAGGACGGTGCCGCGGAGCAGGTTGTCGCCTTCCCGCGCCAGCCGCACGGGAAGTTTGCAGGACTGACCCAGCCATTCGGCCATACCGGCGGCAAACTGCTGGTCGACATGCTGGACGATCACGACGGCTGCGGCGAAATCGGCCGGCAGATCGCCCAGTATTTTCACCAGCGCCGAGGGTCCGCCCGCGGAGGCGCCGATGGCGACGAGCGGAGTCTGGGAGGAGCGCAGGCGCGCCTTGACACGTGGCCCCGCAGCGTTGGGAAAGCCCTTCCGTTCGCTGATGAGGCGCCCGATGGATTCGATCTTCGCCAGCAACGGCGCCGCCGTCTCGCGCGGGTTCCCGCTCCCGAGACGCGGCGTATCGACGGCATCCAGCGCGCCGTGTCCCATCGCCTCGAAAACCCGCCACGCATTTGCGCCCACGCTGACCGTCACGACCAGAATCGCACAAGGGGTGGCGGCCATGATCCGCCGGGTTGCCTCCACCCCATCCATGGTCGGCATCAGCAGGTCCATGAGCACGAGATCCGGCTTCTCCCGGCCGCACAGCTCGACCGCCTCCACGCCGTTTCGCGCCACCCAGATGACGTGGAGCTCCGGCTTCACGAGGAGCGCCCGCCGGAGGGCCTCCACCGCCAGCGGCACGTCGTTCACGAGACCGATCTTCATCCGGCAGCCTCCCCGATGAGATCGACCACCGCCTGCAGCAGGGTTTCGTCATGGAAGCTGCCCTTGGTCAGATAATAGTCCGCGCCCGCCTCCAGACCGCGCCGGCGATCCTCCTCGCGGTCCTTGTAGGAAACGATCATCACCGGCAGCGCTTTCAGATTCGGATCCTTCTTGATCAAGGTGACGAGCTCAATGCCATCCATTCGGGGCATGTCGATATCCGTCACGAGGAGATCGAAGCGGCCCGTGCGCACGGCATTCCAGCCGTCCATGCCGTCGACCGCGACCTCCACCTCGTAGCCATGGTTGCCGAGGAGCATACGCTCGAGCACGCGGACCGTGAGCGAATCATCGACCACCAGCACGCGCTTGCGGGGCCGCTCCGCGCCGGCCGTGGCGGCGCGCTCGACCTTGGTGACGCGTCCGGACGAAGCCAGCTTCTCAATGGAGCGAATGAGGTCCTCGACATCGACGATCAAAACCGGCGAGCCGTCTTCCATCAAGGCCGCCGCCGCGATGTCCTTGATCTTGCCCAAGCGGGGATCCAGGGGCTGCACCACCAGCTCGCGCTCGCCGAGGAAGCGATCCACCACCAGGCCGTAGGTGCTACCATGATCGCCGATGACGACCACCGGCAGTTCTCCGCCGGCCACTTTGGGTTCGCCCTCGCCCAGCACCTGATGGGCCGTGATGAGGCCGATGTGCCGCCTCTCGAAGTTGAAATGTTGGCGGCCCTCGAGGAGTTCGATTTTCTCCTTCGGCAGCTTCAAGGTGCGAACGATGTAGGCGAGCGGGAACGCGTACGGTTCCGCGTCAATCTCCACCAAGAGCGTACGCACGACGGAAAGCGTAAGCGGCAGTTGCAGTTGGAATCGGGCGCCGCGCCCCGGCTGGGACGAAACGCGCACAGTGCCGCGCACCTGCTTGACCATGTTTTGCACGACATCGAGCCCAACACCCCGACCCGAGATTTCCGTCACCTCGCCCTTCATCGAAAAACCGGGCAGGAACAGAAACTCGAGCAATTCCGCCTCGCTCAGGGCCGCCGCAGTCTCGGAGACGGTCAGCTTCCGCTCGACAACGGCGACGCGCAGCTTGTCGACATCGATCCCGCCGCCGTCATCCGCGACGACAATCTGCAGAACTCCAGCCGTGTGGCGCGCCTCGAGCGTGAGCACGCTCTCCGCGGGCTTTCCGGCGGCGCGGCGGCCCTCGGGAGACTCGATGCCGTGATCCACGGAGTTCCGCAAAAGATGCGTGAGCGGCGCTTCCAGTCGCTCCAGGATATCGCGGTCGACCTGCGTCGCTTCGCCGACGATCTCCAGCCGGACCGGCTTGCTGAGGGATTTCCCGAGATCGCGCACCATGCGCGGAAAGGCGCGGACGCCATCGGCGAACGGGCGCATGCGCACCGCCTGCGCTTCTTCGTACAGACGATGGGCGAGGTTGCCGGATCGCCGGTCGAAGACGTCCAACTCCGCGAGCCGGTCGGCGAGAAATTGGGAGCACTTGAGCAGGCGGCGCTGCGCTTCGCCTTGGGCCACGCGTGCCTGTTCGCTCACGACATGATCCGGCAGGGCGTCGCGGAGGCTGTCGAGCGTCTGGCCGAGTTCCTGGTGCTGCCGCTTCAAGCGCAACAACGATTCGGCAAACGGCTTCAACCAGCGCGACTCCACCAGGGATTCACCCGCCAGCGAAAGCAGGCGGTTCAGGTTTTCCGCCGTGACACGGAGCACACGATCGGAAGGCTCATGCCCGGTGGCAGTGGCAGCAGCCGGCGTGGCTGCGCTCGCCGTCGGCAGCGCCTCGACGGAGGCGGCGGCCTCCTCCAGGGCCCCGGCGTAGTCGGCTGTTTCCGCGTTCTCCTGACAGGCGACTGCGGCGGCCAGCGCCGTCCGGAAACCCTCGATCTCGCGCCGCTTTTCTCCCATCCATTGGGCCGCGTCCCGCTCGGCCGTAGTGCCAATGCGCTTCAACAGATCGACGCCCTGCAGCAGAAGATCGATGTGTTTTTGGCCGAGGACCACGCCACCGCGTTGCGCCGCGACGAAGCAATCCTCCATCACATGGGCCACCTCCACAGCGGCCTCCAGGCCCACGATGCGGGCCGCGCCCTTGAGCGAGTGCGCCGCGCGCATGCAGGCCTCGAGTTGTTCCGCGGCGGCGGGGCCGCGCTCCAGGGCGAGCAGTCCCAAGGTCAAAACCTCGGCCTGATTTTCCGTCTCGAGCCGGAACAGGTCCGCCATCGAATAGCCGCTGAGATCCTCGTCGCTCATGCGAGTTTGCGGTTCAGCGTGGAGAAGAGCAACTGGTCGTCGAGGCAGCCCACGGCCTGCTCGCGCCACCGAAGGATCGCCCTGGTATAGCTGGCCGCCGCCCGCGCGACCGTGGCGGGAACGGCCTGCAATTCATGGGCCGGGAAATGCTGGATGCCGTGGACTTCATCGGCGGGAAACCCGACGCGATGGCCCTCGCGGCTGATGACGACAAGGCGCGGTCTTTCCGTGGGACGTTTCTCCCGCGGGAGCGCCGCTGTTTTCTCCAGGCCCAGCACTTCCACGAGCGAAACACAGACGAGCAATTCCCCGCGCACATTCGTGAGCCCGAGTACCGCGCCACCCCGCCGATGCGGCAAGGTGTGGATCACGCGCAGCTCAGCGACTTCCTTGAAAACCGCGGTCGGCAGCGCGAGCCATTCGGCGCCGAGCCGGAAGATCACAACGGAATGCGCGTCGGGTGCCGCGACGATCTTTTCCTGCGCAAATTGGCTGGTCCATTCGTCGAGATACCCGGCCGGCGGCTCGGCCTCGAGCAAGGCGACGGCGGCGGCGGAATAGACGGGGCAATTGCGGCAATGGGCGCATTTCGCCAGCTCCGGGCAGGAGCCGTTTCCCCAGACGCCGATCTTGTTCCAACAATCATTCAGGCTGGCGCGGGCCAGTGGGGAAACGGGGGAAGCAGATTCGGACATGTTACTTCCTCCGCTTTAGCTCCACTCGCTTCGCCCGCTCATTCAGTACTTTTGCACCAGCCTTGTCGCCTTGTTTTTCCAGCAGATACCCGAGATGCACCAGGGCCTCGTGATGCAGTGGCTCCAGATAGATCGCTTTCCGAAAATATTCGGCCGCCTCGCCGGGGTTGCCCGCCGCGTCGCGGACCAAGCCGAGGAGATAATACGCCCGCGCCGAGGGGCCGTGCGCGCGGAGATGGTTCTCGCAAAGCTGGGCGGTCTCGGCGAGACGACCTTGGCCTGCGAGGCGCGCCGCTTCGTCGAGAATTGCTTCCGGCCGGACCGGAGCCGGACTCCGGACCAAAAGTGGCGGCGGCGGAGCGGAGGGTGCCGGTTTCCTCGCGGCAGCGGCCGGCGCCACAACCGGACGCCGCTTTCCGACCGTCACGCGAGTGGTGCTCCGGCTGGGGCGCAGCCCCGCGCTCGCCTTCCGAAAGGCAAAAGCCCGGGGCGTGCGCAGGGAATGGTACGGGTGCCGGAGCAGAAGTCCCGTCTCGGATGGGCCCACGAAAAGAACTCCCGCCGGGCGCAGAAGGCGCGATAAAACTGTCACGGTTTGGTCCTGCGCGGGACGATCGAAGTAGATGAGCACGTTGCGGCAGAAGATGACGTCGTACGTCTCGGAACCCGGCAGAATATCGGGATCGAAGAGATTGCCTTCCCGGAAATGCACCTGCTGCTTCATGAGCGGCGAAACCTCCCAGCCCCCGATCGTTTTCGCGAAGTAAAGGTCACGGAACGCCAGTTCGGTTCCCCGGAAGGAATTCCGGCCGTAGACTCCTGCTCGAGCCCGGGCGAGCGCGCGCGCGCTGATGTCCACGGCATCGATCCGGAAACAGTTGGCCGGCAGGCCGGCCTCGAAGAGCGTCAGGGCGATCGAATAGGGCTCCTCCCCCGTGGAGCAAGGCAGGCTGAGCACCCGCATGCTTCCGCCGAGATTTGCCGGGATCCATTCGTCACGTACAAAGCGAGCGAGCGAGTGGAACGCTTCCCGATCCCGGAAGAACCACGTCTCCGGGACGACCACCTCCTCGATCAGTTCCTGCCGCTCCGCGGCGGAGGCGCGCAAGAGCTCGCCATAGGCATCCCAATCTCGCGAGTGGCAGGCTTTGGCGCGGGAAATGACCGCCCGCTCGATGACCGACGATCCGATTGACGCTGCATCCAGCCCCATCGTTCGCTGCAGCAGAGCTTCGAATTCGGCGAGCACCATTTTCGCTTACAACGCCAGGGGTTCCGTGAACAGGATTGCGCGCACCGAGTCCGGGAGGAGTTTGCCCGGATCGATCCATTGCACGAGACCCCGCGCATCCACGGCCACGGGGCCGAGGTAAGGGGCCCGGTCGGGGCGAAGGCCGGCCGGAACGAAGTCCGCCGGATCGCGCCGCATCGTCTCCGTCGCCTTTTCCGCGATCAAGCCCAGCAGCCGCCGCCCGCCCGCGCCATCGGGGTAGTACACCAGCACAAGGCGGGTGCTCAGCCGGTTCGCCGCCGACCGGCCGAGGGCGAGTTGGCTCAGATCGAGCACCGGCACCGGGGCGCCGCGGTAGTTGCACGCGCCCACCACGCCGGCGGGAGCTTGGGGAATACGCTTGATCCGAAGCAAGGGCAGCACCTCCGCGACGAGTCCCGCCTCGAGCGCATAGCGATCCTCTCCGAGTTGGAAGAGCAGGAAGAGCATTTACGGGAGCTGGGTCGGCACCTCGATTTTGGCCGTCGTGGCCGTGGTCAGGCTTGGAGCTTGAAACGCGAGACGCCGCTGCGCAGCGCATGGGCGGCCTGATTCAAGCCTTCGATCGCCTGGTTGGATTGCCGGAGCGATTCGACCGTATGCTGGGCCGTCTCGCTGAGCTGCATCAGCGCCTGACTGATCTGCTCGGCGCCGGACGACTGCGCCTGCATGCCCTCGTTGACCGATTCAAAACGGGGCGCCAGCGCCTGCACCTGCTGGATGATCTGCGCGAGCTGTCCGCCCACCTGCTCCACCTCCTGCATGCCGCGCCGAACCTCCTCGGAGAATTTATCCATCCCCATGACGCCGGCGGAAACGGCCGATTGGATCTCTTTCACCATCTGCTCGATGTCGTAGGTGGCCACTGCGGTCTGGTCTGCCAAGCGGCGGATTTCCGTCGCCACCACGGCAAAGCCCCGCCCGTATTCGCCCGCTTTCTCCGCCTCGATGGCGGCATTGAGCGAGAGGAGGTTGGTCTGGTCCGCCACCTTGGTGATGGTGGTCACGACTTGATTGATGTTGCCGGCTTTTTCGTTGAGCACCGCCAGCTTGGAATTGATCGAGCCCGCCGCTTCCATGACGTGGCGCATGGTATCCGCCATGCGCGCGAGGCCGACCTGGCCGCTGCCGGCGAGGGTGGCGGATTGCTCCGCCACGGTGGAAACCTCGTCCATCGTACGCACGAGTTCCCGCGAAGTGGCGGAGATCTCCTTGGAAGTCGCCCCAATTTCCGCGGTGGTCGCGGCAATCTCGCTCGCGGTGGCCTGCTGCTCTTTCGCCGTCGCCGCAATCTGCGTCATCGACGTATTGACCTGGAGGCCGGATTCCTGCACCTGCCCGACGAGGCTCGAGAGTTGTCCGACCATCTGATCGAAGGCCCGCGCGAAGGCGCCCAATTCATTGGCGGACTCAAGGTTGATGCGCGTATTCAGGTCGCCCTTCCCGACCGCCTCCGCCGCGGCGCTCAGCCGCTGGATGGGTCGCGCGATTGAGCGGGCGACAAAATAGAAATAGATCGAAGCCAGCAACACTGCGACGAGCATGGCGATGATGTTGACGGCGCTCACGCGTTGGCGGGCCAGGTCGCTCGCGAGCACCGATTGTTTTCCGATTTCCTCCAGCGGCGACTCCACTCCGTGGGCGTTGTTCCAGATGTCTCCTTGCAGCCCTGTTTCCTTGGTCTTCCCTATTTTTTCCTGAATCGCCAGGTATTTGCGGAAGAGTGCCTCATATTGCTTCAACGCCTCCTGGAGCTTGGCCGTTTGCGCGCTGCCGGAAGCTTGCACATCCGCGGCCAATTTACGGAGGTCGGCAGAGACGGCTGCGATGTATTTATCCTCGCCTCGCAAGAGATAATCCTTTTCGTCCCGCCGCAGCTGCAGCATGACGACTTCGAGGGCGAGATTCTTCTCCTGCTTCAGAGTGTCCTCGACATCGTGGATCGCTTTGCGCCAGGCGCCTTCGATCCCCCAATCCTTGAATCCCTTTTCTCGAAAGGCCGCCGCCAGCGCCGTAAACGCCGCCACGTACTTTTTGGCCAGGTCGCGAATCTGCCCAATGGGTTTCTGTTCATTCGCGGAAGCCACCAAGCCCAACCCGTCGAGATCGCGGAGAATTCCCAGCATGATGGCTTCATGCCGCGACATGTACGACGACGTCCCTTTTTCGTGAAAAGCGGGATCGCTGACATCCCGCAAAAGAAAGTCCTTCTCGGCGCGACGGGCGTACTGGAACTGGGTGTTGATGCTGGCGGCGCCCCAACGGAGCTGATTCGCCGTGTCGCTCTGCTTCAAATAGTAAGCGGTCACGAAGTACCACAAGAGCCCGATCACGGAGATGATCCCGAGACCGCCGAGACCGCCGGTGAGCAGGCTGCCCAGCACGCTCTTACTTTGCAGCATTGGTTTCATATGATTTAGGGCCGTTGGAGTGCTGGAGCCGCGCGCAGGGTAATGGTTCCGCGCAGGCGCGCCATGCCTGTCGATCCCAAAAACGAGGGCGCGGCCTCTGCCCGGATTCGAAGGTGCCCGGAACGGAATGGCATCTGGGAACGACTCGCGGCGGCGGGAGGAAAGCGGCTCGGGGTGGAAGGCACGGGCTGAAAGCCGTGCTGTGGTATTACTTAGGGCGAATTCACCTCGCAAGCTCGGAGGCGGAATTTGTTGCCGGGCACTCCCGGGGGTAAGAGACCGCACTGGGGCACCGGACGGCAGTCTTCCGCTCCCTCCCAAACTCATGAAAACCTATTCCATCGCCTCCATTCCCGCCGACGGCATCGGCCAGGAAGTCGTCCCCGCCGCGCTCGAAGTTCTGCGAACTCTGCAGGAGCGTGACGGCGGCTTCCAACTCCGCGTCGAAAGCTTTCCCTGGGGCAGCGACTACTATCGCCAGCATGGCATCATGATGCCCGCGGACGGACTCGACACGCTCCGATCCTTCGACGCCATTCTGTTCGGTGCAGTGGGCGATCCCGATCTCCCGGACGACATCACGCTCTGGGGGTTGCGCCTGCGCATCTGCCAGAGCTTCGACCACTACGCGAATGTCCGGCCGACGCGAATTCTGCCCGGCATTCATTCGCCGTTGGCGGGCCGCAATCCCGGCGATTTCGACATGGTGATTGTCCGCGAGAATACGGAAGGCGAGTATGCCGGTCACGGCGGGCGTGCTCATCGGGGTTTCCCGGAGGAAGTCGGCACCGAGACCGCGATCTATACGCGCGCCGGCTGCGAGCGGATCATGCGTTTCGCCTTTGATCTCGCCCGCTCGCGCCCGCGCAAAAAACTCACCGTCGTGACCAAGAGCAATGCCCAGCGCCACGGCATGGTGCTGTGGGACGACGTCGCGGCGCTCGTGGCGAAGGATTACCCGGACGTGGAAACCGACAAGATGCTGGTGGACGCCATGACCGCGCGGATGGTGAACCATCCCCGCACGGTCGATACCGTCGTCGCGACGAATCTGCATGCGGACATTCTGAGCGATCTCGCGGCTGCGCTGGCGGGCAGCCTCGGGATTGCGCCGACCGCAAATCTCAATCCGCCGCGGAATTTTCCCTCCATGTTCGAACCGATCCATGGCTCGGCCTTCGACATCACGGGGAAGGGCGTGGCCAATCCGATCGGAACTTTTTGGACGGCCGTGCTGATGCTGGAACACCTGGGCGAAAAAGTGGCAGCGGCCCGTTTGATGAGTGCGATCGAGAAGACGACGACAGCGCGGGTCTTCACTCCCGACCTCGGCGGCAAAGCGACCACGAGTGACGTGACGAAGGCCGTGATTGCTGCTTTGTAGACGCCATGTCCAAGCCGCTTCGCATCTGGTGCAACGCTGCTTTCCCGGCGGACGCGATGGAAATCCTGCGTGCGGGCACGGCGCAGCATGAACTGATCATGGCGGAAACCCTCGCGTCCTCCGTGCTGCGGTCCAGCCCCACCGATCCGAACTTTGCGTCGGCGGACGTGGCGTTTGGCCAGCCCGATCCCGGCGCGATGCTGGGCGCAGGACCGCAACTTCGCTGGGTTCAGCTCACGACTGCGGCTTACACGCGCTATGATCGCGCCGATCTGCGCGCAGCTTGGCAGACCCGCGGAGCAGCGCTCAGCACGAGCTCGCCGGTCTTCAATGAACCTTGCGCACAGCATCTCCTGGCTATGATGCTCGCGCTGGCGCGCCAATTGCCGCAGTCCTTGCTCGGACAGCTGGGCGACCGGGCCTGGCCTTATCCGGAGCGGCGGAAGGCGTCGCGGCTGCTCGGCGGCGAAACCGCCTTGCTCTACGGCTTCGGCGCGATTGCCGAGCGACTCGTCGAATTACTCGCGCCCTTCGGGATGAAACTCACGGGAGTGCGACGCGAGCCGCGCGGGAACGAGACGATTTCGATGCTTCGGGAAAGCGAGGCCGATGGTCTCCTCCCAGAGACCGACCATGTCATCAACATCCTGCCCGAAAGCCCCGCGACCCTCGGTTACTTTGACGAGGCCAGGTTCGCGCGGATGAAGTCGGGGGCACGATTCTACAATATTGGGCGAGGGCCGACCGTCGACCAGGACGCGCTCCGCGCCGCCTTGCGCTCCGGCGTGCTCGACGCGGCCTATCTGGACGTGACAAATCCGGAGCCACTGCCACCCGATCATCCGCTCTGGAGCGCTCCCAATTGCTTCATCTGTCCGCACACGGGCGGAGGGCACAGCCAGGAGTTCGTCCGCCTCGTGCGCCGCTTTCTCGCGAACCTGGAGGCCTTCGAAGCGGGACGTGAATTGTCTGGGCGAGCCTTCTAAGCAGGGGCAGATTCCGCCGAGACCATGCGCCTCCTGATCGCCCCCGACAAGTTCAAGGGTTCGCTGACCGCCGCCCAGGCAGCCGAGGCGCTCGCGCAAGGCTGGCGCGAAGGCTGGCCCGCGAGCGGCGGAGCTCTGGAGATCGAAAAGCTGCCGATCGCAGATGGAGGTGAAGGGACCGCGGAGGCGATCTGCGACGCGTTGGGAGGGCGTTGGGTGACGTGTACCTCGCATGATCCGCTGGGACGTCCCATCGTCGCCAAATACGTGCTGGCCCAGGCCGAAGGGAAACGGGTGGCGGTGATGGAAATGAGCGAAGCGGGCGGCCTTTGGCGACTGACCGCCGCGGAACGCGATGTGCGGAAGGCCTCGACGTACGGCGTGGGCGAGATGCTTCGGCACGCCCTGGTGGAAAGCGTCGCCGAGCGCGTGCTGATCGGCATCGGCGGCAGCGCGACGAATGACGGCGGAGTGGGGCTCGCGTCCGCCCTCGGCTTTCGTTTTTTCCGGGAAGACGGACTGATGGAGAATCCGCTGCCCGAGATGTTGCGGGAGCTGACGCGCATCGAGCCGCCGGTCAGCCCACTGCCGGCCGTGGAAATCCGGGTGGCCTGCGATGTCGCGAACCATCTGCTCGGCGCGCGCGGCGCGACCGCGATTTACGGACCCCAGAAAGGTCTGCGCGACAAGGAGGAGGAGGCGCTCCTCGAAGCGGGTTTGAAGCGGCTGGCCGTTGTCGCTGCGGTCAGCCTGGGCACCGATTTCCGCAACGCCACCGGCGCGGGCGCCGCGGGCGGCCTGGGCTTTGGCTTGCTCACGTTTTGCCAGGCCCGGCTGCAACCGGGATTCGACCTCGTGGCCGAATTTCTCCAACTCGAGGCGGCGGTGTTGCGGGCAGACGTGGTTCTGACCGGCGAAGGCAGTCTCGATGCCCAAAGTTTGGAAGGGAAAGCTCCCGTGGGCATCGCCGGGCTCGCCCGGAGACACGGGAAGCCGGCGTTGGCTTTCGCGGGTCGCGTCGCCGCAGAAGTGCTCCCCGCTCTGCGCCACCATTTCGAGTCAGTCTGCGAACTCCGCGCGGAAGTCGCGACCCCGGAGGAATCCATCGCCCGCGCCGCGGAGTTACTGCGGCAATGTGCCCGCCGAAGCGCCGCGTCTTTTAGCCAATCGGTCGGGCCTGGCCGCCTCGTTGGATAACGCGGTATTTGATTTCAGGCGTGCAGGACCACTCATCCTGCCGAGCGGGGACCCAATTGTCACCGCCGCACAGAAGGGTGAAGTAGCGCCATGGATTTCCAGGCGCTGCTCGATTCGATCTTTCGCACGGATCCCGTTTCCCTGGCGGCGTCGAGTGTCGTCATGGCGGGGAATCTGATCGTGATCTTCGCGACCAGTTGGGCCTATGCCCAAACCCGGCAAAAGGCCTTTCTGGTGCTCAGCCTGGCCGCAGTGGGGGCGAGCCTGCTCGTGCTCGGGGACTACGTGCTCGCGCCACATCTCGTCGCCTGGAGCCCCGACTCGGCTCGATGGTACCGCTGGTCACGCCTCGGCGCGTATGCGCTGCTTTCGGGGGCGCGGGCCGGAGGAATCTGGCTGCTGGCGCTCGCCATGGTGCGACAGGCGCGGGCACAACCTCCCCCGCCACTGGTCCCGCAGGGCTAGATCCGCGCCACACTTTCGCGTGGCAAGGCGCGAAGGCGCGTGCTAAACCGCTCTCGCCCGATCTGTGGCGCCCCGCTTCGCTCTACCCGTATTCTTCCTCTTCCCCATGCCTCCTGCCAACTACTCCGTCGAGACTCTCAATGACTTCATCGGCCTCGAGGTCGGCGTTTCCGACTGGTTTACGATCGACCAGGACCGCATCAACAAATTCGCGGAGGTGACGGGCGACAATCAATGGATCCACGTCGACGTGGAACGTTCAAAGAAGGAGAGCCCATTTGGCACGACCATTGCCCATGGCTTTCTTTCGCTCGCGATGATCCCGATGCTCCAGTTCCAGCTCGGGCTGCTGCCGAAGGGCGTCCTCCAGGCGACGAACTACGGACTGAACAAAGTGCGCTTCGTCCAGCCGGTGCCTGTGAACTCGCGCCTGCGCCTCCGGATCGTCCTGATCTTTGCCGAGGACAAGGGCGGCGGGCGCATCTTACTCACGACCAAGAATACCATGGAAATCGAGGGGCAGGAGCGGCCGGCGTATGTCGCCGAGGCGCTGGGTATGCTTTACACCAAGGCGTCCAAGGCGTGAGTTTTCCAACCGCAGCCACCCATCCCGAATTCCCATGAGCGCGGAAAGCAAAAAGAAACCCGCCGCAAAATCCGCCAAGCTGGCGCGCAAAACTGTTCCCGAAACGGTGGCGAGCGGCAACGGCGATGCGCCCGAGGCGGGCGCGGCGGAAACTCCGCCCGCGAAGCATGACTCGCCGGAAGTGGAGGCGATCGGCGAGCAGGCCGCGCAACGCATCGCGGGGCCAAATCCCATCGTGAACATTCGCGGCAAGGACTTCATGAAGGTCCTGCTCGGCATGTTCAACGAGGCCTTGCAGAAGCCGCAATTGGTGGTGGAGCACTACGCGAAGTTCGTGCAGGAAACCGCCACGATTCTGCAGGGCAAATCAAAGATCAGGCCCGAACGCGGCGACCGCCGCTTCATGGATCCCACCTGGGCGAAGAGCAAGGTCTATGGGGGTTTGCTCCAGGTCTATCTCGCGGGCTGCAAACAGGTGAACGCCTGGATCGACGAAACGCACGGAGCGGAGGACGACAACGCCCGGGCCAAGTTTCTCGCGGCGCTGATCAACGACGCGCTCGCGCCGACGAATACGATGATCAACCCCACCGCCATCCGGAAGTTCCTCGAGACCGGCGGTGAGAGCGCGGTGCGCGGCATCAGCAATCTGCTGAACGATGTCATCCACAACGAGGGCTGGCCTTCGCAGGTGAACAAGAGCGCGTTCGAAATCGGGCGGAATCTCGCGCTCACGCCCGGCTCTGTGGTCTTTCGTAATGAGATGATCGAGCTGATTCACTACCAGCCCGCGACGGACAAGGTGCATTGCCGGCCGCTGCTCGTGGTGCCGCCACAGATCAACAAGTTCTACGTCTTCGATCTCTCGCCGGAGAAATCCTTCGCGGATTTCATCGTCCATCACGGGATCGAGACTTTCATCGTCAGCTGGCGCAACCCCACTCCGGCGCATCGCGAATGGGGCTTCGACGATTACATCGAGAATCTGGAGCACGCCGTCGATGCGGTCCTGGAAATCACGGGCAGCGCTGACTGCAACGTGGCCGGCGCCTGCTCGGGTGGCGCCACCATTGCGATGCTCCTCGGCTACTTCGCCGCAGCCAAAAAGCAGAAGGTGCATGCCGTCACGCTGCTGGTGAGCCTGTTCGATGCAAGCACGCGCAACGTGCTCGGGCTCTTCGCCACGGAGGAAGCGATCGAGGCCGCCCGCCGGCGCTCCTACACCCATGGCGTGCTGGAAGGGAAGGACATGGCGAAGGTGTTTTCGCTGATGCGTCCGAACGACCTGATTTGGAACTATTGGGTCAACAACTACCTGCTCGGCAACGAACCGCCCGCCTTCGACATTCTGTACTGGAATTGCGACACCACGCGGCTGCCGGCGAAGCTGCACGGAGAGATGCTGACGCTGTACAAATCCAATCCCTTCATTAGCGGCACGGAACTCAAGATTCGCGGGCTGCCGATCAATTTGAAAGAGGTGAAGTGCGACCTCTTCAGCATCGGCGGCGTCACCGACCACATCACCCCATGGGATTCGTGCTACCGGTCGATCCATTTGTTCGGCGGGAAGTGCGAGTTTGTGCTCAGCAATAGCGGGCACATCCAGAGCATTCTCAATCCTCCCGGCAACGCGAAGGCGACATACTTCACCAACACCCAGAATCCGGAGAGCCCGCAGGAATGGCTCAAGGGCGCCACGAAACGCGAGGACACCTGGTGGTGGTACTGGCTGAACTGGATGCATAAACGCTCCGGCCCGAAGCGCGACACTCCGAAGACGCTGGGAAGTGAGAAGCATCCCGTGCTGGGTCCCGCCCCGGGGACTTACGTTTTCGAGCCGTAGTCGTCCGTTGGGCGGAGGATCGCGGGCGGTTTGCTTCGGTCTGGGCGGTGATATACTCCGCGCCGCCATGGCAAAGAACGTTCTCGGTCGCGGTCTCGGTTCGTTGATCGCGAATCGGGGCCCCGCTGCATCCACCCCCCTCGCCCCGGCTCTCCCCGGCGAGCGCGTCCTGCAGATTCCGCTCACCGAGATCGTGCCCAGTCCGTGGCAGCCCCGGAAGGAATTCCGCGAGGACGCGCTGCAGGAACTTGTCGACTCGATTCGCGAGCACGGCATCATCCAGCCCCTCGTCGCGCGCAAGGTCGGCACCCGGCACGAATTGATCGCGGGCGAGCGCCGCTGGCGCGCCGCCAAGCTCGTCGGCCTGGACAAGGTCCCGGTGGTTTTGCGGGAAGCGACCGACCGGGAAGTGATGGAGCTCTCGCTCATCGAGAATCTGCAGCGTGCCGATCTCAATCCGATCGAGGAGGCGCTTGCCTACGCGCGGCTCGCGGAGGAATTTGGCCTGACGCAGGAAGAGATCGCGAAACGCGTCGGACGCAGCCGCGCCGCGGTGGCAAATTCCCTGCGACTCACCGACCTCGATCCCGATGTCCAGGCCTGGGTCGCACAGGGAATGCTGAGTGTCGGGCACGCCAAGGTGATTCTCGCCGTGCGCGACAAGGCCGCCCAGCGCAGCGTGGCGGAACTCGCCATCCGGCGCGGCGCGACCGTGCGCGAGACCGAGCGGCTCGTCGCCCATCAGGCTGCAGGTTCGAGTTCGATGTCCGGAAGTCGCCCGGGCGGGAAAGCGAGCGAAGCCGACCTCTCGCCGCATTTACGGCGCGTACAGGATCGGCTGCGCGATCATCTCCAGACGCATTTGGTGCTCCGACCCGGAGCCAAGAAGGGTGTGATTGAAATCGAGTACTATGGAGCCGACGACTTGCAGCGGGTGATCGAGGCGATGGGGTTGGAGGCGGACGATGCCTGACCAAAGGCGAGCCCTGACGCGCGCCGTGGCGGTAGGGTGGGCGGTGCTCGCGTTCCTGCCTGCTGGTTGCCGGGCGAAAGGCCCGCCCGCGGCCGAGTTGTGGCGGGAATTCTCCGGCCCGGAAGCGATGAAGCACGTCGAGGCGCAAGTAGCGCTGGGCCCGCGGCCGGCCGGTTCGGAGGCTCTGGAAAAAACCCGGCTATACCTCGAGGGCGAGCTCAAGCGCGCTGGCTGGACAGTTGAGCGACAGACCTTCGCCGAGGACACGCCCCGCGGCCCGATCGCGTTCGTGAACCTGATTGCCAGGTTCGCGAAGACGAGTCCGGCGGAACCCCGCGTCATTGTCGGCTCGCACTACGACACGAAATGGTTTCGCGACGCTGCCTTCGTTGGGGCCGTCGATGGTGGCAGCAGCACGGGTGCGCTGGTGGAACTGGCTCGCGTGTTGGGCCTGCGCCCGGCTCTGGCGCGTCGCGTTGAACTCGTGCTCTTCGACGGTGAGGAAGCGAGCATGAACTTTACCGACTTTGACGGCCTGCACGGCAGCCGGCACTACGGGCGCCTCCTGCGCGAAACCGGGAGGGCGAAGCAATTCAAGTTTGGCTTCGTGTGGGACATGATTGGAGACAAGAGCTTCGGGATCACCCTCCCGACCGATTCGCCGAAGGAACTCGTAAGAGGGATCTTCGATTCGGCCGAAACGCTCGGAGTTCGTGACAAGTTCGCCTTTCTCGGGGGCACGGTCCTGGACGATCACAAACCGCTCAATGATGCCGGAATTCCCACCATCGACCTCATAGACTTCGACTTCGCGGCTTGGCACACGCTGGGCGATACGATCGACAAAGTCGCGCCCAAGAGCCTCGAAATCACGGGGCAGGTCACCCTCCACTTGCTCGGCCGCCGTGCGGCCGAAATCGAATAACGCTTTGACAGATTCTGGCTCCGACCTAGGTTTCGAATCCGCTAGCACCCGTAGCTCAATTGGATAGAGCATCTGACTACGGATCAGAAGGTTTGAGGTTCAAATCCTCACGGGTGCGTTTTGTTCATCAGGGTTCGCGAGGGACGGACGGTTTTCGCGGGAGTTCACTTTACCATCTCTTTGCCGTTTTTACTGGCG
Organism: Chthoniobacterales bacterium; assembly: GCA_038226705.1. Taxonomy (GTDB): domain Bacteria; phylum Verrucomicrobiota; class Verrucomicrobiia; order Chthoniobacterales; family SZAS-18; genus SZAS-18. Next base: position 42,200 of record JBBRQH010000025.1, on the reverse strand, counting down.
CGTCACCAGCAACCGCGCGAAACGATGTGAGCCGTTAGGGAGGCTTTCCCGCGCGGTCACGATCATTATCGGTGATTCGCCGGGCACAAAGGCCTCGGCGACGAAGGCGCTGCCGGTGGGGGGAGCGCCGCCCACACTCCGGGTAATGGGTGTCCAGGTGGTGAGATCCGGGCTCGTTTGTAACTCGTAGGTTAAATCCGACGCGCGCGGATCCCGGCGGAATGTCACCGTAAAAGTGATGGTCGCTCCGCTGGTCACCGCGCTGGTCGTGAATCCTGACCCGGGTGGATTCACCGTGACGGGATTGAAGCCAAACGCGTACTCGAGCAAATTGGAGAGTCCGTCGCCGTCCAAATCGGCCGCGTCGTCGACAAACTGTCCCGGCGGGAAATACTGCCCCAGCCAGACTTCGCGGCGGGTCCGCGGGGGCGCGCCGGTGTAGCCGATCGTCAACTTCGGCGGCAGCGCCATTTCCCGGCTGTTAAAGCCACGGGCCGTCGTGCCGGGGAAAGTGGCGTCCACGGTGAGGATCCAGCCGAAATTTGCCGACGCATTCGCGAGCCACGTCTGTACGTCGGCCGCCAACGGCGCGGAAGTCCAGTGGTACGTCCCGCCCACGATGGTGCCGACGGACACCGTCGCGGAAGCGGCGCTGGCGAAAGTGCCGCCGACCGTGCTCCAATTCAGCGGGTTCACCGGATCGAAGAAACGCGCCGTCCAGGTGGCATCGCCCAGCGCCGCCGGTGAGCCCTGGCCACCGCCGGCCGAGAATCCTTCGCCCCAATCCTCGCTCAGGCGATGAAGCGAAAAATCCGCCGTTCCGGCCGGTCCGATCTGGCTCAAGACGAGAGAGACGTCCGCCGTGTTGATCGTGGCCGCGGGATCAAGGCTGGTGAGATCAAAAGCCAGTAATGCCCGGCGAACATTCCCCAACGCGGTCTGGCCAGTGAAGAGCACACCCACCCCACTACTTACGCCGGAGTTTTCCGAGTAGATCGCAGTGTCTTTCATCGGCACCAGCGCAATGGTTCCGGTGCCCGCTACGACCTGGTAAATGCCGCCGCTGGGCAGACCGGTATTGGGATCGTTGCGCGGTCCCTGCGCCACTTCGGTGGCGAGGTAAATTTCGCCCGCTTCATCGCGGCCGAGGGCGAGCAAGTGGGTCGGGACCGGGTTGCCGCCGACGACAGACAACGCGACGGGCGACGACCACACGCCCGGGCTTACTTCCTCGATACCCAGGATGGTGCCGGCGGTCGTGCCGGAGTTGATCGTTCCGGTGTTGTAGTCGCCGAAGACGTATTTCCCCACCAAGGCTGGAATGGCGGTTCCGCGGTAGAGGAAGCCGCCGACAATGGCGGTGCCGAGTTGCGGCAGCGGCGGGGAGAGGACGACACTCGGGTGGGTGTATTCGGCGATGGGATCGATCGGCGCCGTGCCGGAGATGGGGGAGGTGGGATCGAAGGCGTAGGAGCCCTCGCGCACCCGCCAGCCATAGTTTCCGCCAGAGGTGATGAGATTGACTTCCTCGACGGCGTTCTGCCCGACATCTGCGAGGAAGAGCCGGTTGGTCCCGCCCGCCCCCCCATCGAAAGAGGCGCGCCACGGATTGCGCAGGCCATAGGCAAAGATTTCCTCGCGAACGCCGCCGCCGGCCCCGACGAAGGGATTGGCTGCGGGAATGCCGTATTGCCCGGTGGGCCCGTTGCTGCCCAAGGGATCGATGCGAAGGAGTTTGCCCAGGAGACGCGTCAAATCCTGGGCGTTCCCGAGCACTCCCGCAGGATTGCCGGAACCTCCACCGGTGTGGCCAAAGTTGTTGTCATTGGCCCCACCGCCGTCACCCACGCTGATATAGAGGAAGCCATCGGGCCCAAACGCAAGTTGGCCCCCGTTGTGGTTTGACTGCGGTTTGTCGAAGGCGAGGACGATTCGTTCGGAGTTCGGATCCGCCACATCCGGGTTCGCACTGACCACAAATTCCGAGATCGTGGTCCGGCAACTAACCGGATTCGGGTTGCCTCCGACGTTGGGGGAAGGCGCGCTATAAAAAACGTAGAAGCGCCCAAAGCCCGGCAGCGGCTGATTCATGCCATCGCGCTGGTTGTAGTTGGGGTGGAACGCGAGGCCCAGCAAGCCTCTCTCATCATACGTCGGGTTTAGTGCGATGACCCGGGCGGTAATGTCCAGGAATGGCGTGGGAAGCAGCATGCCCCCTTTGATCACGCGCACCTGTCCTTTTTGGTCGCAAACGAAGAGCCGTCCGGAGCCGTCGCCCGCGTTGGCGATATCGGTCGGGGCGGTGAGTTGTCCGATGCTGACGGGCTTGAGCGCAACCGTCGGAAACGCCGCTTCGCACAGCGAAACCGTGAGGACCGTCAGGCCGAGGGCTGGGAGAAGAATCGGCTTCATAAGGGGGTGGATCTTGGCGACGACCAAGGAATCTATGAAATATTCCAAGAACCGCATGCGCCTGCGGGGATGAAAAAAGGGGATGAACTCATCCAAAGGGGCCGAACTGGCGAGGCACTACCCCGATCGTTGGGCCTGAAGGAACCGTGGGAAGTGCCGAAAGTTGCAGGAAAAATGGATGCCTTGTCCACCGCGATCCGACCCCTTTACGAGACTCCCTGGGGCGAGGAAACGCAGGAGCTTCATCTCGTGCTCTGTCGTCGTGGATCTCCGATCGGCGAGAGGCGGGAAGCAAAAAGGGCTGAGCGTGGAGGTGGCTAGTTGTGTGTGGGGTGTGCTGGAGGTGAATTGGGGAAGTTGAGTTTTAGCAGTCTGCGGCTTTTGTGGGCGGTCTCGAGCTTTTTGTAGCGCTCAGCGTGGATCTGGCGGTGACGCTCGGCCAAGCGATCGAGCGGGGAACACCATGATAGCTCTTCGCTGTTTTGTGTGGATAGGTGGTAACTTTTCCGCTCCGCCCGGGTTACTTTGCGACCGATGAAACCGCCGTCTCTCCTTTCGCTTCTCGGTGGCATGCTGTTTCCGATCTTCGCGTTTGGGATAGGCCTCGGACAGAATGACGACTTTCAGGACAGCACGACGCAGAATTGGGAAATCGGAGGAGCGGCCCCGCAACCCGTTAATCTGCCCGGCGGCCCGGGAGGGGTCGCGGATCGATTTCTCCAGCTTTCTGCCGACGGCAACGGAGCGGGCGGAAAATTGACGGTCTACAACGGCGTGCAGTGGCTGGGAAACTATTCGACGGCGGGAGTCGACCTCATTCAATTCGACGCCAAGGTCATCAGTGGGGGCGCTTTGGTGCTCCGCGTCGCCTTGAAAACGGGACTGGGGTTCACGCCGGGTTACGTCAGCACCACGGGAGTCGCGGTTCCGGCGGACGGAGCGTGGCACCACGTGGTGATCAGCTTGACGAGCATGACGCCGATCAACGGCCCACCGCCGCTTTCGACGCTGCTCGCGAACCCCGGCGAGCTTCGCATCCTTCACGCCGTAAACCCCAACACGGTGGCAGGAGATGGCGTGGTGGGCCAGCTGGGCATCGACAACATTACGGCCGGTCCCGTCGCACCGACACCAACTCCGACCCCCGCACCAACACCAGCCCCAACTCCGACGCCGAGTGCAACCCCGACGCCAACGGTTGCACCTACGGCCACACCCACCGCATCACCCACGCCCACTTCGGCGCCGACACCCACTCCGGGCGGCTCCACCCCGACGCCCACGCCCGCCCCCACGTTGACGCCGACGTCGACCCCCACTCCAACGAACACGCCCGCCCCCACGTTGACGCCGACGTCGACCCCAACGCCCACAGTGGCTCCGGCGCGCCTGATCAATGTTTCCACCCGGCTGCGCGCCGATGTGGGCGACAGCGTGCCGATCGCGGGGTTCGTGGTCCGCGATGGCACCAAGAAGGTCGCCATCCGCGTCCTCGGTCCCACGCTTTCGCAGTTCGGCGTGCCGGACATCCTCGCGAATCCGACCCTCCAACTCGTCCGTTCGAGCGATGGCGTCACCCTCGCCACCAACGACAATTGGCGGGACGATGCCGTCAGTGCGGCCGCGCTTTCGGCGGCGAATCTCGCGCTGCCCAATGCGCTGGAGAGCGGCACGGTGCAGACTCTCCCCGCCGGCACGTACACGGCGATCGTCCGGGGCGTAAACAACACCGCCGGCAATTGTCTCGTAGAGGTCTACGACTTGGAACTCACCACGGCGCCCAAGTTGATCAACCTCTCCACCCGCGGCCCGGTCGGCACGGTCGACAACGTGATGATCGCCGGAATCGTGGTCGGCAACGGTGCCCCCAAACGCTTCCTCATCCGTGCGCTCGGTCCCACACTGACGGGTTTCGGCGTCCCAAATGCGTTGGCTGATCCCATGATCGAAGTCACCTCGGGCGGGATGACGATCGGCACGAACGACGACTGGCAAAGCGCGCAAGCGGCCGAGATTACCGCCACAGGCTTCGCCCCGCCCAATAGCCGCGAGCCGGGCATCATCCTGACGCTGGGGCCTGGGTCGTATACGGCAATCGTGCGAGGCAAGAACGCCACGACGGGGAATGCGATCGTCGAGGTGTATGAGCTGCCGTGAGCTGCCAGAGTTCGCAAAACTATTTGTCAGAAGGCTCTCCTCGTCTCCACCCCGCCCGCTCAACGCGCGCCGGGCGTGGCCCTCATCTCCCGCGCCTTTGCCTCGTCGCGCTCCGCGGCGGCGGTATTGTTGAGCGCGCGATACGCCTTGGCCCGGCCCTCAAACCAGGACGGAAACTTTGAATTGAGCCGGATGGCTTCGTCGTAGTCGCGGATTGCCTCGTCGAATTGTCGCACGGCCATGCGTGCGACACCCCGGTTGTAGAACGCGTAGGTGTTCTTGGGATCGAGGTGGATGGCCTCGTCGTAATCTTTTAGTGCCCGCTCATTCTGCCCGAGATTTGCATAGGCGGCACCCCGATTCGCGAGCGTATTTGCCGACTTGGGCGCGAGCCGGAGCGCTTCGTCGTAGTCAGTCAAGGCCCGCGCGTGCTGCTTAAGTGCGGCGTAGGCAATCCCGCGACCCGCAAAGCCGGTGGGAGTCTTCGGATCCAGCCGGATCGCCTCATCATAGTCCTTCACCGCCTGGTCGGGCTTGCCCAAATCGACGAGCGCCGCCGCACGATTCAGGAACGCAGAGGTAAACTTCGGGTCGAGCCGAATCGCGTCGTCGAAATCCTTCAGCGCCCGTTCCTTTTGCCCAAGATTTGCGAACGTCCCGCCCCGCCCGTTGTAGGCACCGGCATATTTCGGATCGAGTCGGATCGCCTCGTCGAAATCATGCATCGCTTTTTCCTGCTGACCGAGCCCCGCGTAAGCGCTTCCGCGGCCCGCGAAAGCCCGCGGGAATTTGGGATCGAGCCGGATGGATTCGTTGAAGTCCTGGATCGCGCGATCCCTTTGCCCCAGCCCGGCCAGCAGCGAACCGCGCGTGGTGTAGATCGTGGAACTCCTCGGGTCGAGGCGCAAGGCCTCGGCAAAATCCTCGAGCGCCTTCTCTTTTTGTCCTAGATTCGAAAGAACATCGGCCCGCGCCGCGAAGGCGGCGGCGGACTGGGGGTCGAGGCGGACACCTTCGTCGCAATCCGCAATCGCCCGCTCCCTCTGTCCCAGAAAGGCGAACTGGCGCCCGCGGCCGCTGTAAGCCGTCCCAAATTTTTCGTTCAGGCGAATGGCCTCATCGAAATCGGCGATCGCCGCTTCCCGCCGCAGGAGACTGGCATTGGCCCAGCCGCGGCGCTCGTACGCCTCCGCGAGCTTCGGATCGAGCCGGATCGCCTCGTTGCAATCCTGCAGCGCCACTTCGTCCTGGCGCAGAGCCGCGTAGATCGTGCCGCGGCGCGCATAGGCGAGGGCATGCTTCGGATCGATCCGGATCGCTTCGTCGAAATCGGTGATCGCCTCGACGAACTGGCGCCGTTTTCCCAGGGCGAAGCCGCGCCCGACAAATGCGTCGCGCGAGCGCGGGTCGAGCTTGAGCGCATCGCCGTAACGCAGCACCGCTTCGTCCCACTTCGCCGCGTCGCGCAAACGATCGCCCTCCACCACGATGGCCGCGGCGCGCTGCCGCAGGGAGCCCGCCACGGGACTTCCAGGCGCGGAAGAGTCCGGTGCACGCAGCCACCACCACCCGGCCAGAGCGAGCGCCAGGGCCGTGATGGCCGCGACCACGATTTGCGGCGCCCAACTTGGCTTCGGCGGCGCGGGTTTCAGCGCGGGTGCGGGGAGAGATGCACTTGCAGCGGGGGCGTAAAACGCCTTTCCGCCGCCGAGCAGCAGGGCATCCCACAGCATGCTGGCGCTCTCGAAGGCCAACCGGCCGCCGCCCGGACCGAGCGCGCGGCGGAGGGTGGCATTCGCCTCGTCTCCGAGAGCGGGAAGCGGCGTGAGCGTGCCCGGGCGACCACCCAATAATTCGCGCAGCAAGCAAGCGAGCGAGACCACCGGTTCGTCCACCACGCCGGGGGGTTCCACGGAGGTCTGCGTCATCGATCCCGTCGTCCCGGCCTCGGTGCGAATGCTCACCGCGTTCCAACGCAGGCGAAAGGCGGGCCATTCCTCCACCGGGCGGGAACGAAGCGCCGGCCAGTCGGACGCCGCCTCCACGCCGGCGGGGGGAGAGACGAACAGCTTACGCAAAAGCACCTCGGCGAAAGCAAAGCCATGAGCGGCCGCGTGATCGATCGCCGCCGGCAGCTCCGCGAGAATGCGCCGCACTTCGGAGGCGCGGAGTTCGCCGCGCGTGGCAAGCAGCTCCTGCAGGGAGAATCCCTCCACCCACTCGCGGACGAAGAACACACTCGCACCCGCGCGAATCACCGCGCCCGCCGTCGGCAGACACACCGCCGTGGGATAGGCCCGCATCTGCCCGAACTGGGCATCAAGGCGTCGAACCGACTCCGGCCCGGAGGCGCTTTTCGCCAGGAGCTTGAGCGCGACGAGCTTTCCTCCGGCGGAGACATCCATTGCACGAAAGAGTTTCCCGCCGTCACCCTCGGCGATTTCCGGACCGAGCTGGAAGCGCTCGGCCAGCGTCGTGCCGAGCCTCATGGACTCGGTTCCCGGAGCGGCACTGGCCGTCACAAAGACCTTCTGCGAACCAATCGTGGCCGAGCCTGATTCAGCCGCGCACGCGCCGAGCGCCGTCCGGAGCTCGCGGGGAGTTTGGAAGCGATCCTCCCGTTCCTTCGCCAGGAGTTTGAGCAAGAGAGCGACGATCGCTTCGGGCAATCCCGCGAGCTGCTCGACGGGAGGCTCCTTGAACTGGTGCATGGCCAGCACCTGACCCAGCCCACCCGTGAACGGACGCCGACCACTCAGCATTTCCCACAGAATCACTCCAAGAGAATAAAGGTCGGAGCGGGTGTCGGGCTCCACGAGCGTCCCACATTGCTCGGGGCTCGCGTAATAGGGAGTGCCCGTGAAAATGCCGCTCTGCGAGAGGCTGCTCGCCAAATACGTGTCCACATTTTCGCCCTCCACGCTGAAGCCGCGTGCCAGACCAAAATCGATCACTTTCACCAACTGCCCAAATCGCTGCTCCTCGTCGGCCAGAAACATCAGGTTCGAGGGCTTCAAATCGCGATGCACAATATGCTCCCGCGCCATCGCGCTAAGGGCGGCAGCAACTTGGTCCGTGTAATCGAGGGCCTCCGCCAAGGGCAGAACCCCACGGGCTTTGATGACCTCGCTCAACGCGCTTCCCGCGACGAATTCCATCGCGTAGTAAAACGGATCCTCGTCATGCAGATTGATGACAGCGGCGATGTTGGGATGCCGCACTTTCGCCGCGGCTCTCGCCTCCCGGAGAAAGAGCCGCTTGGTGCGCTCGGACTGGAGGACGTCGGGGTGGATGAGCTTCAGGACCACCTCGATCTTCAACTTGGTATCGAAGGCGCGATACGTGACTCCCATCGCGCCGCGCCCAAGTTCCCAGAGGGTGCCGTCCGCCCGCCGCGCGACATGGTACTGCCCGAAATCGAGCGGGGCAGGTTCAGTCGGCATGGCAGAGGGGCCCTCGAAGTCTTTGCCATCGTGACAGGCGCACGCCGCGGCGAGAAGAAATTATTCACTGTGAGCGACGCCGGTTCTGGAATCGTCCGGGGAAAGCAGAGCGACCTAAGTACTCACGGGGCTGCACCTTCCTCGGGTACAAGGGGGAGCGCGTGCGCCGCGTTTCGGAGCCGCGACTCAAGATGAACATCGCAAGCCAGCGCCCGGTCGAAGGCGAGTTGGGCCAGAACATTGTCCCCGGACTCCCGCGCCATTCGCGCCAGCATCAGCCAGGCTTCGGAGCGAAAGTCGAAGCGGTCGCAGAACGCCTCCAGACGGCGGAGCGCTTCCGGCCGATTTCCCTCCGAGGCGAGGTAATTGCACTCGAGCCGGAGAAGGGGCCAATCCGCCGGATCGATGGCCCGGGCGCGGGCGAGTTCCGCGAGTCCATTGCCCGAACCCTCGCGGCGCGCGATTACTGCCAGGGTCTGCCAGCGCGCGGTGGCGAAAACACGGTTTCCATCCAGGCGCGCGATCCAATCCCGCGCCCGGGCATGGTCCCCGGAACCCAGGGCGAGGTTCGCCAGACCCAGCATCGCATGGGGTTCGCCGGGCGAGATGGCCAAAGCACGTTCGAAGTCCGCCTCCGCCCGTTCCGGGTTTGTTTTCGCATCCAAGCCGCCCAAATTCACCCACATGCGTGCGGTTTGGCCGCCACTCGCCATGGTCCTCTCGAGAAACGTGCGTTGGTCCCGCCAGTCCGCGACCCGAACCCAGGTGCGCAAGGCGAGTCCCGCCACCCAGAGCGCAAAGCCCACCAAGGCGATGCGGCGCAATGGTGGGCTCCACGAGGACGCCCACTTGCAAACCGTCAACCCCGCCGCAAGCAAAAGAAAGGCGAGCGGCTGATACATCCAATGATCCGCCACGACCGCGTTCAGCGAGAAAACGTTACTCGTGGGAAGATAAGCGACGACGAAGGCGAGCCAGGCGCACGACAAGGCGGGTTCTCCCCTAGCTTGAAAGCACGCGATGCCCACGGCCAGGATGAGCAAACCCCCCACGGCGAGCGTGCTCGTGGAAGCCTTGACCGCGGCGGCTTCGGCCTTGTCCACGGCGGGCGCCGCCGGCATCCCGCGCTCCATGAGAAGATCGGTGGGGAGGAGGCTTAGGCGGGCGTACTCCACGGCGGCCTCCGCTACGTTTGCGGCGCGCTGGCTGAAGGGCGTGGGGGGACGTTCCGGCGCCGTTATCGGATCGATCGAAAAGCGCAACCACGCGTAACCGCCGACGGCCACAGCCGTTAGAGCACCCCAGACGAGCAACCGGCGCGCACCGGCGCGGAAGCAAAACAGTGCGACGGTGCAAAGCAGAAACGAGATGAGACCAACCTCCTTCGAGCAAGCTGCGAAGAAGCAATGCAGCGCAGCTGCCACGGAACGCAGGAAGAACGGGCGGAGCGCGGATGTTGCCGCATCGAGGGCGAGCCGCATCGCGCAGAACGCAAAACACGCGGCCAGCGGATCGGCTCTACCCGCGACATAGCTGACGGCCGCGGTAAACAAGGGATGCACCGCCCACGCCAGCGCCACCGCGAACGGCGCGATGACCGCGCCAACGGCCCCGAACTGCCGCGCCCAAATTCCCGCGGCGAGCCACCGCAGGGCAAGCGCCGCGGCGGCGTGAAGCGCGATACTCGTCAAATGATAGCCCCACGGTGCCAACTCGAAGAGCGCGTAATCCGCGGTGAAAGTCAGGCGCTGGACGGGGCGGAAGAACGTGGAGCCGCGCGCATCGACAAAAAGAAACTGCTGCCAGCCCTCCGGGATGAGCCGCCAACTGCGGATCAAGGGGTCGCGCAGCACCAAGGCGGAGTCGTCCCAGACAAATCCAAAACCGACGGACTGGCCGTAAACGAGGGCCACGACGCCGACCAGGATGAGCGCGGAAAGCGGAGCCGAAAGGAGCTTCCTCATTGATTAATCGGGCCGTTCGTACGCGTATATCCGCCCCTCGGCCCGGCCGAAACTCACCGCAAACGCGCGACGCAACTTCCACCCCTCCTGCGCCACGATGGCCGTGGCGCGGGGAACGGTCGGCGGATAGAGATCGTGCACCGGGGTGGGAGGCTGAAATGGCAACTCGAAGACGACGATCCAGCGCGCCCCGACTTCGCGCAGGCGGCGCGCACAAACCGCCGGATCGGCATCGGGCGGAAAGCCCACGTGCGGTTCCCCGGTGAAAAACGCCAGCGCGACTCCGTGAAACCAACTGGTCGTGGCGAAAGGGCCATGGAACCCGGCGGCCTGGAGTTCGGAGGCTGCGCCGCGCATGTAGTCGGGGGCGCGTTGCGTATAATAGCGCTGCACCTGTGGGATCCACGTCGCCAGGCACGAGCCAAAAAAAATGAGGATAAACGCCATGCGCAGCGCGGCAGGGAGACGCGCGGAGCCCGCGACGGTGCCGACTGCCAGAATCGCGCAGGCGAAGACGAACGACTGCACGTAGCGCGGCTCAAACGCGACCAAGCCGTAACCCGCGCAATAAAGCAGCGTGGCCCCGGCGCACCAAACCAGCACCGTTGTCTCCCCGCGATCGAGCCAGCACCACGCAGTGAGGGCTCCGAGACCGAGTGTGATGAAACCGAGCGCCAAAAAATCGAGCCCCGCGAGGGCCGAGAAGATCAGGCCCAGGTTTCGTCCGACGTGCTGCACCTGGTGGTCAAAATACTCCCGGGAAGCAAAAGGAGACCACGGTGGATAGGACATTTGTTCCGGCGTCTCCCAGATGGTGATATGCGGGAGAGTTGGCAGCGCGAACACAACTGGATGCGTACGTAAAATATCGGGCGGTCCGACCACGGCATGATTGATCCGGCCGGATTCGCCGACGGTGAAGCTCCCCTTTTTCACACTGAGCGTGGCAACTAAAGGCAGCGCCACGACCGCCCATCCGGCGAGCAGGATGCCCATCCCGCGCCAACGCGGTCCCGTTGCACCCCGCCGCAACCACAGAAGTGAAAGCGGCAGAAAAAAAAGCGCGAAAGGAAGTGCGTAAGACTTGGCCCAATAAGCCAGGCCGGCCAGCGCTCCCGCCCCGAATAGAGTGTTTCCACGACCGCTCCGCGCGCCATCGAGCAGTGCGACCGCACTCAGGAGGAGCAATCCCGTCAACAGCAGATCCGGGGCGATGACGAAGAGCTGCATCGCCGCGAGCGCAGGGGTAAAGGCGGTGAGAAGCACGGCCTGGTGCCAGCGGGCAACTGCGCTGGTGCGCTGAAGCAGAAGGGCGGTGGCGAACAAGACCACAAATCCGGCAAGACCGAGTGCGAGCCTCGCGGCATCGAGCGGGTCCATCCCCAGGAGGAGAAAAGGCGACAAAAGCAAGGGCAACAGGGGGCTCCAATAGAGGGATATCCCGTTCGCCCAATCGCCTTGGGAGAGATAGAGCGCGTGACGAAGGTACGCGACGCCATCGGGATTCAAACGGTCGGGGTGCGCGAGGTCGAGAAGAAGTGCGAAAACCAAGTAGGCTATCACCGCCGGCAACAAGGGCAGAAACGCCTGCAGCTGTGCTGCGGGGCGGCGCGGCGTGGGAATGAGTTGGTTCATTCGCTTCAATCCTAGGTTCTCCGGCCTTCCGGCGCACCCCCGCAATTGATTCGCAAGGCTTGGAGGGTCCCCTTCAAGGCCGTGCCTCCAGCCGGCGGCGGATCACTTCGCGCCGAAGCTCCCGCACCCCCGCCGGCGCGTCGGCACTCGCCGCGGCCTGATTCAACGCGGCTTCACTGCCCGCAAGGTCCCCCCGGGCAGAAAGAATCCGAGCCCGCAGAAATAATGCCTTAGGATTTCCAGGCGCCTGCTCGAGTACATGCGCGATACAGCGTTCGGCGAATTCCCATTTACCCTCGTCCACCGCGATCAAGGCCGCGTTATTCCAAGCCCGCGTCAATTGCGGATCGAGAGCGAGGGCGGTGCGGTAGAATTGTACCGCCTCGCGAGTTTTCCCCTTCGCCTGCCAGTAATTGCCAAGCAACAGATTGAGCTCTGCGTTATCTGAACTCTGCGCATAGACTCGCTGCATGGGTGGATAGGCCTCGTCAATAGCGCCTGCGTCGAAAAGGCGGACCGCATAGTTATATTCGTTCAACAGGCCCAACTTGGGATCTTTCTGGGGCCAGAGAACCAAAGCTCCGAAGAGGCCCATCGGCAGAAGAGTCCGCGTCAGCACCGAGCGGGTCAGGCCGCCGCGGATCTTTTCCAGTAAATATTCGCCTCCTCCTGCGAAACCTACCAGAAGAGCGGGGACCGCAACCAATCGATAACGTTCCGTCACGAAAGCGGGCAAAACGGAAAACAGATGCAGGGCACCGACCGCCGCCACCCAGCGCAAGCGTGGACGCTCGCGCCAGGCGGCCGCAAAACCGGTCAATCCGGCCAAAGCGACAACGCCAAAGGAGAGCCCCGGGAGAGTGATACTTTGCTCGCGAAACGCAAACATAACCGAAATATCATCGTACTCAAAAGCGCTGAAATAGTTCCGGATTTTCCGGCCCAAGAGTCTCATCCACGCGAAAGGATTCTCAGAAATGAATTGCGAGGCTTGCTGGGACCAGAAGCGGCTGACTTCCGAGCGTTTTAACGGGTGTCCGGCCGCACGCTCCGCAAATGTGATCGAATCGGCGAGCATCCCCGCCTGGCTGGGGCGCATCCCCTTGGGAAATGAAGGGTAGCCGTTGGCCTCGGGATTATTGCCGATGAAGAAGTTTACGCCGCCATGCGCGGACAGCACGGCCCCGTCACGCGCCACGAAGTAGTTGTGGTACCAACTCGGCGAGCAGCCCAAACCGACTCCCAGTGCCGCACAACAAGAGCCGGCGAGAACCCGGCTGGCGCTCGCTCCCCAGTGTCCGGTGTCCCCACCTCGCCAGAAGGCGAAGGGGACGAGCAGGAGGAGGAAAAGAACGTTGGCCGAAAGCATCGCGCCGACCCCGAGGGCGAAGCCCGCCAGCAGCCCCTGCCAGACCGGGGATTGCAAGCGACCGCGCAGAAACCAGTTCGCAAACGCCCAGAACGCGAGCACCGCGAACGAGTTCGGCATGACGGAGATCGCCAGCGACTGGGCTGGGACGAAGAGCAGCCATCCCAAGCTGGCCAGAAGCGGAAACGTCGTCGGAGGGGTCGACGCTACTCCGGAGATCCGTTTCTCACCGACCCAAGCCGCCAGGTCAAAAATGAGAAGGGCGACGAGAGAATCCGCCAGAATCTGCAAAAAAAGGATTGTCCAGGGAAGCGGAGCACCGAGCGCGCTCAATCCTCCGAGCATCCAAGGGTAAAGAGGTAGGCCGTAAAACGCCTGACCATCGGTCCACTCGCCCGCCGCAATCCGAGCTCCCCAGGCCAGGTAGTAGGTGCTGTCCCCGGGTTGCTGCGCGAACAGAGGGGAATCCTCCGCTCGGAGGAGCACGCCCAGTCGGGCGACCAAGGTGAGGGCGACCACCAGAAAGCGCAGCAAGTTCCTCCGGGCTGGTTTGGTGGAGGCGGACGGAGGTATCAAGCAACGCCTTTACGACGCGCCACGCTTGACGCAAGCGGACCCGGGCGGGCAAGTTCCACTTCACGCCGAATTTGTCCGAAGAGGCACAGAACGTGCTTATTACGTGAACGCTCGTTCGCGAGCGTCAACGCAAATAAACCAAATCCATTATCGGTTATCACATGAAACTCAATTCTCGTAAGTCGGGCTTTACGCTCGTCGAAATCATGATCGTGGTCGCGATCATCGCCCTCCTCGCCTCGATCGCCATCCCTGGCTTCCTCCGGGCGCGCAAGCGTTCGCAGGGCACCACGATGAAGAACGATCTTCGCCTCATTGATGCGGCCAAGGATCAGTACGCCATCGAATTCAACAAGTCGAACGTGACGCCTGTCTGGGCCGACCTGACGCTTTACTTCAAGCCCGGCACGCGCCTCGCGACTCAAGCCACTTCGCTGGACATCTTTGGCAACGACACCTACGTGATCAACGATCTGACCACGCCGCCGAAGCTCTCGGCGACGACCTTCTCGGCGTTGAGCGACGTGTGCGACACGACCTTCTGGTCGCAGTTCTATCCGTAAGCGATCATGAACTGAAGTTTTCGAACGCCCGGTCGTAAAGGCCGGGCGTTTTGCTGTTGGGCAAGTCTTCCGGGAAGTCTGCCCACCCGTCTGTCGGTCGATCCCTCTGTATGCATAATGAATTATTCCAATCATACGACACGGAGTGGATTTACGTTGGTGGAGATCATGATCGTGGTGGCGATTATCTCGCTGCTAGCGGTCATCGCGTTGCCGAGTTTCGTGCGGGCGCGTAAGCGGACACAGGCGACCTATATCAAGTCGGACCTGCGCTTGATCGACGGTGCCGTTGATCAGTACGCACTCGAATTTAATCGCTCCAACGGAACCTTGTCCTTTGCGACACTGGTACCGTATTTCAAAGCTCAGACCCGGCTCGCCGGCTCGGGCGGAACAGATATCATGGGCAACTCGTTCTCCCGCTTTCAAATCGGAACGGTCCCGCTAGTTTCATCCGTGACGGTGCAATTGTTCTCCGACGTGTGCGACGTCAGTTTTTGGTCTCCATACTATCCGTAATCCGGATTTGTCATCCATGGCGCGCCGCCCAGGTAACTGGACGGCGCGCTTTTTTCTCGCCATTGTACCAAGTCCGTTTCTCCCTGTGGCCGCACTCCATCCCTCCCGGGATCGCTCTTCATTCGGTGTCTTTGCGCCCTTCGACCGCGCGCCCGCAGTTTTTCTCCTTTTCATTGGAGCCGCCTTTGCCCTTTACCATGCCGCGCTGGGCTTCGGGTTCCTCGGGTATGACGACGGCTATTTTGTGCGCGACGCTCCCATGCTCCGGCGCGGACTTTCCTGGGAGACAATTCGCTGGGCCTTCGAGGCTAATTTTGTCGTCGGCGAACAGCGGGCGGAATACTGGATGCCACTGACGCTTCTCTCCCGCCTACTCGATCATGCCCTTTTTGGCCTGGATGGCGGCTGGCATCACTTTCAGAACATTCTTTTCCATGGCGTGAACACTGCGCTGATCACGCTCATTGCGCGGAAGCTTTTCGAACGCCGCTCCCTCGCGTTCGCGATTGGGGCAATCTACCTGATCCACCCTCTGAACGTTGAGGTGGTTTGCTGGATCGCCCTCCGCAAGGATGTTCTCGCCGCCACATTTTCGTTCCTCACTTTACTTCTGTACCTCCGTTTCTGCCGAAAACCATCCCTCTCGACCTATCTGACGACGCTCGGCAGTTTCTGCCTGGCACTCATGGCGAAGCCCTCGGTCGTGGCGCTCCCCGCGGCCTTTCTTCTGCTCGACTACTGGCCGTTGAATCGGCTCCCCGGTTCGTCGAACACCGACTGGCGTGAGCAGGCCCGCATTTTGGTTGTCCGCGGCGCGGAGAAGCTGCCCTTCGTTCTGCTCGCGCTTGGAGTCACTCTTCTCACTTACGTCGGCCTGGACCAGATGAATCGTCTGGGAGGTGCGCGCTACGAGTACACTTTCCCCGACCGTCTCGCCGCCACCCTGATTGGATACGGCGACTATGTGCTGAAGTTCCTCGCCCCGGATCAACTCTGCGCGCTCTACAGTTTGCGAAATCCGGCGGATCTTACTTTTTCTCTCGTGGCGAAGGGAACGTTGATCTGCCTCAGTTGCACGATTGGGTCCGTTATTCTGGCCTGGCGCGGTTATCGCTTCGTACTTTTCGGCTGGCTTTGGTTTCTGGTCCTGCTCCTCCCGGTCACTGGATTGGTTTCGTTTGGCCGGCAGAGCATCGCGGATCGCTACATGTATGTGCCGATGCTCGGTCTGTTGGTGGCGAGCGTCGGCACGCTGGACGGATTGGCGCGCTTTATCCTTAAGCACACGACGGGATGGGCGAATTGGACCACGCGCACTGTCGGAGTGAGCGCAATTGCCGTCGCTTTTCTCGCCCTGGCAACCAAGCGCACCACTCAAATGGCGACTTGGGCGAACGATTTCACGTTGTGGGAGCACGTCTTTTCGCTCGAGACGGACAGCATTGTCGCCTTTAACAACTACGCTGCGGCGCTCGGTGAAACTGGGGCGATTTCCGCCGCGGAGATGTATTTCCGCGCCGCGCTCAAGGTCCATCCGGAGTCCTACGAAGAGATCAGCCATATGGGGACATTTTTGGCCCGAAATGGAAGGTCGAAGCGCGCGATCCCCTACCTCGAAACGGCCGTCCGGTTAAACCCGTTCGAAATGGTGAATCACACCTGGCTCGTCCGGGCTTTGCAGGATGACGGTCGTCCGCGAGAGGCACGGTTCTATGCGGCGAGACAGCATGCGATCCGTGGTCGGGCCTTCCTTCGCGAAGGACTCAAAATGCTTCAGGCGAGCGAACTTGACCTCGCGCATGAACAGTTTTCCCTCGCGTATTCCGCTCTTCTCCGCTTGCGCAGCAACCTCGACGGTGGGGCCAGCCTTCTTCCGGAAGCGGATTGGGTGCCGTTCACCGAGCGCGAACTCGACCGGTTCGCCGCGAAAAATCCGCGGGATGAGTCCTTGTTCTTCATTCGCGGCTACCTTCTCCTCCTGCGTTCTGAGACCGGTCCGGCCGAACACGAATTCTCGGCCTTGAGCGCGCGAAATCCGCAGACTGCCGAACCCCGCTGGCGTCAGGCCCTTTGTTTGGCGGAAGCTGGCGAGGTGGTGAAGGCACAGCAAGTCGCCGACTCCGCCGCCGCCTGTGCCGTCGCGTTTCCCGATGGCTATGCGGACTGGCAGTTCCACCTGAAATCGCTTGCTCCCAATCGTCCGGCGGAGTGAGAAAGAACATGGTTTACCCAAGGATGGCGCTAGTCGAAAGATGACGATGCAAAACGAGATGGCCGAGCAATCCCCCAAGACAGATCCGCTCGAGGCGGCCCCGCGCAGTGTCGTGGTGATCGGGGCTGGGCCGGCGGGGCTCACCGCCGCGACGGAATTGTTGAAACACAATTTCAAGGTAACCGTGCTCGAAAAGGACCCCGAATATGTCGGCGGGATCGCGCGCACCGTTCGCTACAAGGACTACCGGTTCGACATCGGCGGCCACCGTTTCTTCAGCAAGAGCGCGGAAATCACGGCGTGGTGGCGCGACCGGCTGCCCGGGGAATTCATCAAGGTTCCCCGGATGTCGCGCATCTTCTACCGGGGCAAGTTCTTCGACTATCCACTGAAAGCGATGAACGCGCTGTTCGGTCTCGGGATTTTCACCAGCATTGCCTGCGTTTTAAGCTACGCGTGGCGCAAACTTTCCCCGATCAAGCCGGAGAAGTCCTTCCAGGATTGGGTGACCAACCGATTCGGCGACAAGCTCTTCGCCATTTTCTTCAAGACCTACACGGAAAAGGTCTGGGGGATGCCTTGCCAGGAGATCAGCGCAGATTGGGCGGCGCAGCGCATCAAAGGTCTCTCCCTGACAACCGCGATCTGGAACGCTCTGATCCCGCAAAAGCAAAAGGAAGGCGCCGAAGTGGTGAAGACGTTGATCGATACCTTCGAATACCCCCGACTCGGGCCCGGGATGATGTGGGAGAAGGCGACCGCCGATGTCTCGGCCGCGGGCGGGCGGGTGGTCATGGGCGAAGAAGTGCTGAAGATTCGCCACGTCGATGGGAGGATTCAAAGCGTCGCCACCAAGGACCGCGCGGGTCTCGAACGGGACTGGACGGCGGCGTCCTTCTTCGTTTCGATGCCTTTGCGCGAGCACGTGCTGGCTTACGATCCGCCACTCCCTCCCGCTGCCGTCGCGGCGGCGAAGCGCTTGCAATACCGGGACTTCCTCACCGTCGCTCTCATGGTGCGGGGCGAGAACCTTTTCCCGGACAATTGGATTTATATCCATGATCCGTCCGTGAAATTGGGCCGGATTCAAAACTTCAACAATTGGAGCAAAGAAATGGTGCCCGGTTCGAACACGACATGTCTCGGACTGGAATATTTTTGCTTTTTCGGCGACGGCCTTTGGAC
Source organism: Chthoniobacterales bacterium (assembly GCA_038226705.1). Taxonomy (GTDB): domain Bacteria; phylum Verrucomicrobiota; class Verrucomicrobiia; order Chthoniobacterales; family SZAS-18; genus SZAS-18. The sequence continues at coordinate 24,165 of JBBRQH010000025.1, read as the reverse complement.
GATGCCGGATGCGGACTTGATTGAACTCGGCAAAAGCGAGCTCGCGAAGTTGGGGCTCGTAAACCCCGCCGATGTTTTCGACGGCTCCGTCGTGCGGATGGAAAAATCGTATCCGGTCTACTACCCCGGCTACACGGAGGACGTCGACACGATCCGCGAAGCGCTGGGCGCCTTCTCGAACCTGCAACTCGCCGGGCGCAACGGGCTGCACAAATACAACAACCAGGATCATTCGATGATGACTGCGCTGCTCGGGGCGCGAAACCTCGCGGGCGAGCATTGGGACGTCTGGAAAGTGAATACCGACGCCGAGTATCATGAGGAAGGCGAAGCGGGGGCGGAAAAGGGACGGCTCGTACCTCGACCGCTGGCAGCCGGCTGAATTTCATGATGCTTTCTCCGGTCAAAGCGCCCGGCTCACCCCGCCGGATTCTGTGGATGACCGTGCTTTTGGTCGTCGTAGGAACGCTCCTGCTCGAGATTTGGCGCCCGTATTTCTACCTCACGGACGACAACCTGACCGCCTACCTGCCCGGGGTAACGGAGTTCTGCCGCAAGCTCTGGAGCGGTTCCTGGCCGTTCATCAACGATCACGTCTACGGGGGAAACTTTAACCTCCTGGGCGACCCGGCGGCGGTCTCCCTCTTTAGCATTTGGCTCCTGGTTTTTTCCTGGGTGCCGCTGACCCCGTTTTCGGCCGCGCTCGTCGACCTCGTGAGTCTCGGGCATTCGATCACGATCGCGTGTGCGTTTGTTTGGACGGGAATACGGCTGCGAGATTCCCTTAAGATCGACCTGCCGGACGGCGCGCTCATCCTGATCGCGCTGAGCTACACGTTTACGCCCTATAACCTGTTGCTGGGGAGTTCCTGGATCGGTTTCCTGAATGCGCAGGCGTCCTTTCCCCTGATCGTGGCCGGGTTTTTCGTGGGGTCCACCCGGCGTGCGATCTTGTTGCAGGCGCTTGCGCTCCTCTACGCCGTCATGGGCGGGCACCCGCACCCGTTTATTATGCTTTGCCTGGCCGCGGGAGCAGTCGCCGTGGTCTATTCGATCGGCGAGCAAAGTATTCGGCCAGCCGCGCGACTCGCCGTCGCCGCCCTGATCGCTGGGCTCGTCATCGCGCCGTTCGTGCTCGGGAGTTTTTCCAGTTTCAGCGGCTCCGCTCGCTCGGCCGGCATCGACCCCGCCACCGCCTCCATTTCCCGGCTGCCCTTCGTCTCGCTCTGCCTCTCGTTCTTTCTGGGGCCGGCGGCCTCGGCTTTCGTCGATGGCATCCCGATGCACAACGCGGATCCCATCTACAATCTTGCCATCGCTTTTTCGCTCGCAAACCTGCCCCTGGTAGTCGCTCTCGCGTACCTCCGGCGCCTGACGCCGCTCACTGCGGCACTCCTGGTCTGTCTCGGATTGGGCGCCATCCTCGTCATGCGTCCGCGCTGGCTGGCGAACGTGATGGCGGAGATTCCGTTGCTTCGCTCGCTGCAATGGCCTTTTCGTGAGGTCTGGCTCCTGCATTTCGCGTCGCACCTCCTCCTCGTTGTTCTGTTCCCGCTTCTGCGCAGTTTTGCGGCGCGCGGCTCGGCGTGTGTCGGAGCCTTTTTCTTGTGCGGGATTCTGTTTTGCACGACGCCTACGTTCTACCTCTTCGACGTGGACCGGCGGCTGCTTCTCTCGGGCGAGTCCGAACGTTATTGGGCCCGCCTGATTCGGGAGAACGGCGGCGCGCCCCACACCGTTTCGGCGATTCCCCCACGTTTCCAGTTCTACGCCCGCGAACGAATTCCGTACTCTCTGCTCGGCACATATTCCTTCGGTTCGCTTTTCGGCTTTATCTCGGAGAGCGGCTATACTTTCACGAGCGATCACTCCAACCGTCGGGATCCCGACATGCCACGACCCTACTACTTCCCCGGAGCCTACCGCCCGGAGGACCTTGCTCGGGTCGTCAGAGACCAGCCTGGAGTCTGGCAGATCGTCCTGCTGCGCATCGATCCCGTGGAATGGGTCGTGCGCACGCCAACGCGGGAGCGGCGTTTCCAACTCGATCTCGAAAGTTGTGAGATCCGGGAAGTCCCGGTGGCACCTCCCATTCCCCCCGAAGCACCATGAAAGCGGTCATTCTTTGCGGCGGCAAAGGCACGCGCCTGCGTGAGGAAACGGAGTTCCGTCCCAAACCGATGCTTCCCATCGGCGAGCGGCCCATCCTCTGGCACATCATGAAAACTTACGCCGCCCACGGCGTGCGCGAGTTCATTCTCTGCCTGGGTTACAAGGGGGAGATGATCAAGGAGTACTTTCGGAATTACCTTTGGCAGGTGAGCGACGTAACGCTCAGCTTGGGCCGCCAGCCGCGCGTTCGTTTTCATACCCACCATGAGGAGGAAGATTGGACCATTACCCTGGCGGACACCGGGCAGGAGACGTTGACCGCTGGACGCATCGGGCGAATCGAGCGCTATCTCGGGGACGATCCGGAGTTTTTCCTCACCTACGGGGATGGCGTCGGGTCGGTCGACATTTCGGCGGCCCTGGCGTTTCACCGGGCTCACGGGGCCGCCGCCACGCTCACGGCCGTGCATCCGCCGGGGAGGTTTGGCGAGTTCGTACTCAGCCAGAGCGAACACGTCACGCAGTTCAACGAGAAGCCGCAGACCGAGGCCGGTTGGATCAACGGAGGGTACTTCGTTCTTTCGCGCGCGGTCTTTGCGCGGCTCGGGACGGATCCGGACCAGACCATGTTTGAACACGACCCGCTCCGCTCGCTGGCGCGGGACGGTGAATTGCGCGCGTTTCGCCACGAAGGGTTTTGGCAGCCGATGGACACCTTTCAAGAGTTTCAGTTGTTGAACCGGCTCTGGGCCGAGGATTGCGCCCCGTGGAAAGTCTGGTGATGAGCACGCGGCGCGATTCATTCGGAGGAGTTTTCCGCGGCGCTCGCGTGCTGGTCACCGGCCACACCGGCTTCAAGGGGAGCTGGTTGTGCGAGTGGCTGCTCGGACTCGGCGCGGAAGTTTCCGGGCTGGCGCTCCCTCCTGAAGCCGATCCGGCGCTTTTCGATGAATTGCAGCTCGCAGAACGGCTGCGGCATCGGGTGGGCGACATCCGCGATTCCGCGGTGGTATCGGCAGCCGTCGACGCGGCGGAGCCGGATTTTGTCTTTCATCTCGCCGCGCAGGCCCTGGTCCGTCGCAGCTACCAGGAACCGCTCGAAACCTGGGACACGAATGTACTGGGCACCGTCCGCGTCCTCGAAGCCTTGCGGCGCGCGGGCCGGCCCTGCACGGTGGTCTGCGTTACGTCGGACAAATGCTACGAGAATCGCGAGTGGCTGCACGGCTATCGCGAGACAGATGCGCTGGGTGGCCACGATCCGTACAGTTCGAGCAAGGCGGCCGCGGAAATCGCCATTGCAAGCTGGCGGGCGTCGCTCCTGGGTGGACCCGAAGGCAAGGTGCGGGTGGCGTCAGCGCGCGCCGGCAACGTCCTCGGCGGAGGGGATCGGGCGGCTGACCGAATCGTGCCGGATTTCTTGCGCGCCCTCGCGGCCGGTGAGCCGTTGCGGGTGCGGAACCCAAGTGCCACGCGTCCCTGGCAGCATGTCCTCGAACCGCTTTCGGGCTATCTTCATCTGGCCGCCCGTCTGCACGGCGCGGCCCAATTCGGGGCCGCTTGGAACTTTGGCCCCGATCGCGCTTCGAATCGCACCGTGCGCGATCTCGTCCTGGAACTTCTGCGCCATCGCCCCGGCACTTATCTGGAGACACCGGACGTCAACGCCCCGCACGAGGCAGGGCTGCTTTTCCTCGCCACCGAGAAGGCGCGGGATCTTCTCGGCTGGCGGCCGGTTTGGGATTTCGCCCGCACCGTGCGCGAGACCGTCACGTGGGAGAGCGGCACGGAGTCGGCCCTGGCGCGCACCCGGGAGCAAATTGCCTCCTATTCCATGAATGCGGCACACGAGACGCTGGCCTGGGCGCCACAGCCGGAATGAAACCCAATCCCGAACAGCTCAAAGCGGAGATCCTCCGTCTGACCCGCGAGTATTCCACCGCGATGCACGGCGCGAACCGTCGGGGAGACGATCCTGCCCATGCTCCCTTCGAACCGGGCGTCACCACGGTCCCATACGCCGGACGGGTGTTCGACGAGGATGAAGTGGAGTCTGCCGTGTCGTCCGTGCTGGATTTCTGGCTCACGCTCGGCCCGGAGGGTGAGGCCTTCGAAAAGGCGCTGGCCAAGACGATCGGCGCACGGCGCTCGTTGCTCGTGAATTCCGGTTCCAGCGCCAACCTTCTCGCGCTCTCGGCCCTGACGAGTCACCGTTTGCCCGCCGAGCGGCGCCTCCGGCCGGGCGACGAGGTCATCACCTGCGCCGCGGGCTTTCCCACCACAGTCGCCCCCATCGTTCAGTGCGGCGCGATCCCCGTTTTTCTCGACAACAACCCTTTGACCGGCAACGCGGACCTCACGCTGCTCGAAGAGGCCTTCACTCCCGGGAAAACCAAGGCCTTCATGGCGGCGCACGCGCTCGGAAATCCTTTCGACCTGACGCGGGTCAGCGAGTTTTGCCGCTCGCATGATTTGTGGCTCGTGGAGGACAACTGCGACGCGCTCGGCTCGACCTACGCCCTGCCCGGCGAAGGACCCCGCGCGACCGGCTCCTTTGGCGATCTTTCCACCCAATCGTTCTATCCGCCGCATCATCTGACGCTGGGCGAAGGCGGTGCCGTGAGCGTAAACGGGCACCTTGTGCTCGCGAGCATCATCGAAAGCTTTCGCGATTGGGGGCGGGATTGCTGGTGTGCCTCGGGCAAGGATAACACCTGCAACAAACGCTTCGGCTGGAAGCTCGGAGAACTTCCGGAAGGCTACGACCACAAATACATCTACTCGCATTTCGGCTACAACTTGAAGCCGCTGGATCCCCAGGCCGCGATTGGTCGGCGCCAGCTCGAGAAGCTGCCGTCGTTTGTGGAGGCGCGGAAACAAAATTGGGAGACGCTGCGCCGCGGCCTCGCCGGACTCGAAGAAATGTTCGAATTCTCCCTGCCGACTCATGCCACAGGCTGGTCACAGGCCGGGGGTTTCGAGTGGGAAACGGGCGGAAAACGGACGGACTGCAGTTGGTTCGGCTTCATGATGTTGGTCCGTCCCGGCGCACCGTTCACCCGCACGGACCTCGCGCGTTTCCTCGACGCCCGGAAGATCGGCAATCGCAATTTCTTCGGCGGAAACCTCACGCGGCAGCCGCTCTTCGTGCAGCTGCGGGCGGATCGCGGGCCTGCGGCGACCCGCATCGTTTCGCACGACGGGGAGCTGCCGGGCGCTGATCGGATCATGAATGACGCGCTGTTCGTCGGCGTGTATCCCGGTCTCACGCCGGCGATGTGCGACTACCTGATTGAGTCCATGCACGCGTTTGCCCGTTCCCGCTGATGCCGGAAAATCCGCTGGCTGCCGATTTGGAGCACGTCCTCGCCCACTGCGGCCTGGATTGTTGGGACGCGTTGCGGGGGCAAGCGGTTTTTGTGACCGGCGGGAGCGGATTCTTCGGGCACTGGCTGCTCGAATCCTTCTTTGCCGCCAACGACCGTTTTGGGCTGGGCAGCCGGATCGTCGCACTGACGCGGGACGCGGATCGCTTCCGGCAAAACGTGGGGGTTCTCGCCCGGCGCGCAGACCTGGAACTAGTGGAGGGCAGGGCCAGCGACTTCGCGTTCCCGCCCGGAACCTTCGCCGCGGTGATCCATGCCGCCATCGATTACTGTGACCCGCGGCGCCTCTTCGAAGAAGCGGTAGCCGGGACCGGCCGCGTGCTCGACTTCGCCCGTCAGGCCGGCGTGCGCCGTTTCCTCTTTGTGAGTTCCGGCGCGGTTTATGGCCGCCAGCCGTCGGACCTTGCGGGATTCCCGGAATCCTGGCCGGGCGGTCCACCCCTGGGCGAAGTGGCCTCGGCCTATGCAGAAGCCAAGCGCGCGGGAGAACTTCTCTGTGCTGCGCTCCGCGCCGAGAGCGGACTGGAGACAGTTTGTGCTCGCGCCTTCGGGTTCCTCGGCCCCTACCAGCCGCTGCATTTGGGAGCCGCGGTGGGAAACTTTCTCGGGGATGCGCTCGCGCACCGGCCCATTCAGATCGGAGGCGATGGCACCCCGCTTCGCTCGTATCTTTACGCGTCGGATCTCGCGATCTGGCTCTGGCGCATTCTCTTGTTCGGCGCACCCGGCCGCGCCTACAACGTCGGCGGCGATAGCGCCATTTCCATCCGCGACCTCGCGCACCTCGTCGCAGAGACGGTTCAACCGGGGCAGCCCGTCACGATCGCCCGCCGGCCGGACCCCGCCGGCCCGACCAATCGCTATCTTCCAGATATCACCCGCGCCCGCAGCGAGCTCGGGCTTGCCGCACGCGTCGGTCTGCGCGAGGCGATCGCGCGCACCGCCGCCTGGCATAGCGCCCGCCTCCCATGAAGGTTTCAGACTACATCATCGACTTCCTCGTCCGGCGCGGAGTGCCTGATATCTTCCTCGTTTCAGGCGGAGGAATCATGTACCTGACGGACTCCGCGGGCCGGCATCCGGGCATGCGCTATATCGCGAATTTTCACGAGCAGGCGTGCGCCATCGCGGCAGAATCCTATGCCCGTGCGCGAAACGGAGTGGGGGCCTGCCTCGTCACGACGGGCCCGGGCAGCACAAATGCGCTTTCGGGACTCGCGGGAGCCTGGGTGGATTCCGTGCCGGTCTTCGTCGTCTCCGGCCAGGTCCGCCGCGCGCTTTTCGCGGACTTTACCCAGCTCCGGCAGTTCGGGCCGCAAGAGATCAACATCGACGCCATGGCGCGGCCGGTGGTGAAGTATTTCAAAACGCTTACCGATGCGCGCGAATTGCGGCGCGAGCTGGAGTGCGCCTGGTGGCACGCGACAACGGGCCGACCGGGACCGGTCTGGATCAACGTGCCGCTCGATGTGCAGGCGGAGGATTTCGTCGAGGAAGGCTCGCCGGGATTCGAACCGCCGCGACCCGAGTTGGACGAAGCTTTGCGTGGCCAGGTCGCCAAATGCATTTCCCTCCTGCGCAGCGCACGCCGCCCCGTGGTCATCGCCGGGAACGGCATCAATTTGGGGCAGGCCCACGCGGAGTTTCGCGAGTTCGCAGAGCGCTTGGGCGCCCCCGTGCTTTTCACCATCGGCGGGATCGATCTGCTGGAGGAAACTCATCCGCTCTGCATGGGCCGCTTTGGTCCAGTGGGTCAACGGCGCGCCAATTTCACCCTGCAAAACGCTGATCTCATTCTCAGTCTCGGCGCCAGCATGTCGGTCAGCTCCATCGGCTTTAATTCAGCCGGCTTCGGCCCCAAGGCGAAGCACCGCGTCATGGTCACAAATGACCCGGCGGATCTCGCGAAATCGAACTACCGGCCCGATTTGCCCATTCTCGCCGGAGCCGCCGATTTCTGCCGGGAGTTTGTCCGGCAGGCAACCGGCGCGCCCTTCGCATTCTCCCCGCGCTGGGCGGAGGCCTGCGCCGAATGGAAGTCGCGTTATCCCACGCTGACGCCCGATTACTTCGCGGACGACTCGCGGGTAAACAGCTACGTTTTCGCCCGCCGTCTGTCCGATAATCTCGGGACGGACGATGTCGTCGTGACAGGCAATTCGCTCGACATTGTCTCCGTCATTCACTCGTTCGAGACGAAACCCGGCCAGCGGATTTACACGAACATCAACTTCGGCGCGATGGGCTGGGATCTGCCCGCGGCCGTGGGTGCCGCCACCGCTCGCCCGCACAGCCGGGTCTGCCTGTTCACGGGAGACGGAAGCTTCCTTTTCAATGTGCAGGAACTCATGACGCTGCGCATGAACCGGCTGCCCGTGAAGATTTTCGTGCTCAACAACGACGGCTACGAGTCGATCCGCACGACGCAGACCAACTACTTCGAAGGCCGGTTCGTCGGCGCGGACTTCGCCTCCGGTATCGGAAATCCCGATTTCCGCGCGCTCGCCGCCGCCTTTGGCCTCGGTTACGCGCAGATTGGAACGAACGCCGAGATCGAGCAGGGACTGCACGCGGTCTTCGCCGTCGATGGGCCGGTGCTTTGCGAAGTCCGGCTCTCACCGAATCAGCCGCGCACTCCCAAGATCGTCTCGACGCGCCGGCCGGATGGCGGGATGGAGTCACGGCCACTCGAGGACATGTTTCCCTTCCTCGAGCGCGACGAACTCCACGCCATCGTGCATCGTTTCGACGACGAGGCTTGAGCCGACTTCGGCCCGTTTTCTCTCCCGCAATTCTCCCACTCATGCTCAACGGCAAAGGTATTCTCATCACCGGCGGCACCGGCTCGTTCGGACAGAAATTCACCGAGACCGTCTTCCGCGATTACCACCCTCGCGAAGTCGTCATCTTCAGCCGCGACGAGTTCAAGCAATCGGAGATGGCGAAACGCTTTAAGCCAGAGGAACTGCCGATTCGCTATTTCCTCGGCGACATCCGCGACAAGGAGAGGCTTCAGCGCGCGTTCACCAACATCGACATCGTCATCCACGCGGCGGCTCTCAAGCAGGTTCCCGCACTCGAGGCGAATCCGTTTGAGGCAGTCAAGACCAACATCCTCGGCGCCCAAAACATCGTGGAGGCGGCGCTCGACCGCAACGTGCGCAAGGTCATCGCGCTCTCCACGGACAAGGCCGTAAGCCCCATCAATCTCTACGGCGCGACGAAGCTCGCGATGGAAAAGATCATGGTCGCGGCCAATGCTTATGTCCGGCACCGCGACATTGCGTTCATCGGCGTGCGCTACGGAAATGTGGTGGGAAGCCGCGGCAGCGTCATCCCGTTCTTTCTCGAACTCATCCGGCGCGGCGTGCGTGAACTGCCCGTGACGGATGCCCGCATGACGCGGTTTTGGATCACCCTGGAGGAAGGGGTCGCGCTGGTCCTGCGGGCGATCGCAGAAGGCCGCGGCGGCGAGGTGTTCATCCCCAAGATTCCAAGCATGAAGGTCGTGGACCTGATTGAGGCGCTGCCGGAACGCTGCACGACGAAGGTCGTGGGCATTCGCCCCGGGGAGAAGTTGCATGAGAGCCTCATCGGCGAGGATGAAGCGCGGAGCGCGGTCGATCGGGGGACTCACTTCGTCGTATTCCCGCAGTTCGGATTTCAGCGGAAACAGGGCGAAGCGCCGGAGCCGGGCCAGCCCCTGCCCGAAGGATTTACTTACCGCAGCGACAGCAATGATCGCTGGCTCACCGTAGGGCTACTGCGGGACATGATCGCGCAATACACCGCCGGCGACTGATGGGCGCAACCGACTCCCGCTCCAGTCTCCTTGTGGCGCTCGAGGGTGGCGAGCCCGTCCGGCGACAGATGCTGCCGTATGGCCGACAGATTATCGATGAGGGAGATGTCGCGGCCGTGTCGGAAGCATTGCGCTCAGACTGGCTCACCACCGGCCCGCGCGTGCGCGAGTTTGAGCAGGCGTTCGCGGACTTCGCGAGCGCGCGGGAAGCGGTGGCAGTTAACAGCGGCACGGCCGCGCTCCACGCGGCCATGCATGCACTGGGCATCGGCCCCGGCGACGAGGTCATCGTCCCCGCCCTGACTTTCGCGGCCACCGCCAACGCCGTCATCTATGAGGGTGGCACGCCTGTCTTCGCGGACGTCGATCCGGCCACCCTCTTGCTCGACCCTGCGAGTGTCGCGTCCCGCCTGACCTCACGTACCCGCGCGATTGCTGCGGTCGATTATGCCGGTCAGCCTTGCGACTATGGCGCCCTTCGGGCGCTCACTTCCCACCGCGGAATTCCCCTCGTCGCGGATGCCTGCCATGCCATCGGCGGCTCCCGTGGCGGGGAGAAAGTCGGGACGCTGGCGGACCTGAACGCCTTCAGTCTCCATCCCGTAAAATCAATGACCACGGGAGAGGGCGGAGTCATCACAACTAACGACTCCGCGCTGGCGAACCGCATGCGCGTCTTCCGGAATCACGGAATTACGACGGACCATCGCCAACGTGAGGCGCAGGGTGCGCACTACTACGAGATGACGGAACTCGGGTACAACTACCGCATCACCGATTTTCAATGCGCGCTCGGCACCAGCCAGTTGCGCAGACTCGCCGATTGGGTGCGTCGGCGGCAGGAGATCGCGGAGCGCTACGATCAGGCATTTGCGGCCGAGCCGGCGATCGCGCCGCTGTTGACTCATCCGAAGGTCTCGCACGGCCGGCATCTCTACGTGGTCCGTCTTCGCCTCGAGCGCCTTTCCGTTCCGCGCGACCGCATTTTCGCCGCGCTTCGCGCGGAAGGGATCGGAGTCAATGTGCACTACCTGCCGGTCCATCTGCACCCGTACTATCGCGCGCGCTTTGGCACGGGTCCCGGCCTTTGCCCGGCGGCGGAGTCAGCCTATGCGGCGATTCTGACGCTGCCCCTTTTTGCCTCGATGCACGAGGCCGATGTGGACGATGTGATCTCGGCTGTGCGCAAGGTTGCCCGATACTTCGCCGCCGGATGAACTCACCGGCTCGCCCCCTGCTGCTCCTGCGGGCCGACGCAAGCGCCGCGCAGGGCAGCGGTCATGTGATGCGCTGCCTCGCGCTCGGCGCGGCGTGGCGATCCGCGGGTGGGCGCGTCGAGTTCGCCTGTGCGGAGTGCCCCTCTGCCCTCGCGCAACGCATCGCCGGCGCCGACGCAAGACTGAACTGGGTCGATACTGCGCCCGGCACCGTGGAAGATGCGCAGGCGACGAGCAAACTGGCGTCCTCAATGCGGGCCGCCTGGATGGCCGCAGACAATTATGCCTTTGGCGCCGAGTGGCAGAGGATCGTCCGGCAGGCGGGCACTACAATGCTCGTGTTCGACGACTATGGCCACGCCGAGCGCTGGCATGCCGACGCCCTTCTCAATCAGAACGCGCACGCGCTTCCCGAAAGCTACGAAAAGGTCGCCCCAGGGGTCGAACTTCTCCTCGGGAGTCGTTTTCTACTGCTCCGTCCAGAGTTTGGCGCCTGGCGCGCTTGGAATCGGCCGGCCGACAGGAAAACTCGATCCCTCCTTGTAACCCTCGGCGGCACTGACCCGCGAAATGTCACCCTCCGAATCCTGGAGCACCTCGATCTCGCCGAGGGCTGGATGGCGCGCGTCATCGCCGGTGGAAGCAATCCGCATGTGGCGGAGCTCGAGCGCTTTTGCTCCTCGCATCCACAGTTTTCTTTCCAGCACGATCCGCCGGATATGGCAAAGCTCATGGCGGAATCGGACCTGGGAATTGTGGCCGGCGGGGGCACAGCTTGGGAGGCGGCCTTCATGGGTCTGCCGAGCGTGATCGTTCGGCTGGCCGAGAACCAGCGCGCGGTGGCCGGAGCCCTCGCAGCGGCGGGCGCAGGAGTGGACATTGGCGAAGAGCTGGCCGCGATCCCGACGCAGATTTCCCAACTCGCGGCCGACCGGGAGGGGCGCGCGCAGATGTCTGCCCGCGGAAGAAGCCTAATCGACGGTCGTGGAGCCGAGAGAGTTGTTCTCGCGCTCCGTGCCGCGCTCGTTTCGCTTCAGCGCGCAGGGCCGGAGAATTCGCTCCAGATCTGGGAATGGGCAAACGATGCCGAGGTGCGGTTGCGCTCGTTCAATAGCGAGCCCATCGGTTGGGACACCCATCTGCGTTGGTATGAGAGTCTGCTGAGCGATTCATCCGCCGCCTTGCTCGTGGCGAAGGACCAGGACGGCGCACCCCTTGGACAGGTGCGTTTTGTGCCGGGCAGCGAGGGCGCCACCATTTCCGTGAGTGTCGCACCTGCGGCGCGCGGGCGGGGATATGCCGCGCCGCTCATCGTGGCGGCGAGCCGGTGGTGGGAAAAGGAACACGGCAATCCGCTCATCCATGCATTTATCAAACCGGACAATGAAGCGTCGCTGTCCGCCTTTCGACGAGCGGGGTTCCAGGCAGAGGCCTCGTCCGAGGTTCGCGGTCAAGCTGCTCTCATCTTGACGCGCCAGCACGATCCATTGCGCGCGGATTGCGCACCCGGCAGCGCTACCGTCAGTGGACCCACAACATGATCTCCCCGATTCGAATCGGCTCGCGAACAGTCGGTCCCGACGCACCTGTTTACGTCATTGCCGAGATGTCGGCCAACCACGGTCAGGATCTCGCGCAAGCACGTGAACTCGTCCGGGCCGCGAAAGAGTGCGGAGCCGACGCCATCAAACTTCAGACTTACACCGCCGACACGCTCACGTTGGATTGCGACGCACCGCCGTTCCTGATCGGGCCCGGTTCGCTGTGGGAGGGTCGTCGTTTGCATGAGCTCTACCGCGAAGCGTTCACGCCCTGGGAATGGCAGCCGGTCTTGAAGGCCGAGGCCGAGGCCCTGGGCCTCGATTGTTTCTCGTCTCCTTTCGACGAAACGGCGGTGGACTTTCTCGAAGCGATGAACGTTCCCGCCTACAAGGTCGCCTCTTTCGAATTGATTGATCTTCCGCTCATCCGCCGTGTCGCCGCGACCGGCAAGCCTCTCATCCTCTCGACGGGAATGGCCTCGTTCGCAGAGATTGCGGAGGCCGTGCGCGCATTTCGCACCGCCGGCGGACGCGAACTCGCCCTGCTCAAATGCACGAGCGCGTATCCCTCGCCGCCCGAGGCAATGAATCTGCGCACCATCGTCCATCTCGCAGAGTCTTTTGCCGTTCCCGTGGGCCTCTCGGACCACACGCGCGGGGTCGCAGCACCGGTGGCCGCAGTCTCGCTGGGCGCCTGCATCATCGAAAAACATCTCACGCTAGCCCGCGCCGCCGGCGGCCCGGACAGCGCGTTTTCGCTCGAACCCGGGGAATTCCGGGCGATGGCGGATGCGGTGCGCGAGGCGACGCTCGCGCTTGGGAGCGTGAGCTATGAGGTTACTCCGGCCGAGGAGCCCAGCCTCCGTTTTCGCCGGTCGCTGTTTGCCGTAGCGGACATCGCGGCGGGGGACTTGTTGACCAAGGAAAATGTCCGTTCCATTCGACCGGCGGATGGCCTCCCGCCCAAATTCATGCCGGATCTCTTGGGACGCCGCGCACGCCATGCCATGGTGCGGGGCACGCCCCTGACCTGGAAATCGGTCGATTGAGGCCCCTGGACACCGTCCCGCATTCTCCCGTCAATCCATGCGAATACGCCCCTGCGAAATTTGCGGCAGCATCGAGGCCGAGCTGCTTCATGAGCGTCGCTTCACCCCGCTGCCAGGAGCGTTGCTCGCAGGCTACGACGTAACAACCTGCCGGGACTGCGGATTCTGTTTCGCCCAAGATCTGCCCGATACATCGGCATTTGACCGCTACTACGAGGAGCAATCGAAGTATGAATTCCACCAGCGCGAGGGCGCGCCCTCAGAGTACGATTCGCGACGCCTGCCGGCTGCCGCCGCCCTGATCGCCGAGTGGATGCCCAATCGCGAAGCGCGGATTCTCGATATCGGATGCGCAACGGGTGGCCTTCTGGCCGCCCTGCGCGACGCCGGCTTCCACCAGTTACTTGGCATCGATCCCTCTCCCGCCTGCGCCCGGGCCGCCAGGCAGCACCACGGGATCGAGGTGCTGACCGCACCGCTCTCACGGATCCCAGCCGAAATTGGCAGCTTCGACCTCATCGTCTTCGGGTCGGTGATGGAGCATCTTCTCGATCTGAACGCGACTCTCGAGCGCATCAGTCCCTTACTGAAGGAGCACGGCTGCGTCTTCGTCGAGGTGCCGGATGTGACCCGTTGCACTCGTCTGGGGGACGCGCCGTTTCAGGAATTCAGTGTTGAGCACATTAACTTTTTTTCACCCAAATCTCTCTCAAATCTGTGGAGCAAACACGGGTACTCCGCGGTGGGCCTCCGCCAGACCGAAATCGTGCATGTGGCCAACCTCGTGGCCTATGAAATCAAGGCAATGTTCCGCAAAGGTTCTGGAGCGACATCGGTGCCGATCTTTGATGATCAGGCAGGGCCAGAGCTACGGCGGTACATCGCAAATGCGACCTCCGCCCTTGCCCCCGTCGCCGCTATCTTGAGGGAGTTGGCGCTGCGAGAGACCTCAGTGATCGTTTGGGGCGCGGGTACCCACACCCAAGGACTGCTCGCAACCACGCCCCTCCGGGATGTGAAGATTCGTGCGTTCATCGACAGCAACGCGCGCTATGCCGGCCAGACGTTGGCCGGGGTGCCGGTCCTTTCACCCGCCGAGGCCGCCCGATTCGACGAGCCCATCCTCATTTCATCGCAACAGTTTCAGGTGGAGATCCTGGACGAGATAAAGAACCTGCGACGGTTGCCCAACGCCGTAATCACGCTTTACCCAGAGGGGTTGAAACGGCAGTCTGACACTCCTTCGACATGAAGACGATCACGCTGGTGAGCGGCACCTACAATGAGGTGCTCAATGTCGAGGAGCTTCTCCGGCGGGTCTGGGCCGCGCTCGAGCCATTTGCGGATCGCTACCAGTTCGAATTCATCATTATCGACAACGGATCGAACGATGGGACGCAGGATCTGCTGCGTACGCTCGCCGCCCAGGATCCACGCGTGAAAGTCATCTTGAACATGCGGAACTTTGGCCCGGTTCGTTCGGGCTATCATGCCCTTATGCAGGCGCGCGGGGATGCGGTGGTGGCCCTCGTTTCCGATCTGCAGGATCCCCCCGAACTCATTCCCACGTTCCTCGAAAAATGGGAACAGGGTTTCAAGCTGGTGCTCGCGATCAAGAATGAAAGCGAGGAGTCCTGGTTGTTCTTCCGGCTCCGCAAGGCCTACTACGACTTGATCTCGCGCTTGAGCGACGTTCACCTCATCAAGAATGCCACCGGCTTCGGCTTGTACGATCAAGCCGTCGTCACGCAATTGCGCGGCCTCGACGATCCCTACCCGTACGTGCGCGGAATCATCTGCGATTTCGGCTATCCCATCGCCTCGGTTCCGTTCGTTCAGCCGCAGCGGACGCGAGGGATCACGAAGAATAATTTTTATTCCCTGTATGATCTCGCGATGCTCGGAATCACGAGCTTCTCGAAGATCCCGTTGCGGATTGCTGCCATGCTCGGATTCGGTGCCTCACTCGTCAGCCTGGCTGTCGCGGCGGTGTATTTTCTCTATAAGCTGCTTTTTTGGAACAGCTTCGCCGTCGGCGTTGCGCCCCTGGTGATCGGGCTTTTTCTTTTTTGCTCGGTCCAGCTCTTTTTCATCGGAATCGTCGGGGAGTATATCGGAGCAATTCACACCCAGGTCCTCAAGCGCCCGAGGGTGATCGAAAAGGAGCGTATTAATTTCTGAAATCTCCCCGTCTGTCATTTCTGCTCCGCTGCGCCGGCTCGCTGTTCCTTCTCGCGCTCCTCGGCTCGCGGGTGGATTGGAGTGCAGTCGGCGGATTGCTCGCGCAGCTGGACCGGGCGGCGGCGCTCGGCGGATTGCTGCTGGTGCCAGCCCTGATCGCACTGCTCGCCTTCCGCTGGAATGTTTTCCTGCGGCAGAAAAGCCTCCACTACCGGTTGAGCAGGCTGCTGGCCCTGACCTGGTCGGGCCAATTCTTCAACTCGCTTCTCCCGGGCAGTACCGGTGGTGACGTCGTGAAGTTCGTCGAAATCTGTCGCGCCTTCCCCGAACGTCGCCCCGACGCCACTGCTTCCGTCGTCGCGGATCGGTTGGTGGCACTGTTGGCCTTGTTGGGCCTCGCCGCGCTGGGATTCGCCCAAAACGAGAGCGCCGCCGCGGCGACCCTGCTGCGGGCGGCGAGTCTTCCGGGTTGGTTATGGCTGGCAGCAGCAGGCGCTCTCATCGCCTTCCTGGTTGGTGCAGGAATCCTCCTTCGCAGTCGGCTTTGGCTGGAACGCGCCCTTCGTTTGTTCCATTCTCTGCGCACGGCCTTGCGACCGGATCGATACCTCGCCGCAGGCCTGGGTCTGGCCTTCGCCGCGCACTTGGCGAGTGTCGCAATTTTCTGCCTGTTCGCCAAAGCGTTGGGTCTCAACCTTGGCTTTGGCGCCGCCATCCTCATCGTCCCCGCAGTACTATCTGCTTCGCTCCTCCCCATCACAGTGAACGGGCACGGCGTCCGTGAGCTCATGCTCGTCACTTTGCTGCCGTCATTCGGCGTTATTCCTCCGGCCGGATCGAGTATCGCGACTCTCGTCTTCGCGCTGAGCACTTGTCTCGTGTGCAGCGATCTCGTCTGGAGTGTGCCGGGCGGTGGCGCCTATCTGTGGCTGCGGCGTCAGCCACCGGACGCCTGATCAAGACCATGGCAGTCCATGCCGAAGGCGGCGCAGAGAAGGACGCCCTTCTTACTGCCGGCGATACAACACCAAATGGTCAGTTTCGCAGGTCGACCCCTTCCAAATGATCTCTCCACGGAATGTCTTCTCCGGCACGTACCCAGGGATCTGCAGCTTCTCCCCAAAGTCACGCCGGGTCTTCGGCTTGATGCCCACCAGGATATAATCGGGCGCGCCTTCGACGACCGCCCGGGCTTCCGTTCGATTCGCGAATTCTCGTGACCAGACCCAGAACCCAGGGGTGATGTCGCGGAAGTTCGCGAAGAAATTTCCCCCGTTGAAGTAGGGCAGGACGGCAAACGAGTTGATATCGTAGGCGTGGATCTTCGTCTGCTGGAGATTTCGTTGTTGGATGTATGCGGCCGCTTCGCGACTGCCGGAATAAGGGGATTCGTAGTCGGACTGGAGAGCCCGCGCACCGTCGGTAATTTGCACTCCGATGATGACGAGCGCTCCCAAAACGCCCGCCCAGGTAAGCCGTCTGGGGCTGAGGAAGCCGAGCAATTTGCGGCTGGTTTCTTCGGGCTGGTGAAGGGCAAGCCCCAGACAAAAGAAGAGCCAGAGCGTGACGATGCCCGCATGCCAGAACCCAAAATACCGAAACCCGAGAAAGAGGACGAGAACGGTCGTGCCGAAGAGCGTCAGGAACGCCACCCGGCGAACACAGCACAACACAACGATGGGAAGGAGGAAAGGATACGTCAGCCAGCCATTCTGCGAGCCCGCTTCCCGCAGCGCGAGGTCCATCACGCGACTGGCGATGCCAAGTGGCATCAGGCCGCGCACCCAGATGTCTGCCGGTGGCCAGAGTTGCACGACGAGGAGGACGTAGTTCGCGCCGAGCAGGCCCCATTGGATCCAGTCCGGCCGCGCGGGCGTGCGGACGCCCGCCCGCCAGGCCGCGAATGCTTCCCCGAGAAGAAAGAGAAAAAGCGTGCCGGAAAGAATCATCCCGTGCACGCAGGTCTGCGACAGCAACACCAGCAGCAGAACAATGATCCATGGCTTCTCCTGCCGGCGTGGCCAATAGGCGAGCAGCGCGAAGAGAAGCAGGGCAAAGAGGACGTAGCTTCGCGCCACGATTGCGTACTGGTAGACGAGAAAATAGCTGAAGGGGATGGTGAAACGCAGGATCGCCGGCCCGGGATACGATCGAAAAATGATGGCTGCTGTCGTGGTGGCCAGCAGAATCGAAAGGAGCGTCAGCGTGAAATAGGGAAGCCCCCCTTTCGCCAGCGGCACGAGCAGAAGATGCCAGAGGATTGGAGTCCCTTCGTAGCGGGCGTACTTCCAGAACAAATCCCAAAGCGGCGCATCTCGCGCCAGCAGCCAGGCTTGGGCTTCATCGGCCCAAGGCTCATGCTCGGGCGCGACAACGAGCATGATCACGGCAAACAAAACCGTCCCGACCAGCCACCACGGCCGGTCCCTTTTCGGTTCAATCGGTGCCACGCTGCTGGATGGGGCCGGCTCGGGCACGCGAAGATCGTTGGGCGCTACTTCGCCGCAATCATGCCGGTCTGGCGCGCGTAATTGAAGAGTCCGCCAGCTTCGATCACCGGCCGGATTTCGCCGAGCGGATTCAGCTGAATGATCCGCTCACCCACGCGCAGGGTGTCGGTCGCGAAATCGAGCGCGACTTCATCGCCCGTCTTCACCAGATCCACCAATCGTTCCGGGGTCTCGTAAGGAAAAAGCTCACCAGTGGCCACGCAGTTCCGGAAAAAGATCCGCGCGTAGCCTTCGGCGATTACGGCCCGCACGCCGGCTGCTCCAAGGGCGATGGGGGCATGCTCGCGCGAGCTGCCACAGCCAAAATTCTTCCCGCCGATCAGGATCCGATAGGCCGTTTTTGTGGCCCCGCCGGTCATAAATCGTTGCGGGTAGAGTTCCTCCGGCAAACCGATCATCGCAAAGCTTCCGAGCTGCTCGTATTCGGAGGGAATAGTGGGCACGAGCGTCAGATATTGCGCGGGAATGATCTGGTCGGTGTCGATGTTGTCCCGCACGACATAGGCGGGGGCGCAGAGGGTGGACATGGCGTTTGATCAGTAGCGAAACGCCGGAGTCGACCCAGGCTTGGGCGTGGCTTCGGGCTTGGGCTCAGGCTTGGGCAGTTCGTCGAAAGTGAGCGGCGGAATGTTCGAGCGCCGGATGCCACCGGGCCGCGGGAGGGCCCCCATGTCCTGCGGACGGCTGACAGCCTCTGTAGCGGCCAACTCCTGCGGGGTGAGCGCCGTGATATCCTCCGTGGCCACATAGCCCGATTGCTGATCTTTGAGCTTCACCTGGCTGTAGCCAAACCCGCGCTTGAGGAGAGTAAGGGTGGTCCCGCGCTCCAGACTCAAGCTCGGCCCACCGGGTTGCTGCGGGCCGTAGTTGTAGAATGGCGTGCGCTCGCTGGTAACTTTGAATTGGTCACTGGGCGGAACGGGGCTGGGCGTCGACACCGGCTTCACCTCCGCTACTGGAGCCGGCGCCGGCGTCGGCGTGGGCTTAACCTTTTCTCTTTTCTTCGGCGCCGGCGTTGGTTCAGGTGCAGGCGGGGGCGGCACCGTGCAAGAAGCCAGTGCACAGGACGCCACCAACGCGGTGACGATGGGCAGTCGAAAACGAATCATGACGGGAGAAATTCTCGGGGGTCCGTGATTTTGCCCGTGAGCGCCGAGGCTGCAACGGTATACGGACTCGCCAGAAAGACCTGCGACTGCTTATTCCCCATCCGGCCGGGAAAATTTCGATTGGTGGCGCTGATGCAGTTCGTCGGCGTGTTCAGCCGGCCAAAAGTATCGGTGGGCCCGCCGAGGCAGGCGGCACACGATGCATTTTCCGTGAGTTGCACGCCGGAGTCAGCGATAATGTTCCAAACGGTTTGGCCATCGATCTCAAGCGATTGCAACTCGCGGACGACTTGCGGAGTCGCGGGGACGCCGAAGGTGTCGATCACCACTCGCCGACCCTTCACGATCTGGGCGAAGGCAAGGAAGTCGCTCGTCTTTCCGCCGGTGCAGGACCCGACATAGGCGCGGTCAAGTTTTACGTGCCCGAGTTCCTTGGCGAGCTTGCGATTACCGGGATCGGGATGGCACGCCACAGTCGGCTCGAGCTTCGAAAGATCGAAGCCCCGATCGAAAACAAAGTTCTGCTCCTGGTCCGGCTCAACCGGATCGTATTCGCGTTTGGTGCCGTTCCGTCCGGTCCGCTCATCGACGTACGCGAAAGTCTTCGTATCCGCTGGAAAGATGCCGTTTTTCGCGCCGGCCTCGATCGCCATGTTGGCGATCGTCATGCGATCGTCCAACGCCAGCGAAGAGGCGCCGGGGCCCTCGTATTGCATCGCGCGGTACGTCGCTCCATCGAACCCGATTTCGCCGATAAAGTGGAGAATTGCGTCCTTCGCCATGACGCCCGCTGGCAGTTCGCCCTCCAGCCAGAAACGCATCGTGGGGGGAACTTTAATGAGCAGCCGGCCCGTCCCGAGAATGAACCCCGCGTCGGTGTTGCCAATACCCGTCGCAAAGAGGCCGAAAGCCCCGGCCATGCAGGTGTGAGAATCCGTCCCAAACAGAACTTCGCCCGGACGGGCATGACCTTTCTCGGGCAGCGCGGTGTGGCAAACCCCGGCGTAGCGGGAGCCATACTGCCGCGTCAACTGGCCGCGCGAGGCATCGAATCGCCAGGAGCCGTTCTCGTCGTCGATCACGTCGTAGAACCAGGGAATCCCCTGTTCACGGACAAAATCGCGCAGGATGTCCACGTTGCGATTGGAAAGGCTGTCTGCCGTAAAAATGTAGTGATCCGGAATGATCACGATCTTTTGGGGATCCCAGACTTTCGCATCGGCGCCAAACTCGCGCTTAAAAACGCCGATCGTGCCCGGTCCACAGACGTCATGGGTCAGCAGCACGTCCGCACTGACCCAAACATTTTCGCCGGGCACCACGCTCTGCTTGCCGCTCGCGCGGGCAAGAATCTTTTCCGTCAATGTCATTTCCTTGGTTCCTCGTTCGTATCTTCGAGCGCACGCCGCCGACTGGCAACGCGTTTTGCACGACTTGAGCCCCAGCTACCTTTGCCGACTGTAGAAAGAGGACAGCTCCGGTCGCCATGCTTCCTGGGCAAACTCCGGATCGCGCAACGCAACTTCAAAGAGCAGCGGATCCATGAGGCGCTGCGCCTCCCCAAGGCGACGGGCCGCCTGTGCGCGGTCGCCTGACCGCAGGACGAGAGCAGCGTCTGCGACGAGCGCCTGATACGTCGGTGCACCAGACGCGGCGGAGCTTCGGATTTGGGCAAGGGTTGCGCCGGGCAGAGAGTCATCCGCAATTTGGGCCAGCCACCACTTGAGCTGGTAGGTCACTTCATTGGTCTCGTACTGATTCCGCTCGTAGGCGGCCTGATAGCGGAGCACAGCCTCGTGGATATGCCCGGCGCGGCGGTGGGCCTCGGCCCACATGAACTGGATGTCGGCGCGGCTGATGTCTAGCGCCGCCGCGTTCCGGAAGGAGGTGACGGCGGAGTCGAAGCTTTTATTCGCGAGTTGCACCAGTCCAAGGATGAAGTGTGAATCGACGATCGCGCGGCCTTCCTGGAGATTAGCGGAAGCGACCTGCTGCGCACCCAGGAAGTTCCCGGAGTAGAAGAGGCAGCGGGCGTGCTCCACGGCAAAGGCCGCCGTCTGTGGGAAGCGCCGGGCGAGATCGGCAAAGCGGGCGGCAGCTTCGGGGTATTTCTTCGCCTTGCAGAGCGCAAAAGCCTCGCCCGTCTCGCGCTCCAAGTCCGGATCGGGCCGGGGTTCAGACGCAACCGGGCCGACGCTGCCCGAACGCGGGCCCAAGGAGGATTTCGCGGCGAATCTCCCGCCGAGGAACACTCCGCCGAGCAAGGCGACGAGAACCGCCACGCTCGACCCGAGCCGCCATCGAACTTTTGCCGGCACGGCATACGGTCGCGGTTCCGCGTGTGCCGACAGCTGCACTCCCGCGCCGCGCCGCGCCCGCATCATCGCCTCGGCCGTTTCGAGGATTACTTCGCGGGAGGGAAGTGTGGCGGGTGGTGCGCTTAGGTGCTCCGTCGCTTCCAGGGCTGTTTCCCAAAAAATTTCGGGCGCTTTTGAAGGCTCCTTCCGTGCAACCTCGGCAGCCGCGTCCGATAGCTCCGCACGAGGCGCTGGATCTTGCGTGATACCGCTGTAACGCGGGCGGCGCTCGCGGGAGTGCGGCGAGGGTTTCTTCATGGCGAAAAGGCCGTTATGATCGCGTGCTTCAAGTCCGACCGCAATTCGTCGCGTGCATTGACACTGCCTCGACGCCCCGTTTCTTCCACGACCTTTCCGCCATGGCTGATTCCAAACCCACCCCTGCGGAAGCCCTCGCGCAGCTCGCCACTGGCGCCGCCCAACTCGTCAGCGAGCACGAGCTTCTGGCGAAGCTCCAGCTCGGGCGCCCGTTGCGCGTTAAGCTCGGCGTGGATCCAACTTCGCCCGACCTTCATTTGGGGCATTCCCTGGCCCTGGCGAAACTTGCGGAGTTTCAGCGCCTTGGGCACCAGGCCGTGCTCATCATCGGAGACTTCACCACGCTCATCGGCGATCCCACCGGGCGGAGCTCCACGCGTCCTCCGCTGAGCCGGGAGGAGATCGCGGCGAATGCGGAAACTTATCGGAAGCAGGCTTTCAAGGTTCTCGATCCGGAGCGCACGGAACTCGTGCAGAACGGCGATTGGCTGGGAAAGCTCAATTTCGAGCAGGTGATCCGCCTGAACAGCCGCGTGACGCTCCAGCAAATGCTCCAGCGCGAAGATTTCAAGACTCGATTGGAAAACGCGCAGCCCATCCGCGTCCATGAGATTCAATACCCCATCATGCAAGGCTGGGACTCGGTCATGGTGCGAGCAGATGTGGAGCTGGGCGGTAGCGATCAGCTCTTCAATTGCCTGGTGGGACGCGATCTGCAGCAAGCGGAGGGCCAGCCGCCGCAGGTAGTCCTCACCGTGCCGCTGCTCGAGGGTCTCGACGGCGCCAAGAAAATGTCGAAAAGCCTCGGCAACTATATCGGCCTGACGGACCCCCCGTTCGAAATGTTTGGCAAGGCCATGAGCGTGTCGGATGAGCTCATGACCCGTTGGTATGATCTACTGCTCCACGAGCGAATCGCCGCTGGCATGCATCCGATGGAGGCCAAGAAACAGCTCGCCGCCAGGCTGGTGGCGCGCTTCCACGGGGAGACGGAGGCCCGGGAGGCACGCGAGGATTTCGAGCGACGATTCAGCAAGAAGGACCTGGAGCACGCGGAGTTGCCCAAGATCGAACTAGCAAACGCCGACGCGATCAGCGCCGTCGTGCAAGCCTTCCAAATCGGCTTCGGCCTGGCAAAATCACGGGGGGAGGCAAGACGGCTGATTGAAGGCGGCGGAGTCCAGTGGCGTGGGGAAAAAATCTCGGACGCAAAGACCGTGCTCGATTTTGCCGGCGGTGGGGCGTTGAGGCTGGACAAGAAGCACGCCGTCCGGGTGCTCGCTTAGCTAGGCGCCCGGCTTGTGCGGCTTGAGCCGCAACCAGTTGTTCCAGGTCTTGCGAAAGGCATCTCCGGGCGTGAGGTATTTTTCCACTCGGGCTGGGCCGCGCCGGATCGCGGCTAATACCCCCGGCACGCTAAATTCGTCTGCTTCAAGAATCGTGAATGCCGTACCAATGGGCGAGGCATGATGCGCATCGCTTCCGGCCGTCATGGGGATATTTCGACGCTGCGCATACTCGAAGGCGAGACGATTGTAGCGACGAAGCGTAGTGGCGGCGTTGAAAACTTCCACGCCGTCAATGTCGAGATTCTCCAACACGCTCTCGCGAATGCCGGCCCGAAAGAGATCGTAAGGATGCGGGGGAATGGCGAGCCCGCCTTCCGCGTGCGTACGACGCACGACTTCCTCGGCAGGAGTTCCTTTCAAATTCGGCAGCGTGAGCCCGAGGCAGAGCAGGTGGCCCTCGGCTGTCGTCATCTCGACTCCCGGCACCACCAGGAAGTCATCGACCGGAAAGCCGTCGCTTCGCATCAAGCCGCGCCGGATCATGTATTCGACAGCCTCGCACGTATTGTGGTCCGTGATGGCGAAGCCGTGCAGACCCTTCCGCCGCGCGACTTCAACCATGTCTTCAGGCAACGAAATGCCGTCGGCCGAAAAGACCGAATGGGTGTGAAGATCGAGCTGCAGGCGCACGGGGAAATGTCGGACGAGGTGGCCAACGTTGCAATCGCGCCGCAGGCGCGGACAATTCGCCGTGAGCGAAACAATCGGATTCAAGGATTGGGCGGTCGTGTGCGATGCGATGCGCCGCGGACGCCAAAGCCTCATTTTGCGCAAAGGCGGGCTCGCGGAGGGTCGGAACGGATTTCAATTTCTGCACCGCGAATTCTTCCTCTACCCCACGGCGTTCCATGAGCAGGTCGCAAAATTGCGGGAGGGATCGGCCGAGGGGCTGGACCCTTCGCCGGAGGAACGAAGTGAGATCGTGGTGCGCACTGCTTTTCGTTTGGAGTGGGCAACTTCGATCGAGGACTGGGCCGCCGCGGCAGCGCTCACGCCCTTTCACCTTTATCGCGACGAGGTGGTGCGGGAGCGGTTTGCCTACGACGACGCGCCCGGTCTGCAGGTCGCGTTCGGGCGGGCCTATCGAGTTGAACCGGCGTGGGAATTCGCGTCGCAACCGAGCTTTGGCGGTTGCCGCTCGTGGCTTCGACTCCCCGCGGGGGCCCCTCCCTGGCACCAATTCGAGCCCGCGCTGGATGATGCGGCTCACGCCCAACTTTCCTGCCAACTCGAAACGTGGCTGGAGACCCACGCGCTCACCGCGCATCGCTTCGTTTGATGTTCCTCTTTGCTT
>JBBRQH010000024.1:0-67868 GCA_038226705.1 Chthoniobacterales bacterium | reverse complement strand
GGTGCGGCGGTGCGGCGGTGCGGCGGTGCGGCGGTGCGGCGGTGCGGCGGTGCGGCGGTGCGGCGGTGCGGCGGTGTCGAGTTCGGATTCGCGAAGGTCAAACGGTACCCGGCTTAATAAACATCACAGGATTGCTCGGGTCACGCGGAGCTTGACCGTACCAGCGCGCTCGAGCTCGCGTTGAGAATCGGACGTGGTGTGCGCGTGCGGAGCTCTTGAAGACGGAAAGAAAGTTTTGCCGGCTTCCCGGAATGGGAGCGCATTTGGGGCGAGTCGGTACGGCTCGAGCTCCAGCTCGACCCAAGCTCCACGGTAGTTCCCAAAGTGCGACGGATCATCGCCTTCGCGCCCAGGGCTCGGGAGTCGCCGCGGACGTGATCGAATTTGTGCAAGCCAAACGATCTCCATTGGAAGACTACGTCCTGCGACCTTTGACCGCGCACCAGCGGTCCGACCCGCCAGCCTATTTCAGCACGTACTCGACGTATTTATCCGTGATCGTCACATTCGCGGCCTTCTGCGCTTTGGCCCATTCCGCCCACTCGGCGGGCTTGGCGAGATCGAGGAATTCTTTTTCGACTTCCTGGTTTTGCGCGGTGCTGGCATCGGCCGCCCACCCCAAGTCGGTGCGCACCACCCGGCCCTGGCATTTCTCGAGCAGACGCCGGTAAAGCGGACGGGCCGGCATCTTCCAGGATCCCTTGGGATTTCGCGTCAAAGCGATGGCCCGATCGACTGGAATGAACGCGACCAGTTCTTCGTCGCGTTGCATCAACTCCAAGCCCTTTTGACTGGCAGTGCCGTTATGACTGGCGTGGTGACCCGCCTTGTAGAAGACGGTCTCGTTCAGCAGATTCGTGGCGGTTTTCTGCGTGGTTCCGTCGGGTCCTTGCACCCACCATTTCATCTGCGGATCGTGCCACGACAACCACGGGCCCCGCTGCGAGTCGGCCGGGAAAAGCAGCACACGGCCATCACTGATCCGTTCGATCGCCAAGGCGAGGCTGGTATTGTTCGTTGCGCTATCGAGCTGAAGCGCGAGATCCGCGGTCGCGCCCAGCCAGGCGAAATCCACCCGGCGCCAATCCAGCGCGGACGAGAGGTATTCGCGCAAGGATTCCTGGAGGAGGGCATCATCCGCTTGCATGCGGAATCGGGGGTCGAAAGGCATCTCCTCTTCGCTTCGCGGATCGTCTGGGGCCATCACGCCGCGCAACTGGTCAATCGCCACGCCGAAGCCCGGCGCGAGATGGTAGAAATTGTCGCCCTCATCGTCGTTGCCGGTGTCCTTGATGGCGGCAGCGGAGCGCGGTGGACCCAAAACGTAGAAGCGGAAGCCGGGAGCCCACGATTCCTCGATAACCGGCCCGCCCGGATTCAAGTAGCGTGCTTCCGATCCCAAGCCGGTGCGGGCAAAGTTCATGGCCTCATTTACTGTGCTGGCAAACTTCCCGGCCCCGAGCGCCTGCACGTCGCCGGCAAATCCCAAGAGGTCATGCAGCGTATCGCCGAGCGAGGCCGCGTCCTGGGCGACGGCACCCACTCCCGCCATTCCCGCTTTCCGCAGTGCCTCAGCCGCGGAAGCGAGCCCAACGCCCAGATCGCCTTTGAACTTGGCGATCTCCCGCGCGAGCGGATCGGCCGGGTTTTCCGTCCACGCCATCCAGACGCGGTCGATCGTCATCTCTTGAAACGCTGCCGTTTCGCTCCCGAAACCGCTGACGTGATCCTTGTGCTCGTGGGTGACCACGAGCAGGTCGAGATGGTTTTTCGTTTCGGTCTTAATGTCTTTCACCGCGTCCGAAATCGAGACGAACGGCACCGTCTTCGCGCCCAGTGTCCCACAGTCGATCATCAGGTGGACGGGCTTTGCACCGGTAGGGTCGAAGGTAACAAGGATGCAGTCTCCCAGCCCCTGCCGATACATGCGTACTCGCACGGAGGGTCCGCCTTTCGTAGCCGGGGGAGCAGCCTTTTTCGGCTTGGTTGGCTTCGGCGATTTGGCCGTTACCTTCTTGTTGGCGGATTTCGCACCGGCTTTTTTCGACGGGGTGGACCGGGTGGATGGAGTGGACGCTTTTCGCGCCCGTTTGCCTGCGGAGGATTGGCGTTTGGTGGCCATGGCGGGGGAATTAGTATCCGCGGTGGAGTGCGGCGAATGGTTCGTCGTGATTGTCGAAAGGTCCGGCACCGAGGTAGGTGGCGCGGAGGGAAGCGGAGGCCGCGACCGCAAATCCCCGCTGCCGGTCCTGCCGGCTGGCGCTCGTGAGATTCTTGCGGATGCAATACTTGATCCGACGCGCCCGGAGATCGGCGATGACGACGCTGCCACCTTCGAACGGCATCTGCGGACCGTTCGGATCGTCCGGGTTCACCGGGATGCTGGTTTCCTGCAGCAGCGACAACAGGAGCTGGGGAATCATCTGGCCGTCGGGCCCCACCCGTTGCGCGATGCGGGCGGCGCGCACTTCGAAACGCTCACCAGGTTTCAATCCGAGATACACGGCATCGCGCTGGGCCTCGTCGCCCGCCGCAAAGTGTTCGACGAGCCAGCCATGGATGGTTTGGCGCATTCCCCTCTCCGTATTGAAGAGATCCTCGCGCGAGTGCAAATAACCCTGCCGTTCGGCAAATTCGCGCAGGCGCGAAAGGATGTCTTCCAACTCCACGGAGGGCCGCATTTCGTCGTTGATCGAACTGCGCCAGCGGAGACTTTCCACGCTCAACGTGCGGACATCGTGCGGATAAATCCCCCGCCGCCGAAACGCCTGGATGAAAGCCACGCGATAGCCGAGGTCGTCGTCCTCGACCAAATCGAAATCGGCCGTGATCAACGCGCGGAGATACTCCCCAAACGTGATATCGACCGGCGGGCAGTAGTCGATGGCCCGCACGCACATGTTCAGGACATGCTGGGCGGATTTGGCTGCTTCCTGCGCAAGACGGTCGACGAGGTCCGGGTGAATCGCGCCCGGGCGAAGCACACCGGTTCCACCGGTGGCGAGCCTCAGGAGGTCGGCCGTGCGGCGCTCATAGATGGCGATAAAGGCATCGAAAACGGCCGCGACCAGGATCGCACCCCGCAGGTGCGGTTCGGTGGTGCTCTCGAATTCATCCGGCCGTGGGACATGGGGTTCCCATTTTCCAGCCACGATTCGGCCAATCGCATTGCGGAGTGCGCCGCGCAGCCCGATGCCGCGACCAAATTCGCCGGCAAGCTGCCCCAGCAGGTTGTTCTGAGAGCCAATATCTCCCCGCGTGGCGGCGATCTGGTGGTGCAGAATCTCGGGAAAGGTGAAGTGCTGCAGGAGAGCGACGAGATCGGCAAAACCCTCGTGGAAGGCATGCACGTCCAGGTTTGTCGGGCGGAGAAACGCCCGATTCATGCCATCGAGCAGGGCGTGCGTCGTCTCATGCGCGATGATGTCGTGGGAGAGGCACGCGAACACCATCGAGCCCGGCATATGATTTCCGGGGTCGTCACCCGCGGCTTTGAAGTAACCGAATAAGAGCGCAACTTTTTGCGGGGTGTAGTAGGCATTCCGCTCGCGCAGGGCGTGTGGATGAAGGCGGAGCCGGCGGACGAAAGTCGAATCGTTTTTTGGGTCCGCCCCAACGGGTGGTTTGCCGGGGCGCCAGAGAGACCGACGTCCCAGGGCGCGTTCAAAATTCTGGATGGTCAAGCTCGCGACAGCATAGACCATCTGCTGATGAAACTGGGGGGTGCCCTCGCTCGGGGCGAGTCCGTCCTGCGCGAGGAGGGTAGGATCATCCAATGCCACCGGCTCGTAGTAGCAACCGCTCGCGGGATCGTGATCGATGACCTCGAGATACTCGCCCACTGGGCCGGGATCGAGGCGCTCCCATCGGACTTTGAAAGTGGCGCGGCTGATCGGAGCAGTTTCCAGATCGGTGGCCAGGCTGGGGTCGATGGCGAATCCGCGCAGTTTTCGATAGGGAGGCGTGGGGGCGATGAAGGCCGCGCGGGGTGGGACGGATGCGAGGGGAGGGGTGACCGTGGGAGCAAGTGAAAGGGCCGACGCGACCGGCGGAGTCGGCGGCTCGGCGGGAGAAGGTGCGGGCGCCGGGAGGGCGGATTTTGGTTTGGCAGATGCCGCCGAATTGGAAGAGAGCGCGTTCTCGGCGTAGGCCCGCAGCGGCCGTGAGGCCTGCGGATGGTTCAGGAGTTGCTCGAAGAATGACTGCCTTTGTGCCGGCGAGATCGCGTCGGCGGGCAAGTCGGGGTCGGAGACGAGGGACTCCAATGGATTGGGCTTTCCCGGCTCGAAACTGCGCTGCGCGAGCTGGGTTGCCTCGAGGGCGAACATGCGGGTTTTCGAATCGGTCGGGGCGAGTCCGAAGCCGGTGAAGGCACGGAGAAATGCAAATGAGGCATCATCCGCCGGAGTCTTCCGGAGCAGGGCCGCGGCGGCCGGCGCCACTCCCAGCGCGGCCGCCGCCTGGAGAATTCCGTTCCCCAGCTTGGAGGAGCTTCCGCCGTCTGCCGATTTGTTCGCCGAATTGAACAGCGCATTGCGCACCGCTTCGACTCGCATCCACGGTTCACGATAGCGCCCGGCATCAAGCAGGACGGCGGCGTGTTTCTGAAAATAAAGCGCCGCGGCCGCGGCGATCTGCGGCGTGGCCGCAGAGGTGCCAGCGCCATCCATCTCGACTATGCCGGGGCAACCGCGTGTGGCCCACGGCATATTCGGGGTGAAGGCGGAAAGCGCCGTGGCCATCTTGCTCTCCGGGCCCCAATTGCCCTGCATCGATCCGATCGGCAGGCCAAAGTACGGATGCGCATTAGCCATGACACCGCAGGCCGCGAGCACTCTGCGGAATCGCGCGGGGAAGACAATCATCCGCGTCGGCACCCCGAAGAGCCCGGCGGAAAAATTGTTTCCCGCGGCCGCGACGTAAACGATGCCGCTCTCGTAGGCCTTGTTGACCGCGTCGGCCCAGGCCTGCGACGCCAGCCCGCCCATGCTCATGGACATCACGTGGATGCGCGTAGCGGGATCCCGGCACAATTCCGCGGCATAGTTGATTCCCGCGGCGACTGCGCTGGTCAGCAATTGGACAACGGAGGTCCCGACGCGGATCGGTACGACCTCCGCATGCGGCGCGCCGCCCAGAAAATCCGCGAAGGCCGTGTATCCAGGCGCGGCGAAGGTGAACTTATTCCCGGCGAGAATTCCCAGCGTAGCCGTGCCATGCCCCGGATTTTTCAAGAACCCGCCGACGGCTGGATCGCTGGCATCATGAAGGTTTTCCCCGGGCAGGAAATTACGTTCCAGATCTTGCCGAAGGTGCGCCGGGAGAGTCTGATGAGCCGGGTCGTAACCCGTATCGAGATGGGCGATCCGGATGACGTTTCCGGCGGGCGCTCCCACCGTGGTCCGGGCTTTGCGAAGTCCGGAAAAAGCATCGTCCAAATGCCAGGCAAACTTTCCTTTCACCCCGGGAAGCACCGCGTTTTGGTCCACAAAGACGCACTTGCCTGTCGCGGCCAAGCCGCCCGCCCGCGCGCCGGGATCCTGGAAATTCCAATCCTGGAGCAAGTCGGGCTCGACGAAGGCATCGCCGCTGACAATGCCCATGCCGGCAGCAGAAAGGGCATGGGAAAGTTCCCAGGGATTTGCCCCGGCTGTGCTGCCCTTTGGACGCGCGATGTGCCAAACCCAGGCAGGCCCGGCCGGTGCAGCGACGCCCAGAGCGGCGGCGGGCGGCGCACCGGTGGCGAACAGGACTTCGAGTTCAAAGTCCACGCCCGCCGCGTTCAAAGTTGGGGTAGTGGCGCCGAGGCCGGCACTGGCCCCCGCCGGGAGTCGGACGAGAAGGGAGGAGAACGTCGGGCTATTCATGGCAGACTGGGAGTGCGGCGAAGGCGACGCATGGCGAAGGGGATTCGAGCGACGGGCGACGAGAGTGCGAGAGACGCGCCTTCAAATTCTATCCTTTAAAACGGGAAGAATGGGCCGATGTAACAAGAATTCTTGGTTCTCGGCAGACTTTCCCCAGCGGCCAAAGGTGCAGCGTCGACGGTTGCGCGCGTGGACTTGGCTTCCCGTGCGATGGACGACTGGTCGCGCGCAACCAAGTTGCCTTGGCTCCAATCGGTGGTGCCGGGCTGCACGCCGCTTGCATCGATGCTAAGAAGACGGCGTGAGACGAAACGTGCATGCCTGGGGCGACCGGACCGAAGACGGGGAAAAGCGCGAATGGCGCATGAGCAAGCACGGCAAGCAGTGGACGTTCCAGTCCAAGGTCAAAAGCGAAGTCACGTGGATCACGCATGCTCCACTCGAGCTTTCGATTCTCCTCGATTTCCGCGATCTGCTCTGGCGGAAATACCAGCGTCGGCGGGCGAGTTATGAGGATTGGCTTGAAGTCGATCGCGAGGTGAAGGAGCGAGAGCGGCTCGCCGGCGTCGTTCCAAGTGACGGGCAGCGCGGCCGGAGCGCTGAAGCGGAAGACGAGCCGTGAGCCAGGGAAGCGCAGAATATCTCGCGCGCGACCGCAAGGTGCTTTGGCACCCCTTTACGCCCGCGACCGAGTGGCTCGATGAATCGTTCGAGCCGCCGCCCCCGGTGATCGTTAGCGGTCAGGGTGCCGTGTTACGCGACGCGGATGGTCGCGAGTACCTCGACGGAAATTCCTCGATCTGGACGAACCTGCATGGGCACAACCATCCGCGTATCAACGCGGCCATCGCAGCGCAGCTCCAACGGATCGCGCACTGCTCGTTTCTCGGGGCAACCCATCCGCTGGCCATCGAATTGGCGGAGCGCCTGGTACGCCTGTGGCCGTTGGGCGGGCTCCCGCGGGTCTTCTTTTCCGACAACGGTTCCACCGCGATCGAAGTGGCGATGCGCATGGCCCGGCAGTTTCACCAATTTCACGGCGCGCCGGAGCGCCGAAAATTCGTCGCGTTTGACCGCGCTTACCACGGCGACACGCTCGGAGCCGCCGGGCTCGGGGGGATCGCCGCGTTTCATGGGGCCATGAAGGAGGGAGGCGAGCCCGTGGAAGTTATCCGCGTCGCGGGAATGGAAGAGCTTGCGCAGCTGGGCGCGGAAGCAGCACAAGGCATCGCGGCCGCGGTGATCGAACCGCTGATCCAAGGTGCGGCGGGCCTGCGGCTTTGGCCCCAAGGGATGCTGCGACAGCTCCGCGAGTGGTGTGACGCGCACGAGGTCCTTCTCATCGCCGATGAAGTTATGACGGGCTTCGGGCGCACGGGACGTATGTTTGCGTGCGAGCACGAAAGCGTGACGCCGGATTTTCTCTGCCTCGCGAAGGGTCTGACCGGGGGATATCTGCCGCTGGCGGCGACACTGACAACTGCGGCTGTTTTTGCGGCCTTTTCCGGAGATCCCGGGGAGCGGAGGGCCCTTTGCTACGGGCACAGCTACACCGCGAATCCCCTCGGCTGCGCCGCGGCACTCGCAAGTTTGACGCTCTTCCGCGAGGAGGATGTCCTCGGACGCCTGCAATCCAAGATCGAGCTGCTTGGAATTCGATTGAAGGAGAGAATCGAGGTGCTGCCCGCGGTGGGTGACGTGAGACGGTGCGGATTCATGGCCGGAATCGAATTGCAGGATCCCGCGACGAAGCACCGTTTCACCCCGGCGCGGCTGGCCGGTCGGGCCGTTTGCACCGCGGCTCGAAAGCACGGCTTGCTCACGCGCCCAATCGGGGACGTGATCGTACTGATGCTACCCTACTGCGTTGAAGCGCGAGAGATCGAGCGTGCGGTTGAAGCAATTGCGATTGGAATCGAAGAGCTTGGCGCCTGAGTACGCGGCCACCGCGGAGCCAAAGCGCAATTACCCGCGACGCCGGAAGACCACCCCAGCGGCTATGATCGCTCCAAGGATGATGGCGATGGAGGGCTCGGGAATCGCCGTAAAGGTAGCCGCTGGCCGAAAGGTCTGCCCAAGATCGGTGGCAAAGGTGGCGCGTCCGAAGGGAGTAGTGACAACGTCCGAATCGATAAAGATCGCATTGGGATCTCCGTATGCGCCGGGGGATGGACTCCCGCCAGGCGCGAGAACACTCGGGTCCCAGCAGACTTCATTCAATGTTTGAGCAGACCCGACGGTCGCGTCATATGAAATGGACCAGATTAGACGATTGGGCAGGATGATGTTCAAAGCGGTTGCATCAAAATCGATCGAGAAATAAGCGCGATTGAATGCTCCAGCCGAAACTCCCGGCACCGTAAATGTTTGAACAATCGTCGCAATTGTCGAGCCCACTGCCGCGGTGGACCCGGACAGATCGACATTATAAAGGCTCAAGGTGATCGAAAGGTTGAAGGGGCTAAGGGCAACTCCGCCCGTTCCAGTATAAATGGCCATCGGCACCCGGACATCCAGGAGCGTGCGGTTGGTGCCGTCCAGAATGATGTAATCACCCAATTGCCGCGTCTGGTCCGCGAAGAACGGAAAGGAACTCGGCCCGCTGCTGGCAGTCCCGCTGGGAGTGGTCGGAAGCGTATTCGTGTTATCGAAAACAGTTTGCTGCCCCCACGACTGACTCACGAGCATGGGTGCGAGCGCCAGTGCAAACAGAAGCCGGGACGACAGAAAACGCATAACTAGCAGTGTTAAATCTGGAATGTGACATCACGGCAAGTTTTTTCACCGTTACTCCAGAATCTATGGCGAATGGAATTCGCGGCCCTTTTACCGGAACTGCTCCAAGAAGCGCACGTCGTTTTCGACGAGTAACCGGATGTCCGGCAGGCCGAGGAGAATCATCGCCAGACGCTCCAGGCCGAAGCCAAAGGCGAAGCCGGAGTATTTTTCGGGATCATACGCAAAGTCCCCCCTTCGACCATTGACCGCCTGGAAAACCGCCGGATCGACCATTCCGCAACCGCAAATTTCCAGCCATTTCTCGCCCCCGCGTAGCGCGGGCGACTTCAGATCCACTTCGAAACTCGGTTCTGTGAAGGGGAAGAAATGCGGACGGAACCGCACCGCGGTTTTTGGCCCGAAAAGTTCGCGGAAGAGATACTCGAGGGTGCCCTTCAGGTCGGCGACGGTCACCCCCGCGTCCACGACCAGTCCTTCCATCTGATTGAACTGCGAGAGATGCGTCGCATCGACTTCGTCCCGGCGATAAGCGGCGCCAGGAGCAATCACTCGGACAGGAGGCGGTTGCGCTTCCATGGCGCGGATCTGCACCGTGCTTGTATGGGTGCGCAGGAGGCGTCCGTCAGGCAGGTAAAACGTGTCCTGCTCATTCCGGGCTGGGTGATCGGGCGGCGTATTGAGCGCGTCGAAGCAGTGGAACTCGTCGTCGACATCCGGTCCATCCGCGAGCGCGAAGCCGAGACGCCGGAAAATTTGTACGGCGCGGTCGCGCAGCTGGGTGAGGGGATGGAGCGCTCCCGCCGGTAGGGGCAGGGTGCCTGGAAGTGTGACATCGACATGCGCCAGGGCATCCAGGTCGGAGCTGGCCGCGAGGCGCGCGGAGGCGGCATCGAACGCCGCAGTCACGGCGCTGCGCACTTCGTTGAGTCTCCGGCCGATGGCGGGGCGCTCTTCCTTCGGAACTTCCTTCATGCGTTCGCCGAGGGTGGCGAGGGCGCCCTGACGACCCAGAAAGCGGACGCGCGCAGATTCCAGCGCGCCGGGCTCGAGAGGCTGGGCCAGTGCGGCGAGAGCTTCTGATTGCAGGGCGTCGAGGATGGAAAGCATGGGAAGGCAGCAGCGGGCGAAAGCGAGTGGGGTAGAAACGCAAAAGGCGCGATGAAATCATCGCGCCTGCTGCGGAAAAGGCCGGGGAAGGCGGATCAGGCCGCCTTGAGGATCGCGCCGGTCTTGCCCTTCACCGCGGCGAGCGCAGTGTCGAAGAGGGACTTGAAGGTCGTCTCGTCCTCGACGGCGAGGGCGGAGAGCATCTTGCGGTCGACTTCGATGCCACTGGCGCGGATGCCTTCCATGAAGCGGCTGTAGGTTAGGCCGTGGGCGCGGCAGGCCGCGTTGATGCGGGCGATCCAGAGCATGCGGAAGTTCCGCTTCCGCGTCTTGCGATCGCGGTAGGCCCAATAACGCGCCTTGAAGAGGGCATCCTTGGCGTACCGGTAAAGTTTGGAGCGGCGGCCGCGGAATCCTTTGGCGGCTTTCAGCCATTTCTTGCGGCGCTTGCGGCTCGCTACGGCGTTGGTGGCGCGGGGCATATTCTAGAAGGTTGGAGGATGGAAAATGGGGAGAAGCAGCTCAACCGAATGGGAGGCATTCCTTGATCTTCTTGATCTCGGTCTTGTCTACGAGGGCTGGGATGGCGAGCTGGCGTTTGCGCTTGGAACTCTTCTTTTGCAGGATGTGCCGGCGCATCGCTTGGGTGCGCTTCACTTTCTTGCCGGAGCCAGTGATCTTGAAGCGCTTGGCTACGCCTTTCTTCGTCTTGCGGCGGGCGATGGGTCTTGGCATAGGGGCGCGGAAACTAGCGGAGATTCGTGTGGGCACAAATGAAAAATGAGTTCCCCGTCGTTTGCGGACACGCTTTATTGCGGAGCTGAGTCTCACCATCCGGGGAAGGGCCTTTCGGTTTAAGGGTTGCTTGGGCCCCGGCCTTGGAGCTATCGGGAGCGGATTCTGCGCCCTCAGGCCCATTTTCCCCCAACTCCCCCATGCTTCCCATCGCACTCCTCTTTCCGGGCCAGGGCGCCCAAACCGTCGGCATGGGCCGTGATCTGCGCGAGACTTCGCCCGCCGCCGCCGCGCTTTTCGCGGAAGCGGATCGAACGCTCAATCGTTCGCTCACGCAAATCATGTGGGAAGGCCCGGAGGAGGAATTGATGCGCACGGCAAATTGCCAGCCAGCACTTTTCGTCCACGGACTTGCGGCGCTCGCCGCTCTGCGCGAACGACTCGGGGCCAGGACGGCGGAATTCGAGTTGGCGATCGTCGGCACCGCCGGCCTCTCCCTCGGCGAACTGACCGCCCATGCCGCGGCGGGGACTTTCGATTTCGCCGACGGACTGAGGCTCGTCGAACGTCGGGGGGAACTGATGGAAGTGGCCTGTCGCGCAAGCGAAGGCGGCATGGTGGCGCTCATCGGCGGCACCGCCGAGGCGGCGGAAAAGCTCGCGGAAGAAGCAGGCGTGCAGGTCGCAAATTACAATACCCCCGGCCAGTACGTGCTCTCCGGCACGCTGGCGGGAACGCAAAAGGCCGCCGAACTCGCGAAGGCGCATGGTTTCAGGCGCGCTGCGCCACTCAAGGTCGCCGGCGCGTATCATTCACGCCTCATGCAACCGGCCCAAACCGAGTTCGCCACGTCGCTTGCGGAGATCACAGCGTCCCTGCGTAATCCGCGCGTCCCGGTGGTGGCAAACTTCTCGGCCGAGGCGGTGCGCGAAGCGGCGCGAGTGCCGGGTCTTTTGGGAGATCAAGTGACCGGGTCCGTGCGTTGGGAGCAATGCGTCAAGCGGCTGGCGGAGGACTGCGGTGCGAAGCTGTTCCTCGAACTGGGACCCGGCGCGACGCTGGCCGGGATGGTGCCCCGGATTGTGGCGGGTGCGGACGTCATTTCGATCGGGGACGCGGCATCCTTGGCAGCGGCGGTGGCAAAGCTGGAGCAAGATTAAGTGCCTATGCCGTCGCCTTCGCTACACCCGCTGGCTCGGGCTCGGGCTCCTCGACGTGCCGCACCGGTCCAGGCGACTTTTTCGCGGGGACTGGCTTCGTCTCTGGCCGATCGGCTTCCGGCGCTTCGTCGTGCGAGCGGTCGCGGGCGACAACCACGTAGATCGTCGGCACCACGAACAAGGTGAAGAGCGTGCCAATGATCATACCGGAGACGAGCATGATACCGATGCTGTTGCGCGCGCCAGCACCCGGGCCGGTCGCGAGTACGAGCGGGAAATGCCCGGCGACGGTGGCCACGGATGTCATCAGGATGGGGCGCAGCCGGGTGGTCGCGGCCTCGATGACCGCGTTCAACTTCGACACGCCTTTTTCTTCCATGAGGACGTTCGCAAACTCGACGATGAGGATGCCGTTTTTCGCCACGAGTCCGATGAGCGTCACGAGCCCCACCTGGGAGAAGACATTGAGCGTCGTAAAGCCGAGAAAACTGAACAGCAGGGAACCGGACAGTGCGAGCGGAACGGAACCGAAGAGGATGATGAGCGGGTCGCGCCAGCTTTCGAACTGCGCGGCGAGGACAAGATAGATGAGGATGAAGGAGAGCAACACGGTACCGAGGAATCCCCCGCCTTCCTTCCGGAGCTGCCGGGCCTCCCCTGCGTAGTCGACGAACGAGCCTGCGGGCAGGATCCGCGCGGCTTCCGCCTCCAGAAGCTTCAAGGCCGTATCGAGACTGACCGCAGGGGAAATGACGCCCTGAATCTTGACCGCGTTGAGCTGTTGGAAGCGGTTGAGCGTGCGCGGTTCAGTCGTGTTCTTAAGCGTGGCGAACGTCGATAGCGCCACCAGCTTTCCGCCCGGCCCGGAGACGTAGAGGTCCTTGAGTTGATCGGCCGTCAGGCGCTCCGCCCGCGTTACCTGGGGGATGACCTTGTAACTGCGACCCTGGATCGAAAATCGATTCACATAGTTACCGCCCAGGAGGGTGCCCAGGTCCGCGCCGACCTGCTGCAGATTCAGTCCGAGTGACGCGACCTTGTCGCGATCGAAGACAACCTCCGTCTGTGGCTGATCGTATTTCAAGTCGATGTCCGCGAAGAAGAACATGCCGCTCGCCATGGCGGCGTTTTTTAACTGCTGGGCGAACTGGTCGAGCTGAGAGGCATCGGCAGTCGAGGCGATGACAAACTCAACCGGAAAATTTCCACCGCCGGGCAGCGGCGCCGGCGTGAGCGCGATGGTGCGAACGCCCGGAATGGTCGCCAGTTTCGCACTGATTTCCGGGAGGATGGCCTCGGTGTTGCGCTTTCGCTCGCTCCAGGGCTTGGTCACCATGCCGCTGAATCCACCACTGGGCGTCGTGATCTGAAAGGTCTCGCCCGTCTCCGGGAACGAACGGAAAGCCTGATTCACCTGCTCGGTGAACAGAGTAGTCTGATCGATCGTGGAATTCGGCGCGGCCTGCACGATGGCAAAGATCACCCCCTGGTCCTCGCGGGGCGCCAGTTCCTTGGCCGAAAACATGTAGAAGGGCACAAGCAGGAGGCAGACGAGGAAGTAGAGCGTCACGACCACCGAGCGATGCTTGAGCGTGCCGGCGAGGACGGACTCGTAGCGATCGCGCAGCGCCTTGAAGCGCCGGTTGATCCAGCCGGCGTAGCCGTGCTCCGCGTCACCTTTGCGCAGGAGCTTCGAAGACATCATGGGCGAAAGCGTCAGCGCCACGATCCCGGAAATCGTGACCGCGCCGGCAAGCGTAAGCGCAAATTCGCGAAAGAGCGTGCCGGTCAGCCCACCTTGGAACCCGATGGGGGCGTAGACGGCCGCTAGCGTGATCGTCATCGCGATGATCGGGCCTACGAGCTCGCGGGCGCCTGCGAGCGCCGCCTGGAGGGGCGTACTTCCCTCCTGAATGTGACGCTCGACGTTCTCCACCACCACGATGGCGTCGTCGACCACGAGACCCACTGCGAGCACGATGGCCAGGAGTGTGAGGAGGTTCAGGGTAAACCCGAAGACGAGCATGAGAAACGCGGCGCCGACGAGGGAAAGCGGAATCGCCACCACGGGCACGAGGACAGAACGTAGATTTCCCAGGAACAGAAAGATGACGAGGACAACGATGCCCAGCGTTTCGGCGAGGGTTTTGATGACCTCGCCCAGCGCGTCGGAAATGTATTTCGTCGAGTCGTAGGGAATCCCCACCTTCATTCCCGCCGGAAGCGAGGCGCGAATTTCCGGAACGACACTGCGCACCTCCTTGATGACGTCGAGCGAGTTGGCGTTGGGCAGCACCCAGATGCCCATGAAAGTCGCGCTCTCGCCGCTGAAGCGCACGTCGGCGTCGTAGTTCTCCGCTCCGAGGGTGACGTCGGCGATGTCACCGAGTCGCACGATGGTGTCGTTTTCCTGGCGCACCACGAGCTGACGAAACTCTTCCGCCGTGGTGAGATTCGTGTTCGCGGTGAGATTCACCGAAATCATCGAGCCCTTGGTGGCCCCGAGCGCAGAGAGATAGTTATTGGTGCCGAGCACGCGGCGCACATCGCTGGGCGAAAGGCCAAATGCCGCCATCCGATCGCTCTTCAGCCAGATGCGCATGGCAAAGGTTCGCGCGCCCAGGATGTCGGCCCGTTGCACCCCGTTGACCGCCGTAATCTTTGGCTGAACGACCCGGGTCAGGTAGTCGGTGATCTGGTTTGCATCGAGCGAGTCCGAGTAAAAACTCAGGTACATCGAGGCGATGCGGTCATCCGCGGTGATCACCTGGATAATGGGCGCCTCGGCTTCCGGCGGCAGGTCGTTACGGACCTGGGCGATCTTGGCCTGGATCTGCGTGAGGGCTGCGTTGTTGTCGTAGTTCAGTTTTAGGTGCGCGCTGATCGTGCTCAAGCCCTGCGCACTCGATGACTCGAGGAAATCGATGCCATCGGCGCTGGCGATAACGCGCTCGAGCGGCGTGGTGACGAAGCCCCGCACGAGATCGGCGTTGGCGCCCACATACGCGGTGGTAACCTGCACGACGGCAAGATCCGAGCGCGGATACTGCCGGATATTGATGCTCTTGATGGCCTGGAAACCGGCGAGCAGGATGACGAGGTTCACCACGGTGGCGAGCACCGGACGGCGAACGAAGAGGTCCGTAAACTTCATGGAAGCGGAGATCTGGGGCCGGAAAGCAGCGGACGGAAGGCGAAGAGAGAGCAGTCCTGACGCAGCGTCCGGCTACGTATTCGGCGGCTTCGGATTGGGATTCGCACCGGGCTGGACGTCGTTGTTGACCTTAACGGCGGCATTGGCGCGAAGCTTGAAGACGCCGCTCGTGACCACTTCCTCACCGGACTTGACCCCGCTCACGAGCGCCACCAAATCGCCCCGCGTCGCGCCCAATTTCACAAATTTCTGGGTCACTCCTTGATAAGGTTTGCCGTCCTTCCCCTTGAGTTCCTCGACGACAAAGACGGAATCGCCGTAGGGGGCGTAGGCCACGGAGGAGGCGGGAGCGGCCACAATCTCGTCGGTGTCCGGGAGGACTACCTCCACGCTGACGAAGATGCCGGGGCGGAGTTTCAAATCCGGATTCGGAACGGTGGCCTGCACCAACACGTTGCGCGTCGCTTCATCCACCTTGGCATTCACGGCGGTGATTTTGCCGCTGAAGGCCGTGGAGCCGGTGGCGTCGGACTTCACGCGCACTTCTGTGCCGGGGGTGAGGCGGTTCAAGGACTGCTGCGGCAGGGAAAAATTCACGAAGACGGAATCCATTGACTCCACGGGAACGATGGCCGCGCCGCTGTTGAGATATTGGCCCACATTGACCGTGCGAATGCCGGCGACGCCGCTGAAAGGGGCGCGGATGGTCTTACGCTCGATCATGGCGCGCATTTCCGAGACGTTCGCCTCCGCCACTTTGAAATCGGCCTGGGCGGAATCGAGCTGCGACTGCGAGTTGGATTGCGTTTTCAGCAGGTCCTCCGCACGCTTGAGCGAGAGGCCCATCATTTCCCGTTTCGCCTCGGCGGAACGGAGTTGGGCCTGCTCCGCCCGCGTATCGAGTTGGACGAGCAGTTCGCCCGCTTTAACGAGGGCACCGGAATCGAAGCCAATCCGCTCCACCACGCCGGGCAGGTCAGCCGCCAAAGTCACGCCCTGAATAGGCTGCACCGTCCCCACGGCCCGAAGGGACTGGGGCCAGCGTTGCGACTCGAGTTTGGCGGTCGTAACCGCCTCCGGGGGCGGGCCCATGTTGGCAAACTTCGCACCCATGGCCTGAAACTGGCGAATCTTTACGAAGGCGAGGCCAAAGATCGCCAGCACAGCGATCCCAATCACAAGCCCAAACATGCGAAACGTCGCCGGCTTCGTCTGCCAGAGTCGGCCGAGGGTAAGGCCACCCAGGAAAATCAGCAAAACCACCCCGATGATGAGTAAAATCTGACCAAAATTCATAGTTCTAAAGTTCTTCGCTCACCGCGGAACGAAACGCAGTTATTATTTAAGGTCATTAACAAATTTTCACAAGTGGGCGAGGACGACAATGACAGAGGGCAAAAGTGCAATTCTGGCGGTGAGCGTGGGAAGCGGAACCGGGGCGGGCAAAGAGTTGGGGTCGGTGGACTTTGCTTGTTTCGGCAGATTTTCGGGCCGTGGGCGTGCCTCACCCATCCGACGATTGGGCAGCACGAAAATGGACAGCCGGCGAAAATTTTTCCAATGAATCGCCCCCGTGGCGGCGCCCGATTCTTCAGGCTTTCTTCTTTTCCGTCAGGCGGTCGACGAGAAGATTGACGCGTTTTTCGAGGAAGATTCCGACCGCGCTCAGGGCCGCAAGAACCCCGACAGCAATGAGCAGAAATGCCCCGATCGGCACCTCCCGGATGCGGACCCCGAGCCAGATGACGAAAGGCTGGTGGACCAAATAAACGCCGTAGGAGAACACTCCCACGAGTCCGAGCCATTTGGCGATGAAGGGCGATTTCTCCAGCCAGCCGCAGAGACCGACGACGACCAGGAAGCAGCAAACGCCGGTGTACAGGTCGGCGAAAACATAGGGGATCAGCCCGGAGTAAACGAGGGGTGCAAAACAGTAAAGCACCAGCCCGGCCAGCACCGCCGGCGCGCCAAGAATCCAGCGCTCGACCCCTTCGCGCTGACGGAGATGTGCGACTCCGAGCGCCATGCCGAGGGCAAATTCCGGGAGACGGGCGAGCGCGAAGCCTCCGAGCGTCCACCAGCCATTGGAGAACCACACGCCGAGCTGCACCCAGCGTACCGCGAATCCGACCGCGCACGCGGCGAAGAAGAAGGGCCACGGTCCAAGTTTTCGCAACAGCCAGAACAGCAAGGGGAAAAGCACCACCAACTGGATGAGCATCGAGAAATACCACCAAGCCGAATTCGCGTACATGAAGTTCATCGTGATATCGATGAACCGCAGACCGGTGAGGCTAAGTAAAAACCGCCCGTCGACTGGTTCAAGCCACGTGAAGGGGGTGAGCAGGAAGACGAGATGGGCCATCCAGTACATGGGGTAGAGCCGGATGAAACGCGCCCAGTACCACTCGCCCCAAGCGATGGGACCCTTTTCGGCCTTGCGCCAAGTGGTGGCCGCAAGCGACCAACCGCTGAGGAGGATAAAGAGGCCAACCGCGTGGAATCCGACCTGCGATATCGCCATCCAAACGATTCGGCCCACGGTAGCGAGCCCCGCGTCCAATGAATCCCAGCCGTGCTCCCCCGCCACGTCACGGATGAAATGGCCCGACATGGGGGAGGCCATGTCCGCGTAACATGTTACAAAATGGAAATAGACCACCCAGAGGATTGCGAAGCCTTTGGCGAGATCGATCCAGATTACGCGTTTCATGCGAAGCGCGTATGACACCACGGATGCGGCCGGGCGCCAATCGCCAATTGCGGGGCCGGAAGCCGATGGGCGATGGCTTCGTTACTTCTTCTCGTCGTCCTCAGCGGGCTCGTCGGCGTTCCCTTCTTCGATCTGCCAAGCCTCGACCAGTCCGGCCAGGAACGCTTCCTCTTCCTCGGTCACCTCGTCCACGCCGACAATCTCGCGGAGACTCCGGAGAATGCTGGCGAGCAAGGTCTGCGGAACGTGTTCGCTGAAAAGCTCGATCGATTCCTTGACTGTCTCCTCGCTCAGCCGCTTTTGGGCGTAGCGCAGGACTTTCTCGGCACTGTAGCGCGATTCGATCTGCTCCAGCAGAGTCTCCACGTAGGCCACGATTCCGGCCAGTTCGTCCTCGGAGACCTCGCCATCCGCGCCGGCGCAAGCGAGGAAGATAATGGCGAGCCGGGTCTCCAGGTGGATGTTGCCCATGGCGTCGACCATGTCGGAGTAGTCGGCGTCGCTCATCTGGCCGAGTTCGCCCTCGAGATCGCCGATGAGGGACTCGTCGTTCCCCCACGTGCCGGCATCCATGTCGAGATTCTCGAGCTGCCGGATGATCCACGAGTCGCCATCATTGTACTTCTCGCTCATCAAATAATCGTACGGGATGTAGCAGTAGCCGTTGTCACCCCAGTCGGGACCCCAGGAGTTGCGGACGATGAAGACCTTGTCCGGATCCGAGTAGCCTACGCAGAGCATGGAATGCCCGGCATGCGAATCGCGCGCCGCCTCCTTCGGGCTCGGCACCGGCACGAGTCCCTTTTTGCGCTGCTTGTCGAACGAGTCGTACAGGCCAAGACCGAAGATGACGGGGTAGCCTTCGGCGAGCGCATTCTTCCACGCCTCCAGCGTGCAGGGAACGAGTTGCATGTCCTCGACCAAAAAATTGGCCGCCTCGTCGTACGCATCCTGCCCCGGCTCTTCGTTGACCGAGTCCTCCTCGTAGGGCCACGTCACTTCTGAACACGCACCGTCCTCGCGAAGCGACTGGATGGCGTCGGCGATGACGGAGCCCCCGTCCTCATTAACGTCACCCTCTTTCGCCCGGGCGTTATAATAAATGAAGAGGCGGCTGACATCGTAGTCGTCGTCCTCCCGATGCCGCTTCACGAGATACTCGTACGCGCCGGCAACCGCATTCGCGACACAACTCGAGAGTTGTCCCTGGTCTTCGACGGGTGACAGAAGTGACCTCAAATCGACCTTCGCCGGGAGCGTCTTGACCTCGCTTTCCGCCGCCGCGTAGCGTTTGGCGCTCGCCAGCGGCGTCCGGTAAAGGTATCCGCTCACTTTGCGCTCGGAGCCGTCGGCTCGGGATAGGATGAATGCGTCGGGCATGGAGTTTTGGAAAGTTGGTGCACAGGAAGACTCAGCATCTCGCGGCATGTCAATACCTTCCGCCGGGGGCTTCCGCAGAAGTGGATTGGACGGGTTTGCAGGGATTCCGATGCGGGTGAAACGATCTCGAAGTTCTTCGCCGCGCACCCGAAGGCGAATTGATTCCTCTTGCCAGAGAAGCGCTTCTTGTGAATAAGTCTGGCATTCGGGGATTACCGACGGGCCGTGGGTTTCCGTCTCCACCGCGCTTTTAAGCTTATTTTACCGATGCATTCCGTTGTTTCCCCGCTGACGCGTTCCCGCGGCGGGAAATGCGCACGGGGATTCCGCATCAGGGTCGCAGCGCGTGGGCTCCCTTCCTGTTCACCCGCTTCTGCGCCGGTGATCGCCCGATCCGTCT
Organism: Chthoniobacterales bacterium; assembly: GCA_038226705.1. Classification (GTDB taxonomy): domain Bacteria; phylum Verrucomicrobiota; class Verrucomicrobiia; order Chthoniobacterales; family SZAS-18; genus SZAS-18. The sequence continues at coordinate 48,613 of JBBRQH010000024.1, read as the reverse complement.
CCCGGCAGAGTTTCCCCACGCACCGCATTTCGCTGCGCGCGCTTCCGCTTCCCGCGGGCGCCGCCCCAGGTACGGTTCGCGCGGTCCGCAATCCGCGGGCCTCCGCCGGATCCATCCATCCGCATCCCATCGCATCGCTCGATGAATTCAAACTCCTCCTCGTCTTCCGCACGCGGCCGTCGCCGCCGCGGGGGACGCCGCAATTATTCTGATCGCCAGCCGGAACGCCCCGCAAAACTCACCTTTTGGCAGCGCATTCTCTCGCTCTTTAATGGCGGCAAGAAACCCGGCGTCTCCTCCCAGAAAAGCGTTCCCACGCAACACCCGACCCTCGCCCGCGCCAACGGGGCTTCTGCTTCTGATCCTGATGTCTCCCGGGAACGGGATCGCGAGCGCGAACGCCGGAGCCGCCGGCCGGAAATTGTCGAAGTAACCACGCCCAGGCTCTACGTCGGCAACCTCTCCTTCGAGGCGAACGATGATGATCTGCGCGAACTTTTTAGTGGCGTCGGCATTGTCGCGAGCGCTGAGGTGGTGACCCATCGGGGCTCTGATCGCTCCAAAGGCTTCGCCTTCGTTCAGATGCAAACCGTCGAGGAAGCTCGCCGCGCCGTACGCGAATTGCACGACAAGCCCTTTATGGGCCGATCCCTTTCCGTGAGCGGCGCCAAGCTGCTCGAGCCGCGCCAGGCGGCCTAGAAAAGACTCAATCCCCCGGTGGCGCCCGGTTTCGCGAACACGGCGAAGCCGGGCGCTTTTCTTTTTTCCCGGAAAGCCGCGCTGCCTTCCGAGCACTCATGGACTCGCCGGAACGTTCCAATCTGTCTCCGGTCTTCGTGGTCGGACCGACTGCGGTGGGGAAGACGGGGTTCGCCCTGGCGCTTGCGGAGCAACTCGATGCCGAAATCGTCAGCGCGGACGCATTCCAACTTTATGCCGGCCTCGATCTGTTGACGGCCAAACCTTCCGCGGAGGAACTCGCGCGGGTGCGGCACCATCTCGTGGGCGAGTTCCCACTCGGGGAGCGGATGAGCGCGGCGACCTATGCAGAGGCAGCCCGTGCGGCGCTGGCGGAGATTGCGGCGCGCGGGCGCCGCGCGATCGTTTGTGGGGGCACCGGGCTTTACATCAAAGCGCTCACCCACGGGCTGGCGGAGCGACCCGCCGGCGATCCCAGTCGGCGGGCGGAACTCGAAACACGACCCCTTGCGGAACTCGTCGCGGAGCTCAGCCGGCTCGCGCCCCGCGTCGCGGCTGTGCTCGATTTGAAGAATTCGCGCCGCGTCGTGCGCGCCCTGGAATTGGCGCACGCCGGCGTGACCGAGCCGGCGGCGGAGGTGCATGCGTGGAAGATCGACAACGAGACCGGGTCTGTGCGAGGCGTCTCGTTGCTGCGTTCACGCGCAGAAATGCACGCTCGAATTGCCGGCCGAACGGCCGCCATGTTCGCTCGCGGAGTGCTCCGGGAGGTGCAGGCCGCGGAAGTGGCAGGAATGGGCGAGACGGCGCGCCAGGTGATTGGCTGGACCGAATGCGGAGACTGCCTCCGTGGCCGGTCGACAACCGCCGAGGCGATTGAACGCATCACGATTGCGACTCGCCAATATGCGAAGCGACAAGTGACGTGGTTCAAGCGCGAACGGCAGTTCTCGCCCCTGCACCTGAGTGGGGGCGAGATCTCTGAAGCAGTCAGTCGTGTGGCCGCGCTGTTGGTCCCTTAGGAAAGGAAGTTCGCGAGATACTGCTTCGCGAGGGCGCCGATGATGGGTACGTCGTACTCCTTGCCCTGAAAGGCATTGATGAGTCCGAGGATCCAAAGCACGAGAAATCCGAGCGACACGATCATCGAAAGAAGTCCGACGATTCCCCACAATCCAACAGGAAGGATCGCGAGGAGGATGCGGATAACGATATTAAAGGCCAGCGCGATGGCGCCGAGCATCACGCCCTGTTTCGCCCAGCCGCGAACGAACTGATTTTTCTTCTCCATCACCAGGAAGATGATGCCGCTTAGAAGAGTGAAAAAGAACGCGAGCCCAGCGGCGACGTTGGGCTTCATGTCCATGGTGGATTCAGATGCGGATGGTTCGCTCATAGTTCTTGGGGATACCGGCTTTGGCGGGTGGAATTTCGCTGTTTTTGGGGATTCCCGGAATTTTAGTCAAGCTCGCGCATTGCAGTCGCCTCCGATTTTTACAGAACGGGATGGCACGATAAAGCCTGGCTCGTTCGTTTGCCGCTTGCCACGCGGTAAGGGCACGGGTGAAGGGGAGCGCGTTGAATCCAGCACCCCCTGAAATCGTTTCGGTTCGGACCAGTCGGCACGACTACGACGTCGTGATCGGTCGCGGGCTGCTCGTCGAATTGGGCGCTCTGCTGCGCCAGCACGCGCCGCGTCTGGGTCGCCGTGTCGCCGTGATCGCCGACGTGAACGTGGCACGCCTTTACGCCGAAAAGACGCTGCAAGTGCTCGCCGCAGCCGACTACGCCCCCTCGCTCTTCCGGGTGCCAGCGGGTGAGACGAGCAAGGCGCTGGCCCGTGCCGGTGAGATCTGCGAGGAAATGGCCGACGCCGGATTCGACCGCCACAGCTTCGTGCTCGCCCTCGGTGGCGGCGTGGTCGGCGATCTCGCGGGTTTCGTGGCCGCCATTTACCAGCGCGGTATTCCGGTGGTGCAGGTGCCCACCACGATCATGGCGCAGGTGGACAGCTCGGTGGGCGGCAAGACCGGGGTGAATCTCGCGGCTGGCAAGAACTTGGTGGGCGCGTTTTGGCCGCCATCCTTCGTGCTGGCCGATGTCGACACGCTGGCAACGTTGCCGCCCCGCGAACAAAACGAGGGATTCGCCGAGGTGATCAAACACGGCGTCATCGCCGATGCGAAGATGGTCCTCGAAATGGGGCGTGGCGGATTTCAGGATCTGGTGGGCTTGGTCCGGCGCAACGTCGCCCTCAAGGCGGGCATCGTGATGGAGGACGAGTTCGAGCGCGGCGGGCGGCGGGAACTCCTGAATTTCGGTCACACGGTGGGGCACGCCATTGAAACCGTCGCGGGCTACGGGGTGCTTTTGCATGGGGAAGCGATCGCTCTCGGCCTGCGCGTGGCCGCGGCAGTGTCGAAAACCCGCTTTGGGTTCTCCGCAGACGATTCTAGGCTGCTCGATCTTGCCTTGGAGAAGATGCAACTTCCGCGGCACCTCACTCCCGAGATCGGCACGGATGCGCTCCTCACCGCGCTTCAGCGCGACAAGAAGTTTCGCGAAGGCCAGATTCGTTTTGTCGTCACGCCGCGCCTTGGGTCGGCGTTCGTGGCCGAGGACGTCACCGAGGCGGAGATTCGCGCGGCGATCGAGGAGGTGCGCGCATGAACGCGACCGAAGCTTGCATCGCCCTGAACATGGTGGCGCAAATGGGCCCGGTGCGGCTGCGTCGGCTGCTCGACGTCTTCGAAAAGCCGGAGCGGGTGCTCGGAGCTCCCGCCGACCGCCTGGCGGGCGTGGAGGGGATCGGTCGGGAGCTCGCCCGCACTCTCTCGCGGTGGGAAGACCACGTTGATCTCGCCGCCGAATTGGTGCGGGTGCGCGAGGCCGGCATCCAGGTGCTCACGCAAAACGACATCTTCTATCCGAGGTTGCTCCGCCAGATTCACGATCCACCGATTGTGCTTTATGTCTGGGGTGAATTGCAGGAACGCGATGGCCACGGCTTTGGCATCGTGGGCTCGCGGCAGGCCTCCCATTACGGATCGGAATGCGCGAAGAAGTTTGCGTACCAGCTCGCCTTTTCGGGACTCACGATCTACTCCGGCCTCGCCCGGGGCATCGATACGGCAGCGCACCTTGGGGCCATGGCCGCCAAAGGCCGCACAATTGGAGTGATGGGAGGTGGTTTGAGCGAAGTGTACCCGGCGGAAAACTTCGATCTCGCCCGGAAGATCGTGGAAGGAAACGGCGCCCTCGTCTCGGAATTCTCCATGGAGGTAAAGCCCGACCGGCAGACCTTTCCCATGCGGAACCGCCTCATTTCCGGCGCGAGTCACGGCATTCTCGTGGTGGAAGCGGGCGCCAAAAGCGGCGCGCTGCATAGCGCCACGTTTGCCGTCGACCAGGGCCGCTCCGTGTTTGCCATTCCCGGGCAGATCGACCGTCCTGGCTGCCACGGCTCCAACCGCCTCATCCAGCAGGGTGCGAAGCTCGTCATGGATGCCGGCGAGATCCTCGATGACTTGGGAGAGCTCTTCTCGCCCAAGCCGGGGGTGGCTGCCTCGCCCGCCGTTTCCGCGCCCCTGGCCCTGTCTGAAAACGAGCGCTCCATTCTCGCCGTTCTGAGCAGCCAGGAGACCCCCATCGACCTCGTCGTCCAGGCCGCCGGTTTGCCAACCCATACGGTCTCCTCTACTCTCCTCGCCCTCGAACTGAAGCGGCTGGTCAAGCAACTGCCCGGGAAGCGCTTCGTTGCCGTTACGTACTAGCCCATGTCGAAGTCCCTCATCATCGCCGAGAAACCCAGCGTCGCCACCGACCTCGCCAAGGCACTCGGAAAGTTCCAGAAGCACGACAACTACTTCGAGAACGAGCAATATGTGATCAGCTCGGCCATCGGCCATCTCGTCGAGCTCGCGCCGCCCGAAGCCACCGAGGTCAAGCGGGGCAAATGGACCTTTGCGGCCCTGCCCGTGCTGCCCGAGAAATTCGAGACGCGTCCGATCGAGAAGACCCAGGAGCGGCTCCGGCTGCTGAAGAAGCTACTGAAGCGGGACGACATCACCGAGATCATCAATGCCTGTGACGCCGGTCGCGAAGGCGAGCTGATCTTCCGGCTGGTGGTGCAGCATTCCGGGGTGAAGGACAAGCCCGTCAAGCGCCTCTGGATGCAGTCGATGACGGTCGACTCCATTCGCGATGCTTTTGCGCATCTGCGCACGGACGAGGAAATGATGCCGCTGGCCTTGGCTGCCTACAGCCGGAGCGAAAGCGACTGGCTGGTGGGGATCAATGCCACGCGGGCGATGACCGCCTTCAACTCGAAGCAGGGTGGCTTTCAACTCACTCCGGTGGGTCGGGTGCAGACGCCCACGCTGGCCATTCTCTGCGAACGCGAGGAACGGATTCGCGCCTTCAAAGCCCGCACCTATTGGGAAGTGCACGGGGAGTTTGGGGTCAAGGCCGGCGAATATCGGGGACGCTGGTTCGACCCGGCCTTTAAGAAGGGTGAGGACGAGCATGAGCGCGCCGAGCGCATCTGGACGGAAGAACGGGCCGAGGCCATCAAGGCGAAGTGCGAGGGCCAGCCCGGCGAAATCAGTGAGGAAAAGAAAGCGGCGTCGCAGATCGCGCCGATGCTCTATGACCTGACGACGTTGCAACGGGAGGCGAACGGCCGCTTCGGTTTCAGCGCGAAGCGGACCCTCCAAATCGCCCAGGCGCTCTACGAGAAGTACAAGGTGCTGACCTATCCGCGTACCGATTCAAGGCATCTTCCGGAAGATTACCTCGCGACGGTGAAGTCGACCATGGGGAAGATCCACGATCCCGTGCTCGCGGCCCACGCAAGGAAGGCTCTGTCCAGCGGATGGGTGCGGCCGGGCAAGCGCATCTTCGACAACGCGAAGGTGAGCGACCACTTTGCCATCATTCCGACCGGAATTGAGCCCAAGAACTTGGATGAGCAGGCCCAGAAGCTCTTCGACTTCGTCACCAAGCGCTTCATTGCCGCCTTTTTCCCGGCAGCCCAGTTTGAAGTCACGACGCGCATCACCACGGTGGTGGGCGAAAAATTCCGCACGGACGGCAAGGTCATCACCGATCCCGGCTGGATGGCCGTGTATGGCCGCGAGGTTGAAGGCGACGATTCGGAGAAATCGCTGGTGCCCATTGCGGCGGGGGAGAGCGCACAGAACAACGCCATCGAGGTGAAGCGCCTGGAGACAAAGCCGCCTCCGCGTTATACCGAAGCGACGCTCCTCTCCGCCATGGAAGGCGCCGGTAAACTCGTCGAGGACGAGGATTTGCGCGCCGCCATGATGGAAAAGGGCTTGGGCACCCCCGCTACACGTGCGGCGGTGATCGAGGGGCTCATCTTTCAGCAGTATGTCGGCCGCGCTGGCCGGGAATTGAATGCGACGCCCAAGGGCATGTCGCTCATCGCACTGCTGCGCGGGATCGGGGTGCCCTTGCTGACTTCGCCCGAACTCACGGGTGAGTGGGAGGCCAAGCTCAAGCAAATGGAGGCAGGAAAGCTCAAGCGCAAGGATTTCATGCGCGAGATCCGCGAGATGACGAGCCTGATCGTGGAGAAGACGAAAAGCTTCGAAGGCGATACCGTCGAAGGCGATTTCGGCGAGCTCGACGCGCGCTGCCCCAAGTGTGGCGCGCGCCCGCTCAAGGGCGAGTACCGCGTCTGGCGCTGCAGTTCCTGTGACTGGAAAATGTTCAAGACGATCGCGAGCCGTGAACTCAGCTCCGAGGAAGCCACCGCGCTGCTGACTGAGGGCCGGATTGGACCGCTCGAAGGATTCCGCAACAAGATGGGCCGGACGTTTTCCGCCACCCTCAAGCTGAATGCGGAAGGCCGGGCCGAATTCGATTTCGGCCACAATGGCAATGGGAAAGATGGGAACGGCGAACAGATCAAGCCGGATTTCTCGGGCCTAGCCCCGCTCGCAGACTGCTCCGTCTGCGGCAAGGGACGCGTCTTCACGCTGCCCGCGCAGTACGCGTGTGAAAACGCCTTCGGCGGTGACATCCCCTGCACGTTTAAGATGGGTCGCACGATACTCCAGCGCGAGATCCCACCCGAGCAAGCGATCAAGATCCTCGCCACGGGGAAGAGCGACCTGCTCCAGCGCTTCATCTCGAAGAAAAACCGGCCCTTCAGTGCCTTCCTCAAGCTGGAAGCTGGCAAGGTCGGATTCGAATTTGAAGTGCGGAAACCGTTCGCGAAAAAGAAGCCGGCCACGGCCAAGGTCGCCGTTTCAAAAGTGGCGGCCAAGCCCGCGACAACGAAAGCGCCCAAGTCTCCGAAAGCCGCCAAGTCTCCGAAGGCGGCGGCCGCGGCCGAAGAGCCTACCGCTACGCATTGATTTCCTGCAGCCGAAGACAGGTTGCGCGGCGCTCCGAGCCGAACTCCACCCAGGGAGGCAGCTCGATCTTGCACGCGTCGATGACATAAGGACAGCGCGGATGAAAGGGGCAGCCGCCCGGGGGATTGAGCGGGGAGGGCGGATCGCCCGAAAGGACGATGCGCCGGCGCGTTTTTTCCCGCACGGGATCGGGCACCGGAACCGCGCTCACCAGCGCCTTCGCGTAGGGATGCAGCGGTCGTTCGAAAACCTCCACCGCCGGTCCCACCTCCACGAGCCGGCCGAGATACATCACGGCGATCCGATCGGCGATGTGCTTCACCACCGAGAGATCGTGGGAAATAAAAATCATGGTGAGGCTCATCTCGCGCACGAGCTGCGAGATCAGATTGAGGATCTGTGCCTGGATGGAAACATCGAGGGCGCTGACCGGCTCGTCCGCGATGATCAACTGCGGCTCGACGGCAAGGGCGCGCGCGATGGCGATGCGCTGTCTTTGTCCGCCGCTAAACTCGTGCGGATACTTGCGCTGAAAGCGCCGGGCTAGGCCGACTTTTTCGAGAAGTGCACCCACTCGGTGCGGTAGTTCAGAGGCAGGCACGGGGGCATGGGTTGCAATCGCCTCCGCCAGCGCGTCGTAAACCGTCATGCGCGGGTTTAGCGACGCATACGGATCCTGGAAGATCATCTGGAAGTCCGAACGCGCCGCGCGCAACTTCTCCCCTCGGAGACTCGCGAGGTTGCGTCCGGCCAGGAGAACGCGCCCCGCGGTTGGGCGGATCAATTGGAGAATCGTGCGGCCGAGCGTTGATTTTCCGCAGCCGGACTCCCCGACCAGACCCACTACTTCGCCCTTGCGGAGGGAAAGCGAGACGCCGTCCACTGCCCGGACCGTGCCAATCCGTTTTTTGAAGAAGATTCCTTTCTCAACCGGGAAGTGCGTCTTGACCTCGTTGAGTTCGAGAAACGCGGGTTCGGTCATGGAGCACAGAATCAACTCCAAGCCTGCCCCGCTGTCGCATAAATCGTTCGAGCTGCCGCGGCGACGGAGAACCCGCGCTCTCGCGTACGAAAAACGGCGCACCCGAAGGTGCGCCGCCTGGAAAGTCTAAAGACTACTTCTTGGCTGGAGACGCCGCCGCAGCGGGTGAAGCAGCCGGAGCGGCCCCGGGGGTGCCGGCCTGGATGTCGAGGAGTTCGATCTCGAAGATCAGCGTGGAATTCGGCGCGATATCGCCCTGGCCAGTTTCCTTGTAAGCGAGTTCAGACGGGATGAAGACCTGGGCCTTGCCGCCCACTTTCATGAGCTGGAGTGCTTCGGTGAAACCGGGGATGACGCGATTCACCGGGAACAAAGCCGGCTCATTGCGCTTATAGGAGCTGTCGAATTCTTTGCCGGAAATCAGGGTGCCGCGGTAGTTGAGCTTCACGGTGTCCGTCGCTTTCGGCATCGCCCCGGTGCCCTCTTTGAGCATTTTGTATTGGAGGCCGCTCGGGCGGGTGACCACGCCCTCTTTGGTTTTGTTCGCGACAAGGAAGGCATCGCCCTCCTTCTTGCCCGCGTCCGCCAATTCCTTGCGCTTCCCTTCCATCTTCTTCTGCATTTCTCCTTGGAAGGCGGTCAGCGTTTCCTCGAGTTCCTTCTCGGAGAGCTTGGAGGTACCCGCGAAAATGTCGTCAATGGCGGCGGCCAGCAGGGGTGCATCGATCTCGATGCCCTGGCCCTTGAGCCCGCGCCCGATATTCATGCCGATGGCATAGCTGAGCTTCTCGCGCGGGGTTTTGAAAGGAGACGGCGCCGAGGGTGTCGCCGCCGCGGCCGCCGCAGGCGCGGGGGTCTGCGCGGGGGCGGCAAGTACGAGGGCTAGGGCGAATGGTAAGGCGAGGGAGAAGCGGGGACTCATAGAAATAGGGAGCGGGAGCCTTAAGCGCGATGCGGGGGGAATGCGAAAGAAATCTTCTGGGAAGCGTGACAACCCGCTCGCGCTGGTTGCGCCTGACTGACCGCGTTTTTGGCGTAACGCTTTGGCTTGGTTCGGACTCTGATCGGCTTCGCGGCTTTTTGGGGAAGCGGGCCTCCCTTCGAACCTGGAAGTCCCCTTTCCGGCCGGTCGCTCTCTGACGATCCGGCAAGTTTTCGCCGCGTCGGAATGCGCCGTCCCCCGGGAAGGGAGTTGTCGCTGAGCCATTTCTCGCTTAGTTCGCCACCCCTTGCGCGAGACTTTCAACTCCGGCGGCGCGAGGGAAACGACCGTCCTTCAACCAACTTTAGCTTCCGACTCATGGATCTCTGCATCATCGGCTCCGGTTACGTGGGCCTCGTCTCCGGCGCCTGCTTCGCCGAAGTCGGCCACCATGTGATCTGCGTGGACAACAATCCCAAGAAGATCGCCTCATTGAAGGCCGGGCACATTCCGATCTACGAGCCCGGTCTCGAGGACCTCGTGAAGCGCAATGTCGCGGCGCATCGCCTGCAGTTTAGCGGCAGCATCGAGGAAGGGGTCGCGGGCTCGCAGGTGGTCTTTATCGCTGTGCCTACTCCTCCCCACGCGGATGGGAGCGTCGATTTGAGCTATATCGAAAAGGTGGCCCGTGAGATCGCTGGTGTGCTCAAGCCTGGCGAATACCGGGTCGTCGTCGACAAGAGCACCGTGCCGGTCAAGACGGGCGACAACGTTACCGACACCATCAATCGCTATGCCAAGCCGGGCGTGGAATTCGACGTCGTTTCCAATCCCGAGTTCCTCCGGGAAGGATGCGCCGTGGCCGACCTGATGAAGCCGGACCGCGTGGTGATCGGCTCGAACAGCGACCGGGCGAAAAACCTGATGCGCAAGATCTACGAGCCCTTTATGGCGCCGATTCTCGTTACGGACGTCAATTCCGCCGAGCTGATCAAGCACGCCGCCAACTCCTTCCTCGCGCTCAAGATTTCCTACGCGAACGCCCTGAGCGCGATTTGCGAAGCGAGCGGGGCCGATGTGGAAAAAGTCATGGACGGCATCGGGACGGACAAGCGCATCGGCCGCCACTTCCTCAATGCCGGTCTCGGTTACGGTGGCTCCTGTTTCCCCAAGGACATCGCGGCCTTCATCGCCATCTGCGACCAACTCGGTCTCCCCTTCAACCTTTTGAAGGAGGTGCAGCGGATCAATCGCGACCAGCGCGAGCGCTTCCTCCAGAAAATGCGCGAGTCTCTCTGGATCCTACGCGACAAGAAGGTCGCGGTCTGGGGTCTCACGTTCAAGCCGGATACGGACGATGTGCGCACCTCGGTGGCGGTCGATATCGTGAATGACCTCGTCAAGGAAGGCGCGCTCGTTACGGCCTATGATCCGAAGGGAATGGAGAACGTGCGCGAGTTCGAACTCATCCCCGCGAGCGTGAAACTGGCGTCCAGCGCGCTCGAGGCCGCCGACGGCGCCGAGGCCCTGGTCCTGGCCACGGAGTGGAAGGAGTTCAAGGAAGTCGACCTGGCGGAACTCAAGGCGAAGATGCACACCCCGCTTATTTTCGATGGGCGCAATCTCTTCGACTCCACTGCCATGCGGGAGCTTGGTTTCAAATACCGTTGCATCGGACGTCCGGCGCAGGAAACGAAGTAAAAATGAACTCCTTCGGCGCTCGCGTTCAGAACGCGTGAGCGACGAGACGCTCGTAGCGGGGATGGCCGTGGAGAGGTTTCCAGCGTGGATCGACGCGGAGAATCGCCGCATTCATGTCCCCGGGCATGCGCAGGGCCTGCTCAATGAGTTCCAGCGCCGGCTCCAGATCACCCGCCCAGGCCAGGGCGATCGCGACGTCGCAGGCGACATCGGGGCCGCTCACGTGATCGGACTCCAAGGGCCGGAGTGCCAGGGCCTCGCGCCCGAGTCGGCGCGCATCATCCGGGCGTCCGAGCATTGCATAGGCTTGGGCCACCCGCGCCCGCTCGAACGCGCCCCGTGGTTGCACCGCCGCCATGTCCCAAAGCCGGGCGGCTGCTTCGGTAAATGAGGCGGTTGCTTCCGGCTTTTCGCCCAGGAAGTGACAGGCCCATCCGAGGTAAAAACTCACCGGCGTGGCGATTTGCGCCTCGTGCACGACCTGTCCTGCTCGAGCCCGCATCAGCGCCGCGATTTCCGGGTATTCCTTCGCCCGCAGCATGTATTCGACGGCGAAACTCTCGAGCACTTCGAGTTTGGCGTCCCTCGTCTGCATGGCTTTGGAGTAGGCGACGATGTCCGAGGTGCGGTAGAAGCGGGCGCGCTCGACATCGTGAAACGCCCCAAAGTCCTCGGGGAAAAGGCTGGCCAGTCGCGCGTAGATGGCCTCGGCCTCGGCATAGCGGCGCTGGAACAAAATCGTCTCGGCGAACGCGCTCACAATGCGGGAATCGAGCGGCGCGTATCCGACCGCCTCCCGGAGCGCTCGCTCGGCCTCAGCCCAACGGCCCAGCCGGCGGAGGGCAAGGCCCTCGGCATAGAGAATGTCCCCGTCGCGCGGCCGCAGTTCATGGGCGCGCTGGAACTCCCGCAGCGCCGCGGGATAATCCCAGTCGGCGCGATAGGAACAGTAGCCCGCCGCAAGGTGGGCCTGGGGTAGCTCGGGCTCGAGGCGGGCCGCGTTTGCGGCCGCTTCGCGGGCCAGGTTGAGCCGGGTCCTGGACCGATCCACCGCCGACCAGTAAATATCCGTGTGCGCGATCGCGAGATGCGCGTAAGCGAGTGCAAACTTGGGATCGATCTCCACCGCGCGACTGTAGAGTTCGGCGATCGCCTGCAAGTCGCGCGGGAGGGAAGCAACGCTCCGGCGTTCCGTCTCGCGCCCCCGGAGGAAATACTCGTAGGCCTTCGGGTCGTCCGTGGGTCGGTGCTCGATCTCCCGGGACTCTTCCGCCGAGAGGTTGGCCGCGAGTGCCTGGGCGATTTCCCGGGCGATCCGGCCCTGAAGTTCGAAGACGTCTGTGATTTCACGCTCGTACGTCTGGGCCCAAAGACTCTCGCGCGTACGCACATCCGTTAGCTGCGCATGCACCCGCAGCCGGCTCCCGGAGCGTTGCACGCGACCTTCCACCACCGCTCCGACGCCGAGTTCCCCGGCCACCTGGGCCAGGTCGCGGGAACGGGTCCGATAGGGCATCACGGAACCGCGGGAGATCACCCGCAGGTCACGAATCGTGGAGAGATTTGCCAGCACATCCGCGTGAATGCCGTCGGTCATGAATTGGTCGTCCGCCACGGCACTGGCATTTTCGAAGGGGAGCACGGCCAGTGTCTTGCGCGCGTCGTTGGCGCGGGGAGCCGGACGAAGCGCGAGAAAGGCCGCCATTAGGACGGCAGCGCCAGCGAGCACCCATGGAAGCGCCCGGCGCAGCCGGGATGGCGCGGGCGGCGGCAGGAACGGAACGGTGTCGTCGCCATTCTCGAGCGCGGCGAACGTGGGCAGCGCGGGCATGGGTTCGGTGGACGACTCGAGCCTCCAACGGGCCGCGGCGAGTAGCTCGGCCGCCTCCCCCGCGTTCGCCGGACGCGCGGCGCGGTCCTTCGCCAGCAGCCGTTCGAGCACGGGACGCACCGCCGGGGCCGCGCCCCGCAGCAGCGCCCAGGGCGGCGGAAAAGAGACGTGCCGGGTCATTAGCTCGAGCTGCGAGCGCGCGGCGAAAGGCGGCGCGCCCACGACCAATTCCCAGAGGATGCAACCGAGGGCGTAAAGATCCGCCCGGCCATCGAGGTCGGCTTGTTCCGTGCATTGTTCGGGGCTGGCGTAAGCCACCGTCCCGCGGAAGCCGGAGGTGACCGGCGCGATGGTTTCGAGCGCGGCGGCGCCAGCGATCCCTTTAGCCACGCCAAAGTCGATGATCTTCAGCCAATGCCCGGCGCTCGCCGCCGCATCGCGATAGCGCGGATGGTCGGGCGGAAACTCCAGCATCATGATGTTGGCCGGCTTGAGATCTCGATGCACCAGGTGTTGGGCGTGGATCGCGTCGAGGCCGCGCGCGATCTGCTCGGCGAAACCGAGGGCGAGGGCGGGCGCCGCGGGCCCATGTTCGTGCAGCCAGTCCTGCAAGGTCAGGCCGTCCACGAACTCCATCGCGTAAAAGACTGGCTCGGAACTCTCGTCGCCACTCTCGAGGTAGTTGATGGAAGCGACGTTGGGATGGCTCACGCGCGCGGCCGCACGAGCCTCGCGCACCAGCAGCCGCCGCGCGTCTGGCTCCGACAACCGGTTCGGATGGATGACTTTGAGCGCTACTTCGATGCGCAGGCGCGTGTCTTGCGCCTTGTACGTGATTCCCATCCCTCCCGCTCCCAGCACCCAGGGCATCCCATCCGGCCGACGCAGGACGCGAAAATGCGCGTAGGCGAGCGAGTCGGAATTGGCGCCAGGAGCGGAAGTGGGCATGAAGATCTTCCAGCGCGCATCTCATAACTGTGCGCGGCGCATCTAACTGTGCGCGGGGAGGCGATGCAAGGCCACCGATGCCTCCGCCCGATCTTCTTGAGCCCGGGTCGGTCAATTCCCGACGAGTTTGTCGAAACGCGGATAGCCGCGCAGAAGCTGGTATGCGGGGAAATGGCGGAGGTGCAGCCGGGTGAGTTTGATCTCCACGGAAAGCAAATGCTCGAGCACGGCGCAAGCCTTCTCCGGATCGCCCAGCTGGGCGCAGACGAGCGCATAGTCGAGCAGGATCGCGCGACCGTTGATGGCATCGCGGCTCTCTGGATTCTGGCGCAATGCCTCGGCGGCTTCGCGTTCCGCCGCGGCCCGGTCGAGCGACCCGGCGAGAGCCAGCGCCCACTTCATGCGCAGCGCGGAATCGTCGGTGCGTGCGGCCACCAGGAGCGCGAGCTTTTCGGCTGCGGTGGTGTAGTCGCGGCGTGCGTTCGCGGAATCCCCGAGAAAGCCTTGGATTTCGGCCGTGAGAAGTTCGCGTGGCACCTGCACCGTCTGTTCCGCCACGAGGGCGGGCCCGGCGCGAAGCAGCTCCAGTGCGCCGCGAAAATCGCCGGTCAACGTCCGGAAGGCCACATCGCTGGCGCCTTCCCCGTCCTTCATCAGGGCGCGGGTCTGGCGCAGAAGTTCCTCCCAGTCGGCCGTGCGCTCGAAGACGCAGAGGTTCAGCGCGTGACGCCAGCCGTTCGAGCCGGAGAGTTCGACCGCGCGTCGATAAAACGGTTCCGCCTCGGCGTAGCGGTGCATGCAAAAAAGATGCTCAGCGATGGCTAGATGTTTCTCTCCCTCCTCCGGGGCGAGCTCGAGAGACTTGCGAAACGCGGTCAGCGCTTCCTCCCACCGATTCAGGCGCCGGAGGGGATACGCCACCGCCTCCACGGCCTGCGCGTGGTTGGGCGCGAGCGCGAGGGCCACACGGTATTCCCGCAGGGCGCCCTCCCAATCGCGCCCGAAACGATAGAGAATTTCGCCCAGTGCGAGCCGCCCTTCCGGCAGTTCCGGCTGCAAGCGCGCCGCGGTTTCCGCCGCGGCCCGTGCGCGCGCCGCGCGCGCGGGGGTTTGATCGATCGCGAACCAATACATCAGCCCGTGAGCCACCGAAAGTTGGGCGTAGGCGAGGGCGAACTCGGGATCGAGCGCGATCGCGCGATCCAGCAGATCGACGATCAGTCGGAGATTTCCTGCCGAAGTGCCCTGGTTTTGCTGCAGGGACCGCGCCTTGAGGAAGAGCTGATAGGCCTCCGGGTTCTTCGTCGGTTGCCGGGCGATGAGCCGCTGCTCGCTCGGCGAAAGATTGCTGGCGAGCGCCTGGGCGATCTCCCGCGCCACCTCCGATTGGATTTGGAAGACATCCGTGACGTCCTTCGTGAACGTTTCCGCCCAGAGGTTTTGGTCGGTTTCGGCGTCGATGAGCTGCGTTGTGACCCGCACTTGGTTGCCGAGGCGCCGCACGCTGCCTTCGAGTACGCTGCCCACCCCGAGTTCCCGCGCGACTTCGCGCAGGTTCACCTCCCGGCCGCGATACTTGAGCACCGAGCTGCGCGAGATGAGGCGGAACTCTTTCACCTTGGCCAGGCTCGTCAGGATTTCATCGTGGATGCCCTCCGCAAAAAAGTCTGAGTCCTTGTCGCCCCCAAGATTGGCAAAGGGGAGGACCGCAATGAAACGCCGATGCGCCGCCGCTTCCGGCGAGAGTGAGGCGGTGGCGGCGGCGGGAGGAAGTTTTCGGAGCGGTCCGGCGTCGGGACGCGGTGCCAAAGCCCAGACCAGGAGTCCGACCCCAAAGACAAAAAAAGCGAGTGCACCGAGCCACCAGCGCGGCGGAAGCTGGAGCGTGATCTGCGTGGGGGCGGTGCCGGGCGCAGGGGTGCGCTCGCTTTCCGGCGCCCCGGCGAAGCCTAGCGGCGGATCAACCGGAGTCACAGGCGTCAGCGGGGTGGAACGGGACTCCAGCGGAGGGACGGCCGGCCCCGGCGTGGGCGTAAGAGCGAGAGGCCCGCCTGCCAATTCCCTCCGCGCCTCAGTGAGCGCGTCACCCAGCTCGGAAGCGTCCTGATAGCGCCGCGCGCGGTCCTTTTCGAGGAGGCGTCGCAGGATCCGAAGCAACTGCTCCGGCAGATGGGCGACCTCGTGCCAGGGAGGTGGTGAGCCCACCTGCTGGTTCATGAGATCGCGATGGTTGCGCGCGACGAAAGGGGGATTGCCGCGGATCAACTCCCACACGATGCAGCCGAGCGCATAAAGATCGGCCCGGCCGTCGATATCCGGCATTTCCTCGCACTGCTCCGGGCTCGCGTATGCGACCGTGCCGCGAAAGCCCAGCGTCGGGTCCACGGCGAGTTCCCCCAGGGCGGTCGAGCCACCGATTCCCTTGGCGAGTCCGAAATCGATGATCTTCAGCAGGCATCCCGCACTCGCGGAGAGCGATTTGTGGCGCGGGTGCTCGGGCGGATATTCCACCACCATGACGTTGGTGGGCTTGAGATCGCGATGCACGAATCCCTGCTCGTGGATCGCGCCCAGCCCGGCCGCGATCTGCTCGGCGAGGGCGATGACCAGCGTCGGGCGCGGCTTGGCATGCCGTCGCTTCCAGGCGTGGAGCGAAACGCCATCCACATACTCCATGGCGTAGAAGACCCGGCCGGGCTCATCGTGCAGGAACACCACGGGCGCGACATTGGGATGGTGGATCCGCGCGGCCGCCCGCGCCTCGCGCACAAAAAGGCGCTGGGCGTCCGGGTCGCTGATCCGCGAAGGGTGGATGATCTTCAGGGCCACATCGACCTGCAGCCGCGTGTCGAGCGCCTTGTACATCACCCCCATGCCGCCTACGCCGAGCACCCACGGCAGACCGTCCGGCTTTCGATGGACGCGATAGTGGCCATACTCGAGCGGATCGCTCGCGCTGGCAGTCGACGGGCCGGACATCCCGTGGCATCAAGCCGTATTCCCGGCGGCCGGGCAAGCGGCGCGTGGGGGGCTTTGCCGGCAATTTCGTTCGCCCGGTTCCGTCACTTGCCGAGCAATTGCTCGAAGCGCGGATACCCGCGGAGAAGATGATATTCCGGGAAATGGCGGAGGTGCCGGCGCGTCAACTTGATCTCGACGGAAAGCAGGTGCTCGAGGACGGTACAGGCTTTCTCCGGATCGACGAGTTGCGCGCAGACGAGGACGTAGTCGAGCAGCAGGTAGCGCGCGGTGATCGCATCGCGCGTTTCCGGCATCTGGCGCAGAGCCTCGGCCGCCTCGCGCTCGGCCGCGGGGCGATTGGGTGTGCCGGCCAGGGCCAGAGCCCACTTCATGCGCAGCGCCGCGTCGTCCGGCCGCGCCGTCACCATTTGTTCGAGCTTTTCCGCCGCCGCCGCAAAATCCCGCCGGGCGCTCGCGGTGTCTCCAAGAATTCCCTCGATTTGCGCGGCCCGGAGTTCCCGCGGCATCTGCACGGTAACATCCGAGGTGACGGGCGGTCCGCTTCGGACGAGGTCGAGCGCTCCCCGGAAGTCACCGGTCAGGATGCGGTAGGTGATGGCACTTTCCGGGTCCGCGCGCGGGAGCAGGGCGCGTGTGGACCGCACAAATTCCTCCCAGTCGCCGGTGCGCTCGAGCACACAGAGGTCTAGGCCGTGACGCCAGGCGTTCGAATCGGAGACTGCGACCGCCCGACGGAAGTGAGGCTCCGCCTCGGCATAGCGTTGCATGGAGCAGAGATGCTCGGCCAGGGCGACATGCTTTTCCGGTTCTTCCGGCGCGAGTATGACCGACTGACGAAAAGCCTGCAGCGCTTCCTCCCAGCGATTCAGGCGACGGAGTGGAAACGCGGCGGCTTCCACCGCCTGGGCATTGTTGGGTGCGAGGGCGAGCGCCACCCGGTATTCCTGCAGGGCGCCTTCCCAGTCGCGTCCGAAACGATACAGAATGTCGCCCAGGGCGAGTCGCGCCTCGGGCAATTCCGGCTGGAGACGCGCCGCGGTTTCCGCCGTCGTCCGGGCCCGGGCCGCGCGCTCCGGGGATTGATCGATCGCGTACCAGTACATTAACCCATGGGCGAGGGAGAGCTGGGCGTAAGCGAGGGCAAACTCCGGATCGAGCACGATCGCGCGCTCGAGGAGATCGACGATGAGTTGGAGGTTCTCCCGCGAAGTGGCGGCGTTTTGCCGGAGCGACCGGGCTTTGAAGAAGAGCTGATAGGCTTCGCGGTTTTTCGTGGGCTGTCGCGCGATGAGGCGTTGCTCTTTGGGGGAGAGATTGGTGGCCAGCGCTTGGGCGATTTCCTTGGCCACCTCGGATTGGATCTGAAAAACGTCCGTCACCTCCTTCGTAAATGTTTCCGCCCACAGATTCTGGTCCGTTTCGGCGTCGATGAGCTGCGTCGTGACGCGCACCTTGTTGCCCACGCGGCGCACGCTGCCCTCGAGCACGCTGCCCACGCCAAGCTCGCGGGCGACTTCCCGCAGGTTTACGTCCCGCCCCCGATACTTGAGAACGGAACTGCGGGAGATCAGGCGGAAATCCCTCACCTTGGCCAGGCTGGTGAGAATCTCGTCGTGAATTCCTTCCGCGAAGAAATCGGAATCCTTGTCGCTGGCGAGATTCGCAAAAGGCAGCACAGCGATGAAGCGCCGGCGGGCGGCCGCCTCGGGCGGGAGCGAGGCGGTGGCTGCGGCGGGCGGCAGCGCCCGGAGGGGCCCGGCTTCGCGCCGGGGGAGGAAGGCCCAGACGAGCAGACCCGCGCCGAAGACCAGCAGGGCGAGCAAGCCCAGCCACCAACGCGGCGGAAGCTCGAAAGTGATCTGCGTCGGAGTCTTGCCGGTATCGGGGGTACGCTGAGTGGAAGGAAGTCCGGGCACGCGGGGCGGCGGCACGCCGACGTGCAGCGGGGTGACGTGCGTGGAACCAGCCTCGGGCCCGCCGGGGAACGGGCCCGGGGCGGGGGTGTGTCCGGTGGCGGCGACCGCGAGTTCGCGCCGGGCCTCCTGCAAGGCGTCGCCCAACGCCGTCGCGTTTGCGAATCGGTGGATCCGGTCCTTCTCCAGCAGACGGCGCAAAATCGTGAGCAGGGGCTCGGGCAGATGCGCGACCTCGGGCCAGGGCGGCGGCGCGCCCACTTGGCGATTCATGATCTCACGATGATTGCCCGAGACGAAAGGCGGCGCGCCCTGCACCAGCTCCCACATGATGCAGCCGAGCGAGTAGAGGTCCGCACGGCCATCCACATCCGGCATTTCTTCGCATTGCTCGGGACTGGCGTAGGCCACGGTGCCCCGGAATCCCCGCGTCGGATCTCCGGCGTCTGCGGCTGAAATCGCCGAGCCATGGATGCCTTTGGCGAGGCCAAAATCGATGATCTTGAGCAGGCAGCCGGCGCTCGCCGCGAGCGATTTGTAGCGCGGATGACCGGGCGGAAACTCCACCACCATGAGGTTTGTCGGCTTGAGATCGCGATGGACGAATCCCTGCTCGTGGATGGCGGCCAGGCCGGCGGCAATCTGTTCGGACAAAGCCAGGACCAGGCGCGGCGACGGACGAGCCGGCCGGCGCATCCACGCGTGCAGCGAAACGCCATCCACGAACTCCATCGCGTAGAAAACGTCCCCCGGCGCTTCGTGCAGAAAGACCACCGGCGCGACATTGGGATGATAGATGCGCGCGGCCGCGCGCGCTTCGCGCACAAAAAGCCGCTGCGCGGCCGAATCGCCGAGCCGGGAAGGGTGAATGATCTTGAGCGCGACGTCGACATGCAGGCGCGTGTCGAGCGCCTTGTACATCACCCCCATGCCACCGGCCCCGAGCACCCACGGGAGTCCATCCGCCCTGCGATGGACGCGATAGTGTCCGTACTCGAGCGGATCGCTCGCGCTGGTAGACGACGGGCCGGACATCCCACGGCATCAAGCCGCATTCCCGGTGGGGGAGCAAGCCGCGCGTGGGAATTCAGGCGGGGCGGACGATTTCGTCAGAGGGAGGGGCCGGCTGGCAACGGAGGTTCGCCCTTTCGAACGAAAGGTGAGCCGGGCCGCGCCGCGCCGCCGCGCATTCTCGCTTAGAACACCGCGCCGGACAGCGCCAGATTATCGATTCGATTGTTTCCCGCGGTGCCGGTCGCGCCGCTCAGGGTGTAGCGCAGCGTGACGATCGGCGCGTTATCCACGCCCGTGCCCGTAAAGTCGACCGTTCGATTCACGAAGGTCGTTCCGGTCGTGGCGGTGTTCACCCCGGCAAGCGTATGAAAGGTGACGCTATCCGTGCTCCAGGCCCAGGTCCCCGTGGTGTATCCGGTCGAGGTTCCGCGGGTCGCAAAGGTGACGACGAGGTTCCTGCGTCCGGCCATCGAAACGCGCATATCGAGATGTGAGCCATTGCCGGACTGCGTGCCGTTTTCCGCGAGGGCCAGCGCCTGCCCGTTCACGCCGGCAAACGACGTGACCAAGCCGGTCCAACCGGAGAAATCGAGGCTGGCGGTTCCCGTGTCGGCGGGAAGTGGATTCGCATAAGGCGCGCCGCTATCGAAGTTCCAGGAGGCAGAGAGCGGAGTGCCGCTTGGAGTCGGAGTCGGCGTCGCAATCGGCGTGGGCGTGGGTGTCGACGTCGGAGGCGGCGTCGCCGTCGGAGTCGGTGTGGCCGTGGGGGCCGGGGTTGCCGTTGGAGTCGGGGTGCGTGTTGGAGTCGCCGTGGGGGCAAGCGTGGGCGTGGGCGTCCGCGTTGGCGTTCCAGTGGGCGCGAGCGTTGGCGTGGGTGTGCGCGTGGCCGTGGGCAGCGCCGTCGGAGTGGGAGTCGGTGTCCGCGTTGCCACCGGCGTCGCCGTCGGCGTGGGGGTCGGCACGGCGCCCGAACCCGCGAGATAGATCGACGCGTTCAGGATCAGCCGGCCGTCGTCTCCGCCCGCGTCCGTCCAGCCCGGGAACAGATTGTTGCCGGGAGCTCCGGTACCATCGTCGATCGGCGAACTGTCGCCGACGGCGACGAAGCGACCCGCGCCGAATCCGCCGTAGGCGACCATGACCGCGCTGCTGGAACGCGCGGAAGTGGACCACACCGCGGCGCGGACCGTGGGATTCACGGCCGGGCTGATCGTCATGGTGGCGCCAGCCGAAAACTTGAAAGCCGCAATCGAGCCTTGCGATCCGCGAGTGACCGGGTCCGACGCCGTGGTGTCGATAAAGGTGCTCGTGACGGAGATGCTGTCGGAGTTGAAGGCAAAGCCGAAGGGATTGCCCTGCACGGAATTGGTCGAGAAAAGATCGTTCCAGACCGTGATGGAATCGGATCCGTCGTTGTTGCGGTCGCTCCCGGCGTGGTCGGCGATGATGAAGAGCGAACCGCCATCCTTAACGTACTGGACGATGGCGGTCTTTTCGGCCGTCGTGAAACGCACATTCGGCTCGGGCACCACGAAGACCTGATAGTGCGAAAGATCCTGTACGTTGGTTGCGTCCTGGTAGGTAATGCGCGCGCCCGCGGGGAGGGCCTCGACGTGGTGGCCCAGCTTCACGAGCGAGATTCCCCAGGCGGAGAAGGCACCCGTCCAGTAGTTCTCCGGCGTGGAGGCGGTCACCGTCGCTTGGTCCGGCGTGGGAAAGCGCTGCGGTACGCCGCTGTCTTCGTCGATTACCCAGTCGGCGTTTCCGGCCGTCTCGGCCTTGGTGGCATCGAAAAGAAAGGAGGCAGCCCAGCTCGTCGGGGTGGCGAAAGCGAGCGCACACGCGATCGCGAAAAGGTGGAAACGGATTCGCATGGGCGGTGAGAGTGCAAACCCGCCCCCGGGGTGACAAGCAATAACGGCGTGAAGCCGTATTCTTCGCCGCCGACGCTTCCTCCTATCGCTTGGCAAGCCGCGCGAGATCCGGCTTGGCGCAGCCGCAGTCGCCCCCGCAAGCGGAGTTCTTTTTCCGCGCACGCAGCCCGCGCCGCAGGAGAAAGAAGGCGGCCGTGGCGACAATCGCGAGAGCCGCAATCTGCTGGAGATCGATACTGCCGCCGCCGACAAACGCATTCATTTCACCGGTACGCTACGCGCTTCCCGCGCGGGCGAAACCTCTTCCTCTGGCACCGCGCGTCGGCTTGCCATCACGCCGAGCCACGCCAGCCCCGTCATGATGGCGATGAGGCCAAAGCCGAACTGCGGCCCGGTGGCGCTGACCTTTGCCGTGATGGCAGAGAGCACGACCGTGCGCAGCAGGCGTTCGAATAAATTGAAGAGTACGTTCACGCGGCCAATCAGCGCGTTGGGCACCTGCTGCAGCAGAATGGTACTGCGCGCGACCCGCGAGCCGGCATTGCCCCAGCCGAAAGTAGCGCCCAGGAAGAGATAAAGGACGACATCCGGGAAGAGGGCCAGCCCGGCCGCCGAAAGCGCGCAAACGGCCACCGTGATGGCCATGGTGCGAAAATTTCCCAGCGCGCCGCTGAGGCGCCGGATGGAGAAGCCGGCGGTGACGGCGCCCAGCGCAAAAGTCACCTCCACCGCGCCAAAGACCCAAGCTTCCGCGCCGAGCGTACGGCTCGCGTAGATCGGAAACAGGAAATTGCCGATCATGACGCCGGCGAACGGGAGGAAGGCGCAGGTCAAAAACAAACCGAAGCGCGGCCTTTCCGCCAGGTAGCGCAGGCCCTCCCCGACCTGCACCCAAGCCGAGGCGGTGGAGGGAATCCGCGCGACCGATGGCGGGTAGGGGACGGAGGCGAAAAGCGCGAAACTGGCCGTGAAAAGCACCAGACTTCCCAACACCATCCAGGAGAGATCGATGCGCCCAATGAGAAATGCGGCCAGGCCGCCGGAAATGACGGATGCCGTCTGCCCCTGGATTTCGGCGAGACTGGCGAGTTGCGCGTACTGATCGCGCTCGAAGATCTCCTGGTTCAAGGCAAACAAGGCGGGGTAATGGATGGACCAGTAGACGGTGCCCACCGTGTACAGCGCGACGAGGTGCCAGAGCTGCAATCCGTCAGCCAGAAAGGCCAGCAGCGTGAAGAAGGTGGTGGCCCCGATCGCCACGGCCTCTCCAGCCAGGAGAACCCGTTTGCGCGAAAATCGGTCGAGCACCCAGCCGTAGTAAGGCAGGAAGAAAACGAGGAGAAGCGTCACCCCCGCGGTCGCATAGCCGAAGACCTGTTCGCCCCGCGGGGCCTGGACGATGAGCCAGGGCACGGTTATCATCGTCACTCCCACCGCGACAGAAGAGAGCGCATTCGCGCCGAGAATGCGGAAGATGCGGGGATCGCGGAGAAGGGAGTTCGACACCGAACCGCGCACGCTATCCCTCGGGCGAAGCGCGGCAAATTGACACCCGCGCTACAGTCCCCGCATGTCACATCCAAAATCGGGCGGCGGGGGACTGATCCTTATCGGCGTCAGCAAGCTGCTCAAAGGCCTCTTCATCGTCGCGATAGGGTTTGCCTGCCTCGGCCTCCTCCACAAAGACGTGACGACCGAACTCTACCGCTGGGCGGAAACCATTCATGTGGATCCCGAAAATCGCTTCTTCGAGGATGTGGTCGAGAAGACCTTGAACCTCGGCGACGCGGACATGCGGCACGCGGCCGAGTTCGCCTTCGCGTACGCCGCCATCTTTATGATCGAAGGCGTGGGCCTGCTCTGTCGGCAGTACTGGGCCGAATGGATGACGGTCATCGTGACCGGGTCATTCATTCCGATCGAGGTTTGGCATTTCGTGCGGCACCCCAGTATCGGAAAGGGTCTCGTGGTGCTGCTCAACGTCGCGATTTTTGTTTATTTGATCCGCATGATCCGGCGGCAGGCGCGGCATCCCGAACTCCTGACGAAGGGTTGAGAAACGCCGGGCGGGCGACCCTTGCGGGTGAGGCAGTTTCTGTGCTCTTTTGGCGGCGTGAATATCGCCGAATTGCGGATGGAGTATGCGCGGGCCGGGCTGGACCTGGCGGATCTCGAGCCGGATCCCTTCCGTCAGTTCGCGCACTGGTTCGAGATCAATGCGGCCAATCCTTCGGGGGAAGCCAACGCCATGACGCTTTCCACCGCCACCGCGGCTGGCTTCCCTTCTTCGCGAATCGTACTCCTCAAAGGATTCGACGGGCAGGGCTTCCGGTTTTTCTCGAACTACCGGAGCCGCAAAGGACGCGAGATTGAGGCCAACCCGCACGTCGCCCTGACCTTTCATTGGTATGGGCAGGAGCGGCAGGTCAATGTTCAGGGCGTCGCGACGCGAACTTCGGCGGATATTTCCCGCACCTACTTTGATTCGCGTCCCAAGGGCAGCCGTTTCGGAGCCATGGTTTCCGAGCAGAGCACCGTGGTGCCGGATCGCGCCACGCTCGAGGCCCAGTTGGAGGAACTTGCCGCCCGCTACGCGGAGAGCGATCCGCCGCTGCCGGAAAATTGGGGCGGCTATGAAGTGCGACCGATTCGATTTGAATTCTGGCAGGGCCGCCCCAACCGCCTGCACGACCGTTTTCAGTATCGCCGCGCTGACGCTGGCCATTGGGTCATCGAGCGGCTGGCGCCGTAGGTCGGCTAAAAAATTCCGCCTTCCGCGGCGAGCTTTGCCTCCGTCCCATACGGGAAGATCTCGATCATTTCACCCGCCCGAATCCTGTCCTGCGTGTGCCGCCACGCGGCGGGATCGAAGAGATCCGCGTGCGCTTCCTTCAGGGTCTGCATCAACTCGGAAGGCAGGCCGAGGAAACTTGGAAACTCGGCCGGAAAGATGTCATTCTCCTGTACCGTGAACCACGGTTCGGCCGACATCTCCTCCTCGTAGGAAGACGCCTCCGGGAGAGCGCGAAAACGGCAATCCGTCAGCCAGCAGAGCTCGTCGTAGTCGTAAAAAACGACGCGGCCCTGTCGCGTGACTCCGAAGTTCTTCAGCAGCAGGTCGCCCGTGAAAATATTGGAGGCGGCGAGGTCTTTGATCGCCTGGCCGTAATCGATCACCGCGGCCCGCGCGGCGGCGGGATCAACCGCCGGCAGGTAGAGATTGAGCGGGCGCAGCCGCCTTTCGACGTAGGCGTGCTGAATGACCACGTGCTCGGCCTCGATGCGGACGGACTGCGTCGCGCTGGTGCGGAGATCCTCGAGCAGTGCCGGATCGAAGCGCGAGCGTTCAATCCGAATCTGTTCAAACTCGTGCGCATCCACGAGCCGGCCCGCGCGGTCGTGTTCGAAGACGAGCCGGTATTTCCCCATTACTTCCCGGCGGGTGCTGTCTTTTGGGGGATCGAAGGAATCGCGAATGATTTTGAAAACGACGTCATAGGACGGGAGCGTAAAGACCAGCATGACCATGCCGCGGGTGCCAGCGGCTGCGGCAAAACAATCGGTCGAGGTGCGCAAGTGCCGCATGAAATCGCGGTAGAATTCGGTCTTCCCGTGCTTGTGATAGCCGAGGGCGTTGTAGAGCTCGCCCAAGCGTTTGCGCGGCAGCAGTCCTTTCAAGAATCGCACCAGTTCGTAGGGCCGCGAAGTGTCGACGCGGAAATGCGAGCGGGTGAAACTAAAGAGGATCGCAATGGCGTCTTCGCCGAGCAGAACCGCATCGAGCCGCACGCCGGCGTCTTCATTCCACAACGCGAAGGCCACGGGCACGCGCGTCCCCGCGTCCGTCACGAGGCAGCCCACCAGATACGCACCCTTGGCCCGGAAGAAGGCATTCTTCACGATCTCGATCGCGTTGATCTCTCCCTTCACCCGGCCTTCGATTCGTTCCGCCGCGAGACCGACATCCCGGGCCAGATCAGCGAAGTGACGCATCTCGAAGGCGACCTTCGTCAGGGCCCAGCGAATGAGATCGCGCAGCGGCGCGCCGTCGAATCCCTTTTGCGCGGCCTCGCGCGGCAGGGTGGGGGGCGCATCGAAATCACTATCCACAAACTCGACCTGTTGGTCCACCCCCACGGTCGCGAAGACGCGTCGCGTCAGGGAGTTGAAAAAACTCTCGCCGATCTCCCACTCCTGGCACCGGGCGATGAGGGAGGAATACACCGCCTTCAGGCCGGCCCAGACGGCGCGGTCTTCCACCCGCGTGCCCATCAGTCGCCGAATTTGGTCCACGAGCGGATTGAGGACGGCCCCATAGAGGCGCAGCCGTTCCGCGGCGTCGGCATGCGACGCCGCCCAATTGCGAGCGAGAAATCGCTCCCGGGCCCGCCGCGTGATGAGATGAAAGCGCGCCTGATAATCGCGCGAAGCCTCATAGACCGCCGTCGCGCAGAGGGCCGCGAGCCGGCTGTCCGTCGGCGCGGTGGGAGTCTCGACGGCGGGAAGTTCCATGAACGGCCCGTGTTGTAGCGGGCGCCGTGCCGCCCCGCAATCTTGCGCTTGCGCGGAGTTTTTCGCCCTCAGCGTTTTACTTTCTTCCCCTGCTGGTATTCGGCCCGGGCATCCTTCGCGTCCGCGCTGTCGGTCGGACTCTCGAGAGTCGCGAAACTGGGTGCGTCGGCGCCGGCAATCCGCTCGCCTTCGGAGAAGACTTCGGTGGCCGACTTCGCATAGCCAAAGCTCAGGGCGCGGAACGAAGCGACTTCCCGCGTGAGAACCTTCCCCCGGAAGTACCCCTGGCCCGCATCGACGGCGTAACCTGGTTCCAGCGCGGTGAAAGTAACCGGGTCGGCGCCGGATAGCCGGAAGCTCCGCGCCAAGTACGGGCCACCCGGACCTGGCGCGAGATCGGAATGGAAAACGCTTTTGCGGTCTTTCGAGTAGTGGCTGTCCACCGCGGCGAAGGTGGATCCTTCGCTCCCGGGAACCACGTTGCGCAGGTAATACCCGGCGAAGCGATCCCGGGCGTATCCGTATTCGAGAATTTCGAAGGTGGCGTGGTCCTGCACCGGGAACTCGACCCCCTCGAAGTAAAGGCGCCTGGCATCGCGGGCGTACCCATTTTTCAGGACCTTGAAGGACGCGACCTCCGCATCCTGGATCGTCGTCACCCGGACTTTCTTGCTGGTGAACAGGTCTTTCCCTTCCCGGTAAGTCGCGCAGAAGTAGGCATGCTGCCTGTCCTGCGCGTAGTGCTCTGGAAGCGGGGTGAAGGAACCCGCGTCGACTCCTTCGATCAGCAATTCCTCGAAATACCAGCGGCCGCCTTTGTTCGTGAAGGCGGACTTTCGGCTGCAGCCGAAGAGGAGGGAAAGAAGAGTCAGGAGCACAGCGAGCGGGGAGAATTTCATCCGGGAAAATCTGGGAGGGACGCACCATTCGAGCATTCCCGGCCCGGCCACGCGACAAGGTTCTTTGGGCGCTGCGCCAACTTCAGTCTGGCACCGCGCTGCACCGCACGCGGTGAAGTTTGCCGGAGACGCGAATCGGCGCGAAGTCGGGGAATGCCCGAGGACGAAGTGCGCGCGCCGGAATCGCTTCCTGCCCCGCGCGCTCCGCTCGCCGGGTGCGTCTGGCTGCCCAGGATCATGGCCAAGGTGGATCAAATCCGGCGCGGCGAATTACCGGCGGAATACGCGGCGCGCTTTTGCGATCGCGACAGCGTGGACTCGTGGTTTCTCGATTTTTTCGGGATGGCACAGGACGATCTCGTGGCGGCGGCGGCCCGTTTTCCCGCCGAGTCGGATCGCGCGGTCTGGTTCCTGGCCCAGCCTGGCATCCATGCCGAGCGCATCGCGGAATGGAATCGGTTCGCGGCCAATCTCGGCCGACCTGGCTTCCCAATGGCGGATCGCCTCCAGGCCGTTCTTCCCACGACGTATCGGCACGTCGATGCCAGGCAGGTGCACTCGATCTTCGAGTTGCTTGAAGCCGACGAAAGCTGCGCGTGATCTTCGCCCGCGGCTCATCTGGTCTGCGAAATGCTTGGATTTAGGAACAGCTCGCTTAGATTCGTGTTGCCATGACTCCCCCTTCCATTCCCTGCCGTCCAAATCGCGCGACGCTGTTCCCTTGGTTTTCCCTGGCGCTCGCCCTCGTCAGCTTCGCGACGCCGGCTTGGGCGCAATCCATTCCCAATCCCAGCTTCGAAGCGAATACCTTCAGCGTTGCACCCGGCTACATTGCCTACAACACGCCCATCACCGGCTGGTCTGGCACACCCATGGATCGCGTCGGCCTCACCAGTGGCCCGCCGTTCGCCGACAATGGCGCCATTCCGCAGGGAGCGAAGGTGGCCTTCGTGCAAAGCGACGGCCGTCTCACGACTCTCTGGACGACGATCACGGGGCTTACGCCAGGCAAAACGTATACGGTCAGCTTCCGCGCCAATATGCGCCGGGTGACGGCGGCACCCTCGGCGGGCTGTTCGCTGAATGGCGGACCGTACGTCAATTTCACGGCTTCTCCTCCGGTGGGCGGAACGGCGCCCTATTACAAGATAACGGGCTCTTTCAAAGCGACCGCGCCCACCGCCCCGCTGGTGCTGTCGAATCAGACGTCAATCGATAGCACCCTGCTCGTCGACGATTTCTCGATTGTGCAGGGTCAGGCCGTGCCGCAAGCCACGCCCCCGCCCACCCCGGGGCTGAATACCAAGCCGACCGCCAAGCCTTCTCCGACGCCCGCGAAGAAGGGGAGATGAGGTGAATGCGGGGCACTGACGCTCCGACGTTCAGTCCTCAGTCCTCAGTCCTCAGTCCTCCGACGCTCCGAGCCTTGCAGCTCCTCCTTGCCGTCCCGTAGTTTCCGTAGGGTGAGACCTGTCGCCTCCTGCAGAAGCTTTGCGAGTTTCGCGTGATCTAGGTAAACCTTGGCCGGGCTGTTCACGAGGAACTGTTTCTCCCTCCCGTTGAGGAAGAGGTACTCGCGCCGAATCGTTCGTCCAATCCCCGTCCTTTCCACCCGGCTTTCCAAACTTAGGTCGGTGATGGTGTCGAGCGGAACGATTTGCCGCGGGTTCCGGAAAACCCCACTGACGGTTCGCGTGAGCACCCGCGCTTCACGATCGATTTCGATGCACTCGCGCGTCGCGACAAATTCGAGGAAGACCCACAGGAGAAAGAGCCCGAAGAACAAGCAGAAGTATTTCCCTTCGGCATTCGACCCGGTCGCGATCGCGAAAAACGAGAAAGCCAGAAAGGGCAGGCTGAAGAACCCGGCGATGAAAAGGAGGGCGATGGGCACCTGCCGGATCACCACGCGCGGGCCAGTTCGGTTGATGAAATTCATGCAAAATTCGGGGACAACTCCCGGGCTCCGGCCGAGGCAAACGGGAGCGCGGGAGGTCCCGTTTGCAAGCTCCGGTCTTCCGGCGCGTTGCCCTGTCGCGCGCGGCTAGAACTGTTCGGTGGGTCCGGTTCCCTTTTCCGCCTGGTACGCTGCGCCCGGCAGGGCTGTCCCGGTGACATAGTCTTGAAACCGGTGTGCCAGGAATGCGTCGCCTTTGGTGAAGCGACTTTCGACCTTCGAGAAATCGATTTTCGCGACGGCGTCCTCCTCGGAGAGTCCTCGGGCCACCAACCCCTTCATTTGGTCCGCGGTCGTTTGCAACAGGTCGATCAAAAGATCGACGTAGCCGCGATCAAACTCGACGGGGCCGTGCCCGGGGACAAGTTGCTTGAAGTCCAACGCCTTTATCTGGTTCAGGACTCCCACATACTCCCTGGCATAGGGGCTCGGCATGAGCGGGATGGGACCGGTCACGATATCTCCGGTCGCGACGATTTTATCCTGCGGCAGCCACATGATGAGGTCGCCCGCCGTATGGGCGCGGCCCAGATACAGGAATTGAATCTCCCGACCGCCGAGATGAAGGACGAGCCGCTCCGTGAAAGTAAGTTTCGGAATCACGTAGTCGGTCCGGAGGTTTTCCTGGTTGAGCTGATCGGCCATCCCCAGGCCGCGTTGCAGCCACGCTTTCTCCTCGGCGGTGAGCGGACGCCCACTCATATCCAGGTTTTTTCCGAGCGCACTTTCCACTCCTTTCTTGATGTTGGGCACCATGCTGACCCGCCGTTTCAGCCACTTCTCCCGGGTCGCGGCGATGAAATCGCGGGTATGTGGATGGGCGAAGACCTGGATCTGCGGAAACGCCGCCTGAATCGCCTGCAGACCCCGCATATGATCCCCGTGCCAGTGGCTGATCACCACGTGGGTGATCGGCTGGCGCGTCACCGCGTGGACCTTGGCCACGATGGCTTCGCCCATGGCAGGGCTTCCGCCGGCATCGAAGAGAACTACGCCTTCGTCGGTCACCACGAAGACGGCGTTCCCCTCTTGCGGGAGCTCGAGCGCGTCTTGTCGAAGCGCGGCCCAGACTCCCGGCGCCAGCTCTTGCCAGGTAAACTCCAGCGCATTCGCGCGGGCGGTATCGACGAAAGAGATTTGCGCGCAAGCGCACAGCGCCAAACCGAAGGCGAAGAGTCTTTTCACGGTCAGGAGATTGGGGGGCCAGGACACTCACGGGAGACTGCGCGAAATTCGCGAGCTCCCCGTGTGATTGCAGAGGCTCTGGGCGCAAAAGCTCGTGGCAACCCGTTTCCAGCGCTTGCGAGCAGGGTTGAGATAGTCGAAGGCGGCCGTGCCGCGGAAAAGCAGCAACGGCTGGACGCGGTTCTGCTTTCCCCTGCGCGAGGGTTGCCCTCGGCTGGCTTGTCCCGCGCCTTTGGCGCGCAACGCGAGGGCGGGAGGTCACCGGTCTAAAGACGCGGTGTTAAGGAAATGAGCGCTGCTGGCGCACTGGCACTTTGCCTGCCCTCGGAGATTCGGTTGACGCTTTGACCTCACTCAGCGCCCGTCTCCTCATCGGTTGTCGCCCTGCATCCCCCGACTCCCCTGATCGAAACCTTCACGATTCTCGCTCATCTCTTCCCCATCTGCGCCATCTGCGCCATCTGCGGATAACTTCCCTTGATCCCTTCCGACGCTCCGCTCCTCATCCCCGCGTAATGGGGATATGAATGTTGAGTTCGAAGTACTCCGTTCCGTGCGCAAAAGGTCGCCCCTGAAACGCTTCAAAACAGGGCTGCTCGGTGGGCACGAATCCGCTCGCGGGCAGCCAGGTCCCGAAGATCCAGTCCAGCGCGCGCAGCTCGAGATCGATCCCGCCGTGCATTTCGACTTCGGCCACTTGCATCGCGGGGAACTCTAAGCGCCCGACTTCGCCCGCAGGAATCAACGTCGGAACTTCGAGACCGATGTCGTAGCGGCAATTCTCGTGGGCGGTGATTTCGGGGTCGTCCCACATGTAGCCAAGCCATTGCCCGTCCGCCTGGCCGCGCGGTTCCGCCCACTGCATCAGTCTTGCGACAGCCCCCGCCACCCCGCCTTCGCGAAACGAATCCATGACGCGGATGTAGGCGACACAACGCGGTGGGAGCTGCCGGAGCCGCACCTCGAAGCCATCCGGGTTCGCGCCGGCATTCAGCCGTTTGAGGCGATTTCGATGTTCGGGACCGCTGGTCGCAAGCTGCCATTCCTCCCGACGCTTCCGCCGAAAGGACGCGACGTCGAACCGGCTCGGCGGCACCTCGTAGCGCTGCTTGAAACAGCGTGAGAAATCGGACGAGGAATCGAACCCGCACGCCAGCGCGATATCCGTCAGCGAAGGCTTCCGCCGCGTGGCCCAGCCTTTTTGCGACATGAGCACGAGCGCACGCTCGAGTCGCACGCGCTTCACAAATTCGTTCAGCGGCTCGCCGACGAGCAGGCGGAAGATCCGATGAAAGTGGAACGGCGAAAAGCACGCGACCTTGGCGACCGCTTCCAGTTTCAACGACTGGTCGAGGTTCCGGAGGATGAAGTCGATGGCCCGGTTGACCCGATCCACGTAATCGGGCGATGGGCCTGCGCTGGTTTCAGATGCGTTTCGCAAGATCTGTGAAGCTTGGCGGTGTGCGACTGGTCAGAAAGAGGGGCTCCGGAGCATACCTCCTGGTCTGCGCCGGGCTTTAGAAAAACCCATCGTCCACCAAAGAAAAACCAAATATGAAACTCGGTGCCTTCTCCGTCAGTCTCGCCGTCAAAGACCTCGCCGCCTCCCACGCTTTCTACGAAAAGCTCGGGTTCCAAAAGGTCATGGGCAACGCCGCCCAAAACTGGCTGATCCTGCGGAACGGGGAGACTACCATCGGGCTCTTTTACGGCATGTTCGAGCGCAACTCGCTCACCTTTAATCCGGGCTGGACGAGTCAGGCGGAGCCGTTGCCGGAATACGACGACGTGCGCAAAATTCAGCATCACCTGAAAGCGAATGGCTTGAAGCTCACGACCGAGGCGGATGAAGCGACCAAAGGCCCCGCCAGCCTGATGCTCATCGATCCCGATGGGAATCCGATCCTGATCGATCAGCACGTGGGCTGACGACGCCCGCCACGGCGATTTTTCTCACCCGAAGACACAAAGGGAATTCCCATACGTCAGTCGCAGCGTGTGCGTCCGCCGTATCCTTTGTGCCTTTGTGGCTTTGGGTGAGATTTTTTGCCGTGTTCCTTCGCGGCTTTGTGTGAGCTCGATCGCCCGATCGCCCTGACTCCCAGCTCCAACAGAATACCGGCCTGAAGGGCCATGAATTCCTTAGCCCAGCCCAACCGGGCTGGGTCGTCGATGCGAAGGATTCTGCGGCCTGAAAGGACGCGATTCGCCCGTCCATCTGCGGCACATACGCGTCCCGTCGAGCGAATCTCCATCGCCCCCTTTCAGGGCGCTGCCTCGTTCTATGCGATTCCCAGCCTTTCGGGCTGGGCTAAGGAATCTCGACCCTGCGGGCCGCCGATTATCTCGACAGGCTTGGTCGCGGACGCACCCAGGTTCAGCCTCTGTTCCCTTCTGTTCTTTCTTCCTGTCTCTGGCGCTCCAATACCCCGCTTACGCCGCCACGATGGTGGCGGAAAGGGTCTTCGCAGTGTCGTAAAATTCAAAGAACGACGAGATTTTTCCATCCCGCATGCGCAGGAAATCGGCCCTCGGGGATTTCACAATCCGTCCCGTCTGGCGATTCCGCCAAGCACAGCGCCCCAGCATGACGAGGCGGTCGCCCTGCGCGATGAACTCGTCCGCGTAGTAGTGCACCATTCCCACGCCTCGCCGAGCTTCCGGAAGTAGAGCTCCAGCTCGTCGCGGCCGTGGCAGGATTTGGAAAATTCCAGGCCCGGGGCG
This sequence comes from Chthoniobacterales bacterium, assembly GCA_038226705.1. Classification (GTDB taxonomy): domain Bacteria; phylum Verrucomicrobiota; class Verrucomicrobiia; order Chthoniobacterales; family SZAS-18; genus SZAS-18. Next base: position 16,087 of record JBBRQH010000024.1, on the reverse strand, counting down.
CCCGCACCGAGGGAATCCCATTTCACGTCGGGCGTGACCAACCCCAGCCAGTGGGCCGGGCTCGCTGCTTTGGTTTCATTCCAAAGCCCCTAGGCCTCTCGGATGATCCGAACGTTCGCTTCTTCCTGTTCCCGCATGCGTAAGTCTGGAGGGATCGCACGCTTACAGACAAGCGAAAAAGGCGCGCACGAATTCCGCGGGGCAGGCGTTATGCGGAGAAAAGCGTCAGTCCTTCGCCTGCTCCCGTTTTCCATGCCATACCTCGGGATGAATCCCGCCGCGCGAGTCTGCAGTCTCGGATTGTTGCTGCTCTGCTTCGTCACCGACGGGTGGTCGCAGGCGCCGGCGGATGACCTGTTCCGCGAGTTGCGCTGGCGCAACATCGGTCCCTTTCGCGGCGGCCGCACTCGCGCGGCGGCCGGTGTGCCCGAACAACCGCATCTCTTCTACATGGCGCAAGTGAACGGCGGCGTCTGGAAAACGGATGATGCCGGCCACACTTGGATTCCCATCTTCGACGCGCAACCCACCCAGTCGGTCGGGGCAATTGCGGTCGCCCCCTCCAATCCCGCGATCGTCTACGTGGGAAGCGGGGAGGGATTGCGCCGACCGGACCTCTCCATCGGCGACGGTATCTATAAATCGATCGATGCCGGTGCGACCTGGACCCATCTCGGGCTGCGCGATGGACAGCAGATCCCCGCGCTCGCCGTCGATCCCCGCAACCCGGACCGGGTCTTTGCCGCCGTGCTCGGCCATCCCTTTGGACCGAATGCCGAGCGCGGCATCTTCCGCTCGCCGGATGGCGGGACGACTTGGACCAAAGTGCTCTTCGTCGACGAAAACACGGGAGGCTCGGACGTTTGCTTCGACCCGGCAAATTCCGACGTGGTGTATGCCTCGCTTTGGGAATCGCGACTCGGCCCGTGGGACAGCCGCAACGAATATAAGGGTTCGCACGGCGGCTTGTTCAAGTCGACGGACGGCGGGAAAACGTGGCGGAAACTCACCCAGGGACTGCCGGCAGATTTGGTGCAGATCTATCCGGCGGTGGCCCCGAGCGATTCCCGCCGCCTCTACGCGACCGTCGGTCTCCCGACTGGCGGCGCCATATACCGCTCCGACGATGCCGGGGAATCCTGGAAAATCGCCACGACGGATCCTCGTCCCGCCCTGGCGATCGGCGGCGGCGATCTGCCCATGCTCAAGGTCGACCCCCAAAATCCCGATCTCGTTTACAGCGCGACCGTGGTCGCGTGGCGGTCGAGCGATGGGGCGAAGACCTGGAGCGCGCTCAAGGGCGCCCCGGGCGGAGACGATTACCAAAATCTTTGGATCAATCCGCTCCACCCCGAAATCATCCTGCTCGTGAGCGACCAGGGCGCCGTCGTCACGTTGAACAGCGGCCGCACCTGGAGTTCCTGGTATAACCAGCCGACGGCCCAGCTTTATCATGTGTCAGCCGATCGTTCGTTTCCCTATCGCGTCTACAGCGGCCAGCAGGAAAGCGGCTCAGTCGGCCTCGCGAGTCGGGGCAATGATGGCTACATCTCCTTTCGGGAATGGCATCCCGTTGGGGCCAGCGAATACGGCTACGTCGCCCCGGACCCGCTTAATCCGAACTTGGTTTATGGCGCCGGCCGCTTGGAGGTGACCCGATTCCATTGGGACACTGGGCAGGTCGAAAATGTCAGTCCCGCGCCGCTCGTGGCTGGCGCGCTCCGGGCGGTCCGCACCCAGCCGCTCATCTTTTCGCCGGTTGATCCGCACCTCTTGTTTTACGCGGCCAATATTCTCTTTTCCACCACCGATGGCGGCAACAACTGGCGTGCGATCAGCCCCGATTTGTCCCGTTCGCACGCCGGCATTCCCCCCAGTCTCGGAAAGCTGCCGGAAAAGGATGCGGTTGCCGCCGACCAGCAGCGCGGGGTCATTTACGCTCTGGCCCCGTCTCCGCTCGAGAAAGCTATCATCTGGGCGGGAACGGACGATGGCCTGGTCTGGCTCACGACCGATGGCGGCGTAAAATGGAATGACGTCACTCCGCCGGCCCTGACACCGTGGAGCAAGGTCACGCAGATCGAGGCCTCGCCCTTCGACCGCCAGACCGCGTATACCTCCGTCAGCCGTTTCCGGATCGACGACCTCACGCCTTACATTTATCGCACCCAGGATGCGGGGAAAACCTGGCAACTGCTCACCACGGGACTGCCGGCCAATTCCTCCATCAATACCGTGCGCGCAGATCCGGTGCGCCGGGGCTTGCTGTTTGCGGGCAGCGAGAATGCGGTGTGGTTTTCCCTCGACGATGGGAACCATTGGCGCTCGCTCCAGCTCAATCTGCCGCGCACTTCGATGCGCGACCTTTGCCTCCACGACGCCGATCTCATCGTGGCGACGCATGGACGGTCGTTCTGGATCCTTGATGACATCACGCCGCTGCGGCAAATCGAGGCCACCGCCCGACCAACCGACGTCACGTTGTTCCGGCCCGCGCCCGCGATTCGCGTGCGCGACTCGCTGAATACCGATACGCCGCTCCCGCCCGATGAACCGGTGGGCGAGAATCCCCCAGCCGGGGCGATCGTTGATTATTTTCTGCCTGCGTCGGCGACCGGCAAAGTCACTCTCGAGATCCTCGACGCCAAGGGGCTCCTCGTGCGGCGGTTCAGTTCCACGGACCTGCCGGAAACCACCCCGGCGGAACTCGCGAAGCTGCCGATCCCCTCCTATTGGGCGCGGCCGCCGTCGACCCTTTCCGCGTCGGGCGGGTTGCATCGCTGGATTTGGGATTTGCACTACACCGCGCCGGAATCCCTGCGTCATGGCTATCCCATGACGGCTGTGCTCCAGCGCACCCCGCGCCTTCCCGCCGGTCCCCGCGCACTGCCGGGGAATTACCAGGTGCGTCTGACCGTGGGCGACCGAGTTCTCACCGCGCCGCTGCTGGTGACCCTGGATCCGCGCGTGCGTGTCAGTGCGGTCGATCTTGAGCGCAATTTCGCCCTCCAAGTGCGGGTGGCGGAGAGCCTGGACCGCGCCAGCCGGGCCGTGCGCCAGGGCCAGTCGTTGCTCGAGCAAATCGGCGGACCCTCGTCATCCGCCCAAGGTGTTCTCGTCGAGCGATTGGCAGACTTCAAAAAGAAGGTGCAGGAGCAAACCGGGGCGGCGCCGGGAATCGAATCCGCCCTGGCGCGGCTCAGCCGGCAAGCCGGCGAGCTCTATGGGCGGCTCGATCACAGTGACGCCGCACCCACGCCGGTTCAGGTTTCCGATGGCGAAATCCTGGCGCGCGAGTTGAGCGACGCGAAAGCCGCTTGGGAGAAATTCCTGGCGACGGAGCTGCCGACGTTGAATGCACAGTTGGCGGTCGCCGGCCTGGCGGCCATGAAACCCGAGCGTCCGCCGGACGATCCGGATGAAGCGGAAGAAGCCGACCTCGACTGATCGGACCGCTTCGGCAGGCAGGCGTGCTCACCCAAAGCCACGAAGTCACAAAGAGAAGGGGAACCCACGACTGCCTCGTCCTCCAACGGTTCTGTTTCCCTCATGAGTGTATCTCTGTGTGTGAACACATGCGGGAAAGCCAGAACGGAACTCCGTTGACCGGTCAACACTGGAACGGTACCATTCCGCGCGTTCACACTCGATCAGAGTCCCTTCGTTCCGACCCGGATCGGATGGGGGGAACCTTGGTTTTCCGAGGCTCACGAGTTCCCGCCCAGGCGATTCTCGATTACACGGATGACGGCTATTCCCTAGCCGAGTTCCTGGAAATGTTTCCATCCGTGCAGCGCGACGACGCGGAGGAGTTTCTTCGTTTAGCCCGAGGACCGATTCATGACGATCGTCTGGACGAGAATCTTCCCAAGCCGCTCAAGGGCATCTTCGCTGGCCGCAAGCTTGCTATTCTCGAACTTCCCACGAATCGACTCCCTCAGCTGGAGCGAGGGCGGGCGAGACCGATCGAAAAGAAAAAACCGCGCCCGGACCTCCAGGCGCGGCGGGTGCGGACGATGCCAGAATCAGGAGAGCTTGAAGCCCTCGTGTTCTGAGCGGAGCGCCGCGATGTTGTAAATCAGCACGCCGTAGCCGCACTTCGCAGTGATGTCGGCGATGGAGTAACCGACCTGGATGAAGACTTCCGCGGAGGCGCCGGTGAGGCCGAAGAACGGCCCCATGTAGGCGATCGGGTAGAAGCCCCAGGTGAAGAGTGTCAGCAGGCCGGTATTGCGGAGCAGCACCGCAACGTCCGGCTTCTCCGACTTTTGGGCCGCCGAGATCTTGCCGAGCAGGACCACGAGAATGTACGCGAACGGGATGGTGCTAAGGAAACCCCACAGGCCGCGCGTGGACATCATGGTCGTGCTGGCACGATCGATCTCACCCGGATAGCCGAGGGCGATCATGAGGAAGGCGGCGATGCCGAGTTTCCCGATGAGCGACGCGGTCTCCTCGCGGGAAAGCGAGAGGACGAGGATGAGTTCGACCACGAGGAGGGGCACCGTGAGGATCCAATCGACGTAGCGATAGAGATCATTGAACGGGTGTCCTGTGGCGACGTAGGCAGTCCTGCCCGAATTGAGGGTGTAGGCGGCCTCCCAGCTTCCGAAAATCCGGAAGTAATGGTAGCCGGCGATGAAGACGACGAGCGCCGAGGCCACGACGGCTCCGCGGTACCGCGGGGCGACATCGTTGCGCCGAAGCACAAAGAACACGAACGAGGCAAACATGCATGCGATCGCGAGGGATAGCATGTTGTACACGAGACCAAACTGCGAGAGGGACAGCTCTGGCATGGGATTTAATTAAACGGTAGTGGGATGACGCTGCGGACTTTCCTTCGGTCTGACCCTGCTGAAATTCCGCAGCGAGGGTTGGTTTACGCTTCGAATCCCGAAACAAACCGGACGCAAAAATATCGTGAAGTGGCTACAAATGGGCCCCTGGACGACGAGCAGGTTTGTCATCAGACAAAAGAACGGAGGAGCGAATCGCGCAGCCGGATCGACCGGGCAATCCACACCTACTTCGGCAAAGGGGTGTCTATCACGGCCCTAGCATGCGCCTTGCGCTAAGACATTTATCATGATTTATCCTGGCCTTGACCCCTATTCCTGACCCTGCGTATAGATCACGTGTTATTGCCCGTTCTCGCGCCAGGACTCGGTCAGCGGCTTGGACAAAACCTTTGTCATGCTGAGACTGCGCATACGCTCGTGGCCCGACTTGCGCGCCAAACGCAGAACAAGCCAGCCCAGTGACAACGCCCTGGGAAAATCGATTCGAATCACGAGCCCCGCCACGGCTCGGGTGCGGCGGGATTCATTTCTCATCCATTTTTATGATTCCGGCCGGATGTTGACCGGCGCGCGCGGCGGGGAGCTGTCGGAGATAGAAGGCGGCGGGGCCATCGGTTCCGGCGCGCGCGGCGATCGTCTCGCGCAGTGCCCGTTCTGCCCGGTCGAAATCTCCGGCCCCAAAAGCACTCACGCCTTCGGCAAAGAGGGCATGCCAGGCTTCCGCCGGAGTCGTCTCCGTCGGACCGAGCAACTCATGCAGGGCGATCGCTTGCTTCTTGCCCTTGACGAGGAAGCGCCCCAGCAGCCGCGTGCGAAACTCACTCCCGGCGCCTTCGGCGGTGTTCTCGGCGAGGAGGATCTGGGTGCCGAGGAACTTGTTCATCCCTTCGAGCCGCGAGGCGAGGTTCGTCGTGTCCCCGATCACGGTGTAATCGAAGCGAAACGGCGACCCGAGATTCCCGGCCAAAACGGGGCCGGTGCTCACGCCCACCCGGGTGAATAAACGCCGGCCCCCGACTTCGCGTGTGGACGCCTGGCCCAGCAACCAGGCCGCTTGGATGGCGTTCAGCCTTTGACCCGGATCAGGCAACGGCGCACCCCAGGTGGCCATCACGGCGTCCCCAATGTACTTAATGATGGTGCCGCGGTGAGCGAGGATCGACTCCGTCGTGTTCGTGAAGTACGCGATCAGAAGCTGCGAAAGCTCCTCTGGCGTGAGTGTCTCCGAGAGCGTGGTGAAGTCGGCCAGGTCGGTGAACATCACGGTGGCCTCGACCATTCTGCCGCCCGGTCGGAGGTCGAAATCGGAGTTGGCAATTTGATCCGCCATCGAGGGCGAGAGGTAGAGCCCGAAGGCGCGGCGCAGTTCGCGGCGTCGGTGCGATTCCAGCAAGTAATGCGCACAGACGGCGACCGCGAGGGCCACGGGCACCTGCACGGCCGCCACCACGGCCCACGGAAACCAAAGCCCCTGGGTCCAAGCCAGCCAGCAGCCCAGCCCGAGGGCGAGCGCCGCACCGGCGAGCGCCGGTGCGATCGTCCAAGGCGGGCGCACCAGCGACAGGCCCACGGCAACGAAAAAGCCCACGAGGGCGAGAATCCAGCGCTCGGTCGCGGGCGCGAGCCGCCGGAGCCAGTCGCCATGGAGGAGATTCGCATAGGCCGTCGCGTGGATCTCCACCCCCGGCATCAACTTCTCGCCGCGACGCACCGAGTAGGGATTCCCGAACTCGTCCTTGCCCGCTTGCAGGGAGGCCGTGGTGTAGCGCCCGCCGACGAAAACGAACCGGTCGCGGAAGAATCCGGCTGGCACGCCGTCCGGACGCAGGACCTGCGCGATGCCATAGCTGGTGATCGTCCCGGCTGGGCCGAGGTAGTTCAGCCAGCGCCCGCCGGGTTCCCGCGCGGGCTCGGGCAGCGCCACTCCCGCTGCCACCCAGCTAACGTTGCGACGCTCTTCGAACCCGCTGGTCAGCCGGCGCACGGCTTGATCGGCATCGAGTTCGAAAATGAGCAGTCCCCAGCCGGCGGCCGCGCTGCGGAGCATGGGCAGCGAAGGTTGAATCCGGGCCTCCGCGACGGCCTGTCCCTGGCCTGAGGGCTGTTCGCGAGCCAGGAAGTTCGCGCCGAGGAAAACCCGGCCGTTTTCCGCGATGGCGCGGGCGAAGATCGCATCCGCCTCCGGATCCGGGCTGGGCTCGAAAAATACGATGTCGAAGCACACGCCGCGGGCGCCCTCCTGCTGCAAGCGTTCCAGCAAACGCGCGTGAATCCGCCGATCCCACGCACCCCCGGGCGGCTGACCCAGCTCAGCGGCGTTGGCCTCATCGAGGTAGACGATCGCGACGTCAGGGACCGCCCGCGCACTGCGGAAAACCAGGGGCAGGTCGTAGCTCGCGCGCACGGCTGGACCGAGAATCCCTTGCTCGGCCGCCAGCCAGCCGAGCGCCGACACGACGATCGCCCCCGCGAGCGTGACGAGCGACTGGAGGGCAAGGCGGGGGCGCGCCATACGGCGGAAAAGGGTCAAAGATTCAACCGCACCCGCACCGCGAGGGTGCGGGACCGGGCGGGATCATCGTAGGGGTTGAGGGGCTGAAGGCGGTAGTTGCGGTTGCTGAGGTTGAGACCGCTGATCGTGATGGAGCCGCGCCCCTGCTTCAGCCGAAAGCCAGCCGAAACGTGGTATTGCCAGAAATCGTCTCCCGCGCCCACCGGCGGAAAAACCCCGGCATTCCGCTGACTGATCCAGACGGATTCCACCCGGCCAAACCATCCGGTTGGATCGTTATACAGCACGAACAGGTTCGCCTGGCGCAGCGTCGAACGTTCGCGCCGGCGCAATAACGTGGCGGTCTCCTCCAGACGCGGGAAATCCCGATCGAGCGCCGCGCGGTTCCACTGGAAATTGCCGCCGAGCGTCCACCGCTGAGCCAGGAGCTGACGCACTCCGAGCGTCACGTTGCGTTCCTCGTAGCCGAGTTTCTCCGTGGTGCTGCCGGGGCGGAGGGGCGGAATGATGGAAGAGTTGGCGCCGACGACATTCGCGCGCGCCTCGAAGACGCCGGTCTCGCGGCGGACGTCCGACGTATAGCGAATCGCCTCGACCGAGAGGTAAGTGCCGAAACCCAGTTTCTGCTCGAGGCCAAGCGAAGTGGTCGAATTGAGCGCGGCATCGACCGAGCCGACGAGCGATTCGGAGATGAGCGTACGCTGCGCTTGATTGAAACCTGCCACCGAAGTCGGCTCGAGCCGCACGCTGTCCTCCACGCTCACGCCGCCGAGGGAACGGGTGTAGGCCGCGCGAAGCACGGCGCCCTGCCAGGGCCGGGCAATCAAACCCGCCTTCGGCAGGAAACGCGCGATCTCGGTTTCGCCCGCGAGAAGCGGCGGATTGCGATAGTTCGTGGGGTAGCGCAAGGCGTCGTAGACGCCGCCGAAGCTCAGCACCAGCGCGGGGGAGAGGCGCCAGGAACCGTAGCCGTAAAAAACGATGCGCCGGTAGTCCGTGGATACTGCCTGATCCGCGGCGGGATCGAGAAAAAGCGCACTCAAGGCCGCCGGCGGGCGATCGAAGCGCGCGGTCGTGTCAAACGTCCCAAACTGCATGCGCACCCCGGCGGAAAACGACAGGCGCTCGCCTTGCCAGATGTGGTTGAGTTCGGCGGACCAGATCCGCAGACGGCTGTGGTAGGCGAGATCGAGCGGCACCGTGCCGGCGGAGGAAACCCGACCGCTGGCGGCATCGCGCACGATGACGAGCTGGTTCGCTGCCCCGGCCGTCAGCGTCTGGTCGTTATCGAGCCGGCTGAGGATGAAAAGCGTATGCTGCTGCGGTCCCCATTCCCGATGGTAGCCGAGGAAAACGAGCGGAGACTGCCGCTCCTGGAAGCGCAGGGTCGCGTTGGCTTGGGCGGGATCGAAATACTGGAAGACATCGCCGCTCCGGTTGTTCTGGTATTTCAATTGCAAGAACAGGCTGTCCGCGGGCGTGAACTGATACTTGGCCTGGGCGTAAATCTCGAGACGGTTCAGATCGTTGTTCGGGCGGGTGCCGCGGTCGTATTCGTAGTCGCCGTCCACGGCAAAACTGAGATTGCCCGAGCGTCCGTAGAGCGAGCTGATCTCGCGCACGCCGCCCGTGCTCCGGTACGTCGTATCCGTGCTGAGCCCAAAGCGCTCGGCCTCGAAGAGCTTCGAATACTCCTGTTGCGAGACGCTCTGCGAGAGCGATCCGCCGCCGACCGGAGCGAGGAGCCGCGCCAGCAGCAACTCATTGAAGAACGCCGTGTCGAAGCGCAACCGAATGCGCGTCCGGTCCCGGAGTGCCGCATCGCTGTTGGCGAGAAAGAGGTGCGCGCTGCCATTGGCGAAGTCATCCGCCGCGGCGCGGTTGGCCGTGCGCTCGCTCAGTTCGGTCAGTCCGGCTGCGTCGTAAATCGCCGCGAGGTTGGTGCCGCGCACCGCGCGGTCCTGATCGAGCAGAAGCCGGGAGCGGTAGAGCGCGCGGTTGTCGTTCAGACGCAGCGATTCCTCGAGGCTTGCCACCGCCGCGTTCAACTCGTTTTCGTCCCGCTCCAGCAGGGCGCGATAGAGCCACGCCGTGGGGTCGGCCGGATCGAGGCGGAGCGAACGCGCCAGCTCCCGGCGCGCCGTCGGCGCCGCCCCCGCATTGGCAAAGGCTTTCCCAAGATAGCTGTGCAGGAGGGCGCGGTTGGGCTCGAGCGCAGCAGCCATCTGGAGATCCCGCCGCCCCGCCTGGGCATCCCCCCGGCGAATCGCGCAAAGCCCGCGCCCGAGCCAGGCGTTGCCGAGAAAGGGATCCAGCGCGAGCGCGAGGTCGAACTCTTTTTCCGCCGCCTTGATTTGATTTCGCGCGCTCGCGAAAAAGCCCGCGAGCGCGGCGGCCTGGGCGTTCCGCGGGGACAAGCGCCGGCCGGATTCCAGCGCCGCGGTGGCCTCGCGAATCCGGCCGAAACTGAATTCGACCTCCGCCAGACGCACCCAGGCAAAACCCAGATCCGGCGCCGTCTGCGTGGCCTGGCGCGCCGCCTCCCGGGCCCCCGGCAGATCGCCGCGGGCCTGCCGGTAATACGATTCTGCGAGCCATTCGGGAGCACGTTCCGGCGGCGCGCCGTGAAATTCGCGCAGCGTGACCGCGGCGATCAGCCGGCGCAGCGCCTGAGCGTCCGGCGTCGGTGGGCCGCCGGCGGTCCGGAGCGCACGGTCCGCCTCTGCCACCCTTCCGGCGGAAAGCAGCAGCGCGGCTCGAAAAGCGCGTTCATCGGCGGAGCCGGCCCTGCGACGCAGAAAGGGAGCGGCCAAACGGAGGGCTCCCGGCAAATCGCCCAGCCCGTACGCTGCGGCCGCCGGCGCCAGCCGCGCCGGCAGCGCCAGACGCGAGACATCGAGCACGCCCGGATAGTAGAGACACCATTGCACGACGATGGTGGTGTCGATGACGGACGTCTTCACCGGCGCCGACCCAGGCTCGACCACACCCTGCTCGCCGGTTCCGACCCGGACGCGGCCGTAGCGATTGCTGAGCTCGACCTCGCCATCGAGCATGGTGAGCGTGGTGCGGCCATTCCGCTCCACTGCGAAGTTGAATTCGGTTCCCTGCAACGCGCCCGTCACCACCGGAGATTGGATCTGCACCTCGGCCGGGCGGTCGCGGCTGAAGAAATAAATCTGGCCGCCTTGCACATCGAGGACGGGTTTCTCCGAGGGCTGCCGGCGCGCGACGATTTCGATCGTGGTCAGTTCATCCAACTGGAGCACGCTCAGATCGGCCAGACGGACGCTCGCCTTCGAAAGATCGCCGGTCCGGAGCCGGTCCGCGACCGCGAGCGCGGCGCCCACCTCGGCCGTCTGCCAGCGCTTCGGAGCGACCGCCGGCGCACTCTGCACTTCGTTCTTTTTGGCCAGCAGGCGCGCGGCCGGGTCAGATTCCGCCGCGCTGGTGGCCAGCCCGGCGGCGAGCCAGAGGCCGAGCCAGAGGGGCGTGCTCCGTCCGTGGCAGCCCCATTTCTGTGCCGCCCGCAACTCAGGGCAGCTCATACACTTCGACGAGAGCCACTCCACTCGTCCCGCCTACGCCCGAGACGATCGCCGTATAGGGCCCCGGGGGCAGCGTGATGACAATAGCGCTCTCGAGGTCATTCGTCGGCGGGAAACCGCTCGCCATGATCTCCGCCTGCTGGGAACTTTTCCAGTTGTCGTTGGCCGCGATTTCGACGCCCTGCGCGTTGCGCAGACTGATCGTGGGATCGAGCAGAGCCCCGTTCACTCCGAAATTGGCCAGCGTGGGGCCGATGGCGCGAATGATGACTTTCTTCGGAGTGGTGCCGCCGATGACGAGGCCGCCGATGACCACATTGTCCCCGGTTTGCACCCGCGCGCGCGTGCTGAGGTTGATCAAACGAGCCGGCGTGTTGCCGAGATCGTAGACCTCCACGATCGCAACCCCGCTCGAGTTGGAAACTCCGCGCACGATCGCTGTATACGCGCCCGGTGCGAGATCCGCGATGATGGCACACTCCCGATCGTCGCCCGGCGCCAGATTGGCGGCCATGATCTCGGCTTGCTGGGTGCTTTTCCAACTATCGTTTGTCGCGATCGCCACCCCCTGGGAATTGAACAGACTCAGGATCGGATCCGCCAGCGCGCCCGTGACTCCAAACGCCGTCAGGCTCGGGCCGAGCGAGCGAACCAGCAGGCGCTGCGTTCCGGTGCCGCCGATCACGAATCCACCGATCACGACGTTGTCTCCGGTTTCGACTCGCGCGCGGGTGGAGATGTTGATGAGACGGGGCGGGGGCGCCGTGGTCACGCTCACCGGAAAGCTCGCGGTGCGCGTGACCCCGCCCGAGGCATAAGAGGCCGAGACGGTAATATTGGTGGGCGCTGTTCCCGCCGGAATGGTGAGTACGCCTGAACTCGAAATCGCAAAGGGTGGCGCCGTCCAGTTCGGGGCCACGGTGGCCTGACTCGTCACCCCGCTCGTCTCGAACGATCCCAGCGCGGCATAAGTATTGGTCGTCGCGGGAAACACCGTCGAGGGGCCATTGATGGCCATGGCGGCGAGATTCGCGTTGACCAACCCACCCAAACCGGGTGGGCCGCCGACCGGCGCAATGATGCCGCCGCCGGGTCCGGAAAACACGTTGCAGTCCACAAAGGGAGCGAGGTCGCCCCAATCCGAGATGAGCACCTTATCCACCACCCGCCAGGTCGTGCCGTCGAATTCTTCCAGGATGGCGAAAGCCGAAAATCTCACCGCCTCCACCGTGCTGCGCACCAGGGGGGTGCGAATGCTCCCGGAGATGGCGATGATCGCTTGTTGGGCATTCCCAATCGCAGGAACGGCGATGGGATTCGAAGTGACGGCGGCCGGGACGGGTGGCGGATTGGCGGGAGCGTTTTTGAAAATGCAGCGACCCCCCGCCAGGGAAACGAGGGTCGGCACGTCGGCAATGGTGAGGCGCAGGGCGCGCGACGCGCTGCCCCGGTCGTTCCGCAAAAGCGCATTGCCCGAGAACGTGGTGGGCTGGCCCGGAACGGCGGCACTGACATTGAGGTTCGAGAATCCATCGATGCCAAAATTCCGATTGATGCTCAAACTCCGCACGCGTTGCGTCACCGCTCCGGCGGTATCCGTGGTGGTTCCCAGCACCTGGTACAGGCCGGGAGCGAGGGGTGCGGCAAAGGCCAGGCGCGCGGTGATGGCAGTCTGACTGCCGCGCGCCGTGACGAGAGCAGACTGCCGATTGTCCCCCGTGTCGGGATCTCCGGTGACGGTGATCTTCACTTCGGCGATGCCAAAGGGCTGCGTGTTGGCCGGGCTTACCTGGGCGGTGGCGGTAATTTCCTTCAGCGCATCATAGGCGAAAGTGCTCGCCTGCGAGGGAGGGTTGCCAATATTCAGAGCAAGTGAGGGCGGGGCTGCGCTCCCGGCAAAACGCGGGTTGGCGGTCAGCACCAGCCCATCGAGCGTGCCCGTGTCGCCGATCGCGCTATCGCGCACCACGAAATTGAAAGATCCGGTGGGAAAGACCGGTTCAAACTGCGGGTCCGTCGGCGGCATCGTCGAGCCGTTGAAATACGTCCGGGTTTGCAACAAGCGCGGCGCGAGCAACGCAAGCCCGTGAAACTGGGTCAAGGTCAGCCCGTTCGCGTCGGTCACGTTCCGCAAGTCGAAGAGCACGTCTTCCAGTTGCAGATCGAACATGGACGAGGGCGAGCTCTCAATCCGGTAAGTGGAGACGAGGGAGATCTGGAGTTGCGCCAGCCGGGGATGGCTCACGGTGTAATCCACGGCAAAAGTGCGCGGCACCGGCGACGGCACTACGAAACTCGAATTCGCCTGCGTCAGGCTGCCGGCATCGGGGATCGCTCTCGGCAAGCCGGTGATTTGGATCGTCACCGGCGCCGCGCTCGGGGTCGGGGTGGGAGTCGGCGTGATGGTGGGAGCAATCGTCGGCGTTGGCGTGGGCGTCCGTGTCGGAGTCGGGGCTTGTCCGCGGAGCGGCATCCCTCCGAGCAGCGCGAGGAGGGCAAAGGCGGCGGCCGGCAGAATTTTGCGCATCGTACTCATCGACAGAATTTCAGGCAATCGAACGCGGGAAAATGGGCGTCCAACGCAAATAAAAGGAACAGATACGACACCGTTTGGGCGAGTAAAATCGGAGCGGGTTCGCCCCGTCAGGGGCGGGAGGCACAAGACTCGGTTTCCACTCGGCTGTCTGCCCGCAGCCGGCAAGAGGCAACCGCGGCGTATGGTCTTCACTCCGCAAGCGTGAAAAAGTATCCGGCCAGGAAGTTTTTGAGCTGCGTAAGCGTAGGGGATTCGAGGCGGAATACGTATCATTGCCATGGTTCTGGTCACTGGCTTGACGCACCCCCGGCGGCGTAAGACGGTAAGACATGACGACCACTCTTTCGAGCAAGGGCCAGATCGTGCTCCCCGCCGATGCTCGCCGACGCCTCGGACTCAAAGCGGGGGCCAAATTCGCCTGTCGCGTACGAGATGGCGAGATCGTACTCACTCCCACCGACCTCGCAGCGCGCAAGCCGAGACTACTCACCTCCAAGCTCACGGGCTTGGTCTATGTCAAAGCCGAGCCCGGAGCGCCCAAGGTAACGAGTGAGCAGGTTCGCGCCCTCCTCGCCGACTTCCCGTGAAATATCTTCTCGATATCAACGTGTTGGTCGCCTTGGGCCACGGCTCCCATACCCTGCACGCGGTGACCGAACGCTGGCTGCATCGGATGCAATCTGCTGGGGCGAAGCTCGGTTCTTCGCCAATCGCGGAGCTCGGATTTGTCAGGGTGAGCGTGCAATCCGGTTTGCTGCCGGATGTCGCCGCGGCCCGGCGCGTTTTGGCGCGCATGAAAGCTTCGGTCGAGATCGAACTATGGGCAGACGCGATCGGTGCCGACAATCTGCCCGCCTACGTCGCAAAGCCTGCGCAACTGATGGACGGGCATCTCCTGGAGTTGGCTCGCACTCATGGCGCGAAGCTGGCCACACTCGATACCGGGATTCCCGGGGCTGAGCGGATCGTCTAATAGTATCGTCAAGAGAAGGCCGCGATTGATTCGATGCAACGCGGGCCGGTGGAACGCCGCCGCGCCGCGCTCTGTCGCATCTCATTCGCTTGCCGCGGAAGCATTTGTCAAGATTTACCGCCTGATACCAGTTCCGCAGTTGTTCAACAATCGCCGCGAAGGAGCCCCGCCAAGGCTCCAGTCAGCGCGGCGATTGTGAACAACTCGGCCGCCGCCAAAAGCGGTGCTGGTCAGTCCGATGTCACCGCGCCACCGTTGGCGCGGCGTCGAAAAGCCGCGGCGCGCTCACGGTCATTATTGCCTCTCGCTTCCAGCGACAGGGTCAGAACACCGGACGCGCCGTCGGCCACGGCTCCGAAGTCTAAGAGAACTCCGTCCCGCACCACGTGTGCAGAGGACTCTTGTATCAGGACGACTGGAGGCCGCGGCCACGCGCTGAACGATGCCGTCAACCCCCTCCCCATCATGTCCGCATCTGTCTCCCCCGAGTCCGAGCCAACCCCGATGCCTGCGTCAGCCGCCCATCGTGCCACGCTGCCATCGTCGCCCACCAGCCTGCCGCCCTTCCACCAACGCGCGCACTTTGCCGCGCTCGATTGGGCGAAGGATCATCACGACTTCGCCCTGGTCGATGTGCGCGGCCAGGTTCTGCTCACCCTGCGCTTCGCTCACGACGGCGCCGGCTGGCAAAAGCTGCGCGAGCGCGTCGCCGCTCTGTTGCCCGTCGAGGCACCAGCACTGGCCGTCGCCGTCGAGACCAACCAGGGTCTCGCCGTCGAACAGTTACTTAGCGCCGGTTACACCGTCTTCCCGATCAATCCGAAGCAGGCCGAGCGCTACCGCGAACGCAAGGCGCCCTCGGGCGTGAAGAACGACTCGCTCGATGCCTGGAGTCTGGCCGATGCGCTGCGCGTCGATGGCCACGGCTGGCGACACCTCGACCCCGAGGATCCGCTCATGGCCGAACTGCGTCTCCTCTGCCGCGACGAGGTCGCGCTCATCGAGCAACGCACCGCCCTGGTCAACCAGCTGCTCGCCGCGTTGCAGGACTACTATCCCGCGGCTCTGGACGCCTTCGACGACTTCACCAAGTCCTTCGCTTGGGAGTTCGTCGCGGCGTTCCCCACGCCGGCCGCGCTGGCCAAGTCGGGTCAGCGCAAATGGGAGAAGTTCCTCCATGCGCACAAGCTCTGGCGGCCGGAAAGCGCCCCGACACGGCTGGCGGCCTTGGCGCAAAGCGAACGACTGATCGCTGCGCCTGGCGTCGTCGCGGCCAAGAGTCGGCTGGCTCTAGCGCTGGTGCGGCTCTTGGGCTCGCTGGCCGCCCAGCTGGCCGAGTATCGTGCGGCCATTGAGGCGCTCTTCGCGCGCCATCCCGATCATGATCTCTTTGGCTCGCTACCCGGCGCGGGCCCGAAGCTGGCGCCGCGGCTGCTGGCGGAGATCGGCGATCAGCGTGCGCGCTTCGAGGATCTGCAGGCCTTGCAGTGCTTCGCTGGAACCGCCCCGGTCACCAAGCAGAGCGGCAACAGCGGTGGCGTGCGCCTGCGCCGCGCGTGCAGCCTGCCCTTACGGGCGGCGGTGCATCTGATGGCCGACCTGAGCCGCAAAACCTGCCCCTGGGCGGACACCTCCTACCGCGCTCATCGCGAAAAAGGGCAGAGCCATGCCTGCGCCTTGCGCTGCCTTGGTCAGCGCTGGCTGAAAATCATCTTC
>JBBRQH010000023.1:0-71355 GCA_038226705.1 Chthoniobacterales bacterium | reverse complement strand
AGTCAGGACATGCATGTTCCCGTCCCACGGTTGGACGGTTTCGCGAAAGCGCAGTCCGCCCGCTTGGATGTCCTTTTTTGCCTCCTCGAAGCGGATCGCATTCGCTCCCGGGTTCAAGCGATAATTGATCTGACCATTCATGGCGCAAGGAGTTGAGGCGGAATCTCATTCCTTCAAAATGGACTGCACGGGTCAAGAGCGAAGACGCCTTGGACCAATCTTCGCGCTCAAACGGCAACGGCGACGCGACGTCGGAGCTGGCCGCAGGCGGCATCGATGTCCGGTCCGCGCGAACGGCGAATGTGGGCGACCAATCCGCGTGAATGCAAAAGCGCCGCAAAGGCTTCGGCGTCCTCCCGCGGCGTCGGCAGATACGTCTGACCCCGCAGACTCGTCCCGGTGGCATTGTAATGGAGCAGATTGACGTGCATGCGGCGCGCGCCCAGCAATTCCGCAAGCGCCCGCGCGTGGTCCGGCGAGTCATTCACGCCCCGGAGGAGACAATATTGAATCGTGACCGGCCGGCCCCGGCTCGCCTGAAAGCGATCGGCGGCCGCCAGGATGTCCGCGATGGGAAAGCGTCGTCCCATCGGCAGAAGCCGCGCGCGGGTGAAGTCGTCCGGGGCGTGCAACGAGACGGCGAGATGGAGATTCCGCCCAGTGGCCGTCAGGGCTTCGATGCCGGGAACGATCCCGACGGTGGAGACCGTGATTTGGCGCCAGCCGAGCGCGCCCATTTGGTTGTCCGCGATCCGATCGATGGCTTCGAGAACCTGGTCGAGATTCAAGAGGGGCTCGCCCATGCCCATGAAAACGATGGTCTGGAGCCGTCGCTTCACTGCGACCGCCTCGCGCTGCAAGGCGAGGAATTGCTCGACCATTTCGGCGGCGGAAAGATTACGCTCGAACCCCGTTTTGGTGGTCGCACAAAAGTCGCAGCCCATCGCACAGCCGACCTGTGAAGAGAGACAACCCGCAACACGTTCGCCGCGGTAATCGGGCATGAGCACCGCCTCGACCGTGCGCCCGTCCGCGAGGCGGAGAAGCAGCTTGGTGGTGCCATCTTCCCCCACTTGACGCGCCGCGATCGCGCCCTCCCGCGGAACCAGTTCCCGGCGCAGGCGATCGAGAAGTCCACGCGGAAGCACGCGGCTCGTTTCCGCGAGCGTGCCCCCACCCGCATAGAATGCGCGCAGAATCGGTCCCGCGTGGAAAGGCTTGAACCCCCACGCGGCGATCTGCTCGCCGAACCCGGCCAGGCTGAAGTGGGCAAGCGCGAGTTCCACCCCGCATTCATGCCGCGAATCGAGCGGAAGCCAAGGGGTGCCGAAGAATTAGCCGATCCGATTCCTACCCCTCGCTGGCGCCGAAGAATTCGCGGAATTCCGCGGTAATTCGGTCCGGCACTTCTTCCGCCAGGTAGTGCCCGGACGGAAGCGGACCTCCACTGATCGGGCCGGCCGCACGTGCGCCCCACAGTTCCAGCGCGTCAAAGCACTTTGCAATCGTGCCGCGGGCACCCCAAAGCACCCGCAGCGGACAAGCGATCTTTTTCTCCGAATCCGCTTCGTCGTGTTCCAGGTCGATGCTGGCGGCGGCGCGATAGTCCTCACACGTCGCGTGGATGGTCTCCGGCGCCCGGAAACAGCGCAGGTATTCCTCCAGAGCCTCCGGATGAAAAAGTTCGGGATCCGCGCCGCCCCCGCCACTGCTGCCGAGCTTGGTCCGCAGGTAGAAATCGGGATCTGCGCCGATGAGTCGCTCCGGCAAACCGGCCGGCTGAATCAGGAAGAACCAGTGGTAGTAAGCACGGGCGAATTCAAATCCACCCAACCGGTACATGTCGCGCGTGGGCGCAATATCCAGCAACGCGAGTCGCCGCACCGCGGCCGGATGATCAAGCGCGAGACGATGAGCCACGCGCCCGCCGCGGTCATGACCCGCGAGAAAGAACGCGTTGAAGCCCAGTGCGGCCATCGCTTGCACTTGATCCAGCGCCATGGCGCGTTTGCTGTAGGCGGCGTGGTCGCCGCCGCCCACCGGCTTGTCGCTCTCGCCGTATCCGCGCAGGTCGGTCGCCACCACGGTGAAAGCGTCCGCCAGCCGGGGCGCGACCCGGTGCCAGATCGCGGCCGTCTGCGGGTAACCGTGCAGCAGCAGGAGCGGCGGCCCGGCCCCGCCCACAAGCGCGCGAATCTTCAACCCGTCGGAGCCAGGAAGAAAATGGGTTTCGAAACCCGGGAAAAGTGGGTTCATGGCAGAACTCTCAGCAGGGCACCCAATCCCACGAGGATCGGGAGAAGCGTGACGATCGCCAAAAGCGGTATCTGCACGTGCGCCACCTTTCCGCCGACATAACGGAGATTCGGCAACATCGTGGCGATCGGCAGCAGCATCGTGAAAAACACCTCGGCCCAAGCGAGCGCGCGCGCATGAGCCGGGAACATCATCTCCGCAACCGCGCCACAAACCCAGCCGAGGAAAGCGCCGAAGGCGCAGGCGATCAGCCAACCCACTGCGACTCGATCAAGCCAATCCTTGCGCAAAGGTACCCGGGAATGGAACTCGGTCCGATTTCGAAAGCTCAAGCCGACAATCGCGAGGATCTGCAAGGCGGCGAAAAACCCCGCAAAGCCCCACGCGAATGGGGCCACCTCCCCGAAGCGCAGCGAAAAAATTCCAGGATCAGAAGGAACGAAAACAGACTGGAAAACAGGGCCTTGGGCAGGAGGAGATGCAGCGGCGCTTCGGGATCTATCCCGTCCGCGGGGAGCGGCTCTGCGAGGGCTTCAGACCGGACGGGTGGCTTTTTCATCGGGCGTCTCTTTTCCGCTGCGAAAACGCCGTTCGCCACGGCCAGTCATCCCGGCCGCGCGCCGGCAGTACAACGTAAATCTCCGCGAAGGCGAATGAGAAGCGGGAAGTGCTGATCGCATCGACTCGCCGCCCAACAGTTAGCGCGCCCAGCTACGAACCTCCGCTTCGGGACCGGGGCGGGTAAAGATCGTAAAACGCCTCCACCGTCCCACCGCCCACCAAGCCTTCCCGCGCTTTCGCTCCGACTCCGGCGAGCAACTTCTTCACTCCGACGTTGTCGGAATAATAATAGGCCTGCCAGCGGCGGATCCCGGCCTCCCAAGCCTGCGCGGCGAGGACGCGGATGAGCACGGACCCGAGACCGCGCGCCTGCCATTCATCGAGCACCACGATCGCGACTTCGGCGAGAAGCGGATTCGTCTTGAGCCGAAAGCAATGAGCTACCGCCACGCCGTCCAGTTCGTGGCCATGGCGATCGATCAACGCGACACCGAAGGCGATGTGGTTGACGCCGTCGCAATCGGTCAGGTGACGTAACTCCTTCTCCGATAACCCAGATTTGTGATGATGAAAGCGTTGCACCCGGCTTTGCTGGGACAGTCGCTGCATGCCGGTCGCGAGGGCAGCAGCGTCCTGGGCGAGAATCGGGCGAATCAACGTGCGCGTGCCGCAGACCAGCCGGAGCCGGGTGAGCACGGAAGGTCGGTTCCGGACGCATGTCTCAGGCGCGAAAGAAAGTGCTTCCGAAAGTCGGCCCCCCGCGCGTGCCACCGCCGTCAGGTCCGGATTAAGGTACCATCCATTCACCCACTCCGGTGTGAGTGCTACCCGACTTTGTTCCCAGTAATCCATGTTACGCTTTCACATCGAGACGCGCGAACCCAAAAGCAATGCTCAGTTCCGTAACCTGCGCGTTTCGCCGAAGCCTATAGCAACGGACATACCACACGACGCCTCCAGGATGGATCGGTCTGCCTCGGGGCCCAAGAATTCGGGGCTTTTCCAGAAGGATTTAGCCTCGACGGCGCCCGGGAAAAAGAAATGACTAGCTCAGGCGGGCACCCGCCGCCCGCACGTGGGAGTGGCGAAGACCACGCAGCGCGGCTCTTTTCTTGCAGCGGCCAAACTGGGATCGGGCACAACGCTCCCGTCGACTGCATTTTCTCGAAATAGATCGGCGGGCGTTCTCCCAGACTAATGCCGCCGGAGGAAGCGCACTTCCTGGCGCAATTCCTCCACATCGCGCAAGAGACCGGAAATGACGCGGACCGCCGCCAGGCTCAGCCCGTACGTGGCGCGGAGGAACTCAATGCGGCGCAGCTTGTGAATCGCCTCATCGTCAAAAACCCACCCGCCCTCCTCGGGATGTTGCACGGTCGAGATCAGGCCGTGACGGCAATAGACGGCGATTAGATGGCGAGGGGTCTGCGTGATCTGCGCCACCGCTTCGATCGCATAAAAGCCAGGCGCGTCGGCCCGGTCTGGAGCCGAAGCTCCGGCGTCGCCGAATTCAGGAGCATTCATGGTTCGTCACGGACTCTGCCGCGGTTTGAATTTGGAAACTTCCCCCAGCTTTTCCCAAAGGACGCGCTCCTCTGCATCCACCTCCGTGGGGATCTGCACATTCACGACCACGTAAATATCGCCCCGCTCGCCCGTCTTCCCTTTGGGTAACCCCCGGCCGCGCACGCGCAGTTGATGGCCATTCTCCGTGCCGGCTGGAATCCGCACTTTGATCGGGCCATCGAGACTGGGCACGACGACCTGCGCGCCCAGTACGGCTTCCCAGGGCGCGAGATCGAGATCGTGATAAAGGTCGGACTCGCGGGCGCGGAAATCGGGATGCGCCGCCAGGCGGATGCGCAGAAACAGATCGCCGACCTCGCCACCCCCGGTGCCCGGTGCGCCCTTGGCGGGAACGCGAATTCGGCGTCCGTCCGATGCGCCCGGCGGAATACGCACGGTGAAGGTATTCACCTCCTGCTTTCCCGTCACTGGATCGGTGGTCTGCAGGGAAAGGTCGCGCATGGCGCCTTTCATGGCCTCATCGAGCGTGACGAGGATGTCGCCTTCAATGTCGCTGCCCCGGCGCGGACCGCTGGCCCGGCCAAACTGCCCCGCATCCACTCCCTCGGCGCCGGGCGGGAAGCCGTAGCTGCGGCTGGTGCCGCCGCTAAAAAACTGCTCGAAGAAGTCGCTGAAGCCGGTGCTCCCTCCGAAGTTGAATTCCTGGCCCGGGGGTCCATCCTGCCGGCGCCTCCCGCGCGCTCCGCTTGGAGGCTGCGGGTAGCCCGGATTCTGCCAATTCGCGCCCATCTCGTCGTAGCGTTTACGCTTCTCGGGATCCGACAAGACCTCATTGGCCTCGTTGATTTCCTTGAATTTTTCCTCCGCGGTCTTCTTATCCTTCGCGACGTCCGGATGGTATTTTCGCGCCAGCTTGCGAAAGGCCTTTTTGATCTCGGCCTCGGTCGCGGCACGGGGCACTCCCAGCGTCTCGTAGTAGTCTTTGAATTCAACAGCCATGGGGAGAACGGCAAAAGCGGCCGCGCGGGACAAAGGATAATCGGGCGCATGCCAGCGCAAGTCGGCACCTCCGCGAAGACGCGGTTTCCAACAGGCTAAAACGACCCCGAAACCGAAAGGGAGACGTAGGGTGCAGGAGCATCGGCGGTTCTGCGGACGCCCACGCGGTGGAAATCGAACTGGCGATACACCGCCGCCCCGGCTTCGAAGTCGAACTTCACGGCGTCGCTGACCTTCCAATCGAATCCGGCGCCCGCCCGCACCACGCTATAGGAGAGCGCGGCGCCATTGAGACGCCGATCCCCGCGGTCATCGCCAAAATGCCGGTCTACGCGCACGCTCCGGCCCTGGAGGTTTGCGCCGACATGGAGTGTGAAAAAGCGGCTGAATTGATACTCGATGCGCGGGGCCGGGGGCACCGCATTCAGCGCCCAATTGGGCGCGAATTTCCAGCGTATGCCTGCAACGGGAAGCACCGGATAATTTCGGAGCGGATCGAAGCTGAGCCCCGCAATGAGCTGCAAGTCGTCATTGACGAGGTACGTCCCCCCGAGCGCCACCGGAACGCTCAAGGAGCGATCGAGGTCACCCCGGAGCGAGGTGCCATAAAGGCCCGGCTGCACTTCGAAGCGCAGCAGGACGGAGTCCCCGATCCGCGCATCGAAACCCAGCACGAGGTTGAGGGCCTGGACGGAGTTCGGCACGGCTGCGCCCGAGGTGTTGCCGAACGAAAATCGTTCCCATTCCGCACCCAGCCGCCAGTTCCCCAGCGGCGCCACGGGGGTAAGGACGAAACGTATCTGGGTTTGGAACTCGTCGATGTCGCGGCGATTCACCCCCCCGCGTCGGAACGACAAAGGTCCGGTGTAGGAGACTTCCAGATCGGATTCGAGCGGGAGAGGAGAAGCCGCGAGTGTGCCTGCGGTCAAGAGCAGTGGAAGGAGGAGGAGGGAGCGCATGAACAGTTCGAAGCAAACAAGGAACAGGATGGAATCCGCGGCGGCCGTCCACGAAATCCCGTCTCTTTGGGCCGCCTAAAATTCCTTCGGCACGCGACGGTTACGGGCCGATATCGCGCTTGAAGAGCGAGACCGTGCGCGCAACGCGCTTAAGCATGGAAGACTCCGCGCCGAGCCGCTCGATGCCACGCAGGCTCGCGAGAGCCTCCGCCGAAACGAGATCCCCGCGCCAGACGAGCGTGACCTCGCGGCCGCCGACCTGAACCGGCCAAAGCTGGAAAAGCGTCACGGAAACATTGCATCCGCCACTAGCATAATACGTGGCGTCCACCGCCTGAAAGCCGCCACCGGGCGCAGCTCGCGAATAGAACGCGCCCAAGGTGACGGCCGCATCCTCATCGGCATCGATCAGTCCCCAGGACAAGGCAGGACGCAGGGAGCCGGAACCGCGGAGCAGATTGGTCTCGCCCAGGATGCCCGAGAACTGCCGCTGCAGCTTATCCTGCTGCCGGAGCAACGCCCCGAGTTCGTCGCCCGGCCGCACCGCGCGGGCGAAGTCGTAAGCCGGCTGGCCCGGCCCCCCACCGGAAGAAAATCCCTGGGCGCGCCGGGCGAGCAACTCGGACCAGAAAGCGGCCACCGGCGCAGGGATGACCCCATCCCCCGCCGCGTCGGCGGCCGGCAACCGTTTCGCCTCGTCGCGGGAGATCTGGAGAGCGGTGCTCTGCTTCTTCGTGGCGGTGACGAATGCGCGTACGGCCGCATTATCCGGGGCACTCCGGAGCGCGGAGAAATTCGCGGCCGAGGGAGACGCCGGCAGATCGCCTTGCGCGTAGATCTTCAGTTCGCGATGGCGCATCGCGTTCCATTTTTTCATCTCCTCGAGAACCTTGGACGGAGCACCTGGAATCACGAAGCAGCTCTGGACCGAGATCGCGCGGGACGACGACATGGCGGGACCGCGCGTGGTCTTCGCCTCAGCCTTGGCGAGTTCGCCCAAATCAACGGTGCTGAAGGCCGAGAAAGCTGCGAGTTCCGCGAGCGGATCGGCGAAAGCCCGGGGGGAAACTGCGACGAGGGAAAGGAAGGGAAAGATGAGCGCAAATCGCATGGCAGGAAACGGAAAGGGGGAAATGGAGCAGGTTTTCGTCGTCCGCGATACCTCCGACGCAACAAAAGGGCGGAGGGTGGAACCACGAACCGAGCAACGCGAGATAGCCAGACGCTCTTTGCCTGGACCTCAGCCATCTGGCAATTTTACACGAATTAACGCGAATTATTAATAGAACTGGCCTTGGGAGAAACCCGAGATGCCGGAAACCAAAGACTCCTGGATTGTGGCGCCTACGGCTGCTTTCTCCAGAGCAGCCTGCAGTGGGCACTCCGCGCTACAGAAGCTTCGGGGAATCAGCGAAGCCGCAGGAATTCGATCACCTGGGCGAGAGCGCGCGCGCGATGGCTGAGCGCATTCTTGGCTTCTGCCGGCATTTCGCCAAACGTTTCGGTGCAGCCCTCCGGCACAAAGAGCGCGTCGTAGCCGAAACCGCCCTCCCCGCGTTCGGCCCGAATGATCCGGCCTTCGACGGAGCCGTCGAACTCGGCCTCCACCCGGCCGTCGCGCGCGAGAGCCATGGCGCAACGAAATCGGGCGCTGCGCCCCAGATCCTCCGTGCCGCGCAGTGCCTCCAGAAGTTTCTGGCGGTTGGACCCGTCGGTCGCGCGGGGTCCGCTGTAGCGGGCTGACTTGACCCCGGGCGCTCCGCCCAAGGAATTGACTTCCAGGCCCGAATCATCGGCGAGCGCCCACGTCGCGCCAGCCCGCGCCGAGGCGGCCACAGCCTTGAGCGCCGCATTCTCCCGAAATGTCGCGCCCGTTTCCTCGACGTCAGGCCAATCCGGGTAAGCGGTTAAATCCTGCACCTCCCACTGCGTGCCGAGGATCGCGCGAATTTCGCCCGTCTTGTGCGCGTTGCGCGTGGCGACGAGCAGGCCCGGGGTGCAGCTGGATTCCACCGGAAAATTTGCCTAGTCGAGATCGTAGACTTCGACCAGTGCAACTCCCGGCGTGCCATCCTTGCTGCGGACGACGGCGGTGTAGGGCCCCGGGGCAAGCGACATGATGATGGCGGACTCTTTCGCGTCGGTCGGCGCAAACGCAGTCGCGCTGATCTGCGCCCTGAGATCGGAATTCATCCAGTCGTCGTTTTGCGCGAGCACCGCGCCGGTCTTGTCGTAGAGCACAAGGGTGGGATCGGAAAGCGCGCCGGCCACACCCGCGCGGGTAAGGGAGGGACCCACGGCCCGGACCAGCACGCGTTTGACGCGATTTCCGCCGATGACGAATCCACCGATCATGACGTTGTCGCCGCTTTGCACCCGGCCGCGAGTGGAGACGTTGATGGGGCGAAGCGTCGAGCTGGAGCGCTCGAGATCGTACATCTCGATCAGCACTACGCCCATTTCTCCGCCCGCTCCGCGCACGATGAGCGTGTAGGAACCAGCCGAAAGAGTGGCCACGATGGCGGATTCCCGCGGGTCGGCGGGCGGGAATCCGGAGGCCTGAATCTCGTCGCGCTGGCTGTCCTGCCAGCGAGTATTTTGTGAGACGAGCGCCCCGGCCGAATTGCGGAGTTCAATGGAGGTCGCACTCAACGCCCCGGTCACGCCGAACCCAGTCAAGCTCGGTCCCACGGCCCGCAGGATCACGCGTTTGGAACCGCTGCCGGAAATCACGAAACCGCCGATCCCCACGTTTTCACCCGCTTCCACCCGCAGCCGCGTCGAAAGGTTGATGAGCTGGGTGGGCATATTTTGCTCGCCCGCCCCTGCGCCCACCGGCGTTCCGACCAGCAGGGAATTCGGCAGCGCGGCGTAATCCTTGCGCCCGGTCGCATCCGAAAGAATCACGGCGAGATAGTATATGCCCTCTGGGAGGGAGGTAATGACGGAGGAATCGTAAGAAGCGTTCGTCACGTGTCCGCCCGCCGCGAGTGAGTCGGAAAGCGTGATCGTGGCGAGCGGATACGTATTTACGGGGAGTGGACCACCCTGATACGGGGCGCGGAAGGCATAGACGTCCAGGCGCAGCGGCCCGCTGGAGGCCGTGCGATTATTGGTGATCGAAACGCCCGCGAGCGAAAGGTTCGTGCCGTTGAGCGTGACGGAGGGCGTGCTATTCAGCGCGAGATCGACGCCCCCCGTGGGCAGCAGGCGGGAAAGATCGAGAGGGAAGCCGCTGCCGCGCAGGGCCGATTCGATTTCGCGGAGGTTGGCACCGAGAAAGTCATGTCGCGAGGCGCCGGAGGCGAAGGTGAGTTGATCCAGAAAGGAAAGGCCCGCGAAGTCCTGCAAAAGCCAGGAAACAAGCGCGGCGCCCAGTCCCGTGGGGTTGCCGGTGTTTTGATCGTAAAGCGAGCGCAGGGAGTTCCAGGCACTGTCCAACGAGATGGTGGCCGCCGAATCGCCCAAGCTGACCGGCACCCAGGAAACAGGATCAGCGGCCTGATTGAGCTTGAGCGCTGCACCTTGCTTCGTGTAGCGCGCCTTATCCGGATCCGTATCGAGCGCGTACTCCACCATGATGAACCGGCCCGCGATTGACTGCCGTTGACTGATGGCAAAGGTATCGTCCTCGGCGCCATTCGAACTCTTGACGTAGTCGAAGATGCCCGAGTTGGATTTCAAGGCGGTCACTCCGTCCGTTCGCAGATCGAAACTCTCGAGGCGAAATTGCCAGTGCGTTTTCGTCTGGTCCTGCGGATCGACGAAGGAGCGGACGAAGGTCCACCGATCCGCGGTGATCACGCCGTCGCGGGCGGACGCGGGCACGGGCAGAATTGCGGAGGCAGCGAGGAAGAGGATGGCGAGAGCGGCGCGTTTCATAGCGGAGACAGACGGCAGGAAGATGCACCATTTGTCGGAATCAGTGGGCGCGAGTCAAGAATACTTGGTGCAATCGTGGAGAGATTATTTTTCGGGCGCGGAAGCGAGGTCACGGGGAAGGCGCGGAGCCCTGGCCACGGCGCGGCAAAAAACGCTCAGCCCAAGCTTGCTGCACTGCAGGCGTTCAATAGTGATAGACGGGTGTCTCCCGCTTGTCCCCGCCCGGCCGCCTTAGCCCCACCCGCCCCACCCGCCCCGCACGTCGGGCGAACGCAAGCCCGTACGGCCCCGCCGGGCCATCGGCTGGGCACGGCGAGGCGCCGAAGAAGTTTGCGAAAGGTTGTTTTGCCGGGGTTGGATTCACGGTGGCTTCGCGCATGACTTCACCCGACCAGCACCCGGCCGGAGAAGGGACAAAGCCGTCCGCGACACCACGCCGTTTCGGGCTCGACCTGGTGCGCGCCGCCTCGGCTCTCGGGGTCGCGATCGCGCACAGCTATTTCGTGGTCGGACCCAATTTGCCCGAAGGACTCGTCTTCACAAACGCACTCGGACTGCTCGGCGTGGAGATGTTTTTTGTCCTGAGTGGCTTCCTCATCGGAGGAATCGTGCTGGAACTCGGGGAACGCCTGGCGGCGCCTACAGGCGTCTGGACCTTCTGGCGGCGGCGCTGGTTGCGCACGATCCCCAACTACCTGCTTTTCCTCGTCATCTGGACCATCATCCTGGCCTGCCAGGACGGATCGCTGCCAAACTATCCGCGGTTCCTTTCCTTTACCCAGAATCTTATCGCGCCCCGGTTGGGCCCCTTCCCCGAAAGTTGGAGCCTGGCGATCGAGGAATGGTTTTACCTGCTTTTCCCCCTCGGGGTATTCCTCGGGCTCAAGAGCGGAGCCGGCGCGCGGCGCGCCTTCCTGCTCTCTGCCCTCGTCCTGCTGGTGGTTCCTGCGGCGCTTCGGTTCTGGCACGTCCACGCGCATGAGCCCACGTGGGATCTGGGGGTGCGACAGATCGTGGTTTTCCGGCTCGACGCGATTGCCTGGGGAATTCTCGCGGCTGCACTCCGGGCGGCGCGGCCTGCCTGGTGGCTGACGCTGCGTCTGCCGGCCTTCTGGCTGGGGGCAACGACCCTCTGGTTCCTCTCCGATTTTTATCTGCGCGGAAATCACGATGCGAGCGGGTTCGCCAAGACTTGGATGTTTTCGCTCCTACCCTTGGGAGGCGCCCTGCTGTTGCCGTTGTTCGATCAAATGCACGTGACCTCCGATACGCCCCTTTTTCGCAGCGTCCGCGCGCTGGCCCGCTGGTCGTATTCCCTTTACCTCGTAAACCTCCCGCTCGGGACCCTGATTCATCTCGTCGTGCAGGTCCCAAACGCGAAGGAAACGCCGGGTTTCGCGCTCCTGGTCGAAGGCATTTACCTGACGCTTTGTCTCTCGCTGGCCGCGCTGGTTTATCGGTTTTTCGAAAAGCCGATCATGGAGTTGAGGGAAGACCGGAGCTAGCCGAGCGACACCTTTCGTGGACCACACTCCGCCTCATCGTCCCTCCCATTCGCGCTGGTGGCGCGTGCTGCCGGCGGCATTGGCGGCGCTCACAATCTGGGTGCTCGCGATCGATATCCCCCAGCCGACCAGCGACTGGCTCGATGCCTCCTGGCAGACCGTGCTGGTCGAGGCCCATTTGCACCAGCGCCAGTTCGGCCGGGAGATCGCATTTACGCTGGGGCCGTGGGGCTTCCTCACGATGCATTTTTATCCGATCGAGGGATTGGATTGGAAATTCTGGTGGGAAGGGCCGGGCAAGCTGGCGCTGGCGGCCGGAATCATCGCACTCAGCCAGTCCCTGCCCAGCACGCGGCGCTGGCTTTTTTTTCTCGCCTTTGCGGTCCTGGGCCAACTCTTCGCGGACACTTTCGGTATCGTTTTTGTCACGCTGGCGGTCGTGGGTGGCCTCATGCGACCCGGCACGCCGCGCTGGGCGCTGGGCGCCCTCGTGGTCGGGATGGCGTTTCTCGCGGCGGTTAAATTCACGCTTTGCCTGCTCGCGCTGGGCGGCACCGTCCTGGCCGCGGCCAGCCTCTTCGCGCGCGGCCAAAGCGCGCGCGCGCTTGGCCTCGCCGGGGCGTTTTCCCTCGCCTTTCTCGGGTGGTGGCTTGCCGCCGGCCAGGAGCCAGGACAATTGCTCGCGTATTTTCAAGTCAGCCGCGAAATCAGCGCGGGGTATCCCTGGGCGATGTCGGCCGAAGAGTCCTGGCCGGTTTTTCTCGCCGGCGTGACCGTCGCCCTTTCCCACGTGATCTATGCGGCCACGTTCATGCGCGGCGTGCCGGCCGACCGGCGCTGCTTCGTCTGGCCGGCAGTGCTCTTTCTTTGCGCAGCGTGGGGACTGGCGTGGAAGCACGGCTTCACCCGCGCGGACGGACACGTCCTCGGATTTTTCTATTTCTGCCTGATCAGCGCAATCGCGGTGCCCGCGTGGCTGCGACCCGGACAGCGCGGGAGTTGGTTCGACGCCATTCCATTTCTTTGCGTACTCGGCCTCGGGATTGCCGATGCCGGATTCCTCGCCCAGACCCAACGGCTCGTCGCGTTTCGCTGGCTGGGAAACGTGCGCGCGATCGCCCGCCTCGGAACGTTTCGCGCGGAATACGAGGCCAGGCAGCACAGCGAGGAAGCGAAATTTGCGCTGCCTCCCCTGCAGAAAGCCATTGGCAATTCCACGGTGGACTGGGTCAGCTACGAACAGGGCGTTCTCCTTTTGAATGGCTTGAACTACCGCCCGCGGCCCGTTTTCCAAAGCTACATCGCGTACACGTCCGGATTGATGAAGCGGAATCGAGACTTCCTCAAGTCCCCCGACGCGCCGGAATTTGTGATCTTTCGGCTGCAAACCCTGGATGCGCGCTTCCCCGCCCAGGACGATGCGCTCCTCCTCGCCGAACTCCCGCGTCGCTACGACCTGACCCTCAATACCGGCGACACCCTGCTTTTCCGGAAGAAATCCATTCCGGCTTCGCCGCAGACCTTCACCCGTCAGCCGGTGGGCACAGCCAGCCCGATCCTCGGAGAAGAGATTCGACTCCCCGACCACGGCGAACAAGCGCTTTGGCTCCAGGCCGATTTTCCGCTCACCCGTCTCGGCCGCCTGCGCGCCCTGCTTTACCGTCCACCCATCCTCCGGATGGTCGTGACCCAGGAGGACGGCCAGCAGTCGAATTTCCGGGTGATTCCGCCCATCGCGGCCGAGGGTTTCCTGATCCAGCCGTTTCTCGAGACGACCTCCGACTACGCGGCCCTCGCACGGGGCGAAGGACAAAAGCGGCTGCGGTCGATCCGCTTCGAACCGGCCCGTACCAGCGAAGCCAAATACTGGACCAGAGCTTCCGTACGTTTCTTTCGGGTTCCCGAGCTGCCCGCCGTGCCATCGAGCTCGGCGCAGCCTTCGAGCTTCCTGCAACAGGTCGCGAGCAGTGGGGTGGCAAATCTCGTCCCGCTCAGCGCCCGCTCGGAGGTGGGGATGAACTATGCCGCCCTCGCCGACCATCAAGTTCTTGTGGTGCATGCGCCTGGCGAAGTGATTTTCAAGCCTGAGCCCAGCATCCGAAAACTTGCGGGAGAATATGGTCTCGCGGAGGGGACGTATACCGGTGGCGCGCATACCGATGGCGCCGAGTTCAGCGTGGAATGCGAATTCGCGGACGGGCGAAGGCAAGTCCTCTGGCAGCGAGCCCTCGACCCAGTCAGCCAACCAGCGGATCGCGGTGTACAAATGTTTTCGGTCGAGCTTCCTCCCGAGACCACCCGGATCATCATGCGCACATTGCCGGGCCCGAAGGGCGACACGCAATGGGACTGGACCTATTGGGGAAGGCTAAATTTTTCGCCATGACTTCACCTACCGGCTCCCGCGTTGCGTTCGATCGTCACGGCCCGTGGCTGTTTGCCCTGCTCTCCCTCGTCCCATTTATTTGGTGTCGACCGCATTTCGCCCAGCTTTTTTGGTTCGGCGACGACTGGGACTTGCTCGATCAGATCAGCCGTATCGGGCTGTGGCGTTGGACGTGGACCATCTTCGCGGAGAACTTCGTGCCGGTCTTCAAGCTCGGCTGGGGCGCGCTCGTATTTGCCGGAGGCGGAAGTTATTTTCCCATGATCGCCGCGTTGTGGCTCACCCACGCACTCAATGTGGCCTTGCTGGGCCAGCTCCTGCGCCAGGAAGGGTTTGGCTGGGGCGCGACGGCTCTCGTTCTGACCGTGTTCGGGCTCGCTTCGGTGAACATCGAAACGCTGGCCTGGTCAGTCCAGTGGTCGGCCATTCTCGCGATCACTTTTTTCCTGCTGGCAGTCCGCTGGCAGGCGCGGCACGAAGCGGCGGTGCGGTCCTGGAATTGGCGGGTCCATGGCGTGCTGACGGTGCTGGTCGCCGCCAGTGCCCTTTCCTTCTCCCGCGGGATTCTGACCGGCGCAGCGCTCGCCGTTGTCTCGCTTGTGCCGGTCGCAGCCGGTCCCTGGCAGGGCCGGGCCCGCTGGCTCACGGCGGGGATCTGTTTGCTGCCCGGCGTCGTCGTGGCCGGACTCATCTTCGCGCTGGCGACCGGCAATCACCAACAACTGGCCAGCGGCAGCGCGCAATTTGGCCGAATGATTCAGTTCGGCCTTTATTACTTCAGTCTGAATCCGCTGCACCACCTGCTCGAGATGAGTGCGTGGGGACCTGCCACCGCCATCTGCCTCGGCCTCTTGAAACTCCTGCTCGTGGGCTGGTGCCTCTTGCACAGCTCGGGGCGAACCCGGCACCTGTTGCTGTTGTTTCTGGTGCTGGACCTGGGCAATGCCGCGTTGCTCGGAGTGGGTCGTTACCACACGGGATTGGAGGCCTCCATGGGGTCGCGGTACCACTACAATGCCCTGCTCTGCACCCTTCCCTTTGTGGGCTATTGGTTCGAGGCGATGCTTGCCTTTGCCCTGCGCAATCAGCCCGTGTGGCGCGCCGGTCTCACCGTACTGGTCGTGGTTCTGGCGTCGTGGCGAGTCGCCCGGAATTGGGAGAAGGACGCGCGGCAATGGGCCACTTGGCGCGGTACCAATACTCGCGCACTGCTTTTCCACGATTCGCATCCACCGGAAGCCGGAGCGCTGCCCGGCATCCCCTCCATGAAGACGGAACGCGCGAAGGAATTGGTGGCCGAATTCCACCTGCATTGATCCGACGCCTCAGGCCGCGAACGAGGCGGGCTCTTGCCGCCGCGGCAGCCGCGTTGTAGCGAGCCCTTTGGTTCATGCTCGACCTTCCCTCCCTGCGCGATCTTCAGCCCCGGCGCTACGGACTGGCGTCATGGTCGGATCATGTGCCCTTCGCCTTCGATATCGTCGCTGCACAGCGCCCGGATCTCCTGGTGGAACTCGGCACGCACAGCGGCGAGTCGTTCTTCGCCTTCTGTCAGGCCGTTCGGGAGCAGGGGCGCTCCACCCAATGCTACGCCGTCGACACCTGGCAGGGAGACCATCAGGCGGGTTTTTACGGCGCCGAAGTCCTGGCGGATGTCACGGCCCACCGGCGGGAGATGGGCTACGAGGGGTTCTCGCATTTGGTGCGCAAGACTTTTGACGCGGCCGCCGTGCAGTTCGCGCCGGACAGCATCGACCTTCTTCATCTCGACGGGCTCCATACTTACGAGGCCGTTCGCCACGATTTCGAAACCTGGCTTCCGCTCGTTCGACCGGGCGGAATCGTGTTGCTCCACGATGTCAGCGAACGGCACGAGGACTTCGGGGTTTGGCGGCTCTGGGAAGAGATAGTCGCCCGGACCCCGGAGTCCTTCGAGTTCACCCATTGCCATGGCCTCGGGGTCTGGCGCAAGCCCGGTGGACCTGCGCCCGGGGCGCTGCTGCAGTCCCTCTTTGCCGGCGGGCAGGCAGAGCTTTGGCGTCTCTACTATCAAGCTGCAGCCGACCGGCTGCGGCTGCCGGCGCTCTTGCGCGAGGCCTCCGCGGCCGCGGAGGTGAAAGGCGAGCTGGATCGGACCCGGCACGAACGGAACGTCGTGGCGGCTGCCGCCGATGCGGCGCAGGCTCGCCATGAAACGGCGCTGGAGGCTGCGCGAATCCAACAAGAGGCCGCAGCGCGCCGTTTCGCTGCGCTGGTGCGAAAACTGGAGTTTCAGGAAGATGAGATTGGCCGGTGGCGCGCTGAACTAGCAGCCAGCGCGGGTCGCGTGCGCTCGATGCAAGAGAGCTTATCCTGGAAGGCGACTCTGCCGTTTCGGGCGCTGTCGCGTCTGACCAACCGCAGGCAAGTGCCTGTGGAGGCCACGCCGGAAGCTCGCGCGAGCGTTGACCTGCCTCACACGTGGCATTTGCTGGCAGGAATCACCCGCTTCCGGGGCTGGTGCCTCTCCGGCACGGGAGCGGCGCCCGCACGAGTTCGGATCCGCTATCGGGGAGCGTTTTTCCCCGCTACGTTACATCCGCGGCCCGACGTGGCGGAAGCGTTCGCCCTCTCACCTGTCGCCTACGTTTGCGGCTTTGAGGTGGACCTTCCCCTTGAGCCGGGGCGAGCGCGGGTGAGCGTGGAAGCTCGCTTCGCTCCCTCCCACAAATGGCAGCAGGTTTTCCGGCGCCGCGCCCGCGTTACGGGCGCGCAGTTGACCTTGGCCGCGTCAACCTACCGTCCTTGGTTGCATCGATACGAGCGCTTCGAACGCGAAGCCTTGGTCGCCATCCGTGAGCGCCTCGAAGGATTGAAGGATCCGCCCCTTCTCTCCGTGCTCATGCCCACCTGCGAGCCGCCGCTCCCCTGGCTGCGACGGGCCATCCTCTCCGTCCAGGGCCAGTCTTATCCGCATTGGGAATTGTGCATCGCGGACGATGCTTCGCGCGATCCGGGCGTCCGCGAGCTCGTGGAAGAATTCGTGCAAGCCGAGCCGCGGATCCGGTTCATCGCGCGCCCCGAGCGCGGAAATATTTCCCACGCCACCAACAGTGCCCTCGGCCTCGCAAGCGGAAGCTGGGTCACGTTTCTCGACCACGACGATGAACTGCATCCGGCCGCGCTCGCGGAAGTCGCGCTGACAATTGCCGCCCGACCCGGCGTTCGGCTCATTTACACGGATGAAGACAAGGTCGACGCGCGCCAGCGGCGCTTCGATCCGTATTTCAAGCCGGACTGGAATCCGGAGTTGCTCCGCGGTCAGAACTACCTGTGCCACCTCACGGCCATCCAGACCGACGCGGTGCGGGCCCTCGGCGGGCTGCGCGCGGGCGTGGAGGGTTGCCAGGATTGGGATCTCGCCCTGCGCATCACGGAGCGGCTGGCCCCGGAGGAAATTCACCACATCCCCCGAGTCCTTTACCATTGGCGCGCGATTCCCGGCTCGACCGCGCTTTCGCAAGACCAGAAATCGGGAATCGCGGAAGCCGCCGCCCGGACTCTGCGCGAGCACCTGGGGCGCACCGGCGAAACCACCTCGCAGCTCATTCCGGTCTCCGGCGGGCACTGGCGCATTCGGCGGGCGGTCCCGCTGCCTGAGCCGCTCGTGAGCATCATCATCCCGACCCGCGATGCGCTCGGGATCCTGCGGCTTTGCTTGGAGAGTGTGCTGGCGCGTTCGACTTATCGGCGGTTCGAAATCGTCGTGGTGGACAACGACTCGAAGGAACCCGCCACGCTCGATTGGTTGCAGGAGATTGTCCGCCTCGATCCGCGGGTGCAGGTCCGGCCCCATGCCGGACCTTTCAACTACGCGGCGTTGCACAATGCAATCGTGCCCGGCGTCGCGGGAGAGTTTGTCTGCCTCTTGAACAACGACATCGAAGTCATTTCCCCCGAGTGGCTCGACGAGATGGTGGCCTGCGCCGCAGCGCCGGGCGTCGGCGTGGTGGGAGCAAAACTCCTCTACCCCGACGGCACCATTCAGCATGCGGGCGTGGTGCTGGGAATCGGCGGAGTCGCAGGCCACGCATTCAAACATTTCCCCGGCCAGGCCCACGGCCAGATGAACCGGCTGCAACTCGCGCAGAATTATTCGGCCGTGACCGCCGCCTGCATGGTGTTTCGCAAGGAACGTTGGGCGGAAGCCGGGGGAATGGACGAGAAGAATCTTGCGATCGCCTTCAACGATGTCGATTTTTGCCTGCGCGTGCGCGCCGCGGGGTATCGAAACCTCTGGACGCCGGCCGCCACGCTGGTCCACCACGAATCGCTGACCCGCGGACACGAGGATTCCCCAGATAAGGTGATGCGCTTCAAGCGGGAGACCCAATGGATGCGAGAGCGCTGGGGTGCGGACCTCGATGCGGATCCGGCGTACAATCCGAATCTCAGCATCGTGCACGAGGACTTTTCCCTGGCGGAGCCGCCCCGAGCCTGGCGAAACGCCCGGTAGGAGAGCCCCGGAAGCGGGAACGAAGCGCGGACCCTTGCGAACGTGAGAACAGGATTCGCAAACATGAGGAATTCTCATCGATTTGCGAAACTGGCATGCAAAAATGCGAATCGAAGATTTTAAATTGTGGTAATTGTGGAAAACGATCTCTGATGCATATTCGGGGCAGATGGACGAGATCGTCAACTCCTGCCTGAGAAAATCGTATTTCCAAATCGGCATGCGACTTGCATCCAAAAGGCAAAGAGGTGCATAATGAAGATCGGGATGGACCGTTGCAATTCGATGTCGGGCGGACCGCGCCTGCTGCGTCATTTTGGGATGACGGCCGCAATCTTCGTCAGCGTGCTGGCCCAGGGCGCCCCCACGACGCAGTATGCCGACTACGGCGATCCGTCCGGTGACGAGCAATACGTGCTGGAACTGATCAACCGGGCGCGTGCGAACCCTCCGGCCGAGGGAGTGCGGTTGGCTGCGCTTTACACTTCGGATCCGCTCGTGAAGCAGGCATTCGATCAATACGGAGTCACCCCCGCCAAGGTGATTTCGGATTTCGCAACCTATGCGCCCGTGCCGCCTCTGGCCATGAACGGCGCGCTCCTCGCCAGCTCCCGCAGTCAGGCCAACGACCAGGGGAGTTTCGATTATCAGGGCCATCTGCGTCCGCTCACGGGCTCGAACTCGAGCGATCCTTTCGGCGGACATTCCGTCGGGGAAATTCAGACCGCAATCGGCGCGCGCTTCGACGCCGCTGGTTACGATTGGAACACGTTCGGCGAAAACGTCTACGCGTCGCACCACCTCTACGCGGCCTATCCGTCGAACGGCAATTTGGACGGCTATTTCGTTCTGCCCACGGTCGCCTTCGCCCACGCCGCCTTCATGGTTGACTGGGGAGTTCCCGCGCTCTCGCACCGCACGGCAATTCTCGCCCTCCAGGGATCGTCGGTGTACAAGGAGGCCGGCATCGGCGCGGCCCAAAGCGCTTCGAAACCGGCCGGGACCCCGAGCGCAGTCGTCCTGACCGAAGATTTCGGGATTACCAGGGGGCCTGACGCCAACGGCTCCACGCCTTACATCGTTGGAGTCGTCTATACCGATAACGATGCGGACGGCTTTTACACACAGGGCGAAGGTGCTGCCGGCGTCACGGTGATGCCCGATGTGGGAGTGTATTTTGCCGTCACCTCGAGTGCGGGCGGATTCGCCATTCCGCTCAAGGGACTAACGCCTGGGACAAATATCGTAACTCTGACTTTCACAGGCGGAGCGCTGGGCTCCAGACAAATCGTCCAATCCGTCTCGCTGGATGGATCGAACAACGTGAAAGCCGATCTGAAATTGGCAGGCGCTCCGCCGTCTTCCCGGATCGTCAATCTTTCCACCCGGTTGAGCATTGGTACGGACAGCAACGTGGGAATTGCCGGTTTCGTCATCAAGGGAACCACCCCAAAACGCGTTTTGATCCGGGTGTTGGGACCTTCGCTGACCGCCTTTGGAGTCCAAGGCGCCCTCGTCGATCCTTACCTGGAAGTCCGGGACAGTGCCGGCGCGCTCGTTCAAGCCAACGACAATTGGCAGGACTCGCAAAAGGACGCCATCAACGCGGCAAACCTGGCTCCGCCCAACAATCTTGATTGCGCGTTAATCGTCACGCTTCCTCCCGGACCATCGGCAACCGTCGGAGCCTCCTATACGGCGGTAGTGCGAGGAAACGCCAGCCAGCAGGGAGTTGCGCTGGTGGAAGTCTACGACTTGGACGATGCCGCCATCAATTCGCATGCGGTAAATGTCTCGACCCGCGGCCGGGTGCTGCTGGGCGACTCGGTCATGATCGCCGGAATCGTCATAAAAGGAACCCTCCCACGCAAGGTTGTCATCCGCGCGCTGGGGCCAACCCTGACGCCCTTTGGCGTGGTGGGAGCCTTGCCGGACCCAACGATCAGGGTGGCAAACAGTAGCGGCGCGACCGTCGCGACAAACGACGACTGGCGGAACGGTCCCTCCGCCGCAGAACTCCAGGCCCTCAACTTGGCCCCGGTGAGCGAAAAGGAGCCCGCCCTTGTGCTTACCCTCGATCCCGGCGCGTATACCGCGATTGTCAGCGGAACGGGAAATACTACCGGCGTGGCCCTCGTCGAGGTCTACGACGCGGAGTGAAATCGCGTCCAAGCGGGGGCGCGGCATCGTACGTGCATTGAGGAGGATGTCGCCGCGAATGCGCGCTGATGCCCAGACCCTATGCACGTGAGCAATCGAAAGAAAAATGTTGATCGGGCGGAGTTTATGCTACGAACCGAAGCGGCTCTTTCTCCCTCCGCAATGACCGACTGTCTCCGCCGCTTCCGCCGCCTCGCCGCGGTTTGCGCCATTGCCGCGGCCGGCGCGGGCTCGCTACGCGCCCAGCCCACGCAGGTCTACAGCCACGGCGACCCGACGGCTTCCGAGCAATACGTGCTCGAGCTGATCAACCGCGCCCGGAAAAATCCGCCGGCGGAGGGCCAATTCGCCACCACGCAGACGGACGCAAAGATCGTCCAGGCGTACAACTTTTTCGCGACACATCTTCCGCCGTTTTTGAATCTGACGGCGGTGCGAGTGGACTTCAACGGTTACGCCGCGCAGCCGCCCCTGGCCTTCAACGCGAAGCTCATCGATGCCGCCCGTTTCGCCGCCAACGACCAGGCGACGCACAACTACCAGGGACATGTGAGCAGCGATGGCTCCACGCTCGTTACTCGCGCGG
This sequence comes from Chthoniobacterales bacterium, assembly GCA_038226705.1. Lineage (GTDB taxonomy): Bacteria > Verrucomicrobiota > Verrucomicrobiia > Chthoniobacterales > SZAS-18 > SZAS-18. Next base: position 50,039 of record JBBRQH010000023.1, on the reverse strand, counting down.
AAAGGGCGGGCTACGCGGATTTCATGGGGCTGGGCGAGAACACTTACGCGACGGTGACGAGCCCGCTTTTCGGGCATATCGGCTTCAATGTGGACTGGGGGGTGCCGGACCTGGGACACCGAATCAACATCATGAACCTGAACCTCCCGGTCGTCTATAAGGAGGTCGGCATCGCGTATGTCGCGGTCACGAACAGCACCTTCAAGAACGCCTTCCCCAACGTCCTCACGCAAAACTTCGGAATCACCTTTACCGATGGAAGTACCCCCTTCCTCGTGGGCGTGTGCTATCGCGATGCGGATGGCGATAACTTCTACACGGAAGGCGAAGGCAGTGCAGGCATCAAGGTAACGCCCGATGTCGGGACCTTCTTCGCGGTGACCTCAACCTCGGGCGGATACACCATTCCGCTCAAAGGCCTTCCGCCGGGCACGACCAGCATCAACGTTACGTTTAGCGGAGGACCCCTCACCTCCCCGATCGTTCGGAATGTGCCGTTGGATGCAGCGCGCAACATCAAGGCCGATCTCCAGGTGCCGGCCACCGCGCCCGTTTCCCGCCTGGTGAACCTCTCGACCCGTCTCCGCATCGAGACGGGCGACAACGTGGGGATTGCCGGTTTCGTGGTTTCCGGCACGGGATCCAAGCGCGTGCTTGTGCGCTGCCTCGGACCCAGCCTCGCCGCGTTCGGTGTCACCGGGCCGATCTCCGATCCGATGCTCGTGCTGAACAACAGCCAGGGTCAGCTCGTCGCCTCGAACGACAACTGGCGTTCCACGCAAGCGACGGAAATCCAGGCGGCCCGTCTGGCCCCGGGCGACGACCGGGAGGCTGCGCTGATCGCGACGCTCCCGCCCGGCGCCTACACTGCCATCGTCAGCGGGGCCGGCGGCGCCGTGGGTGTCGGCATCGTGGAGGCCTACGACCTCGACTCCGGCACGCCGACGAGCAATGCCATCAACCTTTCCACCCGCGGGAAAGTGCAGACCGGGGAAAACGTGATGATCGGCGGCTTCGTCATTAGCGGCAACGCACCCAAGCGCGTCGTCGTGCGGGTACTGGGCCCGAGCCTCGCCGCTTTTGGCGTGACCGGCACGCTCCAGGATCCGACGCTCGAATTGAACGGCCCCAATGGACTCGTCGCCAGCAACGACAACTGGAAATCGACGCAACAAGCGGACCTCGTGGCGTTGAATCTCGCTCCGACGGACGACCGCGAGAGCGCCATCGTCGCAACGCTCCCGCCCGGTGCCTATACCGCCGTGGTCCGCGGCGCGGCCAGCACGATTGGGGTCGCCATCGTGGAAGTCTACGACCGGCCGTAATCCCAAGGGACGGCGGGAATCCAGCAGCCCACGCCGCTGGATTCGCTTACGTACGATACGATTCGACGACCAGCTCGCTGAGGAATTTGTCGGGATCCGCGATCGCGCTGGGGGTCAATTCGAACTCGGCGCGACCCGTGTTTTTTTGGATCAGCGTGAGACCGAATTGGTAGTCTTTGAAGAGCTTCTCGCAGAGCAGCCTGATGCTCGCGTTGTCGCCGCGGGCGCGGGCGACGAGGGCGAGCTTGGCTTCGTCGGAGAAACGCAGCGTCACCCCGTGTTTGGCTCCGAAATCGGTGGCAAACTCGACCGCTTCCGCGGCGAGCTTTTCGTCGAGCTTGAGCCGCCCTTCTCCGAGCAGGCGCGCCAGCACTCCAGCGGGATCCTTGAGGACGGTGGTATCCACCGGGAATTTCTCCGCCCCGGAGCCGGGCAGTTCGTATTGGAACTCGCGGAGCAGGCGTTCGCAGACCGTGAAAAGCCCGCGGGCGCCGGTGCCTTCCAAAGCGGCCCGTGCCGCGATCTCCCGCATCGCCTCCTCGGTAAAGTTTGCCTCGATCCCGTAGGCGCGAAAGCCACGTTCGTATTGCCGCAGGATGCTGCCTTCGCTGCGCTGCAGGATCGTGAAGAGGCTCTCGGCATCGAGTGACTCGCAGTACACCCGGACGGGCAGACGCCCGATGAATTCAGGCTCGAAGCCGTAGTCGATGAAATCCTTGGTCGCGACTTCGCGAAAGATTTCCGCGTCGGTGAACTCCTCCGTGCGCTGCCGGCTCGCCGCGCCGAATCCCATGGAACCCTGCCGCAGCCGCTTCGTCACGCGCTCCTTCAACCCGCTGAACGCGCCGCTCACGATGAAGAGAATGTGCCGCGTGTTGATCGTCTCGCGCTTGGACTTGCCGCCGCGCTGCATGTCCATCGCAGCCTGCAATTGCGCCTGCATATCCATCGGATTGCGCACCGGCACCTCCGTCTCCTCCATGAGCTTGAGCAACGTCGTCTGCACGCCGCGCCCACTCACATCGCGTCCGCCCATCACGCCAGAAGCGCCGGCGATCTTGTCGATCTCATCGATGTAAACAATGCCGTACTGCGCCAGCTCGACATCGCCATCGGCCTTCTTGACGAGGTCACGCACCAAGTCCTCCACGTCGCCGCCCACGTAGCCGGTCTCGCTGAACTTGGTCGCATCCGCCTTCACGAAAGGAACGCCGATCAATTCGGCTACATGCTTCACGAGATAGGTTTTTCCTACACCGGTCGGGCCGAGCAGGATGACGTTTTGCTTGGCGTATTCGAGCTGCGCCGCCTTGCGCTCATCCTCCCGGGCGAGCGCGCGCATGCTGTTGACGTGGTTGTAGTGCTCGCAAATCGCGATGGAGAGCACCTTCTTGGCTTCATCCTGCCGGATCACGAAGCGATCGAGGTGCGCTTTGATATCCCGGGGACGGTAGTGGAATTCGAATGGCGACACTTTCTCCGGTGCCGCCGCGGGTGTCTCCGGAGTGCCCGCATCCTGCGGCGCCGTGGGCACGAATTGCGTCTGCACGCTCACTTTGTCGCCGAAATGCTCACGCATGAAATCCGAGAGCTTGCGCTGGAGATCGCCGGGCGAAGGATTGTTGGGCTCGCTCATTTTCCCAAACGTAAGGGCGTGCACGTCGGAGTAAACGCGCGTGACAGCATTCGAGTGCGCAAACGCGTCACCAAGAGAATCTCGTGCGGATCAACGTTCCTGCTCCACCGGGATGTCGAGGAGCACGGGATCGTTCAGCGAGACCCGGCCCGGCTCCACCGTCGAGCCGTACACGCCGAGGCAACCCTGACGGTCGCGGGCGACGGAGCGCAGGATCGCGGGATTCCGCTCGCCCGTCGCGGGATCGATCGTGATGACAACGCAACGGCCGTCCCGTTTATCGACGCGCATCCGCATTCCGCCGATGCGCAAGATTCTGCCCACCCAGCTGTCCTCGGGAAAAGGTGTCTCCCCGACTGCCTCGACCAGGAGATTTGGTCGGAAGCGTTGGACGTCGAGTTTGGCCCCAACGGTTTCGCTCAACCGGTCGATCGTCTGGGTCGTGATCAGGGAGAGCGGAAATGTGTCAAAGATCCCGCGATCCTGCCGAATGACTCGCACTCCGCCGGGACTCAACTCCGCCCCAAGGGCAGGTTCCGCGACGTCCACAATCGCACCCGCGGGAGTGCGCACGACGGTCGGTGATTTATCGGGTCGAGCTGGGTCGACAAACGACGGGCAGTAGTGATTTAGATCCGCGCGCTCACGCAGCGTGAACCAGGGAAAGCCGTTCTGTGCGGGCCCGTTTCGGATGAAAGCCCAGCGGCGGTCGCCCACGAATCCATGCCAGGACACGTCCACTTCCGAGAGCGCCTCCGCTCCCATCGACTTGACGGGATATCGCCACAATCCCACCACGCGGCCTACCTGCCGGCCATTCAGATCTTCATTCTTCATAGAGCAGCCTCCGAAGAGGCGCCCTTATCAGACCGACCAACCTCGAGCGTGGCGGAAATTGGTCCGCTGCAGCGCCTCTCGAGGAAGGGTGAGCGCTACGGAATGCAGCGTTTCACGATAGGCACCGGACCAGTGGCGGCGACGGTGGTCAAGTCCGGCGGCACCCCCGGCGAAAGCAGCGCGGAATGGATGAAGGTCGACTCAACGGTGGAGAAAGGGTCGCGGCGAGCAGGGTCCGGCGGAGGATTTGGCTGCCCTCAACCCTCGTCGCCAACGCCTCGGATCCCCTCCACCCTCAGGCTTCAGCCATCGTCGCCAGCGCCCCTCGTGCTCCGACAGACTCAAACAATCGGCGGGCTTCCGCCAAATGGGAAGCGGCCGCCGGATGGTCCGGTGGTGATTGCCGGGCGAGTTCGCGATGGAGGAGTCCCTCGTCGTATGGCCGCAGAATCTTTTTCGAGATTTGAATTCCGTGCTGCCACGCGCGCCGCGCCGCCGCGGGCTTTCCCTGGAGCAGGAGTACGCGTCCGTGGTGGAAGGCGTGGGTCACCGCGCCGGAGGGATACATCAGGCGAAAACGCGCGAGCTGCCCCGACAACTGCGCGAGAGCAGCGACGCTTTCCGCGCGGGCGGGATCGCCCTCCGGCAAGGAAATCGCCCGCTCGTAGTAGACCTCGCCGAGGGCGGTGAAGGGGGTCTCGAGATAGTGCGCCACCTGGCTGGTGCGCGCGCTCATTTCGCGGGCACGGGCGGCGGATTGACTCGCTTCCACCAGGTTTCCCCGCCGCCAGGATGACCAGGCGAGCATCGCATGACCGAGGATATGGTCGGCGAGCGGCAGCCCGGTCTCGTGCTCCAGGCAAGTCGTCAGCTCGAGGCGCAGCGCTTCGTCGGGCGGCTCCTCCCGTGCGATGCCGTGACACCAGATGTGCCGGCTAAGGCCCCAGACGAGACCCTGCACGGAACCATTGCGCCGGGAAGTCGCCGCCAGTTCCCGCGAAAGGGCGATCGAGCGCTCGAACTCCCCTTTCCGGAGCAGAGTGTTCAGCAAGGTGAAAACACTCTCCATCCAACGCCGGCGTTCGCCGATTTCGGCGGCGATCCGGAGCGCATTGGAGGCGTCTTTCTCGCCGTCGTCCCACGCGCCGACTGTCGCCCAATAGACACTGCGGATGAAGTCCACGTAGGCGGTGCAAGGCGGCTGGTTGACGAGCACCGCAGTTTCCCGGGCGCGCTGGGCGTGCGCCCGCGCCGACCCGTGCATCATGAGGAGACCGGAAACGACCGCGACGTTGGCATAGGAGCGCGCGAGTTCCGGACAGGGGCCCGCTTGTTCGGCGAGATTGAGGGACTTGAACGCTGCGTGGATCGTGGGCGGCTTCTCGTTGTTCAAGTACCAGATCTGCGCGAGGCGTTCATAAGCACGCGCCGCTTCGAGGGCACTCCGCGCCTTGCCGGCATCGCGCCGGACAGGCCAGGGGCGCACCCGCCGACCGACTTGTTTGAGAAACTCCCAAGCGCTGGCTCCGACATACGCTGCGGTTCCACCCGGCATCGGATGTCCGAGCAGACGCAAGGCATTCCGGAAATGCTCGCGGCCGGCCGACAGGTTTCCCAGACTATAGCTCGCCTCCCCCAACTGCCGGTGCCAGCAGGCGCGGCGGAAATCATCGGCTTGGTCTGGCGCTCGTTGGGCCAGAAGGAGCGCCTGCTCGAGAAAGCGGATGACCTCCTCGTTGGCGAAATGCCGGAGCGCATCTTCGGCCGACTTCTCCAGATAATCGAGCGCCTTCGGCAGATCCTCGGCGCTGCTCCAATGCCGGGCGAGCAGCGGATAGTAGGTCGTGAGATTGTCCCGATGTGCGCCTTCATACCATTCCGCCACGGAGCGATGCAGAGCGCTGCGCTGCGTGGGCGGCATCAGGTTGTAAGCGACCTCCTGCGTAATCGCGTGCCGGAAGATTTGGGTTGGGTCGGGATCAGGCGCGTCCGGCAGCGTGAGATTGCTCTTCACCAGTGCTTCGAGAGCGTGGGCGGAAGTGTGCGACTCGCCGTCCATGGGGAAGACGTCGCCGAGCACCCGACAGGAAAAGGTGCGCCCGATCACGCTGGCGACCTTCAAGGTGAGCTGGGCCGGGGGACTGAGCCGGTCGATGCGGCTGATCACCACGCCCTGGACGGTGTCGGGGAATTGTTGCGTGGAAAGATCGCTCCCGGGCGCCACCCGGCATTCGCCATCGGCCACGATAATCACGCCCGCATCCCGCAGAGCGAAGGCCAGCTCCTCGATGTAAAAGGGATGTCCCTGCGCCTTGGCCCGGATCGGCTCGGCTACGGCCGCGGGAATGCTGCGCACGCCGAGGCGCTGGCAGATCAGTGCGAGCGAATCCTCGCTGCCGAGCGGCTCCAGCACGAGGCGGGTCGTGGCCGGCTCCGCGAGAAATTGCGCGAACTCACGGGGCAGTGGATCCGCCAGCGGACGCGTCACCACCACCAGCAGAAGCGGCGCGATGCCCTGCGAGACACGCCGTGCCAGCGCCCACGACGCGGAATCCAGCCAATGGCAGTCCTCGATGACGATCGACAGCGCCAGTTCTCCCGCGGCCTGCGCGAGCAACTTCACGAGCAGGTCGTTCGTGCTCGTGATCCGCGCCTCCTGCGACATGTGGGCGGTGGTTTCGTTATCGGGTAAATTCTCCCCCAGCACGACCCCGAGGAGCGGCGCCAGTTTCTTCAGACCCGGATCGAACGCGAGCGTCCGCTCCACCGCCTCCGCCACCTGCGCTGGATTCTCGATCCCGAGCAGTCCACGGAAAAGGCCACGCCAGGCGAAGTAGGAGGTCGAGCGCTCGATCGCGTCTGCGGCGGCCACCAGGGCGCGCAAGCCGTGCGACCCCGCAACCTCGACAATGCCCGCGACAAAGCGCGATTTGCCGATCCCCGCCTCGCCCTCGATGACGACCACGCCGCCCTCGCCCTTCGACGCGAGCAGCGCGAGGCGGTCGTGGACGACGCGCTGCTCGGCCACACGTCCGATCATGGGCGAACCGCCGGAAAGGCGCGCGTGGGGCAGCGCTTCGCCCAGCGGGCGGAAGATGGGAATTGGCTGCGACTTTCCCTTCACCACCACCGGTTCCAGCGTCTCGAAGGCCAGGCGCTCACCGGCCGCCTCCCGCGTGGCGCCATCGCAAAGGATGCCGCCATGCGCGGCCTGCATCAGTCGGGCGGAGAGATTTACCACGTCGCCGATGATCGTGTATTCGCAGCGCCGCTCGCTGCCGATCGTCCCGCAAAAGACTCGTCCCCGCGTGATCCCGATGGATCCGCCCCAGCCCACGTTGTCGAGTCGTGCCCGCAGCTCCAGGGCAGCCCTCACCCCGCGCTCCGCGTCGTCCTCGTGCGAGAGCGGGGGCAGCCCGAGCGCCGCGACGAGGGTCACGCCCTTTTCGTCGATGCTCAGTTTGTTTACGCTCCCTTCAAAGCGATAGAGGCCTTCCTGAAGGGAGCGCATCGCGCGCTGCATGGTCTCGACCGGGGTATCGGCCCGCACATCCGGGAGATTGACGAAGAGCACGGTGATCCGCCGCATTTCTCCGAGCCAGGCGCTCTGGCGGGCGGCGAGTCGCTGATGAATTGCCGCCGGGATGTAGGAGAGAAGGAATTCGGCAATATCGTCCGAGGGTTCCGGCCTCGTCAGCGGCGTGAACAAAAGCGGCTCGAGCGCCGCGTCCACCCGCGTGCCGCCGACTCCCTCCGTGCCAGCGAAGTGCCCGCGGAGATATTCCCAGGCGTGCGGCCCGGCCGTGACGTGATCCGGCTCCGCCTGGGCCGCCGCGCGAGTTGCTTCGTTCAGGGCCGGACCATAGACCACGTATTCCCACCGCCCGAAGATTCCGCCGATCGTGGCGGCATCGACCTCACCCGCTCCGAGGCCAAGGCGGAGAGCGAGGGTGCCCCCACCGTCCAGCGCAAAGCCGCGGAGGGCCGTGCGGGCGGCCAGAGCGCAGTTCGCGGCCGCGTGGACGCAACTCGCGAGCGCGGCCTCATCTCCAGCCCGCCACACCGCCAGCAAGGCATCTCCGGCAAACTTCGCCACATCGCCCCCGTGGGTGTGAATGATTTCGATGAGGCGTCCAAAGTACGAATTCAGAATACGCGTCAGGTCTTCGACCCCGTGCGCACCCCGTCCCGCGAGGCGCTCGCTGAGGCGGGTGAATCCGGAGATATCGGCAAAGAGCACCGCGGCGGGAAACCGGCTGTGCGTCGCTTCCGTCAGCGGACGGTGATCGCTTAACGCGCGCTCCAACACGCTGGCGGGGACGAAGCGGGCGAGTTCGCGGGCGGGCGCATGGTCTGGCATCAGAGCGAAATCAGGTGAAATTCCACTCGCTTGGTTACCAGAGCTTTCTGGTGTACGCCAACGAGTTGCGACGGAGACGGAGCATCGTCGTCAGGGCCTAATCCGCTCGAGCGCCGCCCGCATCAAGGCATTCTATTGTCTGCCCCCCGGTTCGCCGTCCTGCGAATGCTATGCCCGTGCGCGGCGGCAAATGAGAATCTGCTTGGGCGACCCGCCGGTGAATTTTGCCTCCTGATAGTCGCCCAATCGCCGTTCGACTTCGAGGCCATTGAAATGGCACAGCGCCAGCAACTCCTCAGGGAAAAAACACCGCATGTTCACTTGATAAACCGTCTTTCCCAGTCGTGGAGGGGAGTCTCCCGGACCCCGCAAAATCACTCTACAACGTAACGGCGCGTGCCTTTGGCGACATTTTGCGTGGCCATGACCACACGGCGGGTGGCCTTGGCGACATCTTTGCGTGCCCATGACCACGCGGCGTGTGGCCTTGGCGACATTTTGTGTGGCCTTGACCACACAGCGCGTGACCATGGCGACATTTTGCGTGGCCATGACCATACGGCGCGTGCCCTTGGCGACATTTTGCGTGGCCATAGCCACACGGCGCGTGCCCTCGGCGACATTTTGCGTGGCTATGGCGACACGGCGCGTGCCACCTGCGACACGGCGCGTGCCTTGGTCGAGGCAAAATCATGTTGTGGAGTGACGCTGCGTGCTTCAATCAAGTCAGATTCATCCGCGAGAGTGTCCGTATCCCATGGGATCGAGACAAAAACGCGTCGTCCCGAGCCGCCGACTCGTTGTGGCCTGACGATTCCGGGTTGGAGGACGAGAATGCGGTGTTGGAAAGAGCACGCGATCTCTTGCGGCGAGCATCAGGCAAGTTCGCGCGAGGCAGTGTCTAGTTCCAGTGAGACGAAATCATTCCTCGGTGTGGCGTTGCCATCTCCGCTTGGGACGGTTTTGCATTGCAGCCAGGCATTGCGTCGTGGGGTCGAGCTGAAATCAATCGCCGGAGTGACGTCCCCTTGTGCGATCGAGGCGCTGACATTTTTCCTGACCCCTATTTCTGCCTCTCGGGATCAGTGTCTGGGAGGCCGCGCACCGGATTCCGCCGAATTAGCGGCACGCCGGCATTTAGCGACCGGACGTCCGCCAGCCGTCGAAAATCCCCTTGCATGCCAGACCCAGACTTTTGTCATGATTTATCGCCTTCACCCTTTCCGTCTTGACACCTTTTCCGTCTCTTGATCAACGTGCCCATGCACTTCAGGCCAGTCGTCGCAGTGGTCTTCCGCGCAAACCTCGTCGGGAAACGTCGGCCACAGCTGGAGCCAGGCGCGGCCGACATTGATATTCACCTTTGCGGGCCCACCGTCGCGTCTGTTGTCACGATTCTTCGCCTTGGATCCGCCCCCTTTACCTCACTCTGGTTTGAATACTTCCATCGAAGTTGTGGCAACGGTTGCCCCCCATCAGGCACTGTCGGGGTGCGATGCAGGGCAGCGCTCAATTCTGTTGGGCCCAAACGCCCCCGCCTTCCGTTGATGAAAAACCATCTTGTCCGGCCGTTCTTGGGCAGGGGTATTGGAGGCACGTTTATCCGTACGGCCCTAGGCTGCCTGTTTCTTGCCGTGGTGTTTACGCCGCCGGCTCTCCGGGCCGACCCTCCCTACCTGCCGGTGACCTACGATGCCAATGGCTTCTTCCACCTCAACAGCGGACAGGGCGCCTACGTCGGGTATAAGCCGGACACCTACAGCGACGCACAACCGATCAGCCTCCTCGTGTGGATGCACGGCTGCGGGGGGGATTCAGAAGGGGACATGTATGCCATTGCCCCTCCGCCAACCCGCCAGACGCAGTCTTATATTGCCATTTCCATCGGGGGCAGGGACGGCGGTTGCTGGGACGTTAACACCGACACCGCAAAAGTGCTGGCGGCGGTGGCGGACATCACCCGATATTTCAATGTCAATCCGCGCAAAATTTACCTCGCGGGCTATTCTTCCGGTGGCGATCTGACCTATCGCGTGGGTTTCCAGAACACGACGCTGTTTGCCTGTCTGCTGGTCGAGAACAGCGATCCTTTTCGAGACACCGGCGCATCCCAAGCCTCCTTGTTGGCCAGTGCTTCCTGGAAAATCAATGTCGCCCACCTCGCGCACCTTTCCGACCCGGTGTATCCCATCGGCACCGTGCGGACAGATTTGGCGACCCTCTCGGCAAACGGCTTTCCCGTGACAAAGATTGAAAAATCCGGATCGCACTACGATCCGGACAACGGAGCGTTCGGCACCACCTATGATCTGATTCATTTCCTGCTTCCCTTTCTGGACGCAGGCTTGCTCTCTCCGCCGAGGCTGGTCAATCCCGCGGTCGCTCGGAATGCGACCAGCGCCACGATCGTGTTTCCGAGCGTCTATGGGAAAACCTACACGGTCCAATTCACGGGTGCACTGGGTGCGGCGACTTCATGGAGCACACTTCAATCCAATATTTTTGGCACCGGAGCAAACATCCCCGTCACGGATCCAAGTGTGAGCGGAGTACCAAGGCGTTTTTATCGCGTCCTCGGCTCGCCGTAAGGGCGGACGCGAAGTGGCGCCTAATTCAGGAGAGTTTTGTTTCCTCTCGTCTCCCTGGCACTTGCAGCTTCGTCCGCGATTGCTTCGGCTTCACGTGCGAATGTCCAACTGACGCCGGATGTCAGGCGCCTCAATCAAATCGTCGAGGGCGAGCAGGAACGCCTTGCTCAAGATCGACGAGAGGGTCTCATCGCCGAACCATCCGCGTACGGCGCGCGTTTCCCTTGCCGGGAGTCACCGCCGACACTGGACTTCCCGCCGTGCGCACGTTTTCCTCCGCGGGTAAACCGTCCCTGAAAAACCTCCCTCGCGTTGTCCGGCTCGGCTGGCTTGTTACTCCTCGCCGAGACATCGGCCGCGCACGATACCTGGCCCGAAAAAATCTGCGCGTGCTGCACGTGGGAGAGGAATTCCCGGTCCGGGTGTTCAAGGATGGGGTGCCCCGGGGTGCCCCTGCCGCGGTTTCCGCTCAATTTTCTCGGCGCTGGCCAGAAAAAGGGGAAGACTCTTTCCAGGTCGTCGAATTGGAACTGACCCGGCGCGACGCAGCGGGTGAGCGAACCGAGGCGGCCCGCGCCCCGCGAGCGTTCTCCGGGTTCCCCAAGGCGGAGACCGGCGCGAGCTGACCGATCGAACCAAGTCTTGACACGAAGTCTCTTCCTCGCACCACATAAGCTAACGGGCCGCCTGGCATCCATGCGAGACATCTTCATCAGCTATCGGCGAAGTTCTGGATCGGAAGTCGCCCGGGCGCTTCAGGCCAAACTCGAGCACTTGGGTTACGAGGTGTTTTTGGACATCGACGACCTGGGTGCTGGGAAGTTTGACGATGCGCTGATTAGCGAGATCAGCCGTTCCAAAGCGATTTTGGTGATCCTGGGCCCCGGTGCCTTGGACCGCTGCCAAGATCAAGATGACTGGCTTCGACGAGAAATTACCGCGGCCTTGCGGGGTTCAATAATCATCATCCCGGTGCTGTTAAACTCGTTTAACTTTCCCAAAAAAGAGGATCTTCCAGAGGACATTCGAGAGTTGGTGCGACACCAATCCGTGCGGTATTCGCACGAGTATTTCGATGCGACCGTTCGCCGCATCACCACCTACCTTGGCGAGCCGATCTCGACGCTATCGGGCTCAGCGCGTGCGCCAATTCCTTCGGCATCCAGGATCGAGGCCGCGGAGAGCTCGGAGCGCCAGAAATCCAGCCCTCACTTGCCTCCCTTCCGGCAGAATTGGCGAGCCCCGGAATGGCGACTTTTTCTTGCCGCCATCACCCTGGCGTTCGTTCCTTATTGGATTTCGTTTACCCTTCGCGCCGGCGTTCTCTCCCAGGATGAGGAAACGCAGGAAATATATCGGGCGCCTCTTCCAAAAGATGACACTGGCAGAGTCGCACCCGTCGCAGGCGCGGCCGGTCCGTTCTTGGCCGAGTCAAAGGCCCTGAACGCACTCAGCTCTCTCATGCGAGAAGCGGATGCCGCTGAAATCAGGGGATGGCGGGCCTGCCTTTGTGCAGCGACCGCCTCCGTCAGCTGGCGTTTATTGACCGGCCGAATGCCTCCGCCCGGTGGAATGGTATTTTTACTCTTTACGTTCGGCAACATTGCCATGATGGCGGGGCCGATTCACTGGGCGAGACGATCACGTTGGGGCAGCGCGATTTTTTCGACTGCTTGTTTCAGCGCGTATGCCGCCACGTTCTTTATCCATGGCACAGGCTTGGGATGGGACCCCGGGATTGGTTTTCAGATCTGGCGAGCCACTCTCCTCTCAGGCGGACTTTTTTTCTTCGCCCATGGGTTTGCACACCTTGCCGAATCGACACCGGAGACCGTGAGGCGGTGGCGGATTCTGGCGGTGATCCTGGTCTCCACTTTGATAGCGGCTTGGTTTTGGTATCACGAGGGAGTCGGCGAAGGGATCGAAGGGGAGTTAGAGAAAATCCGCGCCGAACTTCGCGCGTACAAGGAAGAAAAACAGAGCACGGGCCAGTGAGCAGATGCCGAGGCCGCACGCGAATTTCGACTTCTGACCACGGGCTGCGCGAGCTGTGCACTTGGTGGGCTTGGCGAAGTCAGTTCCTTGCTGACGGATCTCGTCATCGAACTCGCTGAGGTCGGTCTCGACCGGTTGGATCAACGATACCGAACTCGGGAAAGTCGATGCCGCTCAGATGTAAATTGTCCGGGACGTCGGCCAGTTCGGCAGGTTGCGCCGGAACATCGCAATCGAGCTCCGAAAGACCAATAGCGTGCTCCGGGACATCGACCTCGTCGGACGTCGACATCGACCTCCGAAGGATCGTCGGCGAACGGTGAATTACTCTGGAAAGCCACCGATAAGCACGTCGCGGAGACGCGGTTGGACTTGGTCCCCGCGACCACGCCGTTTTGCGAGGGGAAGCCCAGCTCACCCGCGATGAGGGCATGCGTTCCACCGGCTTCGCTGGAATGACGCTGATGCTCGCCGCGGCCGACTTCGGGTGTGACTCGTGCCCCATGGTCGGCTTCGACTCCGGGGCCTTCTCGAAACTGATCGGCTGCCCGCCACCCGCGCGATCAGCCATTTGATCGCGATCGCCAAGCCCACGCAAGCCCCCTGGCTGCGCGGAGAGCTTCTGCTGGATTCCGAATTCGTAATTCACGATCGGTTTCCGGCTTTGAGGAAAGGGAGAGTGGTGGGAGGAAATTCACCGCGGCTAACGCCGCCCTACCGCTTTCCATTCCGCAGTTCGGTCGTAATGGTCTTCGCGCCATACACGTTCTCGAGCGCCTCGAGGATGCCGGCGCTGCTCACGCTCAAGGCCCGGGATTGGCGATCATCGTAGGCAAAATCCCCGCTCAAGCTCTGGAGGTTTCCATCGAAGATGATGCCCACGAACTCGAGTGCGCGGTTTACGATGGGGCTGCCGGAATTTCCCCCGATGATGTCGTGGGTGCTGACGAAGTTGAAAGGCTTGTTCTTGTCCACTTTCCCCGCGGCCTTCTTCCAGCTCGCCGGCAGCGTGAACGGTTCGCGGTCCTTCTGCTCGGCGCTGCGCTGGTAGAGACCGCCGATCGTCGTGAAGGCGGGCACGGTTTTTCCGTCCTCCTCGTAGCCCTTCACGATTCCGTAGGAGACCCGCAGCGTGAATGTCGCGTCGGGATAGTTGCTCGCGCCCTCGAGCGCGAAGTGCGCTTTTGCGAGCACGGCCTGACCCTGCTGCTTGGTCTCGTCTGCCGCCTCGTCCACTTTGCGCGCTTCACGCGCCGCGGGATCGATCAGGCGCGCGATTTCGATCAAGGGATCGTTGGCCGCGTCCACCGCCGCTTTGCCGCCTTCGTAGAGTTTCTTCCGGAACGCGACATCGCGGACCTTCGTGTTCTTGATGAGTTCCGCCGCGCGATTCCGCGGCGATTTTCCCGCCAGAACTTTGACGACCAGCGGATCGTCCGCGCCGAAGGACTCGGCGAAGGACTGGAGCGAATCGGCCAGCAGGAGGGTGTCGGCATCTTCATAAATCGGCTTCTCCGAGAACAGCCGCTGCTCGAGCGAAGGCTTGCCCGCGTCGCCAAATTCGCGCAGACGATCGCCGTTGGGTTTCGGAAACTCGTCGCCGGCCCGCAGCAGCGTGCGGGCGATGCCAAACGACGTGCAGGAGAATCCGGTCGCGACCTCGAGCGCGCGGTATTTCGCGTCGACCGAGGCAATGCTCTTCTGCGCCTCGGCGATGCGATCGTAGGCGGCAAGTGCGTCCGCAAACTTCTCCGGATTCGCGGCGAGGCGCGCCTTGAAATCGGTCTCCGCCTTCACCTTCGCGGCCCAAAATTCCGAGTCGTAAAGCGCAGCCAGGCTGCCATCCCGAACCTTGCGGGAATTCTGCACCCCAAAGATCGCGTCCTTCAGCCGGCGCGCGTTCTCCTCGCTCCGACCCGCCCACGATGCCATCAAGACCTCGCGCCGCTTCAGCCGCTGCGCGATCCAAGGATATTCGTTGTCCCGGAGGTAGGCGAGCTCGGCCAGCGTGAGCAAACGGCTGGTCCGGCCGGGATTTCCCGCCACGAAGGTCAGGTCACCATCCTTGGCGCCCGTGACCGACCACTTCAAGAAATGCGCCGGTCTGACGGGCTTTCCGTCTTCGTAGACGCGGAAGAGCGAGAAATCGAGGTCGTAGCGTGGGTACTCGAAGTTGTCGGGATCCCCGCCGAAGAAGGCAATCTGCTGCTCCGGGGCAAAGACCAGACGCACGTCGGTGTAGCGCTTATACCGGTAGAGATGATACGCGCCGCCCTGGTAGAGCGTGACGACGTCCGAACGCAGACCCGTCTTTTCGAGCGACTCCTTTTCGATTTCGGCCGTGACCTTGCGCCGCGCCGCGAAGGCGGTCTCCGCGTCGGCTTTTTCCGGCAGCGCCGCGTTGACCCGCGCAGTCACGTCCTCAATCGACTGCAGGACATTCAGCTCGAGATCGAGGCACTTCAGCTCCTCGGCCGCAGTCGAGGCCTTGAAGCCGTCGCGCACAAGATTCCGCTCCTTCGAGCTGAGCTTCTGGATCGCGTCGAAGCCGACGTGATGATTGGTGATCACCAGCCCGTCGCCGCTGACGAACGAGCCGGACCCACCCGAGTTGAAACGAGCGCAGGATACTTGCAGCGAGTGCATCCAGTCATCTGTCACCGCAAAGTTATACTTCTCCTGGATGCGGTCTTTTGGTGGTGCGGTGAAAAGCCACATCCCCTCATCGGCCCGCACGCTGAGGGCGGAGGCGGCGACGGCAAGGGCGAGAGCGGGGCGGAGGGGAAATCGCATCGCCGAACAAAGACGAGCAAGGGCTTTGAGCAAGCTGCGCGTTCGAGCGCTCGTTGCCCGTCAGCAGGCGCGGCTGCAAATCCCTGTACCAAACGGCATAACCATGGCTCGCTAATCCGCTTGCACTTGCAAGTACCCGCCCCCGGGATGAGCGACGCTACGTCTCCGCGTTTGCGGAGGACCCAAGGCGGGAGCGAGTGCGACGCTGCACAGGCTCGTCGCCACGATGAGTCCAAGCGCGCCGCGCAACCCGACGAGTTCGGCCACCAGCCCGATCAGTGGCGGTCCGGCGATGAACCCGAGATACCCGAGAGTCGTGACGGTGGAGAGGGCGACTCCCGGGGCGGTACCCGGCGTACGCCCCGCGGCACTGAAGACCATCGGGACCAGCGTCGCCAGGCCCAGGCCCACCCCGGCAAACCCTGCCAGGGCCGCCAAGGGACTCGGCACGAAAAGCGCGACCAACAATCCCGCGGCCGCAGAGCCCCCGCCGAGCCGGGCCATGCGGATCGGGCTGAAGGAGGCGATCAAGCGGTCCCCGAAGATCCGCGCCACCGCCATGGCGACGGAAAACGCGGCATACCCGGCGGCGGCGAAGCTCTCGCTGGTGTGGTGGATGTCGCGGAGATAGAGCGCGCCCCAATCCGCCATGGCCCCTTCCCCCACCATGGTGCAGAGGGCGAGCGCACCCAGGGCGAGCAAAGTGGACGAGGGCAGAGCAAAACCGGTTCGGGCCCGAGGCGAAGACGTCCGGGCGCCGGGTCGGCCCGAGGCGAGAAGATGCGGAGAGGCCAGGAAGACCACGATCCCGAACGCGGAGGCGACCGCGAGGAAATGGGCGAATGGTCCGAAGTCCAGCGCGGCAAAACCAGCCCCCGAGGCGGCGCCTGCCAGCCCCCCAGCGCTGAAAAGCGCATGGAACGAGGACATGATGGGATGCGGGTAGCCTTCCTCGACTTCGACCGCCTGGGCGTTCATAGCCACGTCGAGAATTCCATGCACCAGCCCGACGACTCCCAACGTGAGCACAAACGCCGGGGCACTCCCGTGCAGCGCGAGAAACGGCAGGGCCACGCAGAATAAAAAGGCGGCAACGCGCGTAGGCCGCTCGCTTCCGCCGCGGGCAATGAACCAGCCGGTCAAAGGCATACCCAGGACGGCCCCCATCGCCAGGGCAAGCAGGGCCAGCCCCAGATCCTCCAGGATCGGCACCAGCACGCTCAGCGCGTTCTCGCTCAATACGGTTCGCTTGGCGATGCGGCCGAGCGATTTGCTCTCCGAAACCGCCACCGTGTGCCCGTCGTGGCTGTTGACGTGGTGCATCACGTAAAGATCCGAGCTGCCGTCGCCCACGTAAATGGTGCGATCCGGACTGCTCTGCAGGCGGGTTTCCAAGTCCTGCAGCACGGCGATCTTGCCGTAGCCGGCCGGGACGCGGAGAATGTCGGCGATCTCATTTGTCGTGGGATCGCAGCGGAATTCCGTGCCGAAGATGTTCTCCGGCGGGACGATGCCCTCGAGCGCGGATTGAACCACCTCCCGCGGCGCCGCGGAGATGACGTAAAAGCGGAAGCGATTGCCGCTGAGATCGCCTCGAAGAATCCGGGCGAAGAGGTCGACGTTGTCCTTCAAGGGCACGCGCTTTCCCGCCGCAATCAGGTGCTCGCGCCGGACGCTCCGGAACTCGGGGTCATGCCTGAGCAGGTAGGCGAGTTCCGCTCCTTGGTTGACCAAGGTGGAACGCGAGAGACCATCGACCTTTTCCTGGAAACGCGAAATACCCAGCATCTCGCTCAGAATCAGGCCTGAATCGTTGAAGCTTAACGTTTGATCGAAGTCGCTCACCACCAGGTATTCCGGCGGCCGCTCAAACGGAATTAGTGAATCCATATCATTTTTCACAATTTCCCTTTTATCCATTTCCCGAATCATATTTTCCTGCTCAAAAATCGTAATCATGGCTGTCAGTTTGGCTTGGGTTGAAGAGAGCCCTGTGGCCGGCGCTGGTGCGATTGCCGCGCCGGAGCAGCAGATTTCGCCGGGGCATTTGGAACGAGCGCGAGACTCAGCGGGTTTCCCCCACCAGCAGGATCGATTCAGAATTTTCTTTTCCCATACAGCCCAGATTGACTCCGCTCTCATACGCCAGAACCCCCGTTCCCCAAGAAACAGACATGACAGCATGCCACAAAGCTGATATGTCAGCTTTGAAGCTGTCAGTAGCTGCCTCATGAATCCCGATGCGAAACACCGCGAAGTTTCGCGGCAGTTGCTCGCAGAAATCGCGGCCGGAAAATACCGGCCGGAAGAGCGGTTGCCCAGTGAAGCGCAGTTGGTAAAGCGCTTTGGCATCTCCCGCCCGACCGCCGCGCGCGCGCTGCGCGATCTGCAGGCCGAGGGATTGATCGAACGCCGACCAGGCTCCGGCACGTATCTGCGCGATCACGCGCGGCCCTCGTCCCAGCGCCAACTCGGTCTCCTCGTGCCGGAGCGCGGCTCGACGGAGATCTTCGAGTTGATCTGCGGGGAGCTGTCGAGCCTCGCCCGGGCGCACGACTACGCTTTGCTCTTCGGCGGGTCCGCCGCGCCCCGGCAGGAGGAGGATCTGAGTCACGAGCACGCCCGGGCGGTGTGCGAGCGTTTCGTCGAGCAACGCGTGATGGGCGTCTTCTTCGCACCCTTTGAATCGATCGAGCACCGCGTGGAGGTGAACCGCGGCCTGACGGAAAGTCTGAGCGAGGCGGGCATTCCCGTCCTACTGCTGGATCGCGATATTACGACCTTCCCCCGTCGCAGCCCCTTCGACCTGGTCTGTACCGACAATCTCGCGGGCGGCTTCTTGCTCGGCGAGCATTTGATCAAACTGGGCTGCCAGCGAATCGCGTTTGTCTCCCGCCCCGATTCCGCGCCAACGGTGGATGCGCGCATCGCGGGGGTGCGGGAAGCCTTCGAGCAATATCAGCGCGCTCCCCCGACGGACTGGATCATGGAGGGCGACCCGGAGAACCTTGCGTTCGTGCGGGCGAAACTGACTGCCAAACGCTGGGACGCGATTGTTTGCGCCAACGATCTTACGGCCGCACAATTGATGCGTTCACTGGAAAAATGCGGGGTGCAGGTTCCCCGCGACCTGCGCCTCGTCGGTTTTGACGATGCCAAGTATGCTTCGCTCCTCAGTGCCTCCCTCACGACGATTCACCAGCCCTGTCGCGACATCGCCCTGACCGCCTTCCGCGCGATGGCTGAACGCATGAGCGATCCGACTCTCCCGGCGCGCAGCCTGTTGCTGGCACCGCGTCTCGTCGTGCGGGAATCCTGCGGCGCCTACCTGCCCAGCGCGGAGACAGCCGAAACCGCCCCGGGCTGAAAATCGCGCACGCGTCTCGGCAGGCTGGACGGCTCCTCCGCCCCCTGCGAGCGTGCCGGTCTTGTCCTTGCGCACCCTTCTCGACAAACTCCAGGCGGCCCTCCGCGTGGATGGTCGGCTCGAAATCCTGACGCTCCTCGGGGCCTTCGTCTTTCTCGCCGGCGTGCTGAGCTTCATTGCGCTGGGAAAAGAGATGCGGGAAGGCGACACCCTGGCATTCGATACCGCGACGCTCCGGGCGCTGCGTGCGCCGGCCGACCCATCCATTCCGATCGGCCCGTCCTGGCTGCCCGAAATGGCCCGCGATGTTACTGCGCTCGGTGGCGTCGCGGTGATTACCTGCGCCAGTCTCGCGGTCCTCGGATACCTGATTCTTCGGCGCAAGTTTCGTGCGGCGATCTTCCTCGTGGTGTCGCTGGTGGGAGGCGTCCTGCTCAGCACGATCTTCAAGAATTTGTACCACCGTCCGCGGCCCACTGTCGTGCCACATCTCATGGTGGAAAGCTCCGGGAGCTTTCCCAGCGGTCACTCCATGCTCTCCGCCATCGCGTACCTGACGCTCGGCGTCATGCTCATGCGGCTGACCCGGAAGCGCGCCGAGCAGGTCTATTTCCTTTTCGTCGCGCTAGCGCTGACATTTCTCGTCGGGTTGAGCCGCATTTATCTGGGAGTGCATTATCCCACCGACGTACTCGGGGGTTGGGCCGCCGGTTCCGCCTGGGCGCTGCTTTGCAGCTTTCTCGCCCGCAGCCTGCAGCGGAGCGGGGAGGTGGAGGCACCGGAGGGCGAAACCTGAGCGCGCCCGCCCCGGAAAGCCTAGTAGTCCTGCACGCATGAATTGATGGATCCGCGAAGCGCAAAACCGTCCGCCGCCAAGACGCGAGGAAGGAGTGGGTTCCAAGCAGCCCCATGACTGACGAGCAACGCAGGCGCCGGACGGTTTTGCGCCTCGCCCAAGGGCCGCGGTCCTTTTGGCGGCTGGCGGCGTTGCTCGCTCGGAGCGTATCCATCGCGGATATGCCCCTTCGCTCGCGCCTTGCCAGCCGCCAAAAATCCTCGCGGCGGATCCATCAATTCATGCGTGCAGGACCACTATTGCCGCCGACTATTCCGGACTTTGGGCTTGCACTGCAAATCAGGTTGCCAACAGGTTGC
Source organism: Chthoniobacterales bacterium (assembly GCA_038226705.1). Lineage (GTDB taxonomy): Bacteria > Verrucomicrobiota > Verrucomicrobiia > Chthoniobacterales > SZAS-18 > SZAS-18. The sequence continues at coordinate 29,983 of JBBRQH010000023.1, read as the reverse complement.
AGAAGTAACCCACCGATGCGTGCCTACGATTGCCCAAGCTGCGGGGCGACTCTCAACTTCGCGTCGAGCATCGCGATCTCGGCCGTCTGCTCGTTTTGCCAATCGCTGGTCATCCAGCGCGACCTGGATCTCGAGGCACTTGGGAAGATCGCCCAGCTTCCGCCCGATCTCAGCCCCCTGCAGATCGGCACCACGGGTGAGTTTCAAAAGGTGAGCTTTCGCCTGATCGGCCGGCTCCGCTGGCAGTGGAGCGGCGGGAGCTGGACGGAATGGTTCGCCGAATGCGGTGACGGCCACTCGGCCTGGCTCGCGGAGACGCAGGGATTCTTCACCTTCAGCCGGCCGGTCGAAGCGGATCGCCTACCGGCCTTCGACCAGCTTTTGGCGGGGCAAAATCCGCACATCGGCGATCGCGCCTGGACAGTCGTCGACATCAAGGAATCGACGTGCACCGGCGGTGAGGGCCAGTTGCCCAACGGCGCGTTGCCCGGACTGCGCGAGCGTCCTGCCAACCAACCGCCCGCCCTCCCACGGCGCAGCGCGGATTTGCAGGGATCAGACGGCGCTTTCGCCACGCTGGAGAGCGGCGACAGCGGCACGGAGATGTTTGAGGGGCAGTATGCGCGTTACGAAGAACTGAGTTTCGCCAATCTCCGTCCGGTTCCGGGCTGGACGCCGGGTTTCGAAGGCGAACGTAAGACGGGAAGCGTCAGCTTTTCCTGTCCGAACTGCGGCGCCATCGTCAACGTGCGGGCCGCGGGCCTGACCATGTCGGCCGTGTGCGGGAGTTGCGCCTCCATCATCAGCACCTCGGACACGCGGTATCAAATCCTCGAGAAAGCAGGTGAAAAACTGCGGGATTACGTGCCGGAGATCCCGATCGGGACGCGGGGCACTTTTCGCGGCACCGAATATGAGGTTATCGGCTATGTGCGGCGGGGTGACGATTCCTCGGAATGGTCCGAGCATCTGCTCTTCAACCCCTGGCACGGCTTCGAGTGGCTGGTTTGCTCTGCCGGGCACTGGACTTTCATGGGACGGTTGCTCGCCTCGCTGGAGCGCGATCCTGGCTCGAGCAACGACGGCTGGCGGCCCTTCGCGAATTACGAGGCCCACGTCGTGGCCGTGCTTGGCGAGTTTTATTGGCAGACTTCGACGAGCGAACGCACGCTGGTGCGCGATTTCGTGAAGCCCCCGTATGTCATCTCCAAGGAGGTGTACCCAGACCTGGCCGAAATCACCTGGTCGCAAGGCGTCTACGTACAAGGCCAGGAAGTCGCCGACGCCTTCAAGCTGGAGAAAATCGAACCGCCATCCGGCGTCTATCTCAACCAACCCAATCCCTCCGCGGAAAAGCGGCGGCAGGTCCGGCCCTTTATGTGGGGCGCGGTGCTCCTGCTCGTGCTCCTGCAATTCTTTGGCACTTCGTCCGCCAAGCTCCGCGACGCGTATTCGGGCCAATTCGTGTTTCGCAAAGCCGACGCCAGCCGGGTCATGATGAGCGAGCCTTTCGATCTGCCCGCTGGCTCCGGCAAAGTGTCCATCACCGGCCGCTCCAATCTGAACAACGCGTGGTTGGGGATCGATCTGGCGCTCGTCGAGGAGAAAACCGAAAAGCGCTACGATTCGGAACTCGGTCTCGAATACTATTCGGGCTCCGACTCGGACGGCTCGTGGTCGGAAGGGAGCCGGGAGGCGGAAGCGACCTTGAGCGAAGTGCCGGCAGGTCGTTATCGCCTCGTCATGCAAGCCGCCGCCGATCCCAATCTCAACGAGATGCCGTTCACCGTTCGCCTGCAGCGCGGCGGTGTCTTCTGGTCGAATTTCTGGCTCATGCTGCTCGGCGTCGTCGCGTATCCCATTTGGCTCATGTCCCGCGCCGCCTCCTTCGAACGCCGGCGCTGGGCCGAAAGTGATCTCGGTTCCGGCTCGTCTGCGGCCAGCAACGATGACGACGATTAAACCCATCGCTTCCCCCTCACTCCCATGCTCCGCCACCCGATCTACCTGTTAATCTGCGCTGCCGCGTGCAGCTATCTCACCTGGTCCAACGCGCGCGGCTGGAGCCCGTTCCACTTCGCGGCACCCCGCTCGGCGGCGGGCGGCGTCGGATCCAACCGAGGTGCCATGTTTTTTCACAAATGAGCCATGAACACAACCAACCTCCTCAACTCCGTACTTTATGCCGTGATCGGCATGGTCGTCTTCTGCCTGGGGTTTCTCCTGGTGGACAAACTCACTCCCTATCACCTCTGGAAAGAGCTGGTGGAAAACAAGAACGTCGCGCTCGCCATCGTCGTCGGCTTCGGCGCCCTCGGCATCTGCGTGATCATCGCCGCCGCGATTCATTGAATTTAGTCGTGGCGGGAGGTCGCGCGGGCTGATCGTGCCCATGAGTCCGCTCCCCGAGCGTTCGCAACGCCTTCTCCTGCTCGCCTCGGTCTTCACGATCGCGACGTGCGGGCTGATCTACGAACTGATCGCGGGGACGCTCGCGAGCTATCTGCTCGGCGATTCGGTCACCCAGTTCTCGACCATCATCGGCACCTACCTTTTCGCCATGGGCATTGGCTCCTGGCTCTCGCGCTACGTCGAGCGCAATCTGCTTGGCACCTTCATTCAGACGGAACTCCTCATCGGCCTGATCGGCGGTTTCTCCGCGGCGCTGCTCTTCGTTCTCTTCGGGCACGTCACTTCCTTCCGGCTAATTCTGTACGCGCTCGTCCTCGTCATCGGCACGCTGGTCGGGCTGGAGATCCCGCTCTTGCTCCGCATCCTCGAAGGCCGGCTCGTCTTCAAGGATCTCGTCTCGAAAGTCTTCACGCTCGACTATATCGGAGCGCTCCTGGCCTCCCTGCTTTTCCCGCTCGTCCTCGTGCCGCATCTCGGGCTGGTGCGCTCGGCGTTCTTCTTTGGAATTCTGAATACGCTCGTCGGTCTCGCCGCCCTCTGGATGCTGCGCGCGCAGGTGCCCTGGGCGCACGGGCACCGCTGGATCGGCGCGGCCATTCTCGCCGCGCTTGTGGGCGGTTTTGCCGGCTCCGCCCGCATTCTTGCCTGGTCGGAAGGCGCCACCTACGCCGACCCCGTCATCCACGCGCGTTCATCCCCCTACCAACGCATCATCGTGACGCGTTCCGGCAACGACCTCCGGCTCTACCTCAACGGCAATCTGCAGTTCAGCGAGCGTGACGAGTACCGCTATCACGAAGCGCTCGTGCACCCGGGACTGGGCCGCGTACCCAAACGCGAGCGCATTCTCGTTCTGGGTGGCGGCGACGGGCTCGCCCTTCGCGAGATCCTGAAGTACGCCGATGTGCGCGAGATCACCCTGGTCGATCTCGATGCGGAAATCACCCAGTTGTTTTCCACCCAGGATCTTCTGGTCCGGCTGAATGGCGGGGCGCTGCGCTCGCCCAAGGTGAAGGTCGTGAACCAGGATGCCTTCGTCTGGCTCAAGGCGCAGACGGAGCCCTTCGATTTCATCGTGGCGGATTTTCCCGATCCCTCGAATTTCTCCGTGGGAAAGCTCTACACCACGGCCTTCTATCGTGAGGTTCGGCGGGTCCTCAGCCCGGAAGGCGCCATCACCGTGCAAAGTACCTCGCCTTTCGTCGCGCGCCGGGCGTTTTGGTGCGTCGTGCACACGTTGGAAGCAGCGGGCTTCGCGACGGAACCTTACCACGCCTATGTGCCTTCTTTCGGCGAATGGGGTTATGTGCTCGCCTCGCCGCGGCCGCTGCCGCCAGTCACGCAACTGCCGGAAGGCCTGCGGTTCCTGAACGCCGACACCCTCGCTGCGCTTTTCCGTTTCCCGCCGGACATGGGGGAAGTCCCCACGGAAATCAATCGCCTCAACAACCAGGCCCTGGTGCGCACGTTCGAGGAGGAGTGGAAGGAGTACGTACATTGAAGCCCGCTCGCGCCGGCCGCCTGCAGGATATTTCACGGCGGCAATTTCTCGGTGCTCTCGCCGGCGCCGCCGTGCTCGCCGGCTGTTCGCGCTCGCCCACCCGCGCGATTCCGGGCGAACTCGTCGGCGCCACGGCGGCGCGCGGTCACCGTTTGCGGAAGGCTGACTTTCCCGCCGCCGAGCAAACGGAGCAGCACGAAATCGTCATCGCCGGCGGCGGCATCAGCGGTCTCGCCGCCGCCCGCCAGCTCGCCCGGAACGGTCGGAATGACTTCGTCCTCCTCGAACTCGAGGATCACGCGGGCGGAAACTCCTCGCACGGTCGAAACGCGGTCAGCGCCTATCCGTGGGGTGCCCACTACGTCTCCCTGCCGTCTTCGGAGGCGACGGAAGTGACCGAGCTCTACGAGGAACTCGGGCTGATCGTCGGCCGTGATTCGGTCGGTCGTCCCATCTACGACGAGTTCGCCCTTGTGACCGACCCCGCTGAGCGCCTTTTCCTGCATGGCCGCTGGCAGGAAGGGCTGATCCCCAAGATCGGGGCCACGGATGCCGACCTGGCGGAATTTGCGGCCTTCGGTACGCGCGTCGCGGAGCTCAAATCGGCGCGCGGCCGCGATGGCCGCCGGGCGTTCGCAATTCCCGTGGACCGCAGTTCGCGCGACGAGCAATTCACCGCTCTCGATGGCCTGACGATGTCGGCTTGGGTCGAGCAGCAAGGCTGGAAGTCCGCCCAGCTGCGCTGGCATATCGACTACGCCTGCCGGGACGATTTTGGCGGCGGCATCGAGCAGGTTTCGGCCTGGGCGGGGCTGCACTATTTCGCCTCCCGTGACGGCGTGGCGGCAAACGCGGAGAGCGACGCCCTCCTGACGTGGCCCGAGGGCAACGGGTGGCTCGCCGAGCGGCTCCGGGCGCCGGTCGAGCGGAACATTCGCACGGGACTGGTGGCCTGGAACATCGCGCCCGCCACGACCGGGGGCGTGGTGGTGGATGCGTACGATTTCACGCGCTCCGCGAGCCGGCGCTTCCTGGCCCAGGCGGCGCTCGTTTGTGTGCCGCGCCATGTCGCGCAACGAATCACTGCGCCGCTCCGCGTCTTGCCGCCTGCCCCGGTGGAATACGGCACGTGGGCGGTCGCGAATCTCACGCTGGACCGCCGCCTCACCGGCGCCGGATTTGCGCCCGCCTGGGACAACGTCTTCTACGACAGCCGTTCTCTCGGCTACGTCACCGCCACCCACCAGCGGATCGAGCGCGAAAACGGTCCGACCGTCATCACCTGGTACGAAGCCTTGTGCGATGGATCGACCGCGGCGATCCGCCAGCAGGCGTTCGAGCGCTCGCACGCCGATTGGTGCGCGCTGATTCTCGCCGACCTGCGGCGCGTGCATCCTGAGATCGACGATCTCGTGCGGCGGATCGATGTTTGCGTCTGGGGACATGGCATGGTGCGCCCCGTGCCCGGATCGATTTGGACTGAAGCCCGCCTGCGGCGGGCCGAACCGATCGGGGCGATTCACTTCGCGCACAGCGACCTGAGCGGGATTTCGATCTTCGAGGAGGCGTATACGCGCGGCGTGCTTGCGGCGCACGCCATCACAGCGCAGTTGCATCCGGCGTGACTCTGGCTCCGCCATTTCCCGCTTTCGTTGCATGATCCCACTCGGCCACCATTCGCTCTTCGATCTCCATGAGTGCGATCGCTCGCGCCTGGCCGACCGGGAGAGCGTGCGCACCGCGCTGCTCGAGGCGGTCCGTCTAAGCGGAGGGACTGTCGTTACCGACGTGTTCCATCAATTCAGCCCCCACGGCGTGAGCGGGGTGGTGGTGATCGCGGAATCGCATCTCACCATTCACACCTGGCCGGAACGCGCGTTCGCAGCGGTCGATCTCTTCACCTGCAGCGGAGACGTCGACCACGCTGTGGTCGAGCGGTGCGTCGCCGCAGCCTTGGGTTGCACCCGGGTCACGCGGCAGAGTTTTCCACGCGGGGGGGATTGAGGGCCGTTCACGGCGCAGCGGGGGAACCCGGCGGCGCGGGAAGCCGTCTTTTCGTCAAGCCTTCTTTGATCGTCATGCGCTTCTCGCGGTGGGGACTTCTGCTCATGGCGGATAGCGCTTCTCCAGTTCGCGGATGCGAGCGCGACCGACTTCGATCCTGCGGTTCGTGCCCGAAACGGCGGCGGCGAATTTCGGGTTTTCGAGGAGGGTGCCAGCGAACATGTCCGATTCATCGGTCTTGCCGATGAGCAAGCCGGCCTGCAGCGCGAGATCCAGATTCTCGTCGGACGTCTCACGCTCGCCGAGGAGCCAGGCCCCGATGGCTAGATTGTAGTAATTGGCGGGGGCCTCGCTCCCTGCCTCGATTTGCCGCCGGAAAAAATCGTTCAATTGGCGACAAGCTTCCCGCATTTCCGCGTCGCGTCCCTCGCGCCGGCGCAGGATGGCAATGGCGGTTTGAATGCGCCCGTGCAGGAGCCCTTCCGGATTCGCCATTCGCACGTTGGTTTCAATCCCTTCCCGGAAGGCCGCAATATTGCCCAAATGCCAATGCGCCATGCCATTGTAGTAGCCGACTGGCCCTCGGCCCGGCATGTCACCGAAAAGCGAGGCGAGTTTCGGCAGGCTGGATGCGCGGCGGGCCCGACTGAGGGCGTTTATCCGGGCGTAATCCTGGCGGCTGTGGGCGATCTGGATTTCGATTTGTCCCGCCTTGTCCGGATCGGCGAGGTGCTCCAGACCGCGCCGCATCCAATGCTCACCGGTCTCGATCTCGCCGAGATTGAAATAAATATCCCCGAGCCGGAGATAGTTGTAGGGGTCGTTCGGGTCGATCACGACCGCGCGCCGCGCCATCTCCCACGCGCCGACCCAGTCGCCCACGGCTTGATCGATCAAAGCGAGCCGGCCCAAAGGGGTGGCATAGTTCGGGTTCAGTTCCAGCGCCCGGGTGAGTGCCGTGCGAGCGCGGCGATACCAGCCCTTTTCAGAATAGACGGTGCCGAGCGCGAGGTGCGCCTCGGCGCATTGGGGGTCCAGCGTCACCGCGTATTCGGCGGCTTGCACGGCGGACTCGAGCCAGTAAATCGGAGCGTCCAACTTGTCGACTTTGAAGGAGAACGCTTCACTTAAGGCGGCATAGGCGAGCGCGAATTTCGGCTCCCGCTCGATCGCCTCGCCCAAGGAGGCGATCGCCTGCTCGTTGTCCTCTCTCCGAAAATTCCGAAATTGGGCCAGACCGCGGCGATAGAATTCATACGCGGCGAGATTTTCCGTTCGTCGGGTGCGGAGGCCTACGGCCTCACCCGGCGTGAGGCGGGCCTCCAGGGCCTGGGCAATTTGCAGAGCGATCTTGTTTTGGATGGCAAAGAGGTCGCTGGTCTCACTGTCGAAATTTTCAGCCCACAAACGTTCGTCGGTGTTGGCATCGATGAGCCTCGCGCTAATGCGAATCTGGTTGCCATAGCGGCGCACGCTGCCCTCCACGACGCTCCCGACGCCCAGCTCCCGCGCGATCTCACGCAGGTTTTGATTCTTGGCCCGGTAGCCCATGACCGACGTGCGCGAGATGACTCTGAGATCGCCGATCCGCGAAAGGTTGGTGAGTACATCTTCCTGCACGCCATCGGCGAAATACTCGTTTTCCTTTTCGGCGCTGAGGTTGGCGAAAGGGAGCACTGCGACGGACTTTCGCGGCGCATTCCGCTCGGGGGACGCGGACACGGCCGGGATCGATCCGAGCGCATCCGGCGCAACGATTAGCGAGGGCGGGGGCGGGGGTGCCGATGTCGATCTTGCGCGCGAACCAAACCAAAGGAGACCGCCGAAAACCAGGACCGCCGCCGCGGCCGCGCCCAGGAGCCCGGCCCGATGGGTACGCAGAGGGGGTGGCGACGGGAGTGCGAGGGCGGGTTCACTGGCGTGAAGGGTGACATCCGAGCTTCTCGGCCCCTCGTCGTCCATTCGATCCTGACCGCTTGCAATGCGCTCCTGGGCGTCTTCGAGCGCCGCGGCGAGGGCATCGTCGTCGGCAAACCGGTTTGCGGGATCCTTCAAGAGCATGCGGGCCAGAACCGCTTGGAGGCTAGCGGGAAGATGGGCGATGCGCTCCAAGGGCAGAGACCTCGAGACATGCTGGGTCATCAATTCGTGATGGGACTTCCCGCGAAACGGCGGCGCGCCCAACAGCATCTCCCACAAGATGCAGCCCAGCGAATACTGGTCTGAGCGCCCGTCGATATCGTGGCGTTCCTCGCATTGCTCGGGGCTCGCGTAGAGCACCGTGCCGCGGAAGCCGGTCGTTTTCGCATACAACTCAGTGCCGGGGCCATCACCCGCGAAGCCGCGGGCGAGTCCGAAGTCGATGATTTTGATCTGGAAAGCGTTGGGATCCGTCTGTGACGCGGGACCCGGGCGCGATTTCCGCGGTGCGGCCGCCACGACCATCAAGTTAGCCGGCTTGAGATCGCGATGCACGACATGTCGCGCGTGGATGGCTCCGAGTCCGCGTGCGATCTGAAGGGCAAAACCCAGCGCCACCGGCACCGGCAGCGCGCCGTGCGTGCGCAACCGATCCTGCAACGATTCGCCCGCGATGAATTCCATCGCGTAAAAGAAATTACCCGGCGTCGTATTCAGATAGACCACGCTTGCCACGTTGGGATGCCGCACTTGCGCCGCGGCCCGAGCTTCGCGGAGAAAGAGCGCCTGCGCTTTGGGGTCGTCGACTTGAGCCGATGAAATCAACTTCAGCGCGACTTCGACGCGCAGTTGTTCGTCGAAGGCCTTGTAAGTCACGCCCATTGCGCCACGCCCGAGATCCCAACGCGAGCCGTCTTCGCGCTGGAGCACGCGGTAATGCGCAAATTTCAATTCCGGGACGTCTGGCATATGGTGAGACGCGTCAGCCACACTCTGAAGCTAGCGAACACGGCCCGCTTGGAAACGAGGTTCGCGCGGAGTCCCCCCGGACGATTCGGACCCGGCCTCGAGCGTATGCCCGCGGCCGTCGATCTTTTCACCTGCAGCGGAGATGTGTTAACCACCCATTTCTTTGACGCCCCGGTGACGCCTCAGGCGGGATTTCGAGCCCTTACCGAGCGCAGAACAAAGCACGCGCTTCCGCGATGGTTGCTGCGCTCCGCCCCACCAGCGGCAGCGCTTCCGCGCACTGCCGCACCAGCGCGGCGGGGGTGGCCGCAAGGCTGCCATCGGCAAGGTGTAGATTATTTTCGAACCCCACGCGGGCGTGCCCGCCCAGGGCGCCGGCCGCGAGCATCACGGCGGATTCGCGCGCGCCGAACGCGCAGACCATCCAGGGCTCGGGCGCGTCACCCAACACCGTCAGATAATCGAGCAGACCGCGCGGATCGGATTGCTGGCCGTCGGTGTAGCGCCCGAGCACCAGCATAAGAGTGGTGCCAGGCGCCGCGGTGAGCACGTCGCGCTCGCGCAGGATGAAATACCGGCGCAACTCATCCGGCGAATACACGATCCATTGCACCGCCACCCATTCCTCGATCATCCAGCGCGCGAAATCGGCCGCGGGCCGCTCCGCCGCCTCGTCCGGGATGAGTTCCTTCAACGCGATGGAAACGGCCTCCGGACAAAGCGCCCGCACGCATTCCATTTGCTGCGGCGCCGAGTAAACGCCCACCGCTTCCGAAGTGATTTGCACGATCACGCGCTTCGGCCCGCACTCCCGCTCGATCGCCACCAGGGCCGTCCGGTAGAATCCGACCTCGAGAGAGTGTTTCCCCTCTGCATCGCGCACGTGCAAATGCACCATGGAGGCCCCCGCCTCCACGCTCTCCGCGGTGGCACGCGCAATCTCGTCCGGCGTCATCGGCAGGGACGGATGATCCGCCTTGGTCCGCCGCGCGCCCGTCGGCGAGACCATGAGAACCAGCGGGTCGGTCGGCATGCGGAAGCGGATTGGCGCCCTAAAATGCGTCAGGTCAGCGCAACCGCAAACGGAGCGGCGGTTTTCGTGCGCACATCTTCCAGCGTGACGCCGGGATGCATCTCGGTGAGCACGAGTCCACCCCCGGGCTTTACGGTGAACACGCAAAGATCGGTGATGATCAAGCTCACCACCCCCTTGCCGGTGATCGGCAGGGTGCACTCCTGGAGGATCTTCGAGCTGCCATCCTTCGCGGTGTGTTCCATCACGGCGACGACCCGCTTCACCCCCGCGACAAGATCCATCGCTCCGCCCGGACCTTTGACCATTTTGCCCGGGACCATCCAATTGGCGATGTCGCCGTTGTCCGCCACTTCGAGGGCGCCGAGAATCGAAAGATCGACGTGACCGCCGCGGATCATGCCGAAGGAATCCGCGCTTGAGAAAAAAGCCGAGCCAGGAATCGTCGTGATGGTCTGCTTGCCGGCATTGATCAAATCGGGATCGACCTGCTCGTCCGTGGGGAACGGCCCGATGCCGAGCAAACCGTTTTCGGACTGCAGCGTGACGTTCATCCCCGCCGGAATGAAATTCGCGACGAGGGTGGGAATTCCGATGCCCAGGTTGACGTAAAATCCATCGCGCAATTCCTGCGCCGCCCGCTTCGCCATGAGTTCCCGGATGGGGGACTCCTTCTTCGAGGCGGCGCTCCCTTGCACCGTGCGAAACTCGATCCGCTTTTCGTAATTCCGACCCTGGACGATGCGGTCGACGAAAATTCCGGGGGTGTGGATGTGGTCGGGCTCGAGGGTTCCGATCTCGACGAGTTCCTCGACTTCCGCCACGCAGACCGTCGCACAGGTCGCGATCATCGGATTGAAATTTCGGGCCGTCTTCCGGAAAATGAGATTGCCCGATTTGTCGCCTTTCCACGCCTTGATGATGGCGACGTCCGCGCGAATGGCGGGCTCGAGCACATACTCCTTGTCGCCGAAGACCTTGGTCTCCTTGCCTTCCGCCAGCTTCGTTCCGAAGCCGGTACGCGTGTAGAACCCGGGGATCCCCGCTCCGCCCGCGCGCAATCGCTCGGCCAGCGTTCCTTGCGGCACCAATTCGAGTTCGAGTTCGCCGACGAGCACCTGGCGCTCAAATTCCTTGTTCTCGCCGACGTAGGAGGCCGTGACCTTCTTCACCTGCCGGGTCTTCAGCAGCACTCCCATGCCGAAGTCATCGACGCCCGCATTGTTGCCGACGATGGAAAGGCCTTTCGCGCCGCTGTCGCGCAGGGCGGCGATGAGATTTTCTGGTATCCCGCAGAGGCCGAAACCGCCCGCGGCAATGGTGAGATTGTCCGCGAGAAGGCCGTCCAGGGCGGCGGCGGCATTGGGATAAACTTTGCTCATGGGTGGAAAGACGGAAGCAGGCTCGGACGCGCTTGCGAGCGGTTTCACTCGTTCTGCCTGTGCGCTGTTTCAACCGCAATCCTGAAATGTTCCCGCGCCTTCGCAGCGGGAGGGCTAAGATGGGTCGCGCCCCGGCACAACTCCTTTGCCTTCACCCGTTTTTCTCCTTTTTTTCCGCTGGAGATACTCTCCATTCATCTTCCATGCGCTCCTCCCGCCTTCTCCCCCTGCTCGCCACGCTCTGCCTGGCTTCCGCCACCCACGCCCAGGATGTCATCCGACTCGGAAATCAGAAATTTGCGCACTACGGCGCCGTTTCTTACATGAAGGAACTCGGCCCGAAGTACGGATTGAAGATCGAGGAGCGGATGTTCTCGAAAGGAATCGACATCATTCCGGCCTTCATCGCGGGCGAAGTGGATCTCTCGGCCAGCGGCATGGACGGCACGATCGCGGGCCGCGGCGGCGGGGCGCCGATTTATGTGGTCGCTGGATTTTCCCAGGGCGGATCGCGCATCCTCGCCCGGGTGGATTTGCCGGAAATCAAAACGATTCCCGACTTTAAGGGCCGGAAGGTTGCCGTCGCGCGCGGCGGGGCGCAGGAACTCGCGCTGTTGGCGGAGCTTGATAAATACAAGCTCACGTTCTCCGACCAGCCCGGGAAGGATGTCCAGATCGTCTACATGAACTATGCTGACATCGGGCAGGCTTTTCTCGTCAAGGGCGTCGACGGGTGCTGCCAAAGCGAACCGCAAAGCACCCAGCTCATTTCCAAGGGTTATGGGCGGGAGGTGATCAAACCTTACGATACGCCGATGGGAAAAATGCCGCGCTCCCTGGCAATGAGCGAAAAGCTCTACACGGAAAAGCCCGAGGTCGCGCTCCGCGTCCTCAAGTGTTTCGTGGAGGCGACCAAGCTCTTCATCGACAAACCCGAACTTGCCCGCACGTATGTCTGCGCGCAGGTCTTCAAGGGCCAATTGAGCCCCGCCGAATTCGATGATGCCATGTCGAACGCAGAATACACCTACGACGTGACTGCGGCCGACGTGCAGGTAACGATCGACTACATGGTCAAGCTGGGAGTCGGCAAGATGGCGACGCCCCCAAAGGCGGTGGATTTCGTGAAGCTCGACCTGCTGGCGAAGGCGAAAGCGGAATTGGGAATCAAATAGGACACTGGGCGGGCGGGCGCCGAGGGGATGCCGTGGAATGCGCGCTGCTTGCTGCGTTCTCCCGGCCGAAGGTCGCATTTCCTCCGCGCGGCGGACTCCGGTCGATTCACCCAGCAGCAGGCTGCTTGGCCAACAGCGGCAGCAGGCTGCACGCAGTCCACGGCGCTGGGTCCGCCTCTGCCAATCCTTCCAGGTTGGTCGGTTCGAGTGCCCCCGGGTGACCCAGACGACGCGGCGATCGGAGCGAAGTCTTGGGGCGCGGGACTCGTCCCTCAGGCATTCGCACGCTGAGGGAACCTCGTCCTCGTCCTCGAAGCGACCGTTCGCCGCAGGCGCAATTCTCCCACGTCGAACTCGACACCGGTACAAACCAACAAAAAGCCCTCCGCCCTTTGTGCGGGCGGAGGGCCGGAATTCTGCAGCTAGATCGCGCTAAAACTTAGAACGAGTAGCTCACGCTCGCGTTGACGCGGCTGGAGAACTTGTCGTCGGTGCGGATGCCGCCGGTGTAGTCAGCGTGCAACCCGATGCGGCGGGTGAGCATGGCCGTGACGCCCACGCCGAGGTCGACGCTGTCGCCGTTGCCATCGTAGGTCGCGAGCGTCGTGAGGTTGCTCGTGTTGCCCGCCAAGTGGCCCGTCACGTTCCGCGTGCCGTCACGGAAGTCTTTCTTGTAGGTCGCGCTCAGGCGAAGAGCCGTGTCCATGCGGCCGATTTTGCCCTGGTAATGAGCGAAGGCGCCGAAGGTGCCCTGGTAGCTGTCGACGTTCTGGTTGCCGTACTGGAACTCGAGGCCAGCGGCGTTCGACTCGGTGTAGCCGCGGAGGTTCGTGTGGAGATAGCGGAACCCGATCACTGGACCCACCACGAAACCGGGCGCGAGCTTGAACTCGTAGCCGACGCGGGCGTGACCGTTGAGCGTGGAACCCGTTGTGGAGCCCTGGGCCACCACGCCGTTGATCGCCAGGACGGTGTTCCGGCTGATCTTGTTCATGTCGATGTTCCCGCCACCGAAGCTCAGGTCGAAGAAGAACGGACCAGGACGATAGCCGAGGTAGGCGGTGACGGCCTGCGTATCGAACCGGAAGCTGGCGCCAGCCAAGGTGCCCCGCGTCTGCGCGAAGTTTGCGGAAGCACCCGCGGTCAGGCCGCAAGCCAGCGTAATGTCGCCGCCCACGGTGCCAAGATTCGTGGTGAATCGCGTGCTGAAGCTGCCCCCATCGCCGACGCGATCGGCATCGAGATAGCTGTAAGTCGCGTAGAGATCGAAGTGCGGCTTCGGTCCGTAGCCGGCCACCGTGGTCTTGGCGCCGGACTTGGGATCGACCGTGCTGCTTGCCGCCACGGAATCCCGAATGACGCTATTCGAGCGAAGCGTGTCGAGGCGGGTGATGGTGCCGTCGGCAATCAGATCCATGGTTGCGAGGGTCGCGCGCGCCCGGCCCGCTGCGGTCGCGAGCACAGACTCCGGGTTGAGCAGCTCGTTGACCCACTGGGCCTCGATCTTTTGCACGGTGCTGGTCGGATGCACTGTATCGAAGAACAGGAAGCTGGTCACCGTGCCCGTTCCAGCCGGGAGGAAGCTGGTCGTCACGTTCGTGAGCCCGAAGTTCGTCGGATTGGCGACGATGCGGGTGAGGAGGGCCTTGGAGTCGGCGACCGTGATGTTCGTGCCCGCTGGGGCGGTCGTCAGGATCGTCGCCAGCGCGGTGCGGATTCCGCTGTTGTAGGCGTCGGTATAAATTGCCGCGAGCGGCTTGGCGGGGCTCGTGTTGAACGCCGGCGTGAGACTGATATCCGGCAACGCGAAGACGATGAAGTTGCGCCCGCCCCTGCCAATCAGCGTGGTCACCCCTGCGGCCACGTTCGTGACGGAAGTGCCGGCTAGATTCGTGATGGTAGTAGGATTCTGATTGGCGGGAATCGCGACGGCATTAAAGAAATCGTTCGCGCCGAAGAGGACGCTGACGAGTTCGTTCGCGCCGATGGTGATCTGGCGCTGGTTGAAAAGAGCTATCTGCCCCGCGAAGGAAGGCGGATTGGCCGCCGGTGCCGCGGTGGCGCCGCCGAAGGCGAAATCGAGATTCCGTCCGGTGCTGGCCGGGTTGGCGGCCGGCAGGAGGCCGGGCACGAGATACTCGGCGAAGACGAGATCGTTCGTAAAACGCCGATTGTATGGCGGCGAAGGCGGCTGCGTGCCTCCGGTCGCGAGGAAGAGATTCCCGTCATCGGAGAGGGAATCGCCGAAGAAGAAATGCCCGGAGAAACGGGTGTCGACGAGGGGAGCCGCCGTTTGCGCAAGTGCGCCCGCGGCAGCCGCGAGTGACGCCGCGCCCGCGAGCGCTGAGAACAGTGTGTTCAGTTTCATTTGAGGTGCAGGTAGTTGGGAGACGGCGCCGAGAACGCGCCGGGACAGGGTGAGGGCGGGTGATTAGTGGGGGTGCTGCGTTCGTGCAAGGGAAAATGCCCCCGGGAAGCGGGCCGACGTCGGAAAAAGAGGTCTCTTCCGTTCAGCGCTGGTCGATCGGGGTGACGGTCAGGCCGACGGGCGTACCCGTATATTCGCTGAGCGGACGGTAAAGGCGGTTATCCTCCAGTTGTTCCAGCACATGCGCAGTCCACCCCGCCATGCGGGAGATGGTGAACACGGGCGTGAAGCAGTCGGTCGGGAGACCCAACGAGTAGTAGACGGTCGCGCTGTAGAAATCAACGTTCGCGTTCAACCCCTTCTTTTCCTTCATGTAGTTCGCGATGGTCTCGCTCATGCGCAGCCACTTGGCCTCGCCCAGTTGTTCCGTGAGCTTCTGCGCCGTGGCGCGGAGGAGCGGGGCGCGGGGATCCACCGTCTTGTAGACGCGATGCCCCATGCCCATGATCTTCTCTTTCTGCGCCAGCTTTTCCTCCACCCAGGGGATAACGCGATCCTCGCTGCCCATCTCCTGGAGCATATGGATGACGCCTTCGTTGGCGCCGCCGTGCAAGGGCCCCTTGAGCGTGCCAATCGCGGCGGTGATGGCGGAGTAAACATCCGTCAGGGTGGCGATTGTGACGCGCGCGCTGAAAGTCGACGCGTTCATCCCGTGGTCGGCGTGAAGCACGTACGCCAGGTCGAGCACCTCGGCCGCTTCCTTCGTGGGTTCAGTCCCATTCAAGAGGTAGAGAAAATGCGCCGCCTCACCGAGGTCGGTCCGCACCGGCAGCAGGTCCTTGCCATTCCGGGCGCGGTGGAAGTACGCGGCAATCACCGCGATCTTCGCGGTCAGGCTGAGACAGCGGCGATAGGTCGTGGGCCGATCCTTCTCGCTCTCGCCCACCGGCTTTCCGTCATACAGGCCGAGCATGGACACCGCCGTGCGCATCACATCCATCGGACCCGCGTCCTTGGGCGCGCTTTTGATGAAATCGATCACCCCCTGGGGCAGTTGGCGCTGTCCGCGTAGTTCGGATTCAAACTTCGTGAGTTCGGCGCGCGTGGGGAGGCGATTATTCCAGAGCAGATAAATCACCTCGCAGAACGTCACCTTGCCGGCGAGTTCGTTGATATCGTAGCCGGCGTAAATGAGCTGGCCGATATCTCCGAGCACGTCCGAGAGACGGGTGGAGTTTGCGACGATTCCTTCGAGTCCTTTGGCGGTTACAGGCATAGCGTTGTGAAAACCCGGCGAGAAAATTCAAACTCCGAAAACACGCTCGAAACCTCTGTCCCAAGCTGGCGCGGCGTCGGTGATTCGCTGTTTCGGGTTTCTCCTTTCGAGTGGGTTCGGGGTGCGAGTGCTTCTTGGTTTCAGGAAGACGGATCAACCCTTCCAGCGTTTGATGAGGGTATCCGCCATCGAGGAAGGCGTCTCGGCCACGGCAATGCCGGCTGCCCGCAGCGCCTTGATCTTATCGGCCGCCGTGCCCTTGCCCCCGCTCACGATCGCGCCGGCATGGCCCATCCGGCGCCCGGGCGGAGCAGTGGCCCCGGCGATGAACGCCGCGACCGGCTTTTTGCAATGGTCCTTCACCCAGGCCGCGGCGAGTTCCTCGCCGTCGCCCCCGATTTCGCCAATCATGATGATCGCCTCGGTCTCGGGATCGTCATTGAACATCTTCATCACGTCGAGGTGCGACGTGCCGTTGATCGGGTCGCCCCCAATGCCGACACTCGTGCTCTGCCCCAGCCCGCGCTGCGTGAGCTGCCAGACTGCTTCGTACGTGAGCGTGCCGCTCCGCGAGACCACGCCCACCTTGCCGCGCATATGGATGTAGCCGGGCGCGATGCCGATGCGGCAGCCGCCGTGCGATTGCGGTCCGCTGCCGGGCGTGACAACTCCGGGGCAATTCGGACCAATCAGCCGGGTCTTGCGCCCGGCCATGGCTGCCTTGACCCGCATCATGTCCATCACGGGAATTCCCTCCGTAATAGCGACCACCAAATCGAGGCCGGCCTCCACGCCTTCCAAAATGGAATCCGCCGCGAAAGGAGGGGGAACGAAGAGCACGCTCACCGTCGCACCGGTCTGGCGCGCCGCGTCTTCCACCGTGTCGAAGACCGGCACTTTGTGTCCGGCATGTTCGAAAAATTGCCCCCCCTTGCCGGGCGTGACGCCCGCGACGACCTTCGTACCGTATTCGAGCGAGAGGCGGGCGTGGCGCGAGCCAAAGTCCCCGGTAATGCCTTGGACGAGGATTTTGGACTCGGACGTGACGAGAATGGCCATGGAAAGAAGGGGGTTGAGATCAGCCGTCGTTGCGCCGGTGAATGCAGACCGAATTCCCATCGGGATCGGAGATGATGGCCATCCGGCAAACCGGACTGTCGAAGGGCTCGACGGAGAATTTCACTTCGTTTGCCCGGAGATGCGCGATGGCCTCGTCGAAATTCTCGACCTCGAGCGCGATCGAGCCCCCATTGGGGCTCGGCTTCCAGGTTGGAGCCATGTTCGTGATCGAGAGGGTGTGTGGCCCGAGGTAGTACTCGATCCAGCCCCCGTTCGCGAAGATCCCCTCGGCCTTCAGCCCAAGGACCCCTTCGTAGAAGGCGCGAGCGCGGGGCATATCGGTGACCGAGTAGCCGGAGAACGCGATTTCCTTGACCTTGAGCATCGGGGGGAACGGCGGGAGTTCAGGCAGCTTTCTTGACCGCTGCGACAACCTTGTTGGCGGCATCGAGCAGGTCCTCCGCCGTCGTCAGCGCGAGTCCGCTTTCGGCCAGGGTGGCTTTGCCAGCAGCGACGTTGTTCCCTTCGAGCCGCACGACGAGGGGAATCTTCAATGCGGTCTCCCGCGCTGCGGCGACGATGCCCGTCGCGATCACGTTGCAATCCATGATCCCACCGAAAATGTTCACCAGGATGCCTTGCACCTGCGCGTCGCCGAGGATGATCTTGAACGCTGCCGAAACCTGCTCCTTGGTCGCTCCACCTCCGACATCGAGAAAATTGGCCGGCTTGCCGCCCGCGTATTGAATGATGTCCATCGTCGCCATCGCCAGGCCGGCGCCGTTGACCAGACAGGCGATGTTGCCGTCGAGACCGATGTAGTTGAGTCCGTATTTGCTCGCTTCGACCTCGCGCGGATCCTCCTCACTCGGATCGCGCATCGCCACCACGTCCGGATGCCGGAAGAGCGCGTTGTCGTCGAAACTGAATTTCGCGTCGAGGGCAAGCACCTTGCCCTCCGGGGTCACCACCAGCGGGTTAATCTCCACCATGGAACAGTCGCACCCGATAAACAGCCGATAGAGCGCCAGCAGCAAATCGGTCGTCTGCCGGAACTGCGCCCCGCGAAAGCCGAGCATGCTGGCAATCTTGCGACCCTGGTGAGGTTGCAGGCCGAGCAGCGGATGAATCGGCTCGCGCACGATTTTTTCGGGCGTCTTTTCCGCGATTTCCTCGATATTCACGCCGCCTTCGGTGCTGGCGATGACCATCGGAGCGCCGGTCGCCCGGTCCATCAGGATGGCGAGATAGTACTCCTTTGCGATATCGACGCCCTGCGCGACGAGGACTTGGTTGACCAGCTTGCCCTCCGGCCCGGTCTGGTGGGTGACGAGCACCTGTCCCAGCATCTGCGCGGCGATTTCCCGCGCCTCCGCCGGAGTCTTGCAAAGGTGGACGCCGCCTTTAAACCCGTTCTTAAATGTCCCTTTGCCGCGACCACCCGCGTGAATCTGGGCCTTCACCACGATGTCGCCGGATTTGATTTCGCGCGCCGCTGCCTCTGCTTCATCGGCGGTTTTCGCCATCCGGCCGGGCGAGGTCGGCACATTGAATTTCACGAAAAGTTCCTTGGCCTGATACTCGTGAATGTTCATGGGCAGGGGGGTGAAACGCGCAGACCGGCGCTTGGCAGACTTTTCGATGCGAGCGGAATTTCGCTGCCAGCCAAGCGCTTCGATTTGGCGCGGAGGACGCGAAGCGTCAAGGGCAACTTCGGGCAAAATTGCGTGGGCCGGGCTCCCAGCCGCGGACTTCATCCATCTTGCGCCACAGCCGCGCCAAAAGGGAACCGCCGAATCGTCCGTTTACGCCCTCCCCGGCTTCCTTCGTGCGATCTACGGGCACGGGAAAGCCGCCGGGCATGACACGGGACCCGGATGATAACTCTCGAGCGCAGCCGCACTCACCGCATAACCCCAATTGATGAGCCGATCTTGATAGGGACGCTCCAGGGTGGCGAGACGCGTGGGCGTAGCCGCCAGCGCTTTGATCTCTTCCAGACTGACCTCCAGCGCGCCCGGTTTCGGGAGATCGGTCAGTTCCGTCCGGATGTTCCAGTAGGCGCCTTCATGTTCCGTCTTCGCCCGTAACGCGGCGATGATCTCGCGGCGGCGGAGGCTGCGGACCTGGTTGTCGATCAAATCCAGGACGCGCAGCGAATGGCGCATCCAGTCGGAGGCGGGTTTTGCCTCGGCCGTGAAGGGCGCGCCGGCATCGCTCACGAAGATGGTGCGCAATCGCTTCCAGACCGTCTCCATTCCCATGTTGTCGTAAACCCCGCCGTCCGAGAGCACGACCTTGTCGAAGGCAAATCCCTCCATTTGCAAAATGGCATCGGGGTCCGCCGCGAATTCCGTCGAATTGATCGCCAATTCCACCGGGGAAAGCACGGGTGGAAAAGCGGACGACGCCGTCACGGCGGCGGCGAGCGGGACTTTGGGATTGAAAATACGCCCGACCTTCCAATCGCCCATGAAAGGCCGGGAAAAGCGCCAGACGGCTCCGCTCTGCACGTTGGTCGCGTTAATGACGAAGCGCGGTCCTTCCTCATCGGACGGAAGGTCCGCCAGCGTCTTGTCGCCGAAGAGGTGTTTCCGATAGGCGTGCACCACTTCATCGGAAATCGAAGTGAAAGGGTTCAGCAATCCGCCGAGCACTGCGCCGGCATCGATCGTGATCTCCGCGAGCCGCTGAATCGGGTCGATGACAAACTCATTGAGACTAGCGCGCGAGGCGACCCGATTGGCATCGAACTGCAGGCGCGACCAATTCATGCCCAAGACACCCGCCGTAATCGAACCCCCGGAAACGCTGGAAACGCGCTTCAGCCGGCCCAGCAGTCCCACTTCATTCAGGCGAATGAGCACGCCGAGATGAAAGACCATCGCGCGATATCCGCCGCCCGAGAGACAAAGCCCGCTGCCGGCTTCGATCGGATGTTCCTCCGTGGGAACAGCTTCTTTGAGGATGGGGAGTGGGTCCGGCATGGGGCGAAGATTTTGGGCGGCAGCGTCGCGCTTTGGCAGCGAAAATCGGTCCTCTCTAGAAACGGTATTTCCCGGCTGGCGTTACAGACTTTCGGAGGCGTCATCCGCTCCATCCCTCCTCCTCCTTGTCCTTACTCCGCCCGCACTGCCATTTCGCTTCGACGCTGGAAGCGCACCTGGCCCACGCGCCGGCCGTCGCTCTGCATGACGGTCGCGGTGTAGTTTCCGATGCGGACCGTCTCGCCGACCCGCGGGATGTGACCGAGCAATCCCACCACGTACCCGGCCACCGTGCTCACGTCGCTGCTTTCGAGTTCCAAATCGGTAAGATCGTTCAACTCGTAGAGCCCGAGCGTTCCCTTCACCACGAATTCATCGTCGCTCACGCGCTGGAACTCGAGATTCTCCGCGTCGAATTCGTCGTGAATGTCGCCCACAATCTCCGAGAGCACGTTGTCGAGGGTGACAATGCCGACGGTGCCGCCGAACTCATCGACGACTGCTCCGTAATGCGCCTTTTTGCTGAGGAATAACTTCAGCAGCTTCTCCAGCGGCATCATCTCCGGCACGAGCAGCAGGTCGCGCTTGATCTTGGCCAGGTCGGGCTGCGCCCCGGGCGACGTCTGGCGCATGAGGTTGAGCATGTCCTTCACGTGGATGAGGCCCACGTGGTTATCGATATGCTCGCGCACCAGCGGGAAGCGCGTGTGGCGGGAGTCGGTGGCGCGCTTCAGGTTCTCTTCGAATGAGCGGGTGATATCGAGATAAATGACTTCGCCACGGGGGGTCATGATATCGCGCACGACCCGATGCCGGAAGTCGAGAGCATTGATGAGCATCTCCTTGCCCATGGTGGAGACTTCCTTCGACTTGGCGCTCTCGCCGAAGATCACGCGCAGCTCGTCTTCGCTATGGGCGATTTCGTGCTCCCCGACCGCGTCGACGTGAAAGACCTTGCGCAGAATCAGGTTGGCCGAGCGGTTCAGGAACCAGATGAAGGGTTTGAAGACGAGATAGAAGAGATGGAGCGGGGCGCTCAGCCACAGGCTCACGGGCAGCGACCGGCGAATGGCGAGAACCTTGGGCGTGAGTTCGCCCAGCACGATGTGGAGAAACGTGATGATCGCGAAGGCCAGGACGATCGAGGTTGTTCCGATAATCCCGGGGGATTCCACGCCAACCTTAAAAAAGAGCGGCTGGAGCAGCTCGGAAATGACGGGTTCTCCTAGCCAGCCGAGCCCCAAGCTCGAAAGGGTCACGCCCAACTGCGTCGCAGAAAGGTATTGATCCAGATGCGACTTGGCGCGCCGGGCGAAACGAATGCGACTCTCGCCGCCCTCTGCCTCAAGGGCGTCGAGCTGGCTGCTGCGCACTTTGACGAGGGCGAACTCGGAAGCGACGAAGAGACCGTTCAGTAGCACCAGCACGATGACCGCGGCCAGCCGCCAGACCACCTCCGGCTGCCATTCGCGGAAAAGGGGCTCCGCATTCGCCAGGCCGAAGGCGAGGATGGAAGCGGGATCGGACATGGAGGGGGAGACTAACGTCGTCGCACGCGCAGCTCAATGCCATCGTGCACCCCGCGTCGAATCGCGGCGTGAGAGACTGCTTCCACCAGAAGGGGAGCGACAACTCGGCTGCGCGCGGGAAACGCGCACAGCCGCGGTTCGGCGGGATGCGCCTACCAGCTCGCCTTCGTCACCCCGGGGATCATGCCCTGTGAGGCCATCTCGCGGAACGTGATTCGGGACATCTTAAAACGCCGGATGAAAGCGCGACGGCGGCCGGTAACGGCACAACGGTTGACGACCCGCGTAGGGCTGGCATCACGCGGCAACTTCGAGAGCGCCTGGTAATCGCCCCGCGCCTTGAGTTCGGCGCGCAGGGCGGCGAACTTTTCGACTGTCTTGCGCTTGCGCTCGTTGCGGTTAATCCAGGAGGTCTTCGCCATAACTTTTTATTCGGGGTGCGGAAGGTACACAGGTCGGAACGCCGTGCAACGAATTTTCTCCGGTCCGGCTCACCGATGGGGCGGACTTAGATCCGCGGAGAGACGGCCAGCCGCTCGGTCGGGGAGGCGTTGATTGCATCGATCAACATCCGCAGCCGCGCAAAATTTCGGCGGCGCAGGGTGAAGATCAGGCGGGGCAGATGCGCGACCTCTGGTTCATTCCGTTCGGCGGAAAGGGCGTCGCCCAGCACGAATTGCCCTTCCTCCAGCAGGTCGGCGAAGTCGATGTTCAGGCGTTCCAACGCCTCCGGCAACAACCGGCCTTTCAGCCGGATGACGAACTTATTGCGCACGTAACGGCTGGAGTGATAGACGCGGTAGAAATTCACCACCTCCTCCACGGCGGCCTGGAGGTCGTCGGTGATCTTGTAGAAGGCGAAGTCCTCCGGCGAGATGAGCCCAAGCCGAAGCAGGTGTTCGCGGTTGAACTTGTCCCACGTTTTCCAGTAGTCGCCCCCCCGCTTGTCCACGAGCACAAATGGCAGGATCTTCGACTTCCCCGTCTGCATGAGGGTGAGCGTCTCGAAGCCCTCATCCATCGTGCCGAAGCCGCCTGGGAAGAGGGCAATCGCGTGGGATTCCTTCACGAAGTTGAGCTTCCGGGTAAAGAAGTAGTTGAACTCCACCAACTTCGCATCGCCGATGATGGTTTCGTTGGCGTGCTGCTCGAAGGGCAGACGGATGTTCAGCCCAAAGCTCTTGTCGCGTCCCGCCCCTTTTTGAGCCGCGCCCATGATGCCCTCGCCGCCGCCGGTGATGACCATGAAACCTTCCTCCCGCATCCGCCGCGCAAACGCCTCGGCGGCCTTGTACTCCTCGGCTTCCGGCGGCGTCCGCGCCGAACCAAAGACCGATATCTTCGGTATATCTTTAAAGGGCACCCACATGCGCGCCGCCCGCCGCATTTCCTTAAGCGCGCGTGCGAAGAGCTTGAGATCGGCCACGCTCATCCGGTCCCGGGCCATCTTCAGGATCGTCCCGATCATTTCCTCGATCAGCTCGGGCGAATGATCCGCGCCCCAGCGCTCCACCAAGGCCGCCACCTGCGCGTCCGTGCTTTCGTTGCCGGTCGGCGGCGTCGGCGATTCCTGCGCGAGCGGCGTTCCCAGGGGCGTAAGGACGGGCTGATCGGCGGAATCCTGCACGATGTCACGCTGCTTCTTCATGCGCGCATCGTGCCGAGCGCACGCGTTTTTGCAACGCCGCCCCTTGCATCTTTGCGCCCCTCGCCTACCGCTTGCGTCCGCCCAACACCATAAGGGAAAACAGGAAGCCATGATCATCGTCCTCCGCCCCCATTCGACGAAGGAACAGATCGCCGAGGTCGTCGCTGAGGTGGAGCGCCTCGGCTACACGCCGCATTCCATCCAGGGCGCAATCCAGAGCGTCATTGCCGCCATCGGCGACGAGACCACGCATCACACACTCGAGGCGCTCACCGCGCTGCCGCAGGTCTCGAAGGTGATGGCGGTGCAGCGGCGCTACAAACTGGTCAGCCGCGAATCGCACCCCCAGACCACCGTGATCGATGTGGCCGGCGTCCCCGTGGGCGGATCGCGGGTCGCGCTCATGGCTGGACCCTGCTCGGTGGAAAGCGAGGAGCAACTCCTGCGCACCGCGCACGCGGTCAAGGCCGCCGGGGCCACGATCCTGCGCGGGGGCGCTTTCAAGCCCCGCACCTCGCCCTACGAGTTCCAGGGACTCGGCCGCGATGGCTTGAAATTGCTGGCCAAGGCGCGGGCGGAAACCGGTCTGCGCATCATCACCGAGGTCTTGAGCGAGAACGACGTGGACGCTGTCGCGGCCGTCTCGGACATCCTCCAGATCGGCGCGCGCAATGCCCAAAACTTCCAGCTCCTGATCGCCGCCGCCCGCACCGGCAAACCCATCCTGCTCAAACGCGGCATGAGCGAACGGATCGAGGAATGGTTCCTCGCGGCCGAGTACATCCTCAGCGAGGGCAATGTGAATGTGATGCTTTGCGAGCGCGGTATTCGCACTTTCGAGACGTACACCCGCAACACCCTCGATCTCGCCGCCGTCGCCATCGCCAAGCGGGAAACCCACCTGCCGATCATTGTCGATCCCAGCCAGGGCGCGGGCCGAGCCGATCTCGTGCCGGCCCTCTGTGCCGGCGCTCTTGCCATGGGGGCGGATGGCCTCATCATTGAAGTACACCCCCACCCCGCCGAGGCTCTCAGCGATGGCCAGCAGCAGGTCGACCTCAAAGGGTTCGACGCCCTCGTGAAATCGCTGACGCCTTTCCTTACCGCCGTCGGGCGCACGATCTAAGCGGCGCGCTCAAGGCTGCATCTTGGCGGGATCCGGTTCACCGCCCGGGTCCTTCTCCGCCGGAGACACGCGCTGGACGGAAGGCTGACAGGGTCAGCCGCGGCAGCAGGAAATTTTCCGTCGGTGGCTGGGCCACTTTCCAATCGATCGGGGTTTCCAGCCCATGCTGCGCGTGCTTGGCAAAACAGACGCGCGGCCAGGCATCCGTCTCCCAGAGGCGCAAGAGCAGCAGATCGATCACGGCCTGCGGTTGATTGTCGCCCGAAAGCGCAAGCCGAATCAAGGTGGAGCGGCTGCTCTTGTGATCGTGCAGCAGTGAGATGGCCCCGCCCAGCCGCACGAAGAGCTGCCGCTGGGCCTTGGTGCGCAGCGTGACATTCGCATCGTCCTGCGGATTCAGGCAGGCACGCACGAATTCATCGACCGATTCCCGAAACTCGAGGTGATCCCACCAAAGGACCTTGAATCTCTCCGCTGCGTTCAGCTCGGGCGGAATGGGCAGAAGTCCGTCCAACAGCCATTCGTACAACTCCCGAAAGAACTGCTCTGCCTCGGCAAAAGAATCGGGCGACATGAAATACGGTTGCGGAAAGACTACACGGCATAAGAACGCGGAATCCGACCGGATATTTCAACATAATTCCCCGGGCGGGGGAAAGCTCCAAGCGCGCAGGCCGTCCTTCGGACTGGCGTACGGTTGCGGCAGACACCCCCGCCAAACGGAATCACCTGCCCCGCCCGTTCCCGACGCGACAGTCCCACTCCCCTGCGATACTCATCCCTGCATGCCCGCGCCCGAGTCGATAAAAGGCCAAATCGAGCGGGTGACTTTTTTCAACGAGGAGAACGGCTTTGCCATCCTCCGTGTCGTCGTGGCGGGAAGGCGTGACATGGCCACCGTGCTCTGCGCCCTGCCCAGCGTGCAACCGGGCGAATGGCTCGAAGCAAAGGGAGAGTGGCAGAACGATCGCGAACATGGGCTGCAATTCCGCGCCGCCGAGGCGCGCAGTGTCCCGCCGCATTCCCGCGAGGGACTCGTCCGCTTTCTGGGCGGCGGACTCATCAAGGGCATCGGCCCGGTCTTCGCGAAAAAACTGGTCACACGTTTTGGCGAGAAAATTCTCGATATCATCGAGCATGAATCCGCCCGGCTCGAGGAAATCCCCGGCGTCGGCAAGGAACGCCGGCGGCGCATCAAGGAAGCGTGGGTCGAGCAGCGCCAGGTGCGCGAGATCATGCTCTTCCTCTACGCCCACGGGGCCAGCACTGCCCGGGCCCAGCGCATTTACAAGACCTACGGCGAGAAGTCGATCGAGACGGTGCGCCACGATCCCTACCAGCTCGCCCGCGACGTTCACGGCATCGGCTTTCGCACGGCTGACGAGATCGCGGCAAAACTGGGCATCGCCGCCGATGCGCCCGTCCGCATCGCCGCCGGCCTCCGCCACGTGTTGCACGAGGCCGCCGGGGGCGAAGGCCACTCCGCGCTGCCGCGGGCGGACCTTGTGCAGCGCACGGCGACCCTCCTCGCCGCCGGCGAGGCGAATGTTTCGGTCGTTCTCGAGGCGAAGATTGCCGCCCGGGATCTGGTCGCCGAGACCCTGGAGGGCGAAGCACTCGTCTTTCTGCCGCATTTGCACGCCGCTGAATGTGGGATCGCGCAGCGGGTCCACGCGCTGGCGGCGGCGCCGGCCCGCTGGCCGCGGCTCGACGCAAACGCCGCCACCTCGACGGGCGAACGCACCCTCTCACCCAGCCAGGAACGCGCGCTCGGCACGCTGCTGGGCGCTCGCATCGGCATACTCACGGGCGGCCCCGGCGTCGGCAAAACCACCCTGCTCGCCACTTATCTCGGGCTCATCGCCGCGACGAAAGCCCGCGTCGTCCTCTGTGCCCCCACGGGTCGGGCCGCGCAGCGCCTGGCGCAAGCCACCGGCCGCCCCGCCCTGACGATTCACCGGCTCCTGGAGGCGCGGATGGGCGGGTTCCAGCGCAGCGAGACGCGTCCCCTCGAGGGCGACCTGTTCGTGGTCGATGAGAGTTCGATGCTCGATCTCCCACTCGCGCATGCGCTGCTCCGAGCCCTGCCGCGCGACGCTTCGCTGCTGCTGGTGGGAGACGTGGATCAACTGCCTTCCGTCGGCCCAGGCCTGGTGCTTCGGCACCTGCTCGAAAGCGGCTGCTCTCCCGTGGCGCGCCTGACGGAGATTTTCCGGCAGGCCGCGGAAAGCCGGATCGTGACCAACGCGCACCGCATCAATGCCGGGGAATTTCCGCAGGGGGCGGGACGCGATCAACCGGACGCAGATTTCTTCGTCATCGAACGCGCCGAGGCCGCGGAAGTGGCGGCAACGGTGGAGGAACTCATCGCCCGCCGCATCCCCCAGCGCTTTGGCCTGGAGGCGCAGGTGCTCACGCCCACGAATCGCGGCGCCTGCGGAACCCGGGAGCTAAATCGCTTGCTCCAAGCCGCGCTCAATCCCGCCCACGAAGACAGCGAGCGGGAGGAAGTCGAGCGCTTCGGCTGGACCTTCCGCACCGGGGATCGCGTCATTCAAACGCAAAACGACTACGATAAGGAAGTGTTCAACGGCGACATCGGCCGGATCGTCAGCATCGCGGCCGCCGAGCGCGAGGTGCACGTCGCCTTCGAAAACCGGACGCAGCCAGTGGTCTACGATTTCGGGGAGTTGGACGAACTCGCCCCCGCCTACGCAATCACGGTGCACAAATCGCAAGGCTCCGAGTTTCCCGCCGTGGTGGTGCCGCTTTCCGCCGATCAATATCTGTTGCTCCAGCGCAACCTCCTCTACACCGCCGTAACGCGCGGCAAACGCCTCGTCGTGATCGTGGCGCAGCGGAAGGCACTCACCCGCGCCGTGCGCGAGACCGGCGCCACCAAGCGCATCGGCGGTTTGCTGGCGCGGTTGCGGGCCAAGGCATAGCGCGGGCGTTCGGTCGGATCGGATCGGATCGGTCGGAGCAGTCCTCCGTCTTCCCTCCATCCCGTCCAACTCGCGCAGAGCCGACCGGCGCGCTACAATCGACGCTCCGCCTCATGCAACTCCAGCTTCCGCTCTCTCCCGCCCAGGTTCCCTCCCCTGCGATCACGCCGGAAGTGATCGCGAAGCACGGCATCACGCCCGACGAATACCAGCGGATCCAGGAGATCCTCGGGCGGGCTCCGAATCTCACCGAACTCGGCATTTTTTCCGTCATGTGGAGCGAGCATTGCTCCTACAAAAACTCGAAGCTCGAGTTGAAAAAGTTTCCCACGACCGGCCCCGAAGTGCTGGTCAAGGCCGGTGAGGAAAACGCCGGCGTCATCGATATCGGCGACGGCTGGGGCGTGGCTTTCAAAATGGAGAGCCACAATCATCCGAGCGCGGTGGAGCCGTTCCAAGGCGCGGCCACCGGCGTTGGCGGGATCATTCGCGATATCTTCACCATGGGCGCGCGGCCGGTCTTCCTCCTCAACTCACTGCGCTTCGGCCCGATCGAGGCGGCGCAAAACGGCTCCAGCAGCCCAGCGCACCCGGCCGGCGGGTCGTCCGTCCTAGCCCCGACCGCCTCCCAGCTCGCGCTCAACCGCCATTTGTTCTCCGGCGTCGTCAGCGGGATCGCGCACTACGGAAATTGCATCGGCCTGCCCACCATCGGCGGCGAGATTTATTTCGATCCGTCATACTCGGGCAATCCGCTCGTAAACGTGTTTTGCGCCGGGGTTCTGCGCCACGAGCAGATTGCGCGCGGCGCGGCGACCGGGGTCGGAAATCCGGTTTTCTACGTCGGCGCCGAAACCGGCCGCGACGGCCTCGCCGGCGCGGCCTTCGCGTCGCGCGAGCTGACCGAGGAATCGAAGGAGGATCGGCCAGCGGTGCAGGTGGGCGACCCTTTCAAGGAAAAGCTCCTGCTCGAAGCCTGCCTGGAATTGCTCGCCATCGACGGTGCCGTCGCCGGCATCCAGGACATGGGTGCAGCCGGACTCACCTGCTCGACCTGCGAAACCGCCAGCCGCGGCGGCACCGGGGTCGAGATCGACCTCGCCAAAGTCCCCCAGCGCGAGTTGGGGATGAACGCCTATGAGATTCTTCTCAGCGAAAGCCAGGAGCGCATGCTTATCATCGCCCATAAGGGCCGCGAGGACGACGTACGCCGGGTCTTCGAGAAATGGGAGCTGCCCTATGCCGAAATCGGCGTGGTGACGTCGGACGGCTTCATGCGCGTGCGGCACGGTGAACTCGGCGTCGTGGCGGAGATTCCCGCCCGAAAACTCGCGGAGGAAGCGCCGCTCTACCGGCCTGCGGCCAAAGAACCCGCGTCCCCTCCTCGCCTCGATCTTGCCACCGTGCCCATGATCGATCCGCAGGAAGCACTGCCGCGCCTGCTCGCCCACCCGAATCTCGCTTCACGCCGCTGGGTCTGGCGCCAATACGATCACATGGTGCGCGCCGGCTGCGTGGTCCCGCCGGGCTCCGATGCCGCGGTCTTCCATGTGCGCGAGGCAAATAAATTTCTGGCTGCGACCAGCGACTGCAACGCCACGTATTGCGCGCTGCAGCCCCGCCAGGGCGGCATGATGGCGGTGGCGGAGGCCGCGCGGAATCTGGTTTGCAGCGGCGCGCGCCCCATCGCGGTGACCGATAACTTGAACTTCGGCAATCCGAACAAGCCGGAGAATTTCTGGCAGCTCCGCGAGTGTGTCGAGGGTCTCGCCGAGGCCTGCCGCGCCTTTGGCACTCCCGTCACGGGCGGGAATGTCAGTCTTTACAACGAGAGCCCGGCGGGCGCGATCGATCCCACCCCCACCGTCGGAATGGTCGGCATCATCGAACAGGAACGACACATCACGCGGGCCCAGTTTCGCGATCCGGGCGACGCCATTCTCCTGCTCGGTTCCATCAGCGGCGGACTGGGCGGCAGCCAGTATCTGCTCCAGTTGCACGGGAAGAAGGAAGGCCCTCTGCCACGCTTCGATTTGAAAGCGGAACTCGCGCTCCAGCAGGCCGTTCTCGCCCTCATCAAGATGGGGCTCGCAAAAAGTGCCCATGATTGCAGCGAAGGCGGACTCGCCGTTACCCTCGCGGAATGCTGCTTCACCGGCGAGGTGCGCGTCGGCGCGTCGGTCGCGATCGGCACGCGGAATCAGGAACGTCGCGACGACGACCTGCTCTTCGGCGAAGCCGGTTCGCGCGTGGTTCTCACCTCCAGCGCCGCCAACTCGGCTGCCGCGCTGGCCCTGGCGCAGTGGCGCGGTCTGCAGGCCCGCCGGCTCGGGACGGTAGGCGGCGAGGAACTCGTGATTCACACCGATACCGCCCGCTATGCCTGGGACGTCAAGGAACTGCAGCGCGTGTGGTCGGAGACATTCCCGCGCCTGATGGCGTGAGGCGAAGAACCGGAGCGCCAAATCAGTGCGCCAGTGCGCCAGTGCGCCAGTGCGCCAGTGCGCCAGAGCGCCAGTGCGCCAGAGCGCCAGTGCGCCAGAGCGCCAGCGCGCCAGCGCGCCAGAGCGCCAGCAAATGGGAGAAATGGGACCTAGAGGACGAATAGGACCTATGCGACCGATCTGTCCTCAGCCCTTTGCCCCTTTT